>CAXYEO010000042.1:0-56151 GCA_964276085.1 uncultured Thalassobaculaceae bacterium | reverse complement strand
GAGATAGGGATTGAAAACCTCTCTGTTAGTAAGCCAGAAGAGGAGAGAAAATCCCCTAGCACTACGCTTTATGATTACAGGCAGGCTCTATTTCGTCTAAAAAGTGAATTAGGTCTATTTATTATACAGCCATTAAAAATCAATCTTATACAAAACCAGTTGTTCAAAACAGAAGTTCATTTTCCTCCTAATATGAGCACAGGAACTTACACGGCGCAGATCTATTCCTTCAAGAAAGGAATACTTGTAGATACTATTAATAAACCTATTTCTGTTGAAAAAGTTGGAATAGGAGCGCAAGTTTTTGAGTTAGCTCATAAACATTCAGCTTTGTATGGTATATTGGCTATTTTTATAGCCGTGGCTTCAGGATGGATTGCGGCGATAATTTTTCGCAAGGTATAAGAGGTATCACTTAAATGACAGACTTGATAAAAAAAGTGTATGATGCGGACACTCGCGAGCATAGAGTATTCTTAGTAGTAGTTGATGACTCCGAGGAAATGCTAGTTGCGTTGCGGTTTGCTTGTATGAGGGCAAAAAATACTGGTGGTCGGGTCGCTTTATTCCGGGATATTGAACCTACAGGTTTCCACCATTGGGCAGGTATTAGTGAGTTGATGCAAGATGAGGCTAGAGATGCGGCAGAAGCAAGATTGAACGAATTAGCCAAAGAAGTTGTCGAGTTATCTGGATTAATACCAGCTATCTATGTTCGGGCAGGTCCTATAGAAGAGGAATTAATAACGTTAATAGCAGAAGAGCCCACAATATCCATCCTAGTTTTAGCGGCGAGCCCCAGTAACGACGGCCCCGGACCTCTGGTAAGTCACTTGGTAGGAACGGGCACCAATACAATCAGAATTCCAATTACAATAGTACCAGGAAACCTTACCTCTGAACAGGTGAACGCTTTGGCGTGATAATAAATTAAAGTTAAATATTATTATCACCTCTAATAATTCCCAGAATAGCATTAGTAACATGCTCTGTAGTTGAATTTCCTCCAAGATCCTGTGGCAAATAGATACCATCCAACGTAAGCTTTTTTATAGCCTCCATCAGCCTTTGGGCAGGTCCGGTTTCACCAAGATGTTCTAGCATCATAGAAGCTGACCAAAATGCTCCAATAGGGTTAGCTATCCCTTTACCCATAATATCAAAAGCGGATCCATGAATGGGTTCAAACATAGATGGATATTTAAATTCTGGATTCAAATTAGCAGTAGGAGCTATACCCATGCTACCACTGAGCGCCGCAGCTAAATCACTGAGAATATCAGCATGGAGGTTAGTGGCAACAACAACATCGAGTGAATTCGGTTCCAGCACCATTCGAGCCGTCATAGCATCTACCAGCATTCTATCAATTTTTATATCTGAATATTCAGTGGAAATTTCATCAAAAATTTCATCCCACATCACCATTCCATGTCTTTGTGCATTCGATTTAGTCACGAATGTTAATTTTTTTTCAGGTCTAGACCGCGCCAAATCCAGAGCAAATCTCTGCACACGTTCTGTACCTGAACGCGTAAATACTGATACATCTAAACCAACCTCACTTGGGTGTCCGGTATGAACTCTTCCTCCAGCCCCTGCATATTCCCCTTCTGTATTTTCTCGGACAATCATCCAATCGATATGATGCGCAGAGACATCGCGCAAAGGACCCTTAATACCCGGTAAAAGTAGAGAAGGCCTAACATTTGCATATTGCTCAAATGACTGGCAAATAGCTAACCGTAAGCCCCACAAAGATATGTGATCTGGGACACGCGGATCACCAGCAGAACCAAAATAAATTGCATCAAAATTCTTTAATTGTTCTAATCCGTCATCAGGCATCATGTTTCCATGTTGTAAATAATAATCACTACCCCACGGAAAAATTGTTATAGACAATTTTGACCCATTATCACCCTCAAAAAGAGCATTTAAAACCCTAAGACCAGCGTCAATAACCTCTGTTCCAATTCCATCTCCTGGAATAGCTGCTATTTTATAGTCCGGCATAATGTCAACTTTCTGATAATATTTTAAGGAGTTAAAAGTGTACACTGATTGATTTGATTTTTGAAACCTAATGCAATACCTCATTTTATTTTAAAAACTGTATGAATTTAAGCTGAACTAATACGTCCAAAAATAAATTAATCATCTGATACAGAAATCTTTTATTTTTTTATCTTTCAGGTTTTCTCACCCAACAAATGTCGTTATTGTATCTTCTGACAGTAAGTATGAGAAACATTGGTTTGGGCGCTGTGTCACAAGATGTGACAGCATAAGCGGCATTACGCACATTAATTCAATGGAACTAGGGGAATAAAATGAGCGTAAACCCGTTTGAAACGGTAAAAGATATTATCGATACATCACCAAAAATTTCTGATGAAGTTAAAACTACCACTTGCTACATGTGTGCTTGCCGTTGTGGGATAAAGGTACACCTAAAGGACAACAAGGTTAGGTACATCGAGGGAAACCGCGACCACCCAGTTAATAAAGGTGTTTTATGCGCTAAAGGATCAGCTGGGATTATGCAGCACTATTCCCCGGCTCGACTGACTAAACCACTTAAACGCGTAGGAGAACGGGGAGCGGGCGAATTCAAAGAAATTGAATGGGATGAAGCGTTAGAACTCGCTACTGAATGGTTATCAAAAATTAGAGATACGGATCCAAGAAAGCTGGCTTTTTTTACAGGCCGCGATCAGAGCCAGGGGTTAACAGGGTTTTGGGCCAGTCAGTTTGGCACCCCAAATCATGCCGCCCATGGAGGCTTTTGCTCCGTCAATATGGCAGCGGCTGGACTTTATACGATTGGTGGCTCCTTCTGGGAGTTTGGTGAACCTGACTGGGAGCACACTAAATACTTTATGATGTTTGGGGTTGCCGAAGATCACGATTCAAACCCAATAAAGACAGGACTTGGTAAGATTAAAACAAGGGGCGCTAAATTCGTTTCGATAAATCCCGTAAAAACCGGATACTCAGCTATTGCTGATGAATGGGTTGGCATCAAACCTGGTACTGATGGTTTATTTATACTAGCAATTATTCACGAACTCTTGAAGGCTAATAAAATTGATCTAGACTATCTTGTTAGATATACAAACGCACCGTGGCTAGTTATACAGAACGAGGGTGCGGATGATCATGGTTTATTCGCTAGGGACGAAGATGGTAGTCCACTCTGCTGGAATAAAGCGACTAATACTTTAGCCCCCGCTTTAGTTACAGATATTTCTCCTGCGATAGCAGGATCCTTTACGCTAACAGATGGAAGAAAAGCTGTTCCCTCCTTTCAATTATTAGCCGAACGTTATCTGGCAAACGAATATAGCCCTGACGCCGTCGAGAAACAGTGTGGTATAGAAGCTAAAACTATTAAACGAATAGCTGCCGAAATAGCAAAAGTAGCGTTTGAAGAAACTGTTGAACTTGATGTCGCGTGGACCGATTGGGCTGGCCGAAAACATGATAAAATGATCGGTCGTCCTGTAGCGATGCATGCAATGAGAGGAATTTCGGCACATTCAAATGGTTTTCATACCTGCAGAGCACTGCATGTTTTACAAATTTTAATCGGAAGCATAGATGTTCCCGGGGGCTTCCGTTATAAGCCCCCATTTCCAAAACCAGCACCGCCACCATTAAAACCGGCGGGAAAAATAGGCCAAGTAGCTCCCAATACTCCAATGCCTGGACCACCTCTTGGTTTCCCAATAGGCCCAGAAGACCTCTTGGTAGGACCAACAGGTGAGCCGAGAAGAATTGATAAAGCGTTCTCTTGGGAAGCTCCCTTATCTGCTCATGGCGTTATGCATATGGTTCTGAATAATGCCTGGAAAGGTGACCCTTATCCTATTGATACGCTGTTTATGTACATGGCAAATATGGGATGGAACTCATCAATGAATATTCCTGACACCATAAAAATGATGACAGATAGAGATAAAGTTACGGGCACATACAAAATCCCGCACATTATATACTCGGATGCGTTTTATTCGGAAACAGTGCCCTACGCTGACTTAATACTGCCGGATACCACTTATTCTAGAGAGATGGGATTGCATTTCTTTATTGGACCGCCCTATTAGTGATGCAGATGGCGTGGCAGATTCAATAAGACAACCTGTTGTAAAACCGGATCGAGACGTTAGACCTTTTCAGGATGTACTTATAGATCTCGGAGCCCGCATTGGTCTGCCGGCATTTATAACCAAAGACGGAACACCAAAATACCCAGGAGGATATCCTGATTATATAGTAAATCATGAACGGGCGCCTGGCATAGGACCATTAGCTGGTTTTCGAGGGGTCGATGGATCTTTAGAGGGTAAAGGTGAGGTAAACCCTAAACAGCTTGACCAATATATCAAAAATGGATGTTTTTGGAGACACGAGTTCGAGCCAACAGAACGCTATTTTAAGCATTCGAATAAAGCCTATCTGGAAAAAGCTGTTGATCTTGGTTTAATTGGTGCCGCCAATCAAATAATCCTCCAGCTCTATGTGGAGCCCCTCCAAAAATTTAGACTTGCTGCAGAAGGTCACGGAGAGATTCAGCCTCCAGATGAACATCGCGAACGTATTAAAACATATTTTGATCCACTTCCAATTTATTATACTCCATTCGAGGAAGATATTTCAGACACAGAGTCGTTTCCAATGCATGCGTTAACGCAAAGGCCAATGGCAATGTATCACTCGTGGGGCTCTCAAAATGCTTGGCTACGACAAATTCATGGTTTTAATAAGCTTTACATGAGCAGAAAGCGGGCCGAAAAAATGGGTATAGATGATGATGATTGGGTCTATGTTTCATCGTCGGAGGGGAGGTTAAAGGCGCAGGTTCAACTTATGGAGGGTGTCAATGAGGATACAGTATGGACCTGGAATGCGATAGGAAAAAGACGTGGTGCATGGAACCTATCACCAGATGCACCAGAAGGAACTAAGGGTTTTCTCCTTAACCATATAATCTCTCAATTATTACCAGAAAAAGGAGACGGCTATAGATACGCAAATTCAGATCCAGTCACAGGACAAGCAGCTTGGTTTGACCTTCGAGTGAAAATTGAAAAAGCAGGTGCTGATAAACCAGGGGAATTATCAGAACCACAATTTGAAACCATGAAGGTGTTTTCCACTGTGCCCCGAGGAGACTCCGTGTCCAGATATGGTGGGAAGGACAAATAGTTATGACAAATTTGCCAGAACCATCAAATGGTTCAAAGCTAGGTTTGGTTATCGATCTAGATATTTGTGTTGGCTGCCACGCCTGCGCTGTAAATTGTAAAGAGTGGAACTCGGGCGGTCATTCGGCTCCAATGACAGATTGGAACGCATATTCAGGCACTGAGTCCCAAGATGGCGATGATACTGGTGCCTGGGGAGTTTGGTTTAATAGAGTCCATACCTACGAAGTTAACGAAGGTTCCCAAAGCAGAACAGTTCACTTCCCACGTTCTTGCCTCCATTGCGAAGAACCAGCCTGCGTTACTGTTTGTCCAACTGGAGCTTCATACAAACGTGAAGAAGATGGTATAGTTTTGGTGAATCCCGATACCTGTATAGGCTGCAAACTATGTTCTTGGGCTTGTCCATATGGAGCCCGGGAATATGACCAAACAGACGGTGTCATGAAAAAATGTACCCTCTGCATTGATAAAATTTATAACGAAAATTTAGAAGAAGTTGATCGGATACCTGCCTGCGTCTCTACATGCCCCGCAGGAGCTAGACATTTCGGTGATTTTAATGACCCTAATTCTGAAGTCTCAGTTTTAGTAAAAGATCGTCAAGGCTATGATTTATTGCCAGAACTCGGATATAAACCGACTAATAAGTATTTGCCGCCAAGACCGCGACGTGATGAAACATCAGAAAAACATGAGCAAATATCAATTTTAAATATGGCAAGTTCTGAGAATGCTGATCAAGCTGAAGCCATCAACAACCCATTATTAAAGTGGGTTGATGCCGTGCTCTCCCGATAAGGAAACTATTATGCACCCAGCATTTTCTGTAATTTTTTTCACTACAGCTTCTGGAGCCGGTTATGGAATACTAGCACTCTTAGGTTTATTTGCTACATTTGGTTGGCTACCATTAAAAACGTCATTTAACCTTACAATTATAACACTTGCTTTGATTTTAATTACGGCAGGACTCTTATCTTCAACGGCACATTTAGGACACCCTGAACGGGCGTGGCGAGCTTTGTCGCAATGGCGTTCTTCATGGTTATCCCGCGAAGGTGTATTTGCTATCATAACATTTATCCCAGCTAGTATTTTTTGGTTAGCTGGAGGATTTCCAAATCTTATTCCTGGTCCATGGGAGTTTTGGGGGCTTGCTGCCGGAGTTTTTAGCTTAGTCACTATATTTTGTACTGCGCAAATATATGCCTCTCTTAAAACTATCCCACAGTGGCACTCTCTATTCGTGCCCGTCATTTATATACTCATAGGTCTTTTGGACGGAGCGCTAATTATTACTTTCCTTACTGCAGTCTTTGATTCATTTGTTATTAATTTTTCTTGGATAGTACTTTCGTTGGCAATATTAAGTGGAATAGTAAAATTGACATATTGGAAAGTGATGGATAGGCCCTCACCCTCAACCTCTGCTACAGCAACCGGATTAGGGGATGGGTCTGAATCAGTAACTCTACTTGATAGCCCCACAACTTCAGAAAACTTTGTTATGAGGGAGATGGGTTTTCGTGTTGCACGAAAGCACACCCAGAGGTTACGTAAACTAACAATTATCTTACTCTTTCTTATTCCAACAGCAGCAGCAGTAATAACTTTATTTGAACAGAATGGATCCATACTATTAATATCCAGCCTATTAGCCCTAGTATCAGCTGGAATAGGAACGGTAATCGAACGATGGCTATTTTTTGCGGAAGCAAAACATGTAGTAACGCTATTTTATGGTGCAAAATCTCTATGATTATCAGAGATGAGAATAATTAAAACCATTATGTTCGAGGATCAAGCTCAACAGACGCGGGTGTGGTTCTAGAGACCAACACATAGGGCCCCTGGTCTTCCATATCTGGGGCAGAACGGCGCGACATTCTGAAAATTGCAAACCCGCCGATCATAAAACAAATGAAGCTACTGAAAACAAAGAATCCTGAGTCACCAAAATATTCCATATACATTGTGGTAACCAACGGACCAACCGTGGCTCCAATCGCCATCGCCATGATTAATCCGGCACTAGCTGGAACTAGGTCATCGGCGTCTAAATAATCATTGGCATGGGCTACAGAAAGTGGATACACCGCAAACACTATACCACTATATATAGTTGTAAGCCCCAGTAGAGTCCAAAAATTAAGTCCCGGTGCTAAACTGATAGACAAACACAAGCTACCACCAAAAAATAGAGCTACGGCAATTATCGTTCGCCTATCAAAAATATCTGAAGCACGACCGACCACATATTGAACTATTAGACCACCAAAAATAATTACGCTCATAAATAGCGCGATTTGGGAAATAGAAAGGCCTAATGTTCCTAGGTATATAGGACTAAGTCCGATTAAGATTGAAACCAAAGCGCCACTTCCCAAGCTTCCCATTACCCCTAAAGGAGAGATTTTTATTAATTCTCTAAGTTTTAGGCGAGATGGCACTACTTCCCCTACACTTACGGACCGTGACAAGACAAGAGGTAACAAGGCAAGAGAGAAAAAAATGGACGCAACAGCAAACAATATAAAACTATTTGGTTCTTCCAAATTCAACAACTGTTGCCCTAAGCTCATCGATATGGATTGAATAATGGTATACAGCGCTAATAATCTTCCACGACTTTTATTGGAAACTGAACCATTTAACCAACTTTCTACAACCATTAATAACCCAGCTATGCACATTCCGTGTAAAACTCGAATACAACCCCAAATTATTAAATCAACATAAAAAACGTAACCTATAACACCAGCCGATAATACAGATGCAAAAGCGGCAAAAGCACGAACATGACCAACCCGTTCAATTATTTTACCAAAGAATAAAGCTCCTAAAAGTAGGCCAAAAAAATAACCTGTCGTGACTAAACCTATATCCATTGTATCGAATCCCTCGATACTCATTCTCAAAGCTAATAACGTAAAACAAAGACCATTTGCGGCCCAAACAAGCACTACACTTATTAACAAAGATACTGTGGAAGCTGATATACGTGACATAATTGGCCCAACTGAAAAAAAATGATGATAACAGGGTTGGGCATAGCTTGATTGCTTAAACGCGACAACAACGGCGTTTTCAAATTAAGCGAGATATTTTTTTGAATTTACGTTTTTTAGGATGACTACATTGATAGTATTTGTAGAAATTCGTTTGGTGATAACCAATCAGTATTTGTATCACTGGCATAACGAAAACCAGCTACAACTGGTTTGCCTTCGATGGCCCCTTTCTTAATCCTGTGGATATTTAAAAATGGTGCTAAAATAGCATAACGATCGTAAAATTCGACTGTTGTTCGAGCATCGTCCTCCGAAATCATTACTTCATGTAACTTCTCTCCTGGTCTTATACCAACTTCCCGATGTTCCAAATCAGGCGCCATGCACTTTGCTAATTCCATTATTTTCATTGAAGGTATTTTGGGAACAAATATCTCACCACCCTCCATTGAATTCAGGCATGACAATACAAAGGTCACCCCTTGATCCAAAGTTATCCAAAATCGAGTCATTCGCGAATCTGTTATTGGAAGCTCTTCCGCTCCCTCGACAATCAATTTCTTAAATAATGGAACTACGCTACCTCGAGATCCAATAACATTACCATAACGGACTACCGAAAAAATTGGCCCTTCAGACCCTGACAGATTATTACCTGCAACGAAAATTTTATCGGCGGCCAATTTCGTTGCACCGTAAAGGTTCACCGGATTGCAGGCTTTGTCTGTTGACAGCGCTATCACTCTTTTCACACCCGTTCGTATTGCCGCCATAACAACATTTTCTGCACCATGAATATTAGTCTTGACGCATTCGAATGGATTATACTCTGCAGTTTGAACGTGCTTCAAAGCAGCAGCATGGACAACATAATCTACATCCCGCATTGCTAACTCTAGTCGCTCAACATCACGAACGTCCCCAATGAAATAACGAATTGGAAGCCCTGGGCCAGCTGGAAACTCTTGGCTCATTTCATACTGCTTTAATTCATCACGCGAAAAGACAATACAGCGTCTAATTTTGTATTTTTCCAGCACTGTTCTGATAAAGGCTTTCCCAAACGAACCCGTCCCACCAGTAACTAATATCGCCTTATCATTAAGATCTACATATTTGCCAAAAGGCTGGTGATTATCAAAACTCATCTTAGTTTCCATAATTTATAGTAAACTACTTGTCCCTTGATGCAATACGTGTCTCGCGATCAAAACTAATGCCCAAAATCTCTACTAAGGCCTTTATCACGTGATCTACGTCATTTAAATTCATACCAGGCCATAACGGTAAACTTAAGCAACGTGAATAATAAGTTGATACCCCCCGGGAGTATCAGAGGTCCATAACGATTTTTATAATATGGTTGTTGGTGAACTGGTATGTAATGGACTTGCGCACCTATACCTCTATTACTCAATTGAGTGATCACCTCTGATCGCGAGATACCAATTTCCTCAAAATCAATTAATGCAACAGATAGATGCCAAGCCGGAATACAATTATTAACTAACGTAAGAGGACGCACATATTTCCCAAGACAGCACAAATGTTGCTCATATCTATCCCTCAACAAATTTCTCTGCTGTATAAAATATTTGAGCTTTTTTAACTGGCTAATCCCAAGTGCACTGTGGATATCTGATAAACGATAATTGAACCCTAAGTCTCGCATTTCATAATACCAGGGATCCATAAATCTATTATTATTCAGATCAGTTAGATCTATTTCAGTGAGATCCTGTTTTCTAGTCACCCCATGGCTTCGAAGTTGTCGCAATTTACGAGCTAAACCTTCGTCATTTGTCGTGATTATCCCTCCCTCCCCTGTCGTAATCGCCTTTACTGGATGAGTAGAGAATATTGTTGCGTTACTCAAAGAACATGCACCTACTTTGACTTTTTTCCCAGAACCATCAAATATAAAGGCTCCCAAAGAATGGCAAGCATCTTCAAACAAAAGCACGTCGCCTACTTCCTGGCACATACTCTTCATATCAACACATTGGCCATTTAAATGAACCGCACAAACAGCCTTAATCTTTTTATCAGAAGCCCGCATCCCAGCATCTCTGAAATGGGAAGCATTCATTAAGCCAGTATCTGGATCAACATCAGAGAATATAACTTCAGCACCAGAATAACGGACAGCATTTGCCGTCGCCAGAAAAGTCATCGAAGGTATGATTACCGAGTCCCCTGGCCCAATTCCGTTTGCAACATATAATAAATGTAATGCTCCCGTACCACTAGAACATGCAATCGCATAATCTGCATTGACTTCTTCTGCAAATTTTTCTTCGAATTCTTTAACTGTTGGGCCTGTAGTTAACCAACCACTGCGCAATGTACGCACTACCGATTCGATATCTTCTTCGTCAATAACTTGGTGGCTATATGGGAGAAACTTCTTTTCCAAGTTGATTTTTCTTCCGTTCAGATTGTAATTTTCTGATTATTTTAAGCGATTGAAGCAGCCTTGCTTTTTCGTACCCACCATAAAGCACTCATGTGCGACAGTATCATCAAAACTTTGTGTTAAAATACACGAAGCAACCAGATCCATTAATCTTCAGAAAACTTTACTGCATCAACCTCTCCATGACGGAAGGGCACCCAGTATTTCGTTTCGCTATTATATTGAATTCCATAGATATTTTTACAAAAGACCCTATTCACAGTGCTCTCACGACCTAATTCTGTTTCTGTCCTGCTGGTGTCAACTAAATTATCACCCTTAAAATAGTCTCCCCATGCTTTATTCGGGTCACTACGATCAGTCTCGGGTAAATCATTCACTTTCATAGCAAGGTCCCATGTTTGCTCAAGATCATTCCATAAATCGTCGAGATATTTTCCCATTCAACCCACCTTTTATTTAAGTCAAAAAAATATTTATATTTTATACGATTAAAACATTCAAAGAAAATTGATTTTTCATAATTATCCTTAAAGGATTATACTCATTACCAATAAGACAGTAAATAACACCTATGTCCCAGCAACCTAGATCGGAAAATTAGTAATATATTGGGTAACAGTAAGTTAATTACTTATCTATTGTTAAATTTATTCGTCTATTTTGCCTACCCTTATTTTCTATTTTGCCAATTCTTACAACTCCTATTTCTGCTGTTGACTTTACATGGGTGCCTCCACATGGTTGAAAGTCAATGTTATCCCCGATACATATCATCCGCACCTGTCCCGAACCCATGGGAGGCTTCACCGACATTGTTCTAATTAGATCAGGGTTATTTTTCAATTCTTCATCGCTTATCCAAGAGATGGATATTGAATGATCTAGCTTTACTAGATCATTTATCCTTTGCTCTACGTCTTCCTTCTCTGGTCTTTCGCCAGGTATATCAAAATCCAACCTACTTTTTTGGGCACCTATTGCTCCACCTGTTACAGCACCCTCAACTTGGGAGCAAAGAAGGTGGAGAGCAGTATGCATTTTCATATGCATAAATCGACGTTCCCAATTAATATTAACTTTCACACAGTCACCAATGGAGGTTCCATCAAACTGGCCCTCAATCATATGAAGAATTCCATGAGGCGTTTTGAGGGTGTTCAGAACCTTCATCTCTCGTCCATCTAGCGTTAGAATACTACCTGTATCACCAGGCTGGCCGCCACCCTCAGGATAAAATATTGTTTGATCAAGAATTACGCCTTCGCTTGTAACTTGACAAACTTCAGCATCACAAATCTGCAAGTATGCATCTTCTCGAAATAATTCTTTTGTCATTGCTCTTCCTTTTAACTCACCACATTGAATAATATTTATTATGGGTTCTTGTATAAAAATTTTAATATTGATTTAAAATAAACCAAGTCTTTTGACTTAATATTTTTCAAATATTTTCAGCATTAGAATAATATCCTTATAGCTATCCTAAAAGAATCCATCGAATAACAGGAAAATCACCCCAATCAATAAGAAGAGGAATTATCCATAGTTTTTTCATTTTTAATCATTACTGTATGTGCATGATTTAGAGGTCCATTACCATTCCCCAATTCCAGGCGCAGTTTGAATAGCCTTGAACACAAAGTCTCGAGCTCTTTGCACCGCTTCTTCCAATGGGCAGTCCTGAGCTATACAAGTGGCGATAGCTGACGCCATTGTACAACCCTGTCCCATGCGTATGTTTTGTATTCAGTCTCGGTCCGCTGTATGTTTGCTCACTATTTTTGGTTACAAGTAGATCGGTTAAAATCTCACTGTCTAAGTGCCCACCCTTTAAAAGTACTGCCTTCGCACCCAACTCCAAAATCTTATACGCCGCGCGTCGCATGGTATCTAAGTCCTTTATATTCAATCCCGTTAATAATTGGGCCTCTGGAATATTGGGGGTCAAAAGATCAGCCTTTGTAACCATGAGAGATTTGAGGGCATCTAAGGCAGATACATCTAACAATCGATGGCCTCCTTTAGCTACCATAACTGGATCAACAACGAGATATATATTAAGTACTTCCCGCTCTATTACCTCAGCAACTGTCTCAATCACCTCAACATTATGGAGCATGCCAGTTTTAATACAATCCGCGCCTAAGTCGCTTAATATCACCCGCATTTGTTCTGCAATAAAATCAATTGGAACTTCCTGGATTGAAAATACACCTGTAGTATTTTGTGCCGTCAGAGCCGTTAAGGCTGTGCTCGCAAAACCTCCTAAAGCTGTAACTGTCTTAATGTCTGCTTGTATTCCCGCTCCACCACCAGAGTCGGACCCCGCACAAATTAGGACTCGCCCGGTCATAAGAGTATATAATTGAGGATCCATCACTAAGCTTAAACCTAACTATTTTTTACTGTGGCTTTTTGAATTTCTTTACTTATATCATCAACAATTTTTTTTACTATATCTTCGTCCTCACCCTCAGCCATTACCCGAATTAAAGGCTCTGTTCCTGATTTTCTAATAAGTACTCTTCCATTGTGACCAAGGTGTCGTTGCCCCCTTTTTATGGCGTCGCTTACCAAAGGACTATCTAACGGGTTTATTTTTTCTATTTTAATATTTTTTAAGTATTGCGGTAACGGGTCAAATAAGCCCGTAACCTCGCTGATCGTTTTCTTTTCCTGAACAGCAATCGCCAGCATTTGTAATGCCGCAATAACGCCATCTCCTGTAGTGGCGTAATCACTCAAAATAATATGTCCCGATTGTTCTCCTCCCAAATTTGAGCCGCTAGCCTGCATGTGTTCTAAAACATACCGATCTCCAACATCAGCACGATATAAATTCAAATCAATACTTTTTAAGTACTTTTCTAAGCCTAAGTTAGACATAACAGTGCCAACAATATTATTTCCTTTTAATCGGCCAGTCGATTGCCAGGCTGTTGCGATTGCGGCCATTATTTGATCTCCATCGACAACATTCCCTAACTCGTCAACAAGAACTAAACGGTCTGCATCGCCACCCAATGCAATGCCAACGTCTGCTTTATTTAAAAGAACAGCCTTTTGTATATTTGAGGGAGCAGTAGCACCACAATGCTCGTTTATATTAAAACCATCTGGTTCAACACCTATTGGGATTACTTCCGCACCTAATTCAAAAAAGACTTTTGGCGCTAATTTGTAAGAGGCGCCATTCGCACAGTCGACAACTATTTTAAGCCCACCTAAGGTTAACCCTTTGGGAAAAGTACCCTTAGCTATCTCCACATACCTTCCAGCTGCATCATCAAGTCTCTTGGCTCGTCCTAGTGAATTTGGGCTAGCTCTATTCCCATCGGGAATACTATTAATTAACTCTTCAATGCAAAACTCTATTTCATCTGAAAGTTTATATCCATCTGGGCCAAACAGTTTGATCCCATTATCATAAAATGGATTATGGGACGCTGACAACATTACCCCCAAATCAGCCCTTAAAGATCGCGTAAGCATAGCTACTCCGGGCGTTGGCATAGGACCTACCAAAATGACATCCATGCCAATGGCTGTAAATCCAGCCACCATCGCAGGCTCGAGCATATAGCCCGAAAGTCGTGTGTCTTTTCCAATCACGGCTAGGGGCCTTTGTTTACCAGGTTCTGGCGCAAAATACCGCCCCGCAGCCATCGCTATCTTCAACGCCGTCTCAGCTGTCATCGGCTCTTGATTGGCCGTCCCACGAACGCCGTCCGTTCCAAAAATCTTACGAATCATACAACCAAATCCAACGTATAACCGATTTATGTGATACAAATTAACCTGTACCACACATGACCCGTTACATCGATGCTGAAATTATCTTTTCATCTAAAAACTGTCAGTTAAGGCTTGCCTAATACGAAGCGCTTGTTTTGTCTCACTTACGTCATGTACTCTCAAGAATTGGATGCCCTCTGCAGCGGCACAAAGTGCGGTGGCCAAAGACCCAGGTAGTCTTTTATCTGCTGGTTCCCCAACGCTCAAACCTCCAATCAATGATTTCCGAGATACACCCAGAAGAACTGGAAGACCTAGACTATGGAACAAGCTCATCCGTCTTAATATAAGTAAATTTTGTTCATCATTTTTCCCAAAGCCTATACCTGGATCCACAATCAAATTTTCCGGTAAAATTCCCGCCTTCATACAAAGAGAAACACGCCACTTTAGGTAATCATATACATCTAATAATGAATTGTCATATTTAGGGTTTTTTTTGCATTGTCAAAGGGGTACCGCGCATATGCATCAGAATGACCGGCACCCGTGATTTAACAGCTATAGTTAAACTTTTAGGGTCACCTGTAAGAGCGGAAATATCATTAATAATTGATGCCCCTGCCGTGAGAGCGGCCTGCATAACTGATGATTTAGAAGTATCAATACTAATTGGGACACCGAAGCCTCTGACATTTTCTATTACCCTTATTACTCTATCTATTTCTTCCGAGACACTTATTGGCCTTGAGCCAGGTCTTGTTGACTCCCCTCCAATATCTATAATGTCTGCTCCCTCTTCGATCAAAGAATGAGCGCGAGCAATAGCAGATTGCTGCCCCGAACTAGATGCTCCCTTATAAAAACTATCTCGCGATGCATTTACCACGCCCATTAAAAGCGGAGTATTATCATTTCTAAGACCCAAAAACCCAGTGCGCCGACTTACAATACTAAGCATAAGTTTATCGATCTTCTCTGAACACCCTTCAGCTAATCCCCATTCTCGCGCCGTCTCAATAGATGTTCTGAAAGCATAAATATTTCTTTCATCCCGTAATATAATCTCAATATCTTTAAAGGACGTATTTCCTCCAACAAGTGATTGGCTGGAAGAATTCAGATTATACTGGTCATCTTTTGCATGGAAAATTAAATCGACCGGCCTACAATAAAGGCGGGTTGTCTTCGAATTAAAAAAGCCGCGCGGAGGCGCGGCTAATTTAATAATTTTACGCATAAAGTTATCCTTTAATCACCTAGTTGCGGATCTGGTTCTAAGCCATTCCCAGTTTGATTATCCCCGCCACCTGTCGGCACCGAAGATCGGTTGCCTCCACTGGGCTTTGAAGAGTCATCACCAGGCTTAGTTTTTGACAGAGTGCCACCGCTGATTAAAGAGTCTATTTCAACGCCGGATAGAGTCTCATACTCCAACAAACCTCTCGCTACGGTTTCTAATTGGTCTTTATTTTTTTGCAAGATGTTTGCCGCGTCTTTATAAGCATTGTCAATAATACGACGGGTTTCCTCATCAATCGCGTTTGCTGTAGCGTCAGAATTGGTCTTAGTTTGCGTTACCGAGTGGCCGAGAAAAACCTCCTGTTGATCTGCACCATAAGATAGAAAACCAAGTTTTTCGCTCATACCCCATTCGGTGATCATACGCCGTGACATATCTGAGACCATTTTTATATCAGATGATGCCCCGGTCGTGATTTTCTCTTCACCAAAAATCATCTCTTCTGCAATTCTCCCACCACATGCCACTCTTAGGTCAGCAAATATTTTTGCCTTGGATAAGGAAATTCTGTCCCCCTCCGGCAAACGCATCACCATCCCTAAAGCCCGCCCCCTGGGAATAATCGTTGCTTTGTGTATTGGATCTGAATCTTCACAGTGCAAAGCCACTACCGCATGGCCAGCTTCATGGTAAGCCGTAAGCTTTTTTTCCTCATCAGTCATTACCATTGATCGACGCTCTGAGCCCATCATGACCTTATCCTTGGCCTCTTCAAACTCGCTCATAAATACAACTCGTTTACCTTTACGCGCCGCCAACAACGCCGCTTCATTAACCAGGTTAGCCAAATCCGCGCCGGAGAACCCCGGAGTTCCACGAGCAATTGTTCTAGCCTCCACATCAGGAGCCAGGGGGACTTTACGCATGTGAACCTTTAGTATTCGTTCTCTTCCCAGAATATCAGGATTTGGCACGACTACCTGACGATCGAACCGACCTGGGCGTAATAATGCCGGATCCAAGACATCAGGACGATTGGTAGCTGCTATAAGAATAACGCCCTCATTCGCCTCAAACCCATCCATCTCAACCAATAACTGATTCAGTGTCTGCTCTCGTTCATCATTTCCACCACCGAGCCCGGCCCCCCTATGCCGACCAACAGCATCTATTTCATCAATAAATATGATGCATGGTGCATTTTTCTTACCCTGTTCAAACATATCTCGAACACGGCTGGCACCAACCCCTACAAACATCTCAACAAAGTCAGATCCAGATATTGTAAAGAAAGGAACATTAGCTTCACCCGCTATCGCTCTCGCAAGAAGCGTTTTGCCCGTACCTGGAGGTCCCACTAGCAGGCAACCCTTAGGTATTTTCCCCCCTAATCTCTGGAATTTTTGAGGATCTTTCAGAAATTCAACTATTTCCTCTAGCTCGGTTTTTGCTTCGTCTATTCCAGCAACATCATCGAACGTCACGCGGCCTAATTTTTCAGTTAGAAGCTTGGCCTTACTTTTACCAAACCCCATAGCTTTTCCACCGCCACCCTGCATCTGTCGCATAAAGAAGATCCACACCCCTATAAATAACAGCATGGGGAACCATGAAATAAGTATTCCTAGGAGACCAGACATCCCCTCTTCCTTGGGAGCCGCTGAAATACGCACATTACCTTCACGTAATCTATCAACTATACCAGGGTCGTTTGGCGTGTAGGTTGTAAATGCGCGACCATCATTAAAATATCCTTTTATTGTGTTCCCTTGGATAGTCACTTCATTTATCCGGCCTTGTTCTACTTCAGCAAGGAAATCAGAAAAAGCTAAGCTGGAGTAATTTCCTCGGGATGCATTATTTTGGAAAAGATTAAACAGCGCCACCAGTAAAACGCCAATCACTATCCATAGAGCTATATTCTTACCAAACCTGTTCACACGACGTTCCCTTTGGCTAGTCTAGTTTTTTCGATGAACCATCTAAGATCGATGGTGTAGAGTAAATTTTCTTCTTGTATTCTCATATAACACCAAGTCACAGAACCAATCTTCATCTGGCTTAAACTGTGCTATCGGCAAACTACGCTTCGAATTAAAGTCAGTATTAATATTACTTACAAAATGGGGTATCAACAGCGTTCCGTCAAGGTGTCGAACCACAGGTAAAGACAATCTCGCACCAAAAGGTATCTTAAAGAGGAAATTAACATCTCCATAAACTTTTTTACCCATCTTGATCTGCAACCAACCATGATATCCAAGCTTTTCGATGTACGCATCCGTCTCATCCATCCGCAAAACCTCAAATCTATTATCCCATCGGGTTACTTGCTCTGTTAACGCTAGGATAGGTGGCGCACATTTGAAATACTCTCTGTAAAAAAATATAATACCATTTTCCGATTTTTGGATTATACATCCACCTAATGTTGTTTTTAACACACTTCTACCCGTTAGATCCTGGCATAGCCTAACAATACGTTTTTTCCGCACTGGGCGGGTGACACCTCCGATAGATTTTAATATTCGCCCCACCAGTAACCCCCTTATTTCCAGGGGTATTTCTGAAAGACGCAACGAATCTAATCGTAAAACCCCAGAGGTAGAGACCTCACCAAAAGCTCTGACGAAATCATGGCACATCTTATCAAGCACATCCCGCATGCTTCCCATTACTTTGGCGAACCGCTCTACGTGTCTCTTTGACAGACCAACTTCCTTAATTTTAGGTTGCAGATTACGTAAAACAACTCTCGTAAATTTCTCGTCCGCATTGCTAGGATCTTCAATCCAGACCTGATTGTATTGATGGCATGTAGCTATAAGCCTTTTTTTCGTCACAGATAAAAGAGGGCGAGCTATATTTAAGCCAGCAATCCTAGTGTAGTTTCGAATTCCACTCAGTCCATCGGGGCCTGTATTAGCAAGAATACGCATAAAAACTGTCTCTATTTGATCTTCTAACGTATGTCCCAATAAAACTGTATCAGCACCATTTGCTCGGCACCACTGATTAAAAGCAGAAAAACGCCAAGTTCGAGCTAATTCCTGTATTCTTGTTATTGGTTGGGGTTTTTTTATTGTAAGAATATCAAAGTTAATTTTTAGTTGTTTAAGCCAAGAGGAAACTTTAATGGCTTCTAATGAAGAATTTTGACGAAGACCGTGATCAACAATTAGCGCCGTAACAGAAATACCATTCAAACGCCCCCATTGATCTGATAGTATGCAAAGTGCCATGCTATCCGCCCCACCTGATACTCCTACAGCTAGATGGGTTGAGGCGCTGACGGTACCACAAGCAGATATAAATTTTGAGAATTCTTTCCTTTTTACTGGAATTGCCAAACCACCGGTAAAGGATGCTTCAATCGACATCCTTCAATCCTTACATCCAATCCTTTTGATTTCTGCAATAGCCTGTTGCTTCGTTGATGATGTTAGACTGGAAAACTCATTTAGCAATTGGCCAAAAGCGAGGCAGGCGTCCTCTGAACGTTTCAAACGCACTAGTGAAAATCCAAGGCTTAGCAGACTATCTGGCGCCTTTGGATTCGAAGAGTATTTTTCATAACTAGTTATAAATGTGTCTGCAGCTTTACCATATAACCCTCTAATATAATAAGATTTCCCAAGCCAGTACATCGCATTTCCAGCTAATGGATCAGTAGGATGGAATTCAATGAACTCCAGTAATGCCAGCTCTGCACGTTTGTACTCACGCTTTCGCAGGTATTGAAATGCAAATTTGTAACGTTTATTAGGGTCCCCTTTGGGCAATAATCTAGATTGATTTTTAGCGGGAACTGAGCCAACCGACGCTGCAAACTTTTCGGCATCAGATTGTTTTAATTGATCCTTAATAACGGAACCCGGCAGGTATCCAAGAACCCCTGATTTAGACGGTTTTGTGTAATTTTCGCCAACTTTAATTTTTTCATCTTTCTGCCTATTTAAATTTTTATCTAAAGATTCAGAAACTGTTTCTAGCGCAGCTAGACGTCTATCAAGGTCCGACACAAGTTTATCAATACGATTATTTAGTTTCTCGGACTCTCCCTTAAGAGAGCGCACAAGTGTTTCAAGCTTTTGCAGTTTGACTGTATTATAAACCGCGGTGTTTGGACTTGTTTTTGATTTACCTGAGACAGTAGTTTGAATTTTTTTAAAAGTCCCAGGGTTAGTGGACTTTTGCGAGAGTTCCTTCTTCGAGAATAAATGCCGGTTCAAATCGCTCATTTCAGATTCTAATCGATTTATTCTATTTATAATTTCATTACTGGACTGGCTGGATGCCTCTACCGTGAAAGACAGCATAAGTAAGGAAAATACAGCCCATGTATATTTTTGGGACATTTTAACAGTTCGCCTGATCAATTAAAGATTTTATTATTCAAGGTAATAGAACTTTTATGTCAAAAATAAGGCGCCAACTGCACTATTGCAATATGGCGCCCTTAGTCCAAAAATTTGTAACTTATTGAACTACTGTAACACCTCGTCTATTCTGGCTCCATGAATTTTTATCATTACCCAAAGCAACTGGCTTTTCTTTACCATAACTGATCGTACTTATTCTTCCACCGTCCACGCCACGTGCGACTAGATAATCTTTAGTTGCACTAGCTCTACGTTCTCCCAAAGCCAGATTGTACTCACGTGTACCGCGTTCATCACAATGCCCTTCTATAGACACCCTAACACTTGGATATTTTTGCAACCATGCTGCCTGACGATCTAAGGTGGCTTGAGAATCCATTGTCAAATCCGACTTGTCATAGCCAAAGAAGATCCGATCCCCTACTTCGGATACAAAGTTTTCTTGTGAACCTGGGACTGTCCCATAAGATACGCCGGCAGAAGAACTTCCGCTACTGCTGGAGGTCGTTTGATTATTGCTTGCACTTCCACTTCCGCTGGAACTATCCGCCATATTCTGATCTTGGGCACAAGCTGCCAATAACGAAAACATAGCAACTAAGCTTAGAATATTAAGTCGCATGATTTAACCCCTCAAACAATTCAAGTGAAGTCTATGAAGACAACAACTAAAGCTACCACAATTACTGATCGTAAAAATATATTTCTAGACACGTATACGATTACGCACTGAAAATAAACCTAAAACAGTCGGAAATTAGTTTAAAATTCATATTTTTTCCGTTTTCTACTTGTTTAATGGTGACCAAGCAGGGTCAGAAGCATCCAACGGTGTTATAATTTCACGCTCATTGAAACCTGTCAAATCTATAGAAAATAACCTCACGGGACCGTTTTTCCCATTTGCTTTAGGAGGCATTTGTTTAAAAAACATTAGCACACGACCATTTGGAGACCAGGTTGGAGCCTCAACCAAATAACCACTTGTTAAAATTCGTTCTCCACTACCGTCAGGCCGCATTACTCCGATAGAAAAGCGGCCTTTACGCATTTTTGTAAAAGCAATTAAATCGCCTCTTGGGGACCAAACGGGGGTTGCGTATCGCCCGTCGCCAAAGCTGATCCTTTTAATAGAAGTCCCATCCGAATTCATAACATAAATTTGCTGTGATCCGCCTCGGTCAGAATTAAAAACTACTCGCTTAGCGTCAGGGGAATAAGTGGGTGAAGTGTCAATCGCAGGGCTATTAGTTAATCTAGTAACTCTTCGATCCGCCAAAGCCATAGTATAAATATCCGTAACTCCACTTTTAGCTATGCTCATTATCACTTTTGCTCCATCGGGAGAAAACCGTGGAGCAAAAGTCATTCCTGGAAAATCGCCAAGAACCTCTTGCTGCCCTGTATCAATATTGAAAATATAGACCCTTGGTTTTTTATTATAATATCCCAAATAGGTAATTTCCTGCATCGTAGGCGAAAACCTCGGGGTAAGAACCAAATCTGTTCCATCAGTCAAAAACCGATGGTTAGCTCCATCCTGATCCATTATCGCAAGACGTTTTTGGCGCTTATCCTTTGGACCACTCTCTGAAATATAAACTATCCTGGTATCGAAATAGCCGTTCTCACCCGTAATTCTTTTATATATCAGGTCTGACATTATGTGGGCAATGCGACGCCAGTTTTGTGGCGTTGTAAAATAAGCGTTTCCAACCATCTGCTGCTCTGCGAATACATCCCATAATCGGAATTGAACATTCAACCGCCCGTCATCCTTTATGACGACACGACCATGGACCATGGCTTGAGCATTAAGCACTTTCCAGTTCGTAAAAGTTGGGCGTGTGTCTAATCCTGCCACTTCCTTTATAAAAGCTTTCTGTTCTATCGGAGCAAATAAACCAGTTCTCTCTAAATTTGCTGAAATAACTTCCGCTATATTTTTTCCAACCTGGCTGTATTCCTTATTCATGCCGAACAAGTTATTAATTGCTATCGGCATTGGGTCAGCGCGTCCCTGTGTCACGTCTATCCTGAGCTCAGCAAAAGCTGCTTCAAAGCTGAAAGAAAATGACAAAAATAATGCTAAAAGACCTAGTTTTATGAATCTACAGCTAATTATATAAATTTTTAACATTATTTTTACTCCGAAAGTTACTGTAACATATTCTTTGGATCAAAATTAAATGTAAATGATTTCCACATATAGTATTTGTCCAAAGGAAGTTTTAAAGGGATGCAATCTGGGTGGCTAAGAGCTCGCAAGGCACTTTCTGCAGCTGCCCTATAGTAGGGGTCAGAATTCATTCTGATAGAGTCAACAACGCTAGCTTGTCTTACAGTGGCATCTGGATTCATTTTCATCTCTATTTCAACACTTAAAGCATCAGCCTGGCGAGCACCAGAAGTTATATTCCAACATTGACTGATTTGCTGTCGGACTAAATCTATTTCCCCAATAGTTACCTTTTCTTTAGGTTTAAAAGACTGGTTATTCCGATTTCGTGAAGCCTCTTTTAATCTATCTGCTAAGCTTTTTGTACTGTCTGATCGATTTAATTTTTCTTCCTTTAAGTCCTTTAATAGGCTCGTGAATTTTTTTTTCATAGGCCTTTCTGAGGGTTTTAGTTTCTTTTTTGCTTGAGATTTCTCTCTAGATTGACTGGGTTTCTTTTTTGGTTTTGAAATCTCAGCAAGCACACTATCTTCCTTCTTTCTTCTCGGTTTTGGTACTGATTCAGGAGACTTTTTGTTTGCCTTAGGAATTATCTGTTCTTTTTTTAATGTACGTTTTTTTTGCAAAATTGGTACTTTTGGCTTATTTCTCGGTACTTTTGGTTTCGCTATTTGCTTTTGTTTAGGCTTCTTACTCTCAGATACTGGCGGTACGTTTGTCACCTCTGCTATTTCTGTAATTTTCACAAAAATAATATCATCCAATAATGGTGGATCCCGACGCAAATGAGGAAGACCAAACCAAGTCATCGCAACTACCAGCATATGCAAACCAAGAGAGAGGATTACGCCTAGCCTCATACAAAATCACCCTCCAGTATTCGCTGATTTTGGCGTAGCTATATTTAAAGGGAAAGCCTCTATTTCATTTTTCAAACTAGCCAAATCAGTTCTCAAAGCTATTACCTGAATTCCGGCATTGCGGATCTCTCCCGCAACCACGGCAATGGCACCATAATTTAGTCTCGCATCCCCACGTAAATGAACTTTAACTTTTGGATTCGCTGACTTGATTTGTAGTAGTTGTGGAGTCAATGATGATAAAAGTATTTCAGTTTTGTTTACATAAATTCTTTTTCTCTCGTCTATCTCAACATTCAGCGGCGTATCATCATCGGCTATTATGTACTCTTTTCCCACTTTTGGGAGTTGCACTGGGATCCCCAAAACTAAGAGTGGGGCTGTAACCATAAATACAACTAACAGAACTAACATCACATCAACAAAAGGAGTGACGTTGATATCGCTCATGGGTTGGCTTTTACTGCGCCTATTCCTTGCCCTTTTAGGGATATTCATGGCCATTTCTATGCCCCTTCGTCGAGTTGTCTCGAAAGAATGGAAATAAACTCAGCAGAGAACCCCTCTAAACGCTGGGAGTATCGATCAAGGTCATGGCTAATTTTATTATACGCTATTACTGCCGGGATAGCGGCTACCAAACCTAGAGCCGTTGCAAATAGCGCCTCAGCAATTCCTGGCGCAACGACAGATAAAGCTGTTGTTTTCGTAGCAGCAATCGATTGGAATGCATCCATGATACCCCAAACCGTCCCAAATAAGCCAACAAATGGTGCTGTAGAACCCACAGAAGCTAAGAACGACATATTTTTCTCTAGCTGCTCTATTTCTCTATCAATAGTTAGATTCATTTTCTGTTGAACTCTTTCTCTTAGACTAGCCCGAGCCTCTTCGCCCTTAGATACCAATCCCCGTTTCTTAGAAAGACGCCATTCTCTCATAGCCTCTGAAAAAACTGACGACATTGGATCAGTAGGAATGTTACCAATCTGATCATATAAATCTTCCAATGAGCCACCCGACCAAAACATATCTTCGAATAAACGGGAACTCGATCTTAAGCCTCTGATTTTCAGAGATTTATCTATAATAATAGCCCAAGAGCAGACTGAAACTCCTAGGAGACCAATCATAACAATTTTGACAATTATATCCGCTGACAAAAACAACCCAATAATACTAAGATCGAGCTCTACAGAGCCACTAAGTTGAACACTATCTACTACGGCCTGTTCCATACGCCTCAACATCCTTTACAATTTATGTATTTGTTATCGTATCCAAAATCACTCGCCTTACTTGCGCAGGAAAGCGAGTAGCTCTTCCACGATTGTTTATACACGCCAGATTTACGTTCAATTGCGCTAACCAGTTAACATCTAAAATATTATTTTGTACTTTAAAAATAGTTTGCTTTGCTTGAATTCTTGCTCCGCTCATCGAACAAAATATAGTCTGCACTTCAATTAAATCATCCAGTCGTGCCGGCTGCTTAAAGTCAATCGCACAATGGCGCACAGCAAAGGCAACTCCTTGATTTTCCAATATATTAATTTGATTAATCCCACAGAGCCTCAAACTCTCAGTTCTCGCGTGTTCCGCAAAAGATAAATATTGCGAGTGATAAACGATACCTCCAGCATCTGTTGAGTCATAATAAACTCGGATCCTCAATTTATGTACATTGCTTATCCAGCAACCGGAACTAGGATTGCGAACGTCACGATTATCCATCTAAGTGGTTGCCACCCATTGACCTTCCAGAACCTGCATTCAACATATCTAGCTGATTAGACGGTTTAGGAGCAGGCAGTCCTAGGTATTCGTATGAAGAAGAAGACAGCACGCGGCCTCTAGGAGTTCGTCCAATCAAACCTTGTTGAAGCAAGTATGGTTCAATCACTTCCTCAATAACATCACGTTGCTCCGATAATGCTGCAGCTAGCGTCTCGGCACCAACGGGGCCGCCCCCATAATTATCTGCGATACAGCGCAAGTATCTGCGATCCATCGTATCTAAACCACGAGCATCTACTTCCAACCTATTTAAGGCAGCATCGGCAGCATTAGCGTCAATTTTCAGTGTGCCCGCTACTCCTGCAAAATCACGTACTCGTCGCAGCAGTCTGCCAGCCACTCTGGGCGTACCTCTGGAACGTCGCGCGATTTCATCTGCCCCGTCATTTGTCACTTCTAGAGATAACAATTTCGCGGCTCGCATTATTATTTTACAAAGTTCATCGTTGTTATAAAACTGTAGCCGCATTGGGATACCAAAACGTTCCCGAAGCGGTGTGGTCATTAACCCTGACCTGGTAGTGGCAGCAACAAGCGTAAAGGGGGCTAAATCTATTCTTAAAGACCTTGCCGCTGGCCCTTCCCCTATAATTAAGTCAAGCTGAAAATCCTCCATCGCGGGGTAGAGAACTTCCTCAACAACTGGGCTAAGACGATGAATCTCGTCAATAAACAATACATCTCTAGCTTGTAAGTTTGTAAGTAAAGCGGCAAGGTCCCCGGCTTTGGCGATTGTGGGACCAGACGTCATTTTAAAGTTCACACCCAGTTCTCTAGCAACAATTTGAGCCAAAGTCGTTTTCCCAAGTCCCGGGGGGCCATGGAAAAGTACATGGTCCATAGATTCTTGCCGTCCTCGTGCAGCATTAATAAAGACCTGGAGATTATCACGAAGTTGCTCCTGTCCTATGAATTCGGATAGATTTAATGGTCGAAGGGATGTATCTTGTCTATCAGTTTCACTATTTTCTGCGGCAATTAATCGATCAGTCCGGTCCGCTGTATTATTTTGAGGTTCACTCACGAGCTAAGCTCCTTCAGGCTCGCTGATATTATTTGATCAAGTGTCTCATTATCAATACCTTTTTTCCGCACATTTGTAACCGTCTTATGGGCATCTAAACGGCTATACCCTAGGTTGATCATCGCGGATACCGCATCTGTAAACATTGGGTCTGTTGATGGTTGGAGCGGTTGCGATGATTGAGTTAAAGAGCCTAACAGTTTTGGCGCCTTATCCTTTAATTCGTTAAGAATTCTATCCGCCAACTTAGGACCAACGCCTTCAGCCCTGCATAAACTTGCCTTATCTTGCGCAAAGATTGAACCAGACACCTCATCAGTGGACAAAGCAGATAATATCGCCAGAGCAGCCTTAGCTCCAACACCCTGGACAGTCTGCAATAATTGAAACCAAGCCCGCTCATCCTCAATAACGAATCCAAAAAGATGGATGTGGTCCTCTCGGACATGCGTGTCTATATGAACTACTACGGGATCACCAATAGCCCCAAGCTCCATTAAAGTTCTCGATGATGCAAATATAAAATACCCAACTCCACCTACGTTTATAATCGCACCATTATCAAGTATTGAGTCCAACACTCCATATAATTTGGCTATCATCGATTCCCTTCCTTTAAAATCGCAGCGTCTATGAGTTCTTTCATTCGAGATCGAGTGCTGATATGACTTTGTTTTCCATGATTTTTTATTCCAACTTTTTCATTTAAAAAGCGGCTCTGTGCAAAATGCGCATGACATATTGCAACAGCTAAAGCATCGGCCGAGTCCTCATTGAAAAGAATAGCTTTAGGCAATATCCTAGTGACCATCATTTGCACCTGGTCTTTATTGGCATGTCCCGTCCCTACAACAGATTTTTTAACACGGTTTGGAGCGTATTCCGTCACAGGAATTCCTGATAAAGCTGGAGCTAAAAGCACAGATCCTCGTGCTAAACCTAGTTTAAGTGTGGACTCAGGGTTCTTATTAACAAATGTTTCTTCGGCAGCCGCCTCATCTGGCTGGAATTTCTTTACTAAATCTAAAACGCCTGAGTGTAATTCCACTAGGCGTTCCGCTATGCCCAGCCCTGCAGTCGAACAAACAACCCCATTTTCAACATGCGTCAGATGGCTACCGTTAATATCAATGACACCCCACCCAGTCCTACGGAGCCCTGGATCAAGGCCAAGCAATCTTTTCTTTCCGTAGAAATCAGAATTTCCGAAAGTCATCAAACAACAAGTTTCGACATTATTTCATCACTTATTTCAAAATTAGCAAACACCGACTGCACATCCTCGTTATCATCCAAAGTGTCGAAAAGTTTAATCAATGTAGATGCCTGGTCTTCAGTCACCGATATGTTGTTATGGGCTTTCCATCCAAGGTTAGCTGACTCAGGAGAACCAAAATTTACTTCAAGTTGCTCTCGTACGAAATTAAACTCCTCGGGAGAGCAGCTAAATTCATGAAAACCCTCTGAAGAAGTAACGTTTTCAGCGCCAGCTTCTACAGCAGCCTCAAATACCTCGTCACTCGTTCCTAAATCCAATGGATATGAAATTAAACCAACGCGATCAAACATAAAACTAACGCTATTTGTCTCGCCTAAATTGCCTCCAAATTTGTTAAAAGCCGAGCGAACTTCTGACGCCGTACGGTTTCGGTTATCCGTCAAAGCATCAACTATTATAGCCACTCCACCAGGTCCATATCCCTCGTACCTAATTTCATCATAATTTGTCTCTTCGCCGCCCCCTGTGGCTTTTTTTATAACTCTTTCAATGTTGTCTTTAGGCATGTTTGCTGCACGGGCGGCGGCTATAGCTGATCGAAGTCCCGGGTTTGCGTCAGGGTCGGGTCCTGCTTTGACAGCTACTGTCAACTCTCTGATCAAGCGAGTAAAAACCTTAGCTCGTTTTTTATCTTGTGCACCTTTCCGATGCATAATATTTTTAAACTGTGAATGTCCGGCCATATTTTTTTCCGTATAGCTTAATGAACGACAAAGATTGTGGCACACAAACATTATCATACCACATCTAGTGTTGATACTGTTACTATCTTATTGTGTTTTAATCACGCAAATTAGGCGATATTATGGCTAATCAAATAAAATGTATTGACCACACGACATGATAATGATCTGAAATAGAAGATTTACTGTATTTTAACATGAAGGTAGAGCCTGACTTAGGAGACCCCCTAAGCGAACTGGCTCTATACTTACCGCTAGCCCCGTTCTGTCATCACTTACTATAAAACTGCCACAAACCGTAGCATCGCCACCGGCAGCATCTAGTCTAGGACCAGGCATTTTTGACACGAAACGGTCAACTGGCGTTTCTTTTTTCATACCAATAACGGAATCATAATCACCGCACATACCTGCGTCAGTTTGGTACGCGGTACCTGTTGGCAAGACCATAGTATCAGCTGTTGGGATATGCGTGTGAGTACCTATAATAGCAGATACACGTCCATCAAAATTATGTCCAAACGCCATCTTTTCACTGGTGGCCTCACCGTGCATGTCAATAAAAATAAAGTCCGCAGCGGAGCCCAAGGGCGAGTCTTCTATTAGTGCTTCAACTGCAGAAAAAGGATCGTCCAGTGGGTCCATAAACAAACGGAGCATCACGTTAATGACAAGAACCAAACGACCATTCGTTGCGTGAAACAAACCAACACCGTTCCCAGGACAATTACTAGGATAGTTTATTGGCCGCAAAAGCCTTGGCTCTCGGTCTATAAATTCTATTATATCCCGCTGATCCCATGCGTGATTACCTGTCGTAACGACATCAACACCGGAGTTCAACAAATTTTCCGTTATAGATGGTGTTATTCCAAACCCACCTGCGGCATTCTCTCCATTAACAATAATGAAATCTGGACGTAGTGTTTTTTTTAAATCAGGAAGTTTCTCAACTACCGCCGTTCGTCCCGAACGGCCTACAACATCGCCTAAAAATAGGACGCGCATTACTTACTATCTCCCATAATGTAAACTTTTCTTTCAGTTAAAATGGCGTCTAACCTGCTATCATGCTGATCTCGTGGCAGCTTTTCAACGATTTGATCGTCATAAGCCACGCCAATTGCAAATATTTTTTTTTCTTTCCTAAGTTTTGCTAATGTCAAATCATAAAAACCACCGCCGTACCCAAGCCTGAAACCAGCCTTATCAAAAGCTAATAATGGGACAAGTAGCCAATCCGGGCACAAAATCTTAGCATTTTTGGGAAGAGATAATACACCGTAATTATCCTTCACGAGTTTGACCTCTTTTGTCCATTTTCTAAAGAGAAGCGGCTCATATTTCTTTTCTACTTCTGGTAACGCTATAGAATATCCATTCTCGCTTAGATGGTGGATCAATAAGCGGATGTCCAATTCCGATCTAAACGGCCAGAAAGCGGAGATGACAACCCAAGACGGTGGGGTCCAGGTTTTAAAAAAGTTTTCCAGTAGTTGTTGAGGAACAAATTCTCCAGCATTCCGCGCCAACTTTTGACGCCTGAATTCCGCCTCACGCCGCAATATTTTTTTTTTCAATTTGATGTCGTTAAACGACGACTCTTCAAAACTCATTTGCTTATCATCTTTAAAACAACCAAAGAACGGAAGCCACCAAGATCGATGGCACTGAATATCCTCTGTGGCCTGATAATACAGGTGGGCACCGCTATACCAAGACCACGGTCCTGGCAGGGGCAGCTCCCAAAGGATGATTTATAGCCCCAGAGATAACTCGGCCTGTCGAATCACGTAGCGACCGTCCTACACCCTTATAGAGCTTCATTCACCCGATCGGCAATCTTTT
Source organism: uncultured Thalassobaculaceae bacterium (assembly GCA_964276085.1). Taxonomy (GTDB): domain Bacteria; phylum Pseudomonadota; class Alphaproteobacteria; order Thalassobaculales; family Thalassobaculaceae; genus UBA7326. The sequence goes on along the minus strand of CAXYEO010000042.1, from coordinate 26,478 downwards.
CTATTCTTTGAGATAATTCCTCAATTGAAGCCGCCACTTTAATATCTGCTTCAGCTGTCTTTTCTCCAACGGGTTCTTGCGCCAAATCCCGATAATCCGCTAATTCGTCAGCTATAACTAAAGCTGCCATAACCAGGAGTCGGTTCTGCCCAACTTGCCCAACTTGATCAACTAACTCAACCACTTTTCGATCAACTATTTTAGCAAGATCTAACAGTCTATCTTCCTGACCGTCCTCGCAAGCTATCTGAAAATTTTGGCTGTTAACGTTTATATCAACCTGAGCCACAAACATTAATCCTCTAAAACAAATTTTAGTCGGTCGATTGTTTTTTCCAAGCCCTTATCTACTTGCTGGGTGACCGCAGTTAAACGATTGCATTCGGCCTGCAATTCCAATATTTGCGCTTGCCTCAGACCCGATTCGCCCTGTCTTGATAAACTGGATGCGACGGATGCCTCTAGTCGATTAACCGATAGTTTGAGATGATCTAAAGCTTTATCTACAGTGCCCATAAGATCACCCCCCATTTTGGAATAACACGATTAGCAACAATATCTATCATGTTACCCAACAGTCAACCATGCATAGTTATTACTATAAACTTTAGAGGAGATACTAGTGGATTCATTCTTTTCTCTCCTTCTTTGAACCTTGGGGGCAGAAATTCTTTGATTGAAGACAGCCTTCCATTAATCTGATCTACTCCGAACTTTTAAAAAATGGTGGGTATTGTCAGAAGTTTTTTATAAATTTAAACTTCAGACATGCTAAATCGTGCTTACAATCATAGAGAACATTGGCGCTTCAGAATAATAGATAGTTGACGAAAGCATAAAGGTCAGGGCATTTTCCAAGAGAGACACCCATTAACGAAAACTTCAATCAGATGATTTGAGCTTTATCAGATAAATCGACAAGATCATCGATAAAATTCGTTGGAGTAGCAAGGTAAAGAATGAGCGTGGAAACAGATATAAAAAATAATATCACGAATGATCAACATTTTAGGCTAGCTAACGCAATACGTGTTTTAGCTATTGATGCAGTTGAACAGGCTAAATCCGGTCACCCAGGAATGCCGATGGGGATGGCGGATGTAGCAACAGTTTTATTTTCCAATTTTATCAAATTCGATCCCAAAAAACCAGATTGGCCTGACCGAGATCGATTTGTATTATCGGCCGGGCACGGGTCAATGCTATTATACGCGTTGCTGTACCTAACGGGCTATCCCGATATGTCTATTGATGAGCTGAAAAACTTTAGACAATTTGGCGCAAAAACGGCCGGGCATCCTGAGTTTGGTGCAGCCACGGGAATTGAGACAACAACTGGACCTCTAGGGCAAGGTTTCGCGAACGCGGTGGGCATGGCCCTAGCGGAACGAAAACTTCAAGGACGCTTTGGCTCAAATTTAGTCGATCACCATACCTATTGTATTGCAGGAGACGGATGTCTTATGGAAGGCATCAGCCACGAGGCAGCATCACTAGCAGGGCATCATCAATTAGAAAAACTGATAGTGATCTTTGATGATAATGGTATCTCGATCGATGGACCAACAAATCTAACAGTCTCTGAAGATACTTTAGCCCGATTTAATGCGTATGGCTGGCATACAGTTTCTATCGATGGACATGACCCTGTCGCGATATCCGATGCGCTTGAAGATGCAAAGTCATCGCCAAAGCCATCCCTGTTAGCCGCACGCACCAAAATTGGATATGGCTCCCCAAATAAGGGAGGAACAGCTGGTTCTCACGGGGCACCATTGGGTTTAGAAGAAATAGCTCTTGTGAGGAATGCTTTAAACTGGCCCCACGAACCTTTTGATATTCCAGCCGATCTTTTAGCAATATGGAGAGATATTGGAGCCCGTAACTCCCACTTGCAAGATGCATGGAGCAAGCGACTAAATAACACTGAACAAGTCATAAAAAAAGATTTCACTGACGCGTTAACTGGGACAATCAATAGCGCCGTAAAAGAGGCCTTGAAGGCTCACGAGATACGTTTGATAGATGAACAGCCGAAAGTTGCTACGAGGGTAGCGTCTCAAAAGACCCTGGAAGCCCTAACACCCGTTTTACCAGAACTCCTTGGCGGGTCGGCAGACCTCACCGGATCAAACAATACCAAAACAGCGTCACACAGTATACTCGACAAAGAAAATCCAAATGGCAATTATATCCACTTTGGAGTTAGAGAACACGCCATGGCCGCAGCGATGAACGGAATGGCGCTGCATGGTGGAATTATACCATATGGTGCAACCTTCTTAGTCTTTACGGATTACTGCCGTCCATCGATCCGATTAGCGGCTCTTATGGGTTTACGAACAATTTATGTGATGACCCACGATTCGATAGGATTGGGGGAAGATGGTCCTACACACCAACCCGTTGAGCACCTAGCGGCCCTCAGGGTTATTCCCAATTTGAATGTTTTTAGGCCAGCTGATTCGATAGAAACTATGGAATGTTGGCATCTGGCTCTAACAACATTAAACACGCCATCTGTCATTGCTTTGAGCAGACAAAATTTACCTTTAGTTAGATTGCAGGTCTCCAATACAAACTTATCTGGGTTAGGTGGATATATTCTCAGGGAGACAGAAGCTTTAACCAGAGCGATCACGATAGTGGCGACTGGGTCAGAAGTTTCATTAGCTATCGAGGCTCAAATCCAATTAGAAAACGAGGGTATAGCAACCGCTGTAATTTCAATGCCAAGCTGTGAACTTTTTCGTTCCCAATCCCAACATTATCAAGACTCGGTCATTGTGCCGGGATCTAAATTAATTGTTGTAGAGGCTGGTCTTCGACAAAGCTGGGATAGAATACTTGGAAAAAATGACCAGTTTATCGGAATGGATGGGTTTGGTGCCTCTGCACCAGCCGATAGCTTGTACAAACATTTCAAGATCACCACCGAAGCAATAATTGAGTCTGTGAAGCAACAAACTTCTACTTAATCGTAAAACTTATAAAATATTAGCCAGGAGAAAAGTATATGGCAGTCAATGTAGCAATTAACGGATTTGGTCGTATAGGGCGGTTAGTTTTACGCGCTCTTTATGAAAGTAATCGAGATGATTTACGTATCGTTGCTATAAATGATCTCGGGTCAGTAGAAGCAAATGCGCATCTACTGAAATGGGACAGTAATCACGGCCGCTTTCCAGGGAATATTGTTATTAAGGATGATACAATTGATCTTGGTCGGGGCCCAATCAAAGTCACCGCCGAGAGAGATCCCAGCAAATTGCCACACAAGGCTTTAAACGTTGATATTGTTTTAGAATGCACTGGTATTTTTACCGATCGCGAAAAAGCTGCCCTGCATATAAAAGCCGGTGCACAGAGAGTTATTATATCTGCCCCGGCGAATGGGGCGGACTTGACCGTTGTGTATGGCGTTAACCATGATAAAATTAATTCTGAACACACTGTGATTTCCAATGCCTCTTGTACTACGAATTGCCTAGCTCCAGTAGCTTATGTTCTTAATAACTCTATAGGAATAACATCAGGCTACATGACAACAATTCACGCTTTCACCAGTGATCAGCCAACCTTAGATACATTCCATGGCGATTTTCATAGAGCGCGCTCTGCTGCTACGTCAATGATCCCCACCTCAACCGGTGCGGCCAAAGCAGTAGGGTTAGTAATGCCAGAGCTACTTGGTAAATTAGATGGCACAGCTATTCGGGTACCAACGTCAAATGTAAGTCTCATAGACTTCAAATTTATCCCAAAAAGACAGACTAGTATTACTGAAGTGAATGAGGCTATAATCGTAGCCTCAAAAGAGGGACCACTTAAAGGCGTCCTTGGCATAAACGAAGAACCTTTAGTCTCTGTCGACTTCAATCATAACCCACACAGCTCAACATTCGATCTGGGCCAAACACAGGTTGTAGAAGGCGGCCTTGTAAGAGTATTATCTTGGTATGATAATGAGTGGGGTTTTTCAAACCGAATGTCTGATACAGCTGCAGTAGTAGCAAAAACATTATGAAATGGGTAAAATGACATTTCGAAGGACTAAAGGAGTACCAAAATGAAAATAACCAGAATCGTAAAGCGTATTCTAAATAACTATGAAAGCGACTCTCCAGGAACAAAAGCCAATTTGGCTAGGATTTTGATGCAAGGCCGCTTGGGTGGAACAGGGAAAATCGTCATACTTCCTGTTGACCAGGGGTTTGAGCATGGACCGGCAAGAAGTTTCGCCCCAAACCCCGACGCTTACGATCCACGTTACCATTTTCAATTGGCTTTAGACGCGGGTCTATCGGCTCACGCGGCACCTCTCGGAATGATCGAAGCAAGTGCAGACAGCTTTGCCGGCCAAATACCTACTATAATGAAACTCAATAGTTCTAATAGTCTGTCTCGTGAGAAAGATGCACCCAATCAGGCTATAACAGGTTCTGTTCAAGAAGCTTTGCGACTAGGTTGCTCTGCAGTTGGATATACGATTTACCCAGGATCTGACGCTGCATTCGATATGATGACAGACTTTAAAGAAATTGCTGAAGAGGCAAAGGCTTTTGGCTTAGCGGTAGTCTTATGGTCGTACCCTCGTGGTGGAGGTTTGTCCAAGCAAGGCGAGACTGCAATAGATATCGTCGCGTACGCGGCTCATATGGCGGCCCTATCGGGTGCTCATATTATTAAAGTCAAGCCACCAACAAATCACATCGAATTAGGCGCTGCAAAAAAAGCTTACGAAAGTAATGGGATCAAAATAGATACCCTTAGTGATCGTATAAAACACGTTGTCCAATCGTCCTTTGATGGCAGGAGATTGGTAGTGTTTTCAGGAGGCGAGGCTAAAGATCTAGATGGATTATTTTCAGAAATTGTGCAACTAAGAGATGGCGGCGCGTCAGGATCAATCATAGGCAGGAATACATTTCAGCGCCCAAGGAATGAAGCCACAGCTATGCTCGATAAAATAATAAATATCTATAAAAACCGAGCGTAATCAATTTTCTCCAGCGGGTTGGGTTGTTGTGTGCTTTGGGTTATGACTTAAAGATGGATAAAAAGTCAAAATGTCAGCTCTACCTCATAACTCCAGCAAGATTTGATCTCTATTGGTTTTCCGAACGGTTAAACAATGCTCTGGATGCAGGGTCAGTTGCCTGTCTTCAGTTGCGCCTCAAGAACGCAGAAGACGATGTAATTAAGCTTGCCGTAGAAACAATTTTACCTATCTGTCACAGTTATCAGATTCCACTGATAATGAACGATAGGCCTGACTTAGCGATGGTTACAGGCTGTGATGGCGTGCATGTTGGGCAGGCTGATGTAAGTTACAAGGAGGCACGTTCAATTATGGGACCCGATTTTACGGTAGGGGTAACATGTAAAAATTCTAGACATCTGGCTGTAGAGGCGGCAGAAAGTGGGGCTGAATACGTTGCTTTTGGGGCTTTTTTCCAAACTGAAACAAAACCTGACGCTACCCCCGCAGATTTAAAAACAATCCAATGGTGGAATGAAACTACCACAGTGCCATCTGTAGCGATTGGCGGTATCGCTGTTGATAACTGTAAACCTTTAATAGAATCAGGAACAGATTTTCTAGCGGTAATCGATGGAGTTTGGAACTATCGAGAAGGGGAAGCAGCAGCCGTAAAAGCTTTTAATAAGATGTTTGGTATGTACTCATAAAGAGTTCGAAAAAGAAAGGACCTATAGTTTAATGGACAGGCTGTCATCACCCTGTTAAAACGCCACGTCTGTTTTTTTATTCCCACGGAGTGTTCAGATGAAGATAAATGGAAATGCTGTTCGCGTTGGTAATATCATAGAGCATAATAGTCGACTTTGGGTTGCTGTAAAAACACAGGCAGTCAAACCTGGAAAGGGAGGTGCTTTCAATCAAGTTGAATTAAAAGACATTAGAAATGGAAGCAAACTCAATGAACGGTTTAGAGCAGATGCGCAAGTAGAGCGTGTCCGATTAGAACAAACTAAAGCTCAGTTCTTGTTTCGTGATGGAGACATGCTCACTTTTATGGACTCCGAGACATACGAGCAAACTATTATCAATGTCGTACTATTAGGCGACAAAGTAATTTATTTGCAAGACGGCATGGACGTAACTATTGAGAGTTTTGAGAGCGAGGCACTATCGGTAATTCTACCGGACACGGTTGTAGTGGAAATAGTAGAGGCAGATGCCGTAGTCAAAGGGCAGACAGCATCTTCGTCTTTTAAACCAGCCATTCTCGAGAATGGTGCCCGTATTATGGTGCCCCCACATATAGGATCCGGTGTTAGAGTTGTGATAAAACCTGAGGACGGAAGTTACGTTGAAAGAGCTAAAGATTAGCCTAACACTAGTTATAAATTGGAGAAGTTATGGCGACCCGAACGGCAATAATCAACGTCATGGCTAGAACTTGCTATAAAGCCTCGAAATCCCTTTTACGTGATTTTGGAGAGGTAGAACAACTGCAAGCATCACGGAAAGGTCCCAAAGATTTTGCAAACACTGCGAATTCAGCATCACAGAAAAAGATAAGTGAGGAACTTGCGTATGCTAGACCCGATTATGGACTTATTGTTAAACAAGCAAAATCTACTGAGAGTAACGACCCTAAAAACAGGAAGTGGATTGTAGACCCACTAAACGGAATTACAAATTTTTTACATGGTATACCACATTGGTCAATATCTATCGGTCTAGAGGAGGAAGGGGAGCTGGTCGCGGGCGCTATCTATGATCCAACAAGAGATGAATTGTTTTGGGCTGAAAAAGGGTTAGGAGCATTTTTGAATGATAGCAGAATACGTATTTCTGAACGTCGAGATCTTGTGAATTGTTTAATAGCAACAGAGATCCACTCAGAAGCCATTAACGCTGACGGACCTAATGATTATATAGCTGAAATTAGAAACGCATCTGGTGCAATTAGAGATTTAGGTTCTACTTCCCTGGATCTAGCATATATAGCTGCCGGTCGATTGGACGGCTTTTGGCACCCTCAAATATTACCTTGGGAAATGGCGGCTGGTATTATTATTGTAAAAGAAGCCGGTGGATATATCACCGACCTAGCTGGTGGCATAAAAATGTCTGATAAAACCGAAATACTAGCAGCAAATGCCAGAATCCACCATCGGCTATTACGCTTAACAAAGGCTATCACAGACGAAAAAAAAGAATAGGTTCTAAAAATTTACCCCAAAACTTTCCTTTCAGTTGTAGGGAGGAATGTTTTGGGATAAAAATAAACAAGTCGATCTATTTCTCTGGAGTGATTTCATATGGTGTGGAGGAATAACCCATTCGCCCTTGGTATACTTTTCTGTGCAACTTGCCTCCTAGAGCCAATTCTGCAAGTTACTCCCTCTATAGCACAAGATACTGTCATCATAGGCAATGTGCCCGACCAAAGTGTAGAAATAAATTTTGAAACTTTAAACCGGATAACTAACACTGTAACTATTCCCGACCTATTTCTGCGATCCGGTAGACTTAAATATAAACGGCCTCTGGGGAGATCACAGGACGAGGCAAAAAATATATCTATTAAAAATAATGGGATAAAAAGCGGACATATATCGCCCCAACAGCCTGTTATAGAGCCCGCCCCAGTCGTATCAGTCGGCCAACGAGCTAATTTAAAGACGATAGTAAGACTGCAACCAAAATCCATAAAGCAATCTCTGAAAACAACACCTGTGACAAAATCTGGTAACGTAAAAATCAGTCCAAGCCTTGTATATAAAAAAGAGGACAGCGTCGTTTCAAAGGCAGTCCCTAACAAAGAATTGACAGAAGTTAACCGAAACTCAAATAAAATATTAATATCCTTTAACCCTGAAGACAAGGAACTCCAAGAAAAGGAAATATTAAAACTCAACAAAATCATCCGTATTATGAAGCTTAATAAAAACCAGCGACTGGAGCTGACGGCTTATTCATCAGACAACAGCGCAAGTAAAGCGAGACGGATGTCCCTGATGAGGGCGCTGTCAATTAGATCTTTTCTGGTTAAACGTGGTGTCGGCAGTAACAAACTAAACGTGAAAGCTTTGGGTAACAATACAAGTATGGGCCCAGTTGACCGTGTTGATATAATTTTACTTAACTAGTTCAAACAAGCATACTTGCGTCAAAGGTATTTCTGATAGCGAATAGCGAGGCGAGCCGTGACAAATCCAAGCCACTATCTGTTTAGGATTTTATTTTTCGTATTAATACTACTAGTCGTTATCAGTTTTTTGATAACCCCAATAGCTAGTGCTTTCGTAGCAAATGTTGCTTTAAATGGAATGATACTTGCTGTCTTTTTAACTGGATTAATATTTATCGTTCGAAAGGTAGCGCTTCTGAGACCTGAAGTTGCCTGGATTTCAGCATTCAGAACGCTAAATGAAGCACGTTTAGCAAGACAGCCGCAACCACGGCTTTTGGCTCCATTGGCGAATATGTTGGGGAACAAAGCCAATGGGAAGATCAGTTTATCAGCTAGCTCACTCAGCTCTTTGCTGGATAGCATCGATAGTAGACTGTCTGAATCTCGTGATACCTCAAGATATTTAATTGGACTTTTAATTTTCCTAGGATTACTTGGCACCTTCTGGGGGCTCTTAGGAACGGTAGGTGCCGTCAGTAACGTTATTGGGGATTTATCTTTAAAAGGGGAAAACTTAGAAAACGCGTTTGCAAATCTGAAAAATGGATTGGAAGCGCCGTTATCAGGCATGGCAACAGCATTTAGCTCCTCATTATTTGGATTAGCTGGATCACTCGCGCTAGGGTTTATAGACTTACAACTTGGACAAGCACAAAACCGGTTTTACAATGACTTAGAGGAATGGCTTTCCGGTATAACAAAATTAAGCGCTGGTATAGGTATAAATAGCGATAACGACGCTTCTGCTAGCGCTTATCAAGCAGCACTCTTTGAACAAACTGCAGAGAGCCTCGATCGTCTGCAAAGGGTTATGGTTCAAAATGAGGACGAGCGACGCGAGGGCAACCAGCATTTAGTTAAACTAAATGATACCCTTCTGTTGTTGGCAGATAAACACGAGATTCAAACTCAACTTATAAGTAAAATTAGTGAGAGCCAGATAGAACTAAACTCAAACCTCTCCAAAGCGATCGATCCGTCTCCAGATAAAAACAAAGAGGAACTCCGCCTACATCTCCGTAATATTGAGAAGCAATTAACACAACTGATCAATGAACTTCGATTGGGCAGGGACAAATCCGTAGAAGAGATCAGACAAGAAATTAGACTTCTGGCCCGAACTATAGCTGTTTTAGCTGAAGAGGCAGAATAATGAGAAGGGTCATGAACACATGGCGACCTTAATTCGCCGAAAAAGAACCCAGGAAACCAATATTTGGCCTGGTTTCGTTGATGCACTAGCAGCCCTATTGATGGTTATAATCTTCGTATTAATGATATTCATCGTGGCACAATTTTATTTGACACAGTTACTCTCTGGTCGCGACGATGATCTAGCCAAACTACAGGGCCAGATCCTAGAATTGGGTGAATTATTATCGGTAGAAAGAACAACTAAGAATAAACTAGAAAACAGCATTGGGCTTTTAAATGAGCGGTTAGTCACGGCAGCTACAGAAAAAGATACCCTAAACTCAAAGCTCTCAGAGTTGATTGTTATAAACGAAGACCTAGACGCAAAATCTAGCGCGCTGATGCACCAAAACGATGTTTTGGAGCAGGACCTCAAAAACTCGAATTTGTCCATAAACCTTCATAAATCTGATCTAAAGACAGCGCTCACACAATTGAAAGATATTCAAATTAAACTTGAATTAAAAACCAAGCAGAATCAGGACACACAGAAAAAACTCAACACAGCCAGAACATTTAGCACACTAACATTATCTGACTTAGACGAAGCTAAGGGTTTGCTACAGAAAATCATATTCAAACTGTCAGAAGAAAAACTTCATTTAGTTAACCTTAAAGAGTTAAATAAAAAACTAAAAACAAAGCATGCTTCGTCTAATAATCATCTAAATTCTCAGATTATAGCCCTCCGCCGTGAGATATTAAATCTGAGTAAAATCCTTGAGATATCTGAAATAAAAAACAAGGAAAAAAATGTCAGAATAGTTGACCTCGGAAAAAAACTTAACCGTGCGTTAGCCTCCAAGGTACAAGAACTTGCGAAATTTAGATCTGAGTTTTTTGGACGACTTCAAGCTGTCCTTAAAAATAGGCGAGACATAAGAACAGTAGGGGATCGTTTTGTTTTTCAATCAGAAGTACTATTTGGTTCTGGCGCAGCAGATATAGCAACCGATGGGCAAAAAGAGCTCAAGCAATTAGCGCAGACACTAAATGAGATAGCACCGGCAATACCAAATAAAATCAATTGGATTCTACAGGTAGAAGGGCACACAGACCATATTCCTATTTCCAATGGACGTTTTCAAAGTAACTGGGATCTGTCAGCAGCGAGAGCTATTTCGGTTGTAGAGTTTCTCATAAAACAGGGCGTTCCAGCTGGCAGACTTTCTGCAACCGGCTATGGAGAGTTCCATCCCCTCGATAAAAGGCGGGACGAAATAAGCAACAGAAGAAATAGAAGAATAGAAATGAAATTAACCCAACGATGAAAATGAATTTAAGCTCTAATCATCGATTAAGTTTAGATCAAACTGAAGTTGAGCTAATCTTGCATAGAGGGGGCAAGACTTTAGTAGCTGCTCATGGGAACCACTTGCAATAGCGCGCCCCTCTTCCATAACGATGATACGGTCTGCTCTTAGAACAGTTGCCAGTCTGTGGGCTATAATCAAAGTTGTTCTACCAACCATTATTTTATCAAGAGCCCTTTGAACAGAACGTTCACTTTCGGCATCCAAGGCACTAGTTGCTTCATCCAACAATAAGACGGCAGGGTCTCTCAACACAGCTCTAGCGATAGCTAATCTCTGTCTTTGACCTCCAGAAAGTTGCACACCTTTCTCCCCTAAGTTTGTCTCAAAGCCGTTGGGTAGTTTCTCTATAAACTCTAGTGCATTAGCTGATTCAGCAGCTAATTTTATCTCTTTTTCTGTGGCTTCAGGCCTCCCATAACGGATGTTTTCTATGACATTGTCTGAGAAAATAATTCCATCTTGCGGAACAAGGCCCATTTGGCTTCGTACTATTTTTGGGTCTGTCTGATTTAATGCGACCCCTTCTAGCTTGATAACTCCTTCATTAGGGTCATAAAATCGAAGTAAAAGTTGAAACACTGTTGTTTTACCTGCGCCAGAAGGACCAACAAAAGCCACAGTTTCTCCAGATTTTATCTCTAAATTAAAATCGTCCAATGCTAACTGATCTGGTCTCGATGGATAATAAAAATTAACCTTATCGAAAGTAATTGCACCAGTAACTTTTTTGGGAAGGCTTTTCGGTTCCAGTGGAACCGGGATATTTGAGGTAACTAATAATAGTTCATTTAATCGATCCATTGCACCAGCGGCTCTTTGAAGTTCACCTATCACTTCAGATAACGCACCCGTCGATCCAGCAACAACAATCGCGTAAAAGACAAAAGCAGATAGTTCTCCAGGAGAAATGTTACCTGCAAGAACGTCACGACCACCGATCCACAACACGATCGCAACAGCTCCAAAAATAAATGCTATAACCACAGCCGTAAGCAAAGCCCGTTTGCGGACCCTTTCGATCGCCGTGTCAAAAGCTGTTTCTACCCGTTGCATAAATTTTATTTTATCTAAAACTTCATGGCTAAAGGCTTGGACTATCCTTATTCCTGATAGAATTTCTTCTACATGAGAACCTAAATCCGCAACTCGATCCTGCGAATTCCGACTTAATACTCTTACTTTTCTTCCCTAACACTATTATTGGTATTACAACAAAAGGAATAACCAACAGGACGAGTCCGGTAAGCTTTGGACTTGTTATAAGTAGCATGGCCATGCCCCCAAAGAATAACAATAGATTACGAAGAGCGATAGAAACCGATGAACCAACCACAGTTTGAACCAATGTTGTATCGGTACTAATTCTTGATAAAATCTCACCTGTGCTACGTGTTTCAAAAAAACCTAAGTTCAAACCTATCACATGATTAAAGACTGCTACCCTTAAGTCTGCTACCACCCGTTCTCCCACCCATGATATTAGGTAAAATCGTCCATAACTGGCACCGGCTAGCAATACAACTACTGCAACCAGTACGACCACCGCGCGGTCTAATAAAAGTGGGTTTCCGGCAGCAAAACCCTCATCAATAAGAAACTGAAGCCCTGCCCCCATCGCTAGGACTGTAGCAGCAGCGAATAGAAGCGCGATCGCAGCTCCACCTAATTGAAGACGATAAGGAGTGATGTATGGTAATATCATCTTTAAGGCAGAAATACTCTTACCTTCTTTAATATTTTGTTTATCCCCTGATTGCACTTTACACGACTACCTTCCGATATATTATTCATCAGCACTTTATTGCCCGCCTCACAGGAATACAATGATCAGGATTCATTGATTTTGTTACCTCTTGTGCTGCAAACAAGAAAGAGGTATACCACCGACATACGTAGGATCTATCGCTTTAAATAGCGTGCTGGAGGAAATTATGAAGGCTGATATTCATCCCGATTACCATATGATTAAGGTCGTAATGACTGATGGTACAGAATATGAGACTCGATCTACATGGGGGTCAGAGGGGGACGTGATGCGACTTGATATAGATCCAAAATCTCATCCAGCGTGGACCGGTGTTCGTCGAATACTTGATAGTGGTGGCCGTGTCGCTCAGTTCAACAAGAGATTTGCTGGTCTTGGGGTAAAAACAGAATAGATTTTATAAAATAAATAAATAAGGCGCCGTTTCGGCGCTTTTTTTTATAAAGATACAAATTTTTCTCTTGAAAAAACCTAATGCTGTAACGATATGCAGGTCTGGAGATGCTCATGAAGAGATCTCTGTCTAGAACAATCTGGCCTTGATGGCGGATTAATTTGACGTCCACTTTGCTTAAAGGAGAAATTGGATATGAATAGCATAGATTTTACACCCGTGTTTCGCTCTACTGTTGGTTTTGATAGGATGGCTCGTCTCGTTGACGCTGCATTCCAGGCATCTGAAACAACTACGCAACAAAGTTATCCCCCATATAATATCGAGAAAATTGATGAGGATACCTATCAAATTTCGATGGCTGTAGCTGGTTTCGCAGAACCTGATATTGAGATTACTGTAAAAGAAAACAGTCTTTTTATAAGCGGAAAGGTAGAAAAATTAGCACAAGACCCCAAAAAAATATTTCTTCACCGTGGTATTGCGGCCCGTTCATTTGAACGCCGCTTTGATTTAGCCGATCATATTATTGTTACGGGGGCTGGCTTGGAAAACGGCCTACTCCATATTGATTTAGTACGAGAAATCCCAGAAGAGAAAAAGCCTCGTAAAATTAAGATCGGAAAAACGCAATCAAAATTAGTATCTAGAGCCGCATAGTAGTAAAGGTCTAATTCTTAGAAACCTGGAGTAGAGTATACACCAGGTTTCTCTGCATTCTAGTATATTAATTTTTTACTAAAAGCTTTTGCAAAGCATCTCGTCTTTCGGAAGGTATACTTGTTGGAGCCTGTGTCGATCTATCGACGTAAACATGGACAAAATAACCTGTCGCTGCCGGTACAACTTCATCGTTTACAAACAAACCTATATCGTAAGTCACACTTGTTGTCCCTATACGAGTAACCCGCAATCCAGCATTAACGACGGCAGGAAACGGGATTGACTTGAGAAACGTACACTTTGTTTCCACAACTAAACCTATGATAGATGATTTTTGTGGCTCTAGCCCACCGCACCGTATCAAATGTTCTGCGACCGCTGTATCAAAATATGAGTAATATTGCACATTATTAACATGGCCATAAACATCTACATCGATCCAACGTGTAGGAATTTTTGCGAACCATACAAAACTATCCCGTTTTTGATTAATAAATGTGTTCACAGTCAAAAGATTTATCTTGCAAAAAATTTAATTAAAGCATCGAGAGTCTGCTCTGGTTGCTCAATCATCATCATATGCCCAGCATCGTTCAAAGTTACTGTCGTAGATATTTGGAGACTCTCTGACATTTTTTTTGTCCCTCTAGGTGGAGCCATTTTATCGCTTGACCCAATCAAGAGTAATGTGGGGCAAAGTACCTCAACACAAGTTTCAAGACCATTCTCCCAACTATTACAGGCATTCAGATCGTTAAACAGAACGCCTGGCCCACTGGCCTCAAGTAGCCTTATACTTGCACCGGTAATCCATGAGCCCGGTGACTGATTTCCGCCTATTTGAGCTTTTGAACCAACACCCCAGCCGACTATAGTTTCATACGCGCTATGCTCATTTTTTTTCGCTGCCTCAAGTAAACTAGGATGAACTTGAAGATGAGGCAGCGTTCCTAATAGAGCTAGTTTTGATATTTTTGTTTGTAGTTTTGCAGCGCAGTCAAGAGCAATCAATGAGCCCATCGAATGTCCTATAAGATGAATATTACCAGCATCTAGTGTATTTATTAGTTTCGACACCCATTCTGTATATTCAGGGATAGAAACGGGGGGAGTCCCGTGAGACCTTCCATGCCCAGGCAAATCAGGGTTTAGAACAGAAAAACCATGGTGAGCAAAAAACCTCGCCTGCATTGACCAAACCGTATGATCCATGCCTGCACCATGAAGCATTATCAAAGTAGGCTTATTTGCATCAAACTCTTTTCCACCAGTAGCAACAAAGACATTTTGCCCATCAACTAGTAATTCCATGATTATACCACCTTAGTTTTGGTGGCTGCATAAAGGGCTTGCTTAAGGTCGGCTATCAAATCATTAACATCCTCGAGCCCGACCGAGAGGCGAATCAAGTCCTCTGTCAAACCAGCTGACTTCATTGTTTCCCCATCCATTTGTTGGTGGGTTGTACTAGCTGGATGTATAACAAGTGATTTTGCATCCCCTACATTGGCCAAATGTGACCAAAGTTCCAAACGTTCTATAAACGTGCGACCCGCTACTCTACCTCCTTTTATACCGAAAGCAATCATTGACCCTGCTCCTTTAGGCATTAAAATTGATGCTAATTCTTTATCGGGGTGGCTATCTAGCTCAGGATAGGCAACCCATTCAACGGCAACTGATTCCGTCAAGAACTTTACTATTTTTCGGGCATTTGAAACGTGTCTTTCCATTCGTAACGGTAAAGTTTCCACACCCTGAAGGAGGTGGAATGCTGTTGTTGGCGACATACAGGCCCCAAAATCTCTCAATCCCTCTGCTCGAGCCCGCATTATAAAGGCTTGTGGCCCAAACTCTTCAGCAAAATCTAGACCATGATACCCAGCATACGGTTCAGTAAGAGTTGGGAATTTTCCTGAACTTTCCCAATCAAATTTACCGCCGTCAACAAGAACACCCCCTATTGCAATGCCGTGTCCCCCGAGCCATTTTGTAGCTGAATGGAATATTAAGTCTGCACCATACTCAAATGGCCGACATAGGTGCGGTGTAGCAAAGGTAGAATCAACCATTAAAGGGATACCTGCAGCATGCGCGATTCGTGATAACTTAGGTATATCTAAAACCTCTAAACCCGGATTTCCAATGGTTTCCCCAAAAATCAATCTAGTCTCTGGCCGAATAGCTTTTTTAAACCCTTCAATATCTCTTGGGTGAACTTTTGTTGTTTCAATACCAAAACGAGGCAGTGTATGACTAAAAAGGTTGTGGCTACCGCCATATAGTGCACTGGAAGCGACTATATGACTTCCTTGCCCCATAAGAGTTAGTATTCCCAGAACTAGAGCTGCATGACCACTAGCTGTTGCCACGGCACCCACACCACCTTCCAAAGCGGCTATACGTTCTTCTAACACCGCTACTGTCGGGTTGGATATTCGGGAATAAATATGCCCAGCTCTTTCCAAATTAAATAATGAAGCAGCATGATCCACATCACGAAAAACATACGAACTTGTCTGATAAATAGGGACTGCCCTAGCACCAGTATCCGGATCAGGCTTTTGCCCTGCATGCAACGAAAGCGTATCGAAGTCAAAAATATTTCCAGAAGACCCCATTTAAAACTCCTAATTTCACAAATTATTTCCTGAACTTGAGATCTAAAGTATTCTTAAACCACAAATTAGAACATGTTATACCTTACAATTTTTTAACTTAATTTTTTCTCATAATTAATTAAGTCATTCTTCTCTTTAACTATATACAAGGTTTTAGACGTAGTTTAAATAGCTCCGATTATCAGCTAGTTTTGATAAATTAAAGGTACCAATTATGTCTGCTTTTTTTAGAGTTGTGATATTAATCGGACTTGGCGCTGTCATTGCAGACCCAGCTCTTTCGTCTTCTATTACTATCGAGAATGCGTTTGCAAGAGCCTCCATAGGCACCGCAAGAAATAGTGCTGCGTTCATGTCAATAACAAACCATTCAGATAAAGAGGATCGATTGCTTGGAGTGAAAACAAAAATAGCGTCTAAATCCAGCCTTCATAATCATATAAATGACAATGGTATAATGAAAATGCGACAAGTCGAATATGTGATCATTGCTGGGAATAATAGTTTTGAATTAAAACCAGGTGGTTTTCATATAATGCTTTTAAGACTCAAAGCGCCTTTGATAGAAGGCAACCAATTCAACCTGACACTTATTTTTAAAAATGCTGGGGAGATCTCTGTTTCAGTGAGAATAAAAAAACTTGGTGCTATGAGCCATATTCATAAAAAAAAACACACCCATTAGAGAGAATATCCTCCACACCTAGATATCTCCACCCGTGTAATGTCAACAATGGATAGATCTTATTCATCTTATGGCTTCAGCGATTGCGTCTCCGAGGTCTTTGGTATTCGCTTGTCCACCTAAATCTGGCGTTTTAGGTCCGCCTCCAGACACAACCTCTTCAATGGCCCGCACTATTTCATCTGCAGCTTCACTATATCCAAGATGCTCCAACATCATCGAACCGGACCATATCTGTCCAATGGGATTTGCGATCCCTTTCCCCGCTATATCTGGAGCGGAGCCATGAACAGGCTCAAACATCGAAGGCAAGTCTCCATCTGGATTTATATTGGCTGAAGGAGCTATTGCGATTGACCCCGCAATAGCAGGGCCAAGGTCTGATAAGATGTCGCCAAATAAATTAGAGCCTACAACGACGTCGAACCAATCTGGGTGCAAAACAAAGTTAGCGGTCAATATATCAATATGATATTGATCTGTATCTAAAGACGGATATTCTTCGGATATAGCGGCAAATCGTTCATCCCAATATGGCATCGTGTGGATGATACCGTTGGATTTTGTTGCTGAAGTTACTTTTTTTCTTCCTATTTTTTCACACAAGTCGAATGCATATCTTAATATTCGATCAGTTCCAAATTTAGTAAAAACCGATTCTTGAACAGCGACCTCATATTCAGTACCTCTGTGAAGCCTTCCGCCAATCTCAGAGTACTCACCCTCATTGTTTTCTCTAACAACCCAAAAATTTATATCCTCTGGACCTCTATTCGATAAAGGGCATGGCATTCCTTTAAGCATTCGAACAGGTCTCAAGTTAACATATTGTTTCATTTCTCTGCGGATAGGAATTAAAAGCCCCCAAAGAGATACATGGTCTGGAACCCCAGGATATCCGCATGCACCAAGAAAAATGGAATCAAAACCCTTTAAGGTTTCAATGCCATCATCAGGCATCAATTTTCCAGTTTTGTGGTAACGTTCGCAACCCCAATCATACTCTTTAAATTCATAATCAAGACCATATTTAGCGCCCACAGCTTCCAAGACCTTTATACCCTCTGGCACGACTTCCCAACCAATACCATCTCCCGGTATGACCGCTATTTTAAGCTTCGACATAGCTCTGATCTCCATTTAAGTTATAATACCTTATACGGCAGACAAATCGTCGGAACAATCGAAGACATAATTTATTTTATCACGGTGGATCAGATGGCACTCAAACCTTTGTCGGGAAAAATTGCGCTTGTAACTGGAGCTGGTCAAAATATTGGGCGCGGCATAGCCTTAAGCTTATCTGCATCTGGAGCGACAATAGTCGTAAATGGACGGGATAATGAAGGCCTTGTTTCGGAAACAGTAGCAGAAATAAAAAAAAATGGAGGAAATGCGGTGGGGTATATGGCCGATATATCAGACCCCATTTCGGTCAAAACTCTGATAGATAAAACAAAGAATGACCTTGGTGGACTTGATATATTAATTTGTAATGCAGGCTTGCGACGGCAAACAAAATTTTTGGATATGTCTTTTTCCGAATGGCGAGAAATTTTATCTGTGGCGTTAGATGGCGCTTTTCTTCTCACGAAGGCTGCCGTTCCGCTATTGATAGAACGGGGCGGCGGTTCTATTATCGCTTTATCGGGCATATCCCATCATATTGGAACAGTAAACAGGTGCCATGTATCTGCGTCAAAGGCAGGATTAGAGGGATTGATGCGCTCACTCGCAATGGAGCTGGCACCTTATGGGATCACCTGTAATTGCGTTGCTCCAGGAATAATAAATACTGTACGTGGAAAAGCATCTGGGGAACGTCCAACTAATTCTGGTGGAAATACCATACCTATGCAACGAATGGGTAGTGTTGAGGAAGTCGCCTCTTTAGTTAATCTCATTGTCGGTCCGAGTGGGGGTTTTACAACGGGCCAAACTCTACACATTAATGGTGGCGCTTTCCTAACCTAAAATATTTGACCCTAATAAGGAAAACATAAATATTGTACATATAATTATTTTAAAGATTAAAGTGAGAGAAATTTAATGATTGATCTACGCAGTGATACGGTGACAAAACCAACACCTGAAATGTATGATGCTATGGCAAATGCGGTAGTTGGCGACGACGTTTACGGAGACGATCCAACAATAAATGAATTAGAGCAAACAGTCGCAGAAATGCTAGGCTTTGAGGCTGGCATGTTTGTCACGTCTGGCACACAATCAAACTTCACAGCATTATTAACTCATTGTGGTCGTGGCGATGAGTATATTATCGGGGAAACTTATCACGTTTATAAATCCGAAGCAGTGGGCACTGCAGCGCTTGGTGGCATTATCCCGCAAACTATTCCTGTGAAAAACGATGGCTCCGTCGATATTGATCTAATAGAGTCTAAAATTAAACCAGAAGACATGCACTTCCCAAGAACTAAGCTAATATGCTTTGAGAACACGTATAATGGAAAAGCTTTATCCCCAGAGTATATGACAAAAGCAACTAATGTTGCATCCAAACATGGACTATCATCCCATTTAGATGGAGCCCGTTTAATGAACGCAGCGGTTGCTTACGGTTGTTCACCAAAAGATCTTACTCGCGGCTTCACTACAGTTTCGTTGTGTTTATCAAAAGGACTAGGAGCTCCGGTTGGATCCGTACTGACAGGCAAATCTGACTTTATAAAAGAGGCTCGAAGGGCAAGAAAAATGCTAGGTGGGGGGATGCGTCAAGCAGGGATACTAGCCGCCTGCGGTTTGGTGGCGGTCCAAACACAGATTGATAGATTAGAAGAGGACCATCGTTTAGCATCTCGCCTAGCAACTGAACTAGCACAAATTCCTGAGGTCAAAACAACACCTGAAGGGGCGAATACTAATATGATTTTTATTGAAGTCCCAGAGGCAGACCGTGATCCTCTCAAAGAGTTTCTCAAACAAAATGGCATCCTGATAGGGGGACGTCCCCCTACTTTTCGTTTGGTGTTGCATAGAGACATTAAGGAAAAAGACATTCCTATAATAGTCTCTGTATTTTATAAATATTTTCGTAACTAGGTTTGATAGACTGATTACATCTTCCACGGCATCAAAAGTCTAGGTTTAAAAAGGTTGGCTAATAGTATACAGCCTAGAAAAGAATAAATACCGCACGCGAAAGAGATGTGCTCAATATTTGCACCTGAATCTATTAACCACCCGAAGACAGCCGGCCCAAGAGCACTTGCTATAACTTGAATTCCCGCCACCATGGCTTTAATTGATCCTAAATGTAAAACGCCATAGAGCTCCGCCCAAACGGTAGATATTATTGTAGCAGTTGCCCCTCCAGTTATCCCTGCTAACGCCATAAAGGCGATAATAGTGGCGGAGGCATCAAAATAAGCCAAGACGAATGTGGCACAAATCATGGGTACCATGTAAAAAGGCGTTAAGCTTAATGCTCCATATCTATCAACCAACATACCGGTGACAACTGACATTGCGACTTGGCACGTTGCATAGATAACAAAACACGAGGCATAAAAGGATAGATCCCACCCTTTTACTTCGGTTAAATGAACTTGGTGAAAATTTAACCCGGTAATCACAAAAGCTGTGGACATCATAGCAATCATGGCAAGGAGAAACCTAATATCTTTAAGGACCTGGATCCGTGTCCATTGCCTTCGTTTATTGCTTAGGTCTAGGTTTTCTATTTTTTTATTAGTTACCAAAAATTTTTCATGCCTAACTCTGTGACCTTTCAAAAGCCAAAATAATAATGGTGGAACAAGAACAATCAAAATAATTGCGCTGAATGACCAAACGCTCCGCCACGGTATAACAACAAGAAGCAAAACAGACGCCGCGGGGAATATTGCTTGACCACTAGGAAAACCAAGTGCCGCGAGACTGACGGCACGCCCTCTGCTATTGTCGTCAAAATATCGTGCCATGGTAACCGTGGCAGCTTGGCTCAAGAGCCCCTGCCCTGTAATCCGAAGCAAAAAAATGGAGACCGTAAGCGTTATTATACCTTGGGCAAAGGATATAGAAAGGCATGCAAGGGCCATCCCAAGACATAAAAAGAATGAATAAAATCGAAGATCAAATCGGTCTATTAATTTACCTAACCATATTATTAACAAACCACTACTTAAGGTTCCAATCGCGTATATATTCGCAAATTCACCATGGCTGAGATCAAA
Source organism: uncultured Thalassobaculaceae bacterium (assembly GCA_964276085.1). Classification (GTDB taxonomy): domain Bacteria; phylum Pseudomonadota; class Alphaproteobacteria; order Thalassobaculales; family Thalassobaculaceae; genus UBA7326. Next base: position 5,476 of record CAXYEO010000042.1, on the reverse strand, counting down.
AGTAGCTCGAAGCTCACCACTATACATAGCAATATAAAAAGTTTGGCCAAAAGTCGAAATAAAAGCTGTAATATAGCCAAACCCAAGAAATCGAAGGTTACTCTTTACAAACTGGAAATACTGCAACATCGCTGCCTCAAACCCGAGACCAGATAAATTATTGTCTCAAGCGATTATTAATAATATAATTTATTGAGTGTGAGACCTCAATAAATTAACGTGACATCTATCATTTATCTCTCGAATAACGATTGTAACAGAAAATGTTAGCTTTGGTAGAATTGGCTTCTACTGATTGCTTATTTGTAAATTACAGATTGAACAAAGCTCCTATTCGAATCAACAATCCTTGTAAATGCTTTCGCCGCCTTATCCTCATCACCCTCCGCAACCGACCTCGCTGCTTGACCGTGCATTCTTGACATCAGACGCGTATCACCAACCATCCTTGTATGCGCAAACCAGAACCTACGCATTATAGGTTGTAACAACCTACACATTTTATTAGCGTGCTCATTTCCCATCGCAAGCATACAAAGATTATTAAAGTCACTATCCAGACGAACTTGAGCAACAACATCGTTTCTATCTGCTATGTCGTCAAATTCTTCTGCTAACCGTGAAAATTCTACCCTCTGCTCATGCGTAGCCCTCACGGCAGAGTTGCGAGCAACTAAGTCATCAAGCCCCCTATTAACCTCTAAAAGTCTTAAAACTGAACATGCGTCAAGATCTGACACCTTAATCCCACGGCGAGGCAAGACGTTTAAAAGACCAGCCATCGCGAGCCTTTGAATGGCTTCCCTAACTGGTGTCCTTCCGAAGCCAATGGATTCTGAAAAATCCTTCTCTGTTACTATCAGTCCAGGAGAAAATTCGAGCAATACTATTTTTTCCTCTAACCGATGATATGCGATCTCTTTTTGGCTATCTGGTGCTTGATATTCATACCTGGTGAGATCTATGGCCAAACTGTGTCTTAATTCCATAAAGCAGACCTCTACTATCTTGAAAAACTACGAGTGAATAACGTTCGATTCTTGTATTATCATACAGTCTATGTTGAACCTATTGTAGTGATTTCCAAGAAACATCAGGTAGGTGAATGCTACTCAACTGTCATAGAGCCTACGACAGTCGTCCTATGCATAACACGCTTATCAGTTTTTTTCCAAGGACGCCCACGATGCAAAGCGCATCTATTGTCCCAAATCACTAGATCATTGCGTTTCCACGTATGCTTATAAATATATTTATTATCGGTTATGTGCCTGTTAAGTTCGCTAATCAGAGTGCGGCCCTTTTCTAAGGGCCACCCCTCAATATAGGAAGCATGGGCACCGAGGAATAAATTTTTCCTTTTGTTTGCTGTGTTGACCCGAATCATGGCTTGTCTAACCGGAGGTAATTCGTGACTATCTTCGCTATCTAAGAGGCTTGTATCTATTATACTTCTCGAGTAAGCAAAGTCGTGTATGCATATCAAATCTTCGATTTCATTTTTTTGTTTATCATCCAGATCATCGTAAGCAGCACGCATGCTGGCAAATTCGGTCTCCCCTCCTTCCGACGGAACCTCTCGACCCGATAATAATGACATCATTGCCGGTATTGGTTTAAAAGAACTATCTGTGTGCCACATTTGATTTCCAGTATTGAAAACCATTCTTCTGTCTTCAGGCGCAATAACCTCACCACCTTTGGCAACATTCGTCAGAACCGTGACTGGCTTTCCTGCACCACTCTGTTTCTTTGACTTTATTGTCTTTTCTAATTCCCCAAATCTCTCGGAAAATATGATTTGCTGTTGGTCCGTTAGCGGTTGATCTGGAAAAACTAAAATAGAGTGCTGTTCAAACGCTGTTTTGATATCGGCAAAGTCGTCTGATTGGATCTCTCGGCTCAAATCGACACAACGAATTTCTGCTGCAAAATTATCCGTTAATCGATTAACTAAAATAGCCATCTTTTACTCCAAATTTATTTAACTTCTGATTTATTAAAAAACCATCCTGCGATGTCACAGTATTTACACAAATGGGAACGATCTACCCCAACCGTGTTGTAATACATTAATTATCCTCATATGGATCTATTGACCAAAGACTTGGCTAAATATTATTAAGGTCTATAAATTTATCTTATTTTTATGACACTATGATTGTTTTACAATGAAAACTGCCAACTTTTTTACACTCGGCATTGATATTGGGGGAACCTTCACTGATCTCGTAGCCTTAAACTCATCAAATGGTTTTTGCGAGACAGCAAAAGTCTTAACTACTCCCGATACCCCCCAAGTCGGTGTGGAAAATGGATTAGCCGAACTTCTTCCCAAAATAGGTGGTGGAGATAATATATCACGTGTAGTCCATGCAACGACGTTATTCAGTAATGCCTTAATTGAACGAAAAGGTTCAAAAACAGGCTTAGTTACCTCTGATGGTTTTAAGGACACACTAGAACTACGCCGTGAACGCAAATACGATATCTATGATCTCTTTTTGACTTTTCCCAACCCATTAGTTTCGAGAGATTTGCGATACGAGATTTCGGGACGGATTACAAATACAGGACAAATTATTACGAAACTCGATGAAAAGGCATTTATTGACATAATAGCAAGGCTCGAGAAACAAGGGGTCGAATCTATCGCCATATCATTCGTTAATGCCCACATCAACCCAGCCCACGAGCAAGAAGCAGGTCAATTAATTGCCTCTCACTTTCCAAAGTTAGCTATTACTTTATCCTCAGATATCGGGCGCGAACCCGGGGAATTCGAACGCACATCCAGCGCCGTAATAAATGCGTTCATAAAACCCCTAGCCAGTCAATATATCGACAGGCTTCAAACCGTTTTACTCAACCTAGATATACAAGCCCCTTTGATGTTAATGCTGTCTAACGGTGGACTTACCCATTTAGATGAAGCGAAAAGAATACCTGTCCAATTATTAGAGTCAGGTCCTGCCGCTGGTGCACTCTCAGCAGCCTTGATAGGGGGAAAGGCGGGAGAAAACAGGCTTTTGGCTTTTGACATGGGAGGAACAACGGCTAAGCTCGCCATTGTGGATGATGGTACTCCAGAAATAACTTTTTCTTTTGAAGCCGCTAGAGAGCGTCGCTTTGCCCCTGGAAGCGGGCTCCCAGTCCGTATAACAACCGTAGAGTTGGTGGAGATCGGCGCGGGTGGTGGCAGTATAGCGAGAAAAGATAGTCTTGATCTGTTAAAAGTGGGCCCCAAAAGCTCCGGGTCAGTTCCTGGGCCTGTTTGTTACGATCGGGGAGGCATTGATGTCACTGTCACGGACGCCGACTTGCACCTAGGGTATTTAGACGCGTCCGGTTTTTCCGAAGGCACTTTGAGTATCAATACACCAAAATCAGTAGTAGCATTGGAAGCTCTTGGCAGAGAATTTAAAATTTCGTCCAGTGATGTAGCGTTAGGTATTCATAAAGTAGTTTGTGAAAACATGGCAATGGCTGCACAAATTCATCTAGCAAAAAAAGGGCGTGACCCCAGAGATTATGCGTTGTATGCAACCGGCGGCGCCGCTCCTGTGCATGCCTGTGCCGTAGCGGAACGGCTTGGAATTCGTCGAGTTATCATCCCTGCGGCTGCTGGAGTTGCATCTGCTTTAGGACTGACCCTTGCACCAGCTCGTGTAGATAGAAGCATTAGTGTTGGAAAAATTATACAGGACATAAAACCGAGAGAGTTAGAAGGCTTATTTTCAAAGCTTGAAGATGAAGCTGCTGAGATCATATCAAAATCTATCAAAACATCTAAAATTTCGAAACGCCGTTTAGCTGAATTGAGGTATTCCGGGCAAGGAGCGGTACTAGTGATAGATATTACAGAGGTATTACTTTCAAGCACTCCACTCCAAGCCATAAATGATGCGTTTAATAATGCCCATCAAATAACTTATGGACGTTGCTTTGAAAATGTATTGGTAGAATTCATTACTGCAAGAGTGGAAGTCCAGGCCACAACGACAACAGAAGGTTTACAACCAAAATTAGGCAACCTAGGTGAAAGTCGCATTGTAAATAAAACCCGGAAAATTCTTCTGCCTGAAGAAGAATTATACAGGGAAGTAAATGTTTTTAACCGACAGACACTTAAACCCGGCCAAAATATCAAGGGGCCCGCAATAATAGAGGAAGGCCAATCAACGACAGTACTGCCTAACAATACAAATATTAAAATTGATCCCGTTGGTAATTTAATTATTGAGATAGGGAATGACGATAATCAAAATAAAAGACCTTTAGCCAAAATAGACGATCCGATACATCTAGAAATTCTTTGGAACAAGGTTATCGCAGCAGCAGACGAAGCTGCTGCGTCGCTATTGCGTTCCTCTTTCTCCACAGTTGTTCGCGAATCCTACGATTTCTCTTGCGTGATAACCGACTCAAATGGAAATTCTTTAGCACAAGCTTCTGATAGTATCCCCTCATTTATTGGCACACTACCTGATACAGTTAAACATTTTATCAATCATTTTTCGTCTGAAAATTTATCGCCTGGAGATGTCCTTATCACCAACGACCCTTATCTTGGCACAGGTCATCTACCTGACATCAGTGTCTGCAAACCGCTATTCAATAACGACGAATTAATAGGGTTCTCAGCGAGTACTGCCCATGCCCCAGATATAGGTGGGAAAATCAGATCTCCAGAACCAAGGGAAGTCTATGAGGAAGGGTTACAAATACCTATTTTAAAGCTCATTGATGGCGGTAAGATCAATGAAACTTTAATGTCTATGCTAAGAAAAAATGTTCGCGTAGCTGATCAAGTAGAGGGGGACCTAAAAGCCCAACTTGGTGCATTGGATATTATGGCACAGCGAATAAACGATCTTATAAATACTTATCAGCTTGATAATTTATCTGAGTTATCCGAAGCCGTATGTCGAAGAACCGAACAAGCAACCCGGAAAGAAATAAAAAGCTTACCCGATGGTATATATCAATCATCGGTTACCACTGATGGACTGTCAGAACAACCAATTGAAATAATGGTCAAAGTCATAATCAAAGACGACACAGTAGAGGTTGATTACTCTGGGTCCTCAAAGCAGGTATCTAAAGCAATAAACTGCCCCCTTTGCTATACTCGAGCAATGACATCTTACGCTATCAAATCAGCTTTAGCTCCTGAACTTCCAAATAACGATGGGGCCCTTAGACCGATCAAAGTTGTTTCTCCAGAAGGTAATATAGTAAACCCTCAACACCCGGCATCTGTTGGTAGCCGTGTTCTAACTGGACACTATATCCCCGCACTTATAATGGATGCATTATCAAGGGTCGCACCAAACCGTATTTTAGCGGGTGCTGGTTCTCCGATTTGGTGCGTAAATATTAGTGGTACCGATGCAGCAGGGATACCAATTACGGGGTTATTTTTCTTCAATGGTGGAATGGGTGCTTCAGCAAATTCTGATGGATTATCTTGTGT
>CAXYEO010000041.1:0-43830 GCA_964276085.1 uncultured Thalassobaculaceae bacterium | reverse complement strand
AAATATTTTAAGGCTAATGTAAGGCGAAGCAGTTGTAAGTGAGTGCGCGATAAATATGTAAAATGCCACGCCCGATACCATTGAATTGAACAATATTTCGGATGATTCAAACCAACCAAGACGCTCACCACGATCAAGTACAAGCTGTAAACATATCACCGCCACTACAAGAGAAAAAATACCCAGCCAATCTGTTTTCTGACGCATTGAACGTGCAGCGGGTAGCGTTATTAAAATTGAGACAAAGGCTAGAATGCCAAATGGGATATTCATAAAAAACACATATCTCCAATCATAAAACTCTGTAAGCATGGCGCCGACAGTCGGTCCAGCGACAGGTCCCAATATCATTCCCATGGACCAAATACTCATAGCAAACCCATGCTTTTCCCTTGGATAAGTGTCGAGCATTATTGCCTGCGAAATAGGAAGCAATGGGGCAGAAACAAATCCCTGCAACATTCTATGAAAAACCAGCTCACTCAGGCTCCCTGAGGTTGCTGCGAAAAGAGATGTTATGGTGAAACCTGCTATAGAAGCTAAAAAAACTCTTCTTCGTCCAAATTTTTGGCTAAACAAATTTGTCAATATAGTGCCAATAGCGGTAGCGACAACAAAGGCCGTTATCACCCAACCCACCTGATCCGGGGCGGCTGATAAATTGCCTTGAATATTAGGGAGCGCCACATAGGCGGTACTCATATTCAAAGAGTGCAATAGCGACGCCGCAAGAACCGGAATAGTAATAACTACACGCTCAATTTTCGTAAATGGCCCGTGAGCCGGCTTATTAACTGTAAACAATCTATAGCCTCTTAGCTCTAATGATTGACTAAAATGGAAGACTATTGTTCAACCATACACCCTCTTCGAAAAACCGGATCGTAGTTCACAGACTATAAACTCTGGTTGCCGTATCATGAAACAGTGCAGATTTCTCTGCATGTGTAGCCCCAGAAGCTATTCGTTTAAAGGTATTCCAAATAATTTGATAACTGCAGCTCAATTTGTCGACAGGGAAATTAGACTCGAACATACAGCGGTTAGCACCAAATACTTCGATAGTGTGGTCGTAGTACCGCCGAGTTGCGTCAGCCAGCTCCTTACTCGAAGGTGGGGTAGACTTCTGATGCCATCCAAAACCATTGACATCCATATTTATCCCTCCAAGTTTAGCGAACACGTTTTCGCAAGTTGCTAATTCAAGGATTAAGGGACTCCAAACCTCAAAAACTTCGTTTGCATTCCCGGCATAGGGACCAGTGCCAAGAGGCCCACCAAAATGGTCCAAAATAATTGTAGTTTCGGGGAATTTTCTAGCCAAATCTGTTACCTCAGCAATTTGCGTGTGGTAGCACCAAGCCTCAAATGTCATACCACGGGGACCTAATTCAGCAAAACCACGACGAAAATTGTCCTGTAATAATAAACCCTTTGGCGGATCCGTTCTATGATTTCTAATTATATTAGCAGCATCCCAAGCCACTGCTCTTCTTATCCCACGAAATCTTCCACCACCTGCTTTTATATGAGCATCTAGGACTTCTCCAGCGAGAGCGCCTATTGTGAGATCAACGGTACCGACGATACCTGCCGCAATTTTAGGTTTATCGTAGGTTCCACTGGCGCTCATGGCCGCAATACCGTTGACAAATTCTGTCTCGCCAACAGGCCTCATATGTTCAGGACCATCATTCTTAAACATTGCTCCACATTCAATAAAAACTGTAGATACGATATTATGTCCACACTGAATATCGTCTAATATTTCATCTAAGAGATATCGTGGTTGAATAGGTTGATGCGAATTTCTGTCCCAAAGGTGATGGTGGGGATCGCAAATTGGCAAATCAGGCTCTATGATTTCTTCTTTCAATAAGTCAAGCCATTCTGAGTTGCTTGATAATCCAACCATTTTTATCCATCTCCCGTTATTTTCATTAGACAAAATAATACGGCCACAAGAAAAAGAATTTCAACACCTTCTCAAGAATTCAGCATTCCAGAATGCTGAATATCACATTATTAGAATAAAGGTGTATTTAGTTCGGGCAGTTTTAACCAAGGAATAATCCATCAGCAATCATATGATAGATACGCTAAAATCTTGGATTACAGTTTAAATAAGTATTACCATGATTGCGAACCGTAAACTAGAGCTTGGGGTATGACCATGAACAATAAGTATGATAGAGGAGAACAATCCACAGGGAATATTGTCCATATGGAACATGTCAATCTTATGATCCCTGAGCAACCGTCGGCACTTTTGTTTTATATTACCGGTCTTCGACTAACCCGAGACCCTTATTTAATGACTGGTTTGGACAACATGTGGATTAATATGGGTAGGAGCCAGTTTCATCTTCCAAGGCGTGATCCATCCCCCCAAATTCTACGTGGTACAATAGGTTTGGTAGTGCCAGATCTTGATGCAATAGAAACGTCCTTAAACTCAATAAAAGAACAGTTAACTGGATCAGCCTTTTCGTTTGAGAGGAAAAGTAATTACATAGAGGCAATATGTCCTTGGGGTAATAAATTAAAAATACACGAACCAGCGGCCGAATACGGCAGCATGCAATTGGGTATGCCTTATGTAGAAATATCTGCTCCAAAAGCAAGTTCAGAGAAGATAGCAAGATTTTATAAAGAAATACTGGGCGCTAAGGTTTCTAACAACCTCCGCCACGGTGCCCCTTGTGCTTCAATTACAACCGGTGCAGCTCAATTTATACATTTTGTTGAAACAGATATCCCTCAGCCGGACTATGATGGACATCATGTTGCTATCTATATTGCTGATTTCGCAACACCATACAGAAAACTACGCGAGAGAGATTTAATATCCAGAGAGTCCGACGAACATGAATGGAGATTCATTAACGTGATAGATTTAGATACAAATGAAACAATTTTTCAAATAGAGCATGAGGTACGCAGTGTTACGCACCCCTTGTATGCCCGCCCGTTAGTTAATCGTAACCCAGCACAAAACAATAGGAGTTACCATCGAGGCCAAGATGGTTTTCTTGGCGAGGTATAAAAAACAATACAGTAACTACTATTGCTTAAAATTAGATTCGCGTCCACGTATCAAACTGGATATCAATGCATTGATGGGTGCAGTCATCCCTATTTTGGCGGCTTCAATGGGTACTGCACCATTAATGCCATCAATCTCAGAGGGTCGAAGCGCCATATGGTCTAAAAGCATCGACGGCCTAGCATCGGGCATGTTTGCGCCAAAATCGCGCACATAGCTCTCAACATCGTCAAAACCTAATTCGATTTCTTTTGCTCTCGCAACCGCATCCGCTTCTTTGGCACAGGAAAGAGCAACTGACCAAGAATCAGGATTTGCTTGAATTTGGCCTATCGTTGCATTCATCAGAGCACAGGGGCCACTGTATGTAACATTACATATAAATTTCTCCCAAATCATCTGATGAATATCAGGATACCCTTTGGCGGTGAAACCAGCGCCAACCCATGCTTGGACAACTTTCTCCAAACGATCGCTCACCCCTCCATCCATCTCACCAATTCTAACCAATTGCATCCCATTATGGTGTGCATGGCCCGGACCTTTCATCGAGGCACCAAACCCACCAACCACACCAATCATGACTTGTTTAGTATCAATCGATTCGGCGATGCGTTCCGCCGCCCCTAATCCATTTTGTATGGTAAGAATAATACTATTAGGTCCAGCTATACTCTTTGCAGCAACTGCAGCGGCGGCAACACCACTTGCTTTTGTTGCGACGATTATAAGCTCACATTCGCCAGCACTTCTCGCGTCTGTAGTTGCATTTATTGATACTGTTCTATCACCACTGGCACCCTCAACACGTAACCCATTGCGATTTATTGCCGAGATGTGGTCCTCCCATGTATCGATTGCCCAGACTTCATTTCCTGAATCAGCTAGCAAAGCTGCATAAACTGACCCCATCGCACCACAACCAATAATAGCGATCTTCATAATTTATAAAACTCCTTATTATAAAATTGACAACCATTTTCTTAACATTAACTCAATCATAAAGTTACAACATTAGTTCTCTTAAGATGACTGCGAATATCATATAGAGGCAATTAAAATCGAAGGGCTAGTAGTTTCCCATTCTTTATTGCTACGCTAACTGATAATCGACCATGGTTAATCAATCGGTATTATTTCTCAATAAAGTTCAACCCTAACGGAGCGGTAATGGAAAAAGGCAAAACTATAGCAGATTTAATTGAAAATCGATACGGTATTTCCACAGAGGTCGGTAGCAAAATGTCGGCCGCAAGCGAATTAGGCAATATTCTCAATCATAGAACCCATAGAAGGTTTACCGAAACTCCAGTTCCCGATGAAATTCTCAAGATTTTATTAGCTGCCGCTTTCTCAGCACCAGCTAAATCAGATTTACAGCAAGCATCAGTCGTTATTATCAAGGATGAAAACAAGAGGAAAGCAATAGCCGACCTTATGCCCGCTATGCCGTGGATTGGAACATGTCCAATTCTTATGGTTTTCCTAGGAGATAGCCGACGGATAAGGCGTATTTGTGAGATGCGTGGAAAACCTTTTGCAAATGATCACCTAGATGCGTTTTTAAATGCAGCCGTTGACAGTGGCTTAGTTTTAATGAACTTCATACGAGCGGCCGAAACTTTAGGAATTGGCTGCTGTCCTATCAGCGTAGTCAGAAACCATATCGATGAGATAGCCGAAATAATTGACCTACCTGATCATGTGTTTCCAGTAGCAGGAATGACCGCCGGATATCCAGTGGATGAAGGATATATGAGCCTTAGACTACCCCCAACTATAAATATCCATACGGATTCATATTGCGATAAAAACTTACCAGACGAAATAGATTCTTATGACCAAAGACGAGATGCTCAGTTCTCTATTCCTAAAGAAAAGCAACGTCTAACCGAAATCTACGGCGTTGCTAACTTTTACGGATGGTCAGAGGACAAGTCTCGGCAAGTTTCAACAACTGAACGGGATCAGCTAGCCGCATATTTGACAAAAAGAGGTTTTAATCTGGAGTAACTACCGTCAGCATAATTTTTAAGGTACGCCATAACATTTTTAACTAAAGAAAAAGAAAACCCGCTTCGATTCCGAAGCGGGTTACTTTAAGTTAAGTTGCTCAACTTATCTAACTGTTTACTAAATTAGGTAACCACAAAACAATCCCTGGATAAGCTAAGAAAAGGCCAATGGTCACTACGTCGGCCAAAAAGAAAGGAAATATGCCCCTAAACACATCCCCAAGAGGTATATCCGGCCTTACAGCCGAAACAACGTAACAATTCAAACCCACTGGTGGCGTTATTAGACATACCTCGCACATTTTCACAACAATTATACCAAACCATATTGGATCGTAGCCAAGTGCAATAACCGCTGGATATACTACAGGCAAGGTTAAAAGTAACATGCCTATTGCATCCATGAACATGCCTAAAACAGCATAGCCGCAGAGAATTAGAGATCATTACCACAACCGGTGGAAACGGTAATCCAGATATCCAGCCCGCAAATTCTTGTGGTAAACCAGCATACCCCAGAAAACGAACAAAGATCAGAACGCCCCAAATCAAAGCGAAAATCATAACGGTCAACTTTGCCGTCTCTAATAACGCTTCTTTAAGGCTAGCCCATTTCATACCCTTAGCGAGAGCAACAACCAAAATCACAAAAGCCCCAACAGCCCCAGCTTCGGTTGGTGTCGCGGTTCCAGAGTACATTGAGTAAAAAATAACAGCTACAACTATAAAGATTGGCACTGTTCCGGGAATACTGGCTAATCTCTCACGCATAGGCGGCGAAGGAATCGCTTTGCCAAGTTCTGGTTTCCACATGCATTGACCAATAATGAGCATAGCATAAATTATTGCAGAAACTACTCCAGGAAGAAAACCCGCCAGAATTAAAGTGCCAACGGACTCTTCAACAATAATTGCGTAAATCACCAATATCGCACTAGGGGGTATGAGGGATGCTAATGTACCACCTGCTGCCACAACACCAGCCGCCAAACGCCTATCATAACCATTCTCAAGCATATGAGGTATAGCGACTCGGCTAAAAACAGCTGCCGTAGCCGTACTAGCACCAGAGACGGCGGCAAAACCTGCTGTCGCGAAAACACTAGCCACGGCCAGCCCACCAGGAACCCAGCCAAACCAATTTTTTGCCGCCCTAAACAGAGCATGAGTGAGACCACCATGATAGGCGATAAAACCGATCAAGATGAACATTGGAAGAACACTCAATGCATAATTTATCGATTTTGAATGGGGAACCGTGCCACTAATACCCGCTCCCGCTTTCCAACCAATAATTGCGACACAACCCAGTAGTCCAACCAAAGCCGCCACAACAAACACACGAACACCAGCGAAAACCAGAAGCAATAATGCGCTAGTTCCGATAAGGCCAATAGCAAATTCACTCATGATTTGGCTCCTGTACTTCCAACAATATCAACTTTATCCTCTTCACCCGCTAGCCCCGCATCTATTTCCCTCTGAGCTTGCTCATCTACGGTTTCCAACACGGGAACACCAATTGGCTCTGCATTTGGATGAACAACCAGTCTCATAAAACCAAAAAGCTGAACTAGTAAGCGGAGCTCTAAACTTATAAATGCTATGACAACGACTAACTTACCTGGCCAAATTGGTATTTGAATATCAATGGAAGAGTCTCCAATTACCCAAGCTCTTACAAAATGATCCCAACCATATATTGTCAGGACAGCTATGATCCACATAGCCACCAACGTACCTATGACCTCTAGCCCCCATAATAATCGGCCGGAAAAACGGCCAATAAATAACTCCATACGGACATGGCCACCAAGCTTTTGCGTATACGCAATACTTAAAAAGCAAAAAATGGCCATCGCCATTTCCACCCAATCCACGTAACCAGGGATGGGGAAGTTAAAAAATTTACGCCCTACAACTTGGACAACTGCCAGCAACATCAAAAACAGGATCAACATTGCCGACGTTAGATTAAAAAAGCTTTCCATTTTGAAAAGCTGCGCATCCGCCCTAGCTAATAACTGTACAGCAGATGACCGTTCTGAATTATTTACGCTATTCATCAAACCTCCCTAATTTCTGTCACATAATAAAGGTCGCCGGACATTACGTCCAGCGACCTAAACAATTTAACAGTGAAGTGATCAGCCGCCTTTTGCGGTTTTCAGAACTATATCTAAGAGTTCCTGAGCAGGGATTTTTCCTTCATTTTCTGAGACCCATTGCTTCCAAAGCGGCATACCAGCCATTTTACGGAAAGCAGCCATTTCATTTTCAGGCATTTGCACAGCCTTCAGCTTTGGGTTTGCATCCCATTTAGCTATATTGGCTATATCTTTGGCTGCATAAGCAGCTGCTTGAGCCGCGTAAGAACCCGCTTTCACATCAGCCAGAAGCTTTTTATATTGCTCTGGAAGTGCGTCGTATGAATCCTGATTAAATACAATCGGGCAATTCACTGAACCAAGCGACATGTTTGTTGTATACCAGTCAGCGATTTCATCAAGCTTGTAAGCCGCGAACGTGTAGGTGTACGGGAAACCAATTGCGTCTACCGTCCCACGCTGCAGAGCTGTATAGGTTTCTGAGGCTGGCATCGTTGTGGGTACTGCACCAATAGCCTTAGCTGCGCGGCCCATTCCACCTAATGCTCTCAAACGTTTCCCCTTGAAGTCAGCAACACTTGATGGAGGCTTACCCCGTCCCATGTATTCATATTGTGGAAGCATCATCGACATATAGATTTTTGCATTCCATTTCGCTAACGCTTTGGTCGATGCTGGATGATTATAAATAGCATCATGCACCTTCAACTGAACGTCTAGATTAGGAATAGGTAAAAACGGCAAATCTAAAACATTCAAAGGCTGGTTTTTACCTGGATGGTAAGCGGCACAGAATGATGCCATTTCGAAGGCACCAACCGATATCCCATCTAAGTTTTCTTTACTTTTTGATAGCTGTTGACCGTAGTAGAGCTTGATATTGAAGTTTCCACCGGTCTTTTCATTGATGATCTTTGATGTATACTCGGGCGCCTCCGTAAACGCTCGACGTTTTCCCCATAGAGACATTCTCCATGTAATTTTTGGCCCTTTAACTTCCTGTGCTCCTGCCGCCGTTGGAAGACTCACTTCCGCAATACTGGCAACACCAAAACCTAGAACGCTTAGAGCGATTAGAGTTTTACGCATAAACTAATTCCTTCCCTGTGATTACATACCTTCTCAATAAATTCAGCTGATCATTAAATGCGTCATCTGTTTCTATTCCTCAGAGCATAGCGACGCATCAACGCCCTATCAACGTCTCTTAGATAATTTAGATGGTTTTGTATAAAAATAACTACATGAAGTGGTTAGAAATGTCTTGAACACAACATAACGACCCACTTAATTCCGGATAAGTGTTACCAAATGATAGTTAACTTACTTATTTCGCCTATTGCCGCCTATAGAAACCAATGCTAAACCACGATTCTACCTACGAGAATCGGACCGAGATATTGCGCAAGGTATACCAAAAGGTTCTGACGGCCGCAGCCCACCGTCACGCAAAATGGTGGTTAGCTTTCGTTGCGTTCATAGAAAGTTCTATTTTTTTAATTCCACCAGACGTTATGTTGATCCCAATGGTGTTGGCAAACCGATCTCAATGGTGGCGTCTTGCCCTAACTGCCACAATAGCATCCGTCATGGGTGGTTTGGCTGGTTATGCGATTGGCTTATTCTTGTATGAAACTATCGGCAATGTTGTGATAGGATTTTATGCTTATGGGGATAAGTTTCTGGAATATATGGACATTTATGAAGAATGGGGCGGATGGGCAGTTTTCGGAGCAGGGTTAACACCTTTTCCTTACAAAGTGATTACGATAGCGAGCGGCGTTGTAAAATTAGATTTATCAGTTTTTATACTCATGTCCTCAATCGCGCGTGGTATACGATTTTTTTCCGTTGCAGGATTATTATATTATTTTGGCGAATCTGCTAAGTTACTAATCAAAAAATATTTTGGTCTGTTAACAGTTCTCTTTTTCATAATTCTCGTAGCGGGATTTTTTATAATCAGTTTCGTGTTTTAACAATAGGATTTAGCTGTGAAAATTCGCGTTTTGCCCTACGATAGCTCTGCCTACATTATAGGTCTTGCATCGGCGCTTGTTCTATCCACTGCATATATCTTTGAATATTTCGCCAATTTACAACCTTGTGTCCTATGTCTTTACCAACGGCTCCCCTATGCAGCAGCAATAACGATAATGGTTTTAGCCGTTTTTTTGAAAAAACATCCCCGTTTGATGCCATTTTTATTCGGGATCACTGCAATCCTCTTTTTAATTAGTTCTGGATTAGCTGTTTTTCACGTTGGAGTGGAGCAACACTTTTGGCAGGGAACTTCTGAATGTGGTAATTTCATCAGCGCCGATAATGTGGAATCCCTCCGCAAACAATTACTAGCACAACCGTTGATTAGATGCGATGAGATTGCCTGGTCATTGTTTGGTTTGTCCATGGCAGGATATAATTTTTTGATTTCGGCCGCTCTATTATTATATTCAATAGGGGTATTCCGTTTGCAGCAGAATTAAGGCGTTAGAATTGATGACAAAAAACAATAATCGGCCGAACTATCCCGGTTCGAAATCCCAAAAGGATTTGGCCAAGCGATTTATAAGAGTAGACCATGCCGGCGAATTTGGTGCTAAGCGAATCTATGAAGGCCAATTAGCAATTCTTGGTAACAGCAAGGATGGTGATACTATAAGGCACATGAAGGATCAGGAGCAATTTCATTTAACTACCTTTGAAAACCTTATAGTAGAAAGAAAGGTTCGGCCTACTGTGTTGTATCCTATATGGGAAATAGCCGGGTTTGCTTTAGGAGTCGGAACAGCTTTATTAGGCCCAAAGGCAGCTATGGCGTGCACTGTAGCGGTGGAGGAAGTGATTGACGAACATTATACGGAACAATCCTTGGCGCTAGAAGAGGAGGAAAAAGACCTCCGGGAGACCATAGATAAATTTCGAGAAGAGGAAATAGAACATCGAAACACAGCAATTGAGCATGGTGGTCAAGAAGCTATCGGATATCCTGTTATGAGAAAAGCTATACGGATAGGGAGTAAAGCCGCCATATGGTTATCTGAAAGGTTCTAAAATTCAGCAACAGAACAAAACACTTCTGATTACTAATGCTTTGGTCAGAGTTCTGGATTGTTTAAGTTCTCTAGCTCAGTATCCCAATATAAAAAATCTCGCCAGCTTTCATGCAGATGATTGGGCGGAAACATTCGCCCTCGCTCCTGAAGCTCAAATGATGTAGGTGCCCGAGGTGTATTTCTTGGGTGCATTTTCACCATATCCGGCAGAAAGTTGCCCTTCCTTAGGTTACATTTACTGCAGGCAGTGACCACATTCTCCCAAATAGTTGTACCACCTCTCGATCTAGGAATTAAATGGTCAAAAGTTAAATTCTGCGGTTGAAATTGTTCCGCACAGTATTGGCAGGAGAACTGGTCACGCAAAAAAACGTTAAATCTAGTAAAAGCTGGCTTTCTCGACTGTAATATAAACTCTTTCAAAGCAATTACACTTGGTAACTGCATTTCAAAGCTGGGTGATCTAATTTTATATTCGTATTCAGATAAAACGTTCACCCTATTCAAGAATACTGCCTTAACGGTATCCTGCCAAGACCACACAGATAGCGGGAAATAACTTAAAGGCCTATAGTCAGCATTAAGAACTAAAACTGGTGAATTTTCAACTGCGGACAACAATTTCTAATCCTTCGTTTTTATAAATAACTGTTGCTCTATTTGATGAGTTCTTTGAAGCAACTAGAGAAAATCTTACCCTGATTCTAACCTGTGATGTCCATTAAAAAAGTCAAAGGTATTTATATTTTGAGAAATGTCGTACGCATTAAATTGCATTAAAAAAAGGAAAATATTATCCATTGAGAACCCGTTTAAGAAACGCGGCACCTATGCTCAGACCCTGCTGATCTATAGAGTGTCCAAGTCCTGGCCTCATTTCAGATTCTGTTTTAATACCTACTGCACTCAATCCCTTAACAGCATCATCCAACGAGGAAGCCGGGACCATTTCATCCGATGCGCCATGAATTAATGTCACAGGTGGACGCGTTTTTATATCTTGGCCTAAAAGTTCTGGCGCAATGAGCCTGCCAGAGTACCCTACAATACCCGCTATGGCCGATGCCCTCCTCGGCCCCAAAAATAGAGAAAGCATTGTTCCTTGACTAAATCCCACAAGGGCCAGCTTATCGGAGCTTAAGTTATTTTTCTTTAATTCATCGTCTATAAAAGCATTGAGAATTTGAGATGCCATGGTTACGCCGGCTATCATTGAGTCTGCTGATCTATCACCCAAACTAAACCACTGACGACCTGCAGGAGACATTTCGCAAGGGAATGGTGCATGAGGAGATACAAACTCCACATCCGGCAAATCTCTTCCCATAATTGGAGCTAATCCAATCAAATCGTTTCCGTCTGATCCATAACCATGCAGCAATATAACCAGGCCACTAGGCTTTCTATCATTTGATGGTGATTGGCGAGGTCCATCAAGGTCCATCATTTCATTCTCCAAAGACAACTTAAATTAAAAATCACATAGTACTGCAATAATGGTAGTCTAGTGTTTCTATTAATTGATACAAAATAAGTGTAAATAAAAAGTTTGGTGAGACCCTTAACTTATTGAGTTACCATGTCTGTTCAAAAAATTACAACGCGTTTCGCACCAAGTCCATCAGGCTTACTGCACCTAGGCCACGCCTATTCTGCTTTGTTTGCGGCGAAAGAGGCGAAAGATAATGACGGTACCTTCATATTACGATTCGAAGATATTGATTCAGAACGATGTAATCGCCAATATGAAAAGCATATTGAAGAAGATCTAACTTGGTTGAATATTTATTGGCACGATAAACCTCGTCGCCAATCCGAACATTTCCCAGAATACTCAGCCGCCTTGAAAAAATTAGAGGCACTTGGGATAATTTATCCCTGTTTTTTATCACGGAAAGAGCTTAAAGCCGCTTTGTCTGCCCCTCATGATATGCCGAATAAAAAAAATAATCCCCCCCCGGTTTTAAATACAGATCAGTATATTTCTAACCCCGAACTTGAACGACGCATAACTAAGGGAGAGCCTTTTGCGCTTAGACTTCGAATGACAGCTGCATTAGAACTAGTCGGCAATCTACATTGGCAGGATATTGAATTTGGCACGCAAGTGGCCAAACCAGAAATATTTGGCGATGTGATCATCGCTCGGAAAGATATCCCAACAAGCTACCATTTATCAGTTGTTGTTGATGATGCTATTCAAGGAGTGACAACCGTAACCAGAGGAAATGATTTATTCTCCACAACACATCTACATCGGTTACTTCAAGAATTGCTCGACTTACCAATACCTGTGTATCGGCATCACAAAATTCTGACTAGCGAAAACGGGAAAAGACTAGCCAAACGAGACAAGTCGGTAACCTTGCAATCATTGCGAGAATCAGGGGCAAAACCGAAAGATATCTTCACCATGCTTGGGTTCGTCTAATAACAATCCAACTGATATAAAACTGCGTTCCGATGGCTCTTTTCGCAGCACAGCCACGATTATCTCCTAGTTTAATTCGATTGCGTCCTAAAGATTTAAGGGTCAGTGGTAAATTTAAAATTACCACTGACCCCTAAATTCTTCTATTTCAAGGGAGAATGCGACCAAGGAACCAGTATAGTTGAATGCATTTCCTCTAATCTATCCGGACCATCTTTAAGAAAACTTTGCCATTCAGGATCAGCAGCAGCAGCGGCTCTTGCTTCTGCCCTATGATTTAAATCTTTATATACCCACAAATGAGATACCTCGTTAGGTTGGCCCGTATCAGTCGTCCATATGCAAACATTTTTTGAGTGCCTTTCTCGAACATCCATAGCTGCTGTTATCGCGTCAGCAAATACTTTTGCTTTACCCACTTTACAGCGATAGAAACGATACTCATAAATATTGCCCTCCTCCTTCGGAGCAACTAGCGGCTTAGTGGCAATCATTATTCTATTATCTTGACGGAGAATGAGAGGGCCTGCCTTTGTCAAGTAGTCATTGCGCCAAGCTTCATTAACCCCAAGTTTCGCTTTTACTTCCGCTCTATGGTTCATACTTTCGTAAGACCATAAATGCATAACCTGATTTAATGGACCAATCTCGGTGAGCCAATAGCCCTCAAGCTTCCCATGATCATCTCCTCTAATTGGGCGACCAATTTCGGCTGAATACTTCGCAAGCAAAGGAGCTTGTCCAGGACCAGTCGTATATGTTCGGAACTCATAGATCATTTAGTTATAGACTCCTTCTGTAAAGAATACTCTGATATGCCAAAAAGCAACATGTCGTATTAAGCAATAAAAACTTACTACCTTTCAACTTTATACTTTCAGATTAATATGACACAAGAACTGATCTAAAAATTCAATAGCTGTTTCCTAAGCAATTCAAAAACTGTATTCTATTCTGCGCCATTTATGCGCTTTAAAGTCTTCCTTTAAAAGAGACACGCTTGTGTTAAATTGTTAAAGAGAGAATGCAACCTGAAAATTCTTGTAGGAGATTAACACGTGGACACGTCGAAAAAGGTCGAATATCCAAATTTTGTAACCCATCTAGAATGTTCACTAACCGGGGAACACTATGAAGCCGGCATCCCGCAAGGACTTTCAAAGGCGGGCAGGCCACTGTTAGTTCGTTACGATTTAGATAAATTAGCGTCAACAATTACTAAAGACGAAATCGGATCCCGTATTGGTGGATTTTGGCGTTATAGAGAATTCTTACCCGTCACCAAAACTGAAAACGTAGTTGCCTTGGGAGAGGTAACAACTCCATTGATGCATCTACCAACTATGGCAAAAAAACTAGGGGTGAAACCCGATCGAATAATTGTAAAAGACGAGGGTCGCCTTCCCACTGGTTCCTTTAAAGCACGAGGCTTAGCATTGGCTGTAGCGATGGCCAAAGAACTTGGCCTACAACATTTAGCAATGCCTACTAATGGAAATGCGGGTGCGGCAATGGCAGCTTACGCTAGTCACGCTGGATTAAAAACAACAATATTTTGCCCTGACGACACTCCAGAAATAAATATCTCGGAAATAGAGTTGCAAGGAGCTGAGGTATACAAGGTCAATGGCTTGATAAATGATTGTGGGAAAATTGTTGGCGATGGTAAAGAAGCCACCGGCTGGTTTGATGTTTCTACACTTAAAGAACCTTACCGTATCGAAGGCAAGAAAACTATGGGACTTGAGATAGCGGAACAATTTGGTTGGGAACTGCCTGATACAATCTTTTATCCAACTGGCGGCGGCACTGGTCTAATTGGAATGTGGAAAGTTTTTGACGAATTAGAGTCGATGGGCTGGATCAGCAGCAAACGCCCTAGAATGATAGCTGTCCAAGCAACCGGTTGCGCTCCTATAGTAAAAGCTTTCCAGGAAGGCGAAGAACATGCGCCAGTATGGGAAAATGCACACACCGCAGCCGCAGGCATTAGGGTTCCAGTTGCTGTAGGAGATTTTCTTATTTTAAGAGCTGTAAGAGAGTCGGGCGGTTTTGCTGTTGCCATCTCAGATGAGGCTATTTTTGAAGCGAGAGACGAAGTTGCGCGAGAAGATGGTGTCCTATTATGTCCAGAAGGTGCAGCCACATTCGCCGCATACAAGCAAGCATTAGCAGATGGCTCTATTAAAGCAAATGAAACAGCTATCCTGTATAATTGTGCTACCGGTTTAAAATACCCGATGCCAAAAGTAGATAAAACTATCGACCGCCATCAGCCAATCAATTATGGATCGTTGTTCAACCAATAATACCAAGACCAGCATTCCCAGAAAAACTTCCCGCTAGTCAAACTGAATTAATGACAATTATTAGCAGTTAATCTAGTCTTCTATCTTTTGATAAACTTGGTAAAATATACGGAGATAAAAATGCTATTGGACGTAAGAACTTATACTTGTAGACCTGGTACCATTAAAAAGCACTTGGAAGTTTACGAACAATTCGGCAAAGCACCTCAGACAAAACATCTAGGGCAACCAGTCGCTTATTTGATAACCGAGACAGGAAATGTCAACCAATACGTCCATATTTGGGCATATGATAACGCAGGTGACAGAGAAGCAAAGCGTAATGCGATGCAGTCCGATCCTGATTGGATAACATACACACAAGAAAGCGCAAAACTTGGTGCCTTAATCAATCAAGATAATAAATTAATGAAACCGGTAGATTTTTATGCTACCCCCAAGCGTTCATCATAAAATTCCAAGCAACAGCGCATCTAATTTTATTGGCGCGCTGTTGCAAAAGAATATAGCAGTCTTTAGTTTTCAAGGCATTGAAATATAAAGAATTGAAAACTTGAATCCAAATTTGTACAGGCGGAGCAGCCAAAATGGAGGTAGATAGCACATTACTGTCAAAAGATTGGGTTCTTGGGACAGAACCTCAGAAAACATTAGTCTCAATGTACAAGGTAAATATAAAAAATTTGATGCTCGAAATGTCTATTGGAGTTCACTTGCACGAAAAAGAAAAAAAGCAACGAGTTATTGTGAACTTGGAAATGGGATTAGAGTACCCCAAAGCTGGTTTTTCTGATGCCATGTATCGTAAAGTAGCATGTTACGAAACCCTAATAAGAGAAATCAAAACTATTATTTCTCAGGGACATATTACACTAGTGGAAACCTTCGCCGAAAAAATTGCTGACTTAACCTTATTAGATAAAAGAGTTTTGAACGTTTCGGTGAGTGTGGAGAAAATAGATATTTTCGATGACTGTGAGGGGGTCGGTGCAACTATAACAAAATCAAGACTTCATGCCTAAAAAGGCAAGTAAATAGCTATCCAGTAAATATAATAACAAACAGTCGGCATCAAAGTTATAAATATTGAAACAAGGGCCCTTATTAAATCATGGAAAATCGCTGGATATATCACCTATCGCGACGAATTGATTGGCTTTCTTCAGAGACAGCCAATGCTTATTCTGGCTCCAAGGAAGATCAGATTGATGGTTATTTACATTTCTCAACAGCCAAGCAAGTGATAGAGAGCGCAAATAAACATCGCAAAGGCGAATCAGATCTTTTGCTATTAGAAGTTGATGCTAAAAAACTGCACCATTCTGACTTGAGATGGGAACCAGCTCGCCGAGGTGAACTATTTCCTCACCTTTATGGGGCATTAGATAAAGGCGCAATAACACGAGTCATCAAACTCCCTCTTAATGAGGAAGGAAAACATATTTTTCCTGAATTAAAAGAAGAAAGTTCATAACTTATGGCCCTGAACTCTATTGTTTTTAATTTAGTGCGGAGTCTCAACCCAGAGCATGCACATTGGCTAACAATCCAAGCACTTAAACTTGGAATAACGCCTAATTATAAAACCGATACTTTCAGTAAACTGTTAACTTCAAAAGTATTTGGGATATCGTTTCCAAACCCGATTGGTCTCGCAGCCGGTTTTGATAAAAGCGCGGAAGCCTTCACTGGACTCAGCAAATTGGGTTGTGGTTTTCTTGAAGTTGGAACTTTAACATTAAGGCCTCAACCAGGAAATGAACGTCCAAGAGTTTTTAGATTAAACGATGATCACGCTATAATTAATCGATATGGTTTTAATAATCATGGTTTGGATCAAGGAATCAAAAGACTAGCTAGAAGAAAGAAAACGGCAGGGATCATCGGGGTGAATGTTGGAATAAATAAAGATAGCACTAGCCCCGCCACGGATTATGTAGAGGGATTAAAATTGGTTCTCCCAGTAGCTGATTATATAACAATCAATATATCTTCCCCAAACACTCCTGGGCTCAGGGATCTACAAACCGCCGAAAAATTAGAAAAGTTATTGAGTTCCATAGACAAAACTTTGCACCAACAAGAAAAGCAATTAATAATCCCGCCAATACTATTAAAAATTGCGCCTGATCTGACAAAGATAGAAATACAGGAAATCACGAAGATTGCACTCAACAAGAAAATTTCAGGATTAATTGTTTCTAACACAACGACCACTCGTCCTAATTTTCTGAAAAGTAATAAGCAGCAAGAGGCCGGAGGATTAAGCGGACCTCCCATTTTCGATTTATCTACCAAAAAACTGGCGGAAACATATCTCGCATGCAATGGGCACCTTCCATTAATCGGTGTTGGGGGGATAGACAGTGCAGAAACCGCCTACATGAAAATAAAAGCGGGTGCTAATTTAGTACAACTATACACCGCTTTGACATATAAGGGCCCCAACTTATTTCGATCGATAAGTAACGGGTTAACGCAATTACTGAAAAATGATAAATATAAGAACGTTCAAGATGCTGTTGGAGTGGATGCAGAATACTGGGCTAATAAGGCCATCTCAGATTAGAAAAGGAGCCTAAATAGTGACTAAAACTATGCTCGCGGTGCTCTCTATATTTGCGATATTTTTAGGGATTGGGATAGAATTTTTTACTCCTAAGGTTTTTCCTTTCTCCGGCTGGACAGTGACCCTTATCCTTCTAATATCCATATTAATTTTAGAAGCTCGCCAAAAGCAGAATAGACTTAACAAAAAACTAGAATTATTAGAGAACAGAATAGACGTCTCAGATCTAAAGTTGATTAACGTACAAGAACAGTTGGATATAGCCGATGAAAAATTGAATAATAGTCCCGAAAACAAACAGGTTGCCTCTGAACTAAGAATGCTGCGAACTTTAATGAAAAAATTCGCGGATAAAGTTAACGATAATGAAGGCACAAATGATACGAATTCAGTCAGTGAAATAGCTGAAAAACCTCAAACTAGAATAAGTGAACCTATTATTCGCGAACCTATCCTTAATTACACTAATGGTGAAATTTTACAATTTTTAGAGAAAGCTGTTCGAGAAGATCACATAGAACTCTATCTACAACCCATAGTCCTGCTACCACAACGTAGCCACGCTTTTTTTGAATGTTTTTCCAGAATAACAGATGACAATGGCAATATCATCCGGCCAGAGCAATATCTACCGGTAGCTAACTCTGCTGGCTTAACGGCATCTGTAGATAATCTAATGCTATTCAAGTATATTCAATTAGTGCGACGAGCCCGCCGCAATAGACCCCATATAATATTCTTCTGCAATATTTCAAAATCCACTCTTACAGATGCCGATTTCTTCACTGATTTTATAGACTTCATGGCAGATAACATAAATCTGACTGCCAGCCTTGTTTTTGAGTTCAACCAGGAAACAATACTTGATAATGACTTCGATATTCAGAATGGATTACAGCGATTATCAAAACTTGGGTTTCGTCTTTCTTTGGATCAATTACAACACTTAGATTTAAATCTACCTAAACTTGCTTCTCAGGGCTTTAAATTTATCAAAATCGATGCACATTTCCTCCACGAAATCGCTCGTGGAACCTCACCTACGTTAAATATGAAGGCTCTAAAAGGCGCTTTAGATAGAGAAGCGATGGATTTAATAGTAGAAAAAATTGAGAATGAAGAAATGCTATTAGATTTATTAGATTTAAAAATAGATTACGGTCAGGGATACTTGTTTGGCGCTCCGAAACCTGCAGAAATTAAAAATTAGTGAATACTCAAGAAATCGGTAACTTAAGCGCTATATCAGATCTTTACGAGATCTTTATTTTTGATCTTTGGGGTACAATTTATAATGGGAAAGAATTATTCCCTGGGATTAAATTATTATTGGAAAACCTCAAAGCGCGGCAAAAAACTATAATATTTTTATCAAACTCACCACAACTTCCCAATGTAGTTGCTCAACGCCTTTCCCGACTTGGGCTCTCAACTTTGCATTATGACTTTTTAGTTACATCAGGTGGAGAAGCCAACGAACAATTGCTCAGTGGTATCTCACCAGTGATATCAAGATTCAATGGGTTAGTTTTTGAACTTGGTCCTAATCGCTTCCAAAACACTTTACCCATAAACAAATTTACCACTACAGAATCAATTGCTGATGCAAACTGGATATTTAACGCCGGCCCCGATAAAGAAAGCAATCAAATAGAGGATTATAAAAATTTGCTTGCGGGCGCAAAACAAAGAGATCTCCCTATGCTCTGCACGAACCCAGATAAACTAGTTTTTCACGGTGAGGAGATGCACTTGTGTGCAGGCGGAATTGCTGAATTTTATGAAACGATTGGAGGCGATGTTTCGTATATCGGAAAACCTTACCCAAACGTTTTTGAGAGATGCCTCGAATTTGCAGATAATTTTGATAACAAAAAAATCATCATGATTGGCGACAACCTAGAAACGGATATCATTGGCGCAGATAGTATTGGTATAGATTCTATTCTTATCGCGTCAGGAGTTCATCAATTAAGTGACAGCATTGAAACCGGCATTTCGAGCAATCGTCTTTTCGATTTACAGATAAAATTTGGAACAAAGGCAACATTTGTAATGACTTGGTTAGCTTGGTAATTGCGCTTTACTTACAACAATCGAGCCAGTAAACCTTGACGCAGGTCGACTACTGTCGTATATCGCTTTTCGGTCTTAAAATAAGAAAATCAAAACAAGAAAATAATGTGGGGGAGTGTACCGTGGCTCGCAGATGCTCAATAACCGGTAAAGGTGTGATGACAGGAAATAATGTCAGTCACGCTAATAATAAAAATCGTCGCAGGTTCATTCCAAATCTGCAGCGCACTTCACTTATGAGTGAAGCCTTGGGCCAAACAATCCGCATTCGCTTAGCTACCTCAGCCATACGGACAATAGAGCACAATGGCGGACTAGATGAATTCCTTAAGAATACGAAAACAGCAAAACTTGCTCCGGAAGCGCGGATATTAAAACGTAGAATTGTGAAAGCTTCAGAAAAGACAACCTAAAAAAACGGCAGAGATATTGCTTTGGTCCAGTTATTATTAATAATTTTTAGTTAGCTGAGGCTATGGGGCGCAAAGAAATACCCTTACTTACACTCCATAGAGCCCAAACACTCGCCCCAAAGAGGCATAGTCCACCAAATTGATGGCCTACCGCTAATTCTATCGGAACAGAATTGATCAGAACTAAAACTCCTAATGAGAATTGAAGCGTGACGACAGTCAACAATGCATAAATTGGATGCATGTAAAACTTCTCACTTTTTTTCGACCTAGAGGAAGCAAAAAAGATTACAACAGCTATGGCTGTAAGAATAGCTAAGATACGATGGTTAAACTGTACGGCACTTATATTTTCAAAAATATTTTTCCAAAACGGCTCCAAATCATAGTAATCTGGAGGAACAATACGGTCTCCCATCAAAGGGAATGTATTGTAGACCAGTCCAGCATCTAGGCCAGCTACAAGCGCCCCACCAACTACGGTTAATGATACCAGACCCATAACAGAGACAGCCTGGTAAAACTGAAGGCGAGATTCTATTTTTTTACGATGTGCAATCAGATCAAGGATCGTCCAAATAAGTAAACCTAATATTAAAAATGCCACTCCCAAATGGGTAGCCAGTCTATATTGGCTCACAGAAGGATCAACCGACAGTCCACTTTTAACCATCCACCACCCAAGACCACCTTGCAGCCCCCCCAAAAAAAACAATGCCACGATCCTTATCCTCAATTCTTTTTTTATGGACTGCGTCACAGTAAAAAACACAAAGGGTAGAAAAAAAACAAGTCCTATGAGTCGTCCCCACAACCTATGTATATACTCCCACCAAAAGATCTGTTTGAAATCCCCTAAATTCATCCATGCGTTTACGTGACGATACTCCGGTGAGGTTTGATAAAGTTTAAAAATACGCCCCCACTCTCTATCATCTAGCGGCGGTAACCAGCCTAATAACGGCCTCCACTCGACCATAGAGAGGCCAGACCCGGTAACCCGAGTAATCCCACCTATAACCACCATTGAGGCAACCATAATGGCTACAATAGTTAGCCAAATAGCAACCCTCTGGTCAGGGTTTCTCACCCATCTACTAGTATTTTTCTTAGAATAACCCATGCCATCGTAAATGGCGTTGATTTAGACATGAGTCAAGCCGCTCAATCCAAATATCAAAAAACTTTGAGACTTTGATTTTAGGCTTTGTTTTTGTTAAAGTTTATTATGAAAATGAGCAACTCAATTAGGCTGGCTAAGCAAACACTTCATACAATGACGTTTCTAATAGTGTGCTGTGTTTGTTTTTCTGGCTGTGGAATATTAACTTCAGGGCTCATAGAAACTAACTATTTGTCCAAACAAACATATCTCACCTCATTCCCAGAAAAAACAAAGTGTACGATAACGGGGAATTCTGAAGAAACAATGAGTGCAACAACCCCAGTTCTGTTAAATTTCTCAAACCTCTCAGAACCTATAAAAATTGCCTGCACTCATAATGGATATTGGACTTCAAATATCCTATTAGAGCCTACCTACGAGAAGACGCTCGCCAATCGTTTGATTGGCAGAGAAAACATAACAATACTAAATGGTAGTTATAATGAAGCTGACCTGGGACCGCAGTATAGATTGCCAAGAAAGCTCCATATCGTTCTGCGAAGGAATACTTTTGATACCTCTGAAGCCAAAAATTCATACTATGCTGATGAAATGCTTTATGCAAAAAAAGCCTGGGGCTTATTGGTTAACGACTTGTTGTTAGTTTGCAAAAAACAAAACGAAATGCAACCACCATCGACCGGCAACCTTTCTAACAGTCATTGCCGTTTCGCAACCAAAAGACTAAAGATGTTTATGAGAAATGACTTAATCAAAATTGAACAAGAAAGACGAAGATCTAGTGTTGAATAACTGCTCCATATAAAGTAAGGAAAGACTAGAACTTTGTTACTTATGGTTTGGGTAAACCCGGGTTAAAGTAATTGTCAAATTACTACGCATATTTTTTTAACATGTGTTTCGATGGAGCACACTAAATGCAAGTTGGTGTAATAAAAGAACAACGGACAGGTGAACTTAGAGTTGCTATTACACCTGAGACTGTAAAAAAATTTGTTGGCATGGGACTATCTGTTGTAATTGAGACTAAAGCTGGGTTAACCGCGGCTATAACGGATCAATCATATAAAGAAGCCGGTGCGAATATCGTTAAAACGCCTGATGAGGCGTTAAAGAATGCCGATATCGTTTTGAAGGTCCGGAAGCCAATCCAATCAGATGGATCAGGTCAGAATACGGAAGATGAGGTTAAAATTATGAAGGCTGGTGCTGTTCTCATTTGCCTTATGGAACCATATAGTAGTCAAGAACTAATCAAAATTTTAGCAAAACAAAATATAACTACATTTTCCATGGAATTAATACCGCGGATTACCCGAGCACAAACCATGGATACACTTTCGTCACAATCAAATTTAGCAGGCTATAAGGCTGTTCTCGAAGCAGCGCATGTGTTTGGAAGAGCCTTTCCAATGATGATGACTGCTGCCGGTACCGTCCCCCCTGCTAAATGTTTGGTAATGGGTGCGGGAGTTGCCGGGTTGCAAGCGATTGCCACAGCGCGCCGTCTAGGGGCTGTGGTTTCTGCCAGCGATGTACGGCCAGCCGCTAAAGAGAATGTAGAAAGTTTAGGAGCAAGCTTTGTAGCAGTGGAAGATGAAGAGTTTCAGCAAGCAGAAACTGCAGGCGGTTACGCAAAAGAGATGAGTGACGGATATAAAGAAAAACAAGCGGAATTAATAGCATCGACAGTAGCAAAACAAGATATTGTAATTTGTACTGCTCTCATACCAGGGCGGCCAGCACCTGTTTTAGTCACTGCCGAAATGGTCAAAACCATGAGGCCAGGCTCAGTATTAGTTGACCTCGCTGCAGAACAGGGAGGAAATTGCCCATTGTCTGTTCCCGATAAGACTATAATTAAAAATGGAGTATCTATTATTGGTCAAACTAATTTAGCCAGCGCAGTGGCAATTGACGCTTCTATTCTATTTGCTAAAAACCTATTAAGTTTTGTGTCCCTAATGATTAATCAAGAAGATAATCAACTGGTAATAGATATTGCCGATGAAATAATTAAAGAATCGTTACTAACGAACAATGGAGAAGTCATTCAAGCTTTCACGTAGACATCTCTGATTAAGCTATCATCCAACGGCCTCAAACCAAGTCCCAGATATTAAAATCTATTAGAGTCGTATCAAAAAAGTGCGACTAGATTATTGGAAAAAGAGTTTCGAAGAAAGGATACTAATGTGCAACCTCAAGGTGTAGATCCGTTTATATTTGGCATTACAGTTCTAGTTTTAGCATGTTTTGTTGGTTATTATGTGGTTTGGCGCGTAACGCCCGCACTGCATTCCCCTTTAATGAGCGTCACTAACGCAATTTCCTCTGTAATAATTGTGGGCGCCTTGATAGCTGCAGGTCCAGCCGAAGGTAATTTGGCTCAAGCTATGGGGTTTTGCGCCATAGTTTTAGCTTCTATCAATATCTTTGGTGGTTTTATTGTTACACAGAGAATGCTCTCTATGTTCAAAAAGAAACGTTGAGAACGGATCCAAATATGACAGATGATATCTCGGCTTTTCTTTATTTAGTATCAAGTGTTTGCTTTATTCTAGCCCTACGAGGTTTGAGTTCGCCTGATACAGCGCGTCAAGGGAACATTTTTGGAATAACCGGAATGACGATAGCTATCGCAACAACGCTAGCGCTCCCAGAGGTATTAAGTTATGAGGTAATAGTTGCTGGCCTGGTTATTGGTGGGGCGATAGGAACGTTTGTCGCACGTAAAATTGAAATGACCGCATTACCACAGTTAGTGGCAGCGTTTCACAGTTTGGTTGGATTAGCAGCATGTTTTGTTGCTGCATCCGCTTTTTATAGACCAGAAGCATATGGTATTGGGCAGTTTTTAAACATACACACAGCTAGCTTAATTGAAATGGTACTAGGCCTCGCGATTGGGGCAATAACTTTTACCGGATCGATTATCGCTTTTGGAAAATTGCAAGGTATTATTTCTGGTGCACCCCTTACATTTAAAGGGCAACATTTCCTGAATGCTATATTAGGGATTTCAGTTTTTATTTTAATAATATTGATGGTAAACGAACAGACGGAAGTCGCATTCTGGGCTATCTTAACGTTATCTTTTTTAATTGGAATTTTAATCATTATCCCCATCGGGGGCGCTGACATGCCCGTCGTAATTTCAATGCTAAATTCTTATTCTGGCTGGGCTGCATGTGGAATCGGTTTCACCCTTGGAAATAGTTTACTGATAATAACAGGTGCTTTAGTGGGGTCGTCTGGTGCAATCCTCTCATACATAATGTGTAAAGGGATGAATCGGTCGTTTTTCAGTGTTATATTAGGTGGCTTTGGAGTTGAAAATGACGTGCAACATTCAGGACAAGATGCCGACAAGCCGATAAAATCTGGCAGTGCCGAGGATGCCGCGTTTATAATGGAAAATGCTTCATCTGTCATTATTGTCCCAGGATATGGAATGGCCGTAGCCCAAGCTCAACACGCGCTTAGAGAGATGGGAGATATTTTAAAAACAAAGGGAGTAAAGGTGCGATATGCAATACACCCTGTAGCCGGTAGAATGCCTGGCCATATGAATGTACTTCTGGCAGAAGCAAACGTTCCTTATGAACAAGTCTTAGAACTAGATGAGATAAATAGAGATTTCTCACAGACTGATGTGGCATTCGTTATTGGGGCGAATGACGTAACCAACCCAGCAGCTAAAACTGATACCACGAGCCCAATCTATGGAATGCCCATACTGGATGTAGAAAATGCGCAAACTGTTCTTTTCATTAAACGATCAATGGCATCTGGTTATGCGGGGGTAGATAACGAATTATTTTTTCGTGACAATACAATGATGCTGTTTTCGGATGCAAAAAAAATGTGTGATGAGATTGTGCAAGCTCTAAATTAATTGTTACTTGTATACAAGGGGCCAAGTTTCCTATTGCTCAAGGACTTGAGCTTGCTCATCACCTACATTGTTCGCGACACGATTAGAAAGGGTAGACACCCTAGGTGGAATCTTCCACGTAATAAGATCAAAACAATTACAGTTACCGCATAAAGCAGACCACTCCTCACCTGTAGCCCCGCAGGAGTTACAGGTCCAACTATAGTCAACCACTGCATTAATGGATTTTTCAAGCCATCTCCTGGCTTCTATTTCATCATTCCTTTCTCGTTGTTCAAGCCTTGCCATAAGACGACACCCGTGACTTGTAATATCATCTACCGAGATGTCGCCAAGGTGCTTCCTAGCTTCCCCCCATAACTCTGCCTCTAATGCAATCTCAGCTAATATTAACCGTGCCTGAACCGATTTTTCAGATTTAATTAAAAGTTGTTGTAATCTTTGAAAATGTTGAAGTGGTGACTCTTTGGAACACAACTTCAGATAGTTCACGGTCAACTCTCGGTGAGGGCTAACAGATATGACAGCCTCTAAACTTCTTATAACTTTGCGTTCTTTCTCAGGGTCCTGAGTAAGTTCCGCTCGAAGTATAGCAGCTGGAATAAAATTTTTATTATCTGTTAAAGCTTTATCTGCGTATTTTATAGCCTCCAAGATCATATCATTATTCTTAAATTCGATTGCTCTTGCCGTATAGATAGTCACTCTTGGACTAACCGCTACTTTTTCGGCTTTTACTTTCCGCCGCACAGATTCCATTAATGTTTTTTGGGCGTTTTCCCAATCCGCCATTTTTGTCTGAAGGCTGAAAAGCGTTTCACAAACAAAAGCAGATTCTGGGCGTTTTCTATATGCCTTTTTAGTAAGCTCAAGTAATAGCGTTTGATCCTGATTGCCCATTGCCTGACGCATTAGACCTACCAAGCCAACAAACTCTGTTTCGTGATCTTCACTAAGTGCATTGAAATAATTCAAAGCAGCAGTCTCATCTCCATTTAATGTCGCTGTTTGAGCCGATAACAAACGCGTGAGCAAAGGATCTTTTAAAAGTATATTTGCTTTCTTTGACAACCTGACGGCCTCATCCTTGTCACCCGCGGCTACAGCGGCCATACCAAGCGTTAACGCTTTATATCCATCCGACTTCCGACGACTCTTTCTATGACTAAAAAAAGTCTTTGGAGCCTTCATTATCTTGTTAAAAAGCGTGCAAACAAGCCACAGAATAAAAACAGTGAATGTGATAAATATAAGAAAAATACTAAAGTGAGTGTCTATTTGGTAGTCGAGCCAGTTTATTTTTACCCGTCCAGGATTATCACTTAGCCAGATAGCAAGAGCAATAAATGCAGCTACTTGTATGAGAAAGAAAATAATCCGCAACATTTTTGATTACTCGCTTTTTAGTGATTTAGACAAAACCACAGACTCAAGTTTAGGAATTATAACTTCTAAATTTGATAGACTTTTTGCCCCATCCAACCAAACTTTCAATCCATTAATAGAGCCTAGCTCTAATTGATTTATATGATTTATCGCTAATTTTAAATTATTATTCTGCAATGCTTCAATAGCGGCATCAATAGATTTAGGAATAGATTTATCATCAGAACCTTTTAGTTTTCGAATTTTAACCAACGATCTAAGTTCCATTAAGGCTCCATGAATAAAACCACTCGTTATCTGGTCTTCTTGAATTTGCAGATTACCACCCATAAACACTAACCGTTTCAGTAGTGAGCGTGAATTTGGAATTCCTTTTGGAGCATATTTTTCTAACTGATTTATATATTTTTTCGCATCTAATTTATCGCCGATACTTAAACGAAACGCTTCTAGTTGAACGCGGAATGGTTTTTCTTGCCTAATAGCTGTCAGTAAGTGGCTCAAACTAAAAATCAACACCGGACTGCGCAAAGATGATTGCTTATCGCCCCAATTCTGTTGATCTAGACCGTCTATTGCAGAGGTAAGCCTATCACTTATAATTGAGATCCTATCTTGTTGTCGGCTTAACTCATCTCTTATTTCTTTCCTATTAAGCGATTTATCAATCCCTGCACCCTCGAGGGTTACTATCCGGCTAGTTAGCTTTGTCAAGGTCGTTCCGGTTTGCTCCTGAGTCTTAACCAATTCTTGTAGTTGCACAAAATTATTATCCGTTGGTGGAGTACCTCTGGAGGCATAATTAGAATTAGTTTGGTCAAAAACAACAAACTGAGCTTCTAAAGAATCAATTCTTTTTCGCAAGCCTTTTATATTTTCATTTAAATGTGACGGTATGTTTTTAGATAAGTCTTTTCTATCAAAGTCAGTTCTTTCATTCGCAAGCCCGATCGAATCGTTATTTTTTGATTTCGGCTCGCCCGTAATCATATCCGTGTTAGATGTTAAGTTTAAGACATTATACCAAAATGCCTCAAATTTATTTAGATTGCTTCTAAGGTCAAAATTCAAATTGGGGGCTAAATATATTAAACCGCAACCAACTAGGGAAATCAGTAATGCATATTTTAGGAACTTAGGTTTGAAGATCCCCTCAGCAACGCTTACTCCTTCACCCAATGTTTCATCATGACTAGGGTCAAGTAGCTTATTATTTAATGGTTTTTTTTGTTCCTTGCTACTTTTTGTCATAAAAAGACCGCCATCACTGGTTTTTAAATAATAAATGATAGATTAATAATTAAATATTATGTTCCCCCACAAGGGCTAGCATTGCTAGATTACTCGGGTTTTGGGCAATGAGAACGTCTTTCCAGATTAAATCCTTTACTTCGTTAGCAACAGCAGAACTTAGACAATAAACAATTAAACCCTGAGACGTTTTTTTTAAACCCAGACACTCTATAACATTGCACAAGATCCTAGCTGAACGTGGTGAATATAAAAACACACCATTAATTTCTTTTTTCCTAAGAGATTTAATCACTGTTTTACTTAGAGATTGTATTTCCTTGGCTTCGTAGACAATACTTACGTCTACCATGAACCCTGATAATTTAAGTATATCATTGATATTACTGTTTGTATGTTGTCCACACAGGTAAAGTATTGGGCCATCGGATGGTGTTAAATTTTTTATGACTAATCTAGTCAAGTCACCTGCATCACCTGATGCGGAAATAGCATTTAAAAAGCCCAATTTAGAGATAAAATTTGAAGTCGCATCTCCTACACAATAAATCGGCAAAGATTTTTTCGCATTAATGTCAATAAGGCCAAGAGCAGCATGCTTACTGGTTAGAATAATACATTGGTATTTTTCATGATCAGGAATAGCATTTAACTTTTTTTGAATTTCAAGTAGTGGTGATATTTCGGAGTCTATACTCAATTTCTTTAGATCATCTGCAATCTTTTGAGAGTCTTCAATGGGCCTGGTTAATAAGATTTTCATTTCAAGTTTAACGCACCAGGTCTGACCCGGCTTGAACTTTTAAGCGTTCCCCAACTATTCTGCCAATATTTACTGCATCTTTTATCAGGCCTGTTTCTTCTGCCATGTATAATCGCTCCCCTCCGGGAGCCACTACATAACCGGTCAATGTTAAACAGTCATTGTCATTGAGTTTAGCATAACCTGCTATTGGGGTCTGGCACGAGCCATCAAGTGTTTTTAGCATAGAACGTTCAGCATTTATTCTTACAAAACTTTCTGGGTGATCAACAGCCTCAAGCCAGCTCCACAACTGTCGATCAGATCTGTTTTCTGGGATCCTACATTGCGCACCAATAGCCCCCTGAGCTATAGCAGGGGGCATTTCATCTAAGGACATTATTTTCGTTACTCTATTCTGAAGATTAAGTCTTTTCAAACCTGCCAACGCCAATAATGTTGCATCTACATCTCCACGGTCTAACTTAGATAGTCTGGTGTCTACATTGCCTCTGAAAAGGGTAATTTTAAAATCAGGGCGCTTGTTTTTCAGCAATGCGGCTCGTCTGACCGAAGATGTCCCAATAAGGCTTCCATGAGGTAATTCGTAGATATTTCGAGCCTTATTAGAAATAAATGCATCATTTATCTCCTCTCTTGGGAGGATACATGCCAATCCCGTTCCTCTAGTCACATCGGTCTCCACATCTTTCATAGAATGAAGGGCTAAATCTATTTCTTTGTTCAATAACGCCTCTTCGATTTCTTTCATGAAAAGTCCTTTACCACCAATTTCCGCGAGAGAACGGTCTTGCACTTTATCACCGGTTGTTCTAATCACTACAACTTCTATAGCACCAGGTTCCATCAGGTCTGTGTGGGCTGTTTTTAGACGGGATTGCAGTTCTTGCGCTTGCGCTAGCGCAAGTTTCGAACCCCGTGTTCCTATGCGCAAACGAGCTTTAGTAGTATTGTATTTCATAATAGAATTGTGTAGACCGGAATGCAAAATAAGGAAAGCAAGAATGTGACTAGAAGTAATAATAAATCTGAAAGTACCCGTTCAAATAAGAATGAAATTGTAGTTCTTGGGATAGAATCTAGTTGTGATGAAACCGCTGCTTCCGTTGTGCGAAGTGACAGAACAATTCTTTCCAATATTATATCATCGCAATTCGATACGCATCGACCTTACGGTGGCGTTGTTCCAGAACTCGCAGCACGTTCACACGTCGAAAATATCGATGTCATTGTCGCAAAAGCAATGAATGCCGGAAACGTTAAGTATAGTGAATTAAAAGCCATCGCTGCTACAGGGGGACCGGGTTTAATTGGAGGCGTTCTGGTGGGAGCGACGTTCGGTAAAGCATTAGCTCTTGCTAATGATCTGCCATTCTTGGCTATAAACCATTTAGAAGGGCATGCGTTGACCTCCCGTTTAACCCATAATACCCAGTTTCCCTACCTTTTACTTCTCGCATCTGGTGGACATTGTCAGTTTCTCACCGTGAAAGGAGTTGGGAAATACGATCTATTAGGATCTACTATAGATGATGCTGTCGGTGAAGCTTTCGATAAGACTGCAAAATTATTAGGCTTAGGATTTCCAGGTGGACCTGCCTTAGAAAAAGTAGCGCTGAATGGTGACAACTATAAGTTTAATTTCCCAAAACCATTAGCTGGGAGAACTGGATGCGATTTTTCCTTCTCTGGACTAAAAACAGCAGTTCGGTACACTGTGAACTCATTTACGCAAATAACCAAAAAAGATCAAGCAGATTTGGCCGCCTCATTTCAAGAGACTGTTGTATCAATACTCAAGGACCGTTGCGCTAATGCTATTTCTATGTTTCAGGCAAAAAATGGGAAAAATAAAGTATTGGTAGTCGCAGGGGGAGTTGCTGCTAATATGCAAATAAGAAAAGGGCTAAATACTCTAGCGTCCGATCATGATATGGACTTTGTCGCACCGCCGATGAACTTATGTACGGATAATGCGGCCATGATAGCATGGGCCGGAGTAGAAAAATTAAAACTGGGGCACCGCACTACTTTAGATTTTGTTCCAAGGCCTCGATGGCCACTGAGTGAGCTTTGACAATAAGTAGATTTGAGTAATCAAATGGATTCGAAATCAGTTGGCATAATTGGTTCTGGCGCATGGGGCTCTGCACTGGCTCACGCGTTGAGCGTAGCGGGGAATGAAGTGATGCTATGGGGACGGGATCCCCAAACTATAAATGAAATCAACGAGACCCATGAGAATAAGTTTTATTTGCCTGGCCTTAAACTTGATAAAAATATTCTAGCGACTACAGACTTAAAATCGGTTTGCGAAAAAGAAGTTGTGATAATAGCAGTTCCTACTCAGCAAATCAGGGCCCTTAGTGAAGGGATCAGACAATACATAAACCACGATCTTCCCATAGTCTGCAGCGCGAAGGGATTCGAAGTTGGAACAGGAAAGCTCATTTCCGAAGTTTTATCCGAAACCTTAGTCAACAAAAAACTTGCTATAATCTCCGGACCTACATTCGCATCTGAAGTTATAAATGATTGGCCTACTGCAGCGACATTTGCAATGAAAGATCAAAAATTAGGTAAGGAATTAGCTGAGACGTTTAGTTCCTCGAGCTTCCGCCTCTATGGTAGTCCGGATATAATTGGAGTACAGGTTGGGGGTGCCGTTAAAAATATAATCGCTGTTGCTTGTGGAATAGCATCCGGACAAGGTTTTGGGGAAAACACACGGGCCGCTATTGTAACGCGCGGTTTGGCGGAGACAAAACGTCTAGCTTTTGCGCTTGGAGGGTAATGTAGAAACATTATCAGGTTTATCTGGTTTGGGTGACTTTCTACTTAGTTGCACTAGCAGGAAATCGCGTAATTTCCAATTTGGTGAAGAGTTAGGTAAAGGTCGCTCCGCAAATAATGCATTAAAAAATATGATAGGAGTTGTAGAGGGTTTTCATAGCTCTAAGGCGGTCATCAAAAGAGCCAAGGAGCTAAAAGTCGATTTACCTATTTGTTGTTCTGTACACGCTATTCTTACCAAAAACACGGATATTAATTTTAGTATTCGACGTTTACTCGATCGTCCAATAAGGAGCGAATAAAATGTCCTCGCTAAAGAAGAATATAATAATTTCCTCAAGCCCACAATACGTTAGATTATTAGTGAGTTTTTAAAATATTTTTGTCGATTAGCGTTTGTTTTTCCCATATACTTATAAGTTAATTTTTTGATGCCCCATCTGACTAATTATAGGAAATGGAAACATTTAATTAATCTTGGTGCCGCTAAAAAGTTATTTTAGATAAACTATGTAGAAGTAAGGGAAATTATGGCTGAAGTTGGTGGAATCGCAGGCGAGCAATTACGTTCGTATATAGAGAGAATAGAAAGATTAGAGGCAGAAAAATCTGCACTTGCTAATGATATTCGTGAAATATTTGCAGACGCAAAAGGTAATGGCTTTGATGTAAAAATTATGAGACAAATAGTTCGCTTGAGAAAAATGGATAATCAAGACCGAGCCGAACAAGAGGAACTTCTCATTCTTTATCAACATGCAATCGGAATGGAATAGATTAGTATTGATATCAAAACTTAACTCCTCAAGATCATAATACATATTTATAAAACTCGCGAGATTGTCTTTCAAACTTTTTGGTTAAATTCTCATGTCATCCTCGGAAATCAAAACCACCACATCAAAAGAACGAGTTCGACCTATAAGTGGATTTCCAGAATGGTTACCCGAATACCGATTGGTTGAATTACAGTGGATTGATTCATTTCGAAAAGTTTTTGAAAGTTATGGGTTCACTTCCATAGAGCCCCGGTCAATAGAACCGATTGAGGTACTTTTAAAACAAGGAGACACTGACAAAGAAATTTATTCTATTGGCCGCTTATTAGATAATAAGAGTGATGAAAACGAACCAAGTTATGCACTTCATTATGACATGACGGTCCCAATGGCTAGGTATGTTGCGGCCAATATAAACCAACTTAACTTTCCATTCAAACGCTACCAGATTCAAAAAGCTTGGCGTGGCGAACGGCCGCAAGACGGTCGTTTTAGAGAATTCTTACAATGTGACATTGACGTGGTTGATACACGTCCTATCCCACTTCATTTCGATGCAGAAATACCAATAATAATGCATGAAGCTATTGAGTCAATTGGCGCTGGTCCATTGACCACTAAAGTTAATAACCGAAAAATTTTAGAAGGGTTTTATTCGGGACTTTCTATTTCAGATACCACTAACACAATAAGAATAATTGATAAATTGGACAAAATCGGGCCTGATGGCGTAGCAACTATGCTTTCTAACGAT
Organism: uncultured Thalassobaculaceae bacterium; assembly: GCA_964276085.1. Taxonomy (GTDB): domain Bacteria; phylum Pseudomonadota; class Alphaproteobacteria; order Thalassobaculales; family Thalassobaculaceae; genus UBA7326. Next base: position 11,057 of record CAXYEO010000041.1, on the reverse strand, counting down.
CTAGAATTAACACCGTCGATTATTGAAAAGGTTTTAACTCTTGCTACAATCAAAGGATCGGGTAATTCTGTTATTAATCAAATTCGGGGTCTTAACGTCAGGTCGAGTATACTCGAAGAAGGGATTAATGAATTAGAATTTGTGATCCAGCAGCTGGAAAAATATAAAACTGGTACTTTTCTGGTTGACCTGTCAATAGCAAGAGGTTTGGCATACTACACTGGCACAGTGTATGAGTCTCGCTTCACAGAGTATCCAGATTTTCCAACAATTTGCGGTGGCGGTAGATATGATAATCTTGTTGGAGATTTTGTAAATAAAAAACTTCCTGGAATCGGTATATCGATTGGCTTAACCCGCATATTTTCTAAATTGATGCATGAAGGAAAAATCCAAGCTGATCGAAAGACACCAACTGATATTCTTGTTGTGCATACGCAGGGAGCACCCTACGATCTTATTAAAGATACCGCCAATATTCTGCGTACTCGTGGTTTCAACGTAGAGCAATATCACGAAGATCGAAAGCTTAAAGCCCAACTAAAGTATGCAGGTGAAAAAATGATCCCATGGATATGGTTCCCGCCAACACATATGAATGGTATACACGAAGTAAAAAACTCAGTAACAAGGGTTCAGAAGATTTCGGATCCAAAAATTTGGCTACCTGAATAGGATTTTCAAACTGTTATTATGGAATAAACTTTTAAGATTAACCCACAATTGGCATCAGGTGGATGCACACTTGTTCCGATCAGCACAGTTATATGGGGAATATTGCACTCCATTGCTCCAAAATGCTCAAATTGCCACTTTGATAAATCTTCGGGGGAAAAACCCACGCTCTACATGGTACAATCCAGAAAGAAATACATGCTCGAAGCTTGGGATCGTTCATATCGACAGTCCACTGCATTCCCGACGTCTGCCACAAAAAGAAATGCTATCTTACCTTTTGAGAGCTTTTAATAACGCTTTAACACCCATTCTTATCAAATGTTCGGGAGGAGCGGATAGAACGGCTTTAGCTAGTGCGATATATTTGTTAAACATACATGGCGTAGATGGTTTAAAAGAGGTGGATCTACACCTTAAGTTTTGGCCTTACTTGCATTTACCCGGGAAGCACCAACGATGGATAAAACAATTCCCAAGTTTTTTCTCCGACACACATAACGGATCGGCGTTATTTGATTGGGTTGAAGATACTTATACCCCAGAATTATTTGGGCGATGGTTAGTCGAACGCCAACTAGGGGATACGTGGAGAAGCTAAAAACTCTTTGAATAATACTCAAGCAGAGACAACGACCCCTCCGATAATTCCTCGGTCATGTAAGTCTGCAATACTATGGTCCGGCATACCTAAAATATCAGATAAAACCTCATCAGTATTTTCTCCAAGCAATGGGGCTGGTTTAATCGGCATATTCGCTAAGTCATCAAAACGCAGAGGTAGACCTGCCATAGGATAAGAACCAATTTCTGGCTGATTTACAACTTCAATTAGTGGGTTTTGGACAGAACAGCGCGGGTCGTTTTCCACTAATTCAGTAAAGGTTTGATACGGCCCCCATAATACACCAGCTTTTTCAAGTATATTTTTAACATTGCTGTAGTCACGTGATGCAACCCAGGGCTCTATCATAGCTACTATGTTATCTCTAGCCTTATATCGATCCCCTTCATTGTCTAAATTTAGATTTTTATCGTTTTCGAAATCACTTACAGGTTTTGTGATTTCAACAGCAATTTTTAATCTTCTCCATTGCGCCTTCGTAAGCGCAGTTAACATTATTCGTTGGCCGTCTAACGTTAGAAAATCATGGCCAAAAGCACCGTAGATATGATTTCCATCGGCTGTACGGTTTTTGTCCAGCAATGACGCTTCTGCTATATGACCAAGCGCACTAGCTACCCAAATGCCAATATCTGACAAAGCTAATTTGACTAGACTACCGCAGCCTATTCTACTCCGTTGGCGTTCCGCCGCAAGAATGCCAGTAGCAGCCATACTCCCTGTAACGAGGTCCCAAGCCGGGAGTAAGTGATTCACAGGCCTTTCGCCTCCTCGCCCCCCCGGTTGCAAAAGGAAAACCCAATGCACAATTGATAGTGTAATCTACTGCTGGAGTTCCATCATGACTGCCCAAGATGTTGAGCATAATCAGATCCTTACGCCTGGCTTTTAATTTATCGAAATTGAAGACACCCCCTGGTGGATGATTAGTCAAAAACACACCATTATCTGGTCCTGGTTGGCAAATGAGCGCTTCTATGATTTCTTGGCCTTCAGATTCTCGAGAGTTCACTGCAATTGATTTTTTTCCCTTATTTAAACCTGACCAGTAAAGACTGTTACCTTTATTATCCAAGGGCCATCTTTTGTGGTCCATCCCGCCACCGATTGGATCGAACCGTATAACCTCAGCACCTAACTGTCCCAGCGTCATTCCACCTAAAGGAGCGGCAACAAACGCTGATCCCTCAATCACCCTCATTCCAGATAGAAGGTTATACATTACCAAATCTCTCTATTACTATTTAATTAATACATTCTATTTAGTAGAACAGACAAAAGGTCTCGACCTCTAAATTTAAGGAAAAGAGGTATTTTACACGCTATAGATTCCAGCTGCCAGTATATCTTTTGAAACGTCTACCTCGAATTGTTTAAAATTATTAGAAAAACGGCCGCATAAATCAGATGCTATTGCGTCATATTTCTTTACGTCTTTCCATGCCTTACGAGGTTGTAGTATGTCGGTTGGAACATCTGGACAGTGCGCGGGAATATTTAATCCAAAACAATTGTCTGCTGTCATAGCAATTGAAGCTAAACTTCCATTAAGAGCAGCACGTAACATCGCTCTCGTATGAGCAATTTTCATTCGTTGGGCACCATCACCCGCAGATCCCCCAGACCAACCCGTGTTAACAAGCCAGCACGAGCCTTTATGCTTAGCCAGCCGTTCACGAAGCATCTCTCCATAGATTGTTGGTCGTCGAGGCATAAATGGTGCGCCAAAACAAGTTGAGAAGGTAGCTTCAGGTTGGCTTCCTAATCCTTTTTCGGTGCCGGCAACTTTTGCGGTATAACCAGATAAGAAATGGTACATCGCCTGCTCTGGCGTAAGTTTTGATATTGGAGGCAAAACACCAAATGCATCAGCAGTCAACAAAACTATATTATCCGGGTGATTAGCTAATCCCGTTTCACTCGTATTCGCTATGAATTCTAGTGGATAACAAGCCCGGGTATTTTCCGTTAATGTTTTATCAAATAAGTCCAATTCTCGAGTGACAGGATCGAAAACTACATTTTCTAAAACGGTCCCAAATCTTTGTGTAGTCGAAAATATCTCTGGCTCTGCTTCTGCTGATAAATTGATGACTTTTGCATAGCACCCACCCTCAAAATTAAAGATGCCTCTGTCAGACCAACCATGCTCATCGTCCCCAATTAGGGTTCTCATACTATCCGCAGATAATGTAGTCTTTCCAGTACCAGAAAGGCCAAAGAAGATCGCGGCATCACCATCTTTTCCCACGTTAGCCGAACAATGCATCGGCATAACATTTCGGTCCGGCAACAAATAATTTAATATACCGAAAATCGATTTTTTTATCTCCCCAGCGTAATTGGTCCCGCCAATCAACACCATTTTTCTATCAAAATCAACAACTACAAAGGTTTCCGAATTAAGACCATCATCCAAACCACGCGCCAGTAAACCAGGCACATGAAGTATGGTAAATTCAGGATTAAAATCCACTCGTTGTTCCTTTGAGGGACGAATAAACATATTCTGTGCAAACAAATTCGCCCATGCCGATTCTGTAACAACCCTAACATTGAGCCGATATTGCGCGTCTGCTCCAGCAAAACAGTCCTGAACAAAGACATCTCGCCCTTGCAGATATGCCGAAACCCGTTGGTGAAGTAGGTCAAATACTTCCGATTTTACTGGCTTATTAATTGATCCCCAATCTATATGATCGTGTATACTAGGCGAATCCACGATAAACTTATCTTTAGGAGACCGACCAGTGTGTACTCCTGTCGAAACTGTTAAGGCCCCTCCGGCCGTCACAATCCCTTCACATCTAGCTATAGCTTCCTGATAAAGTGCAGCGGCACTTAAGTTCCAATGAATAGCTCCTAAATTATCCAAGCCATGCATCTTTAGGTGCTTGCCCTCCTTGGCCCCACCAATTATTGCCACTGTTTCCTCCATGAAAAAATAGTTACTAGTCCGCTCTTCTTATATTTATTCCACGTTTTTTCAAGTCCGAGTTTGCACAACTGGTGAAATAAATCAAACCTCAATTGAGGCCATGTTATCTAGTGATATCCACATATGACAAGTCGATATCTGAAAATACTTAATTAATTATAAAATTAAATTGGGATTAAATCCTTAATTTACTCTTTTAGGTTGGTGTTATGTCCAGTCCCAGGCAACAAATAGCCTGAAATTTCAAGAAGAAACCAATCGCATCACATATAAGTGGGAGATGGAGCGCCTATGTAACTTTTTATCCTTAGTCATTCTCATGCACACAATGGCTTGGATGGTATTATAAAAGTGGTAATCGTTTGTTAAATTAAAGCCTACTTCAATACTGATGACCGCAAGTGATGGAATGATATCTAATCAGTAATCAACTGGTGAAATGCTGCGAAAGCATTAGAGCTGCGGAAGCGTTAGAACAGACGGAACAAATCATTTCAAAGAACTTAGCTCGAACGGTGCTCGCGAATAAAAGTTAAAGAATTTTCTATATCACAAATTCACTATTTCATGTTCTATTTGATCAAGATTTTGACATAACCTTGCCATAATCTAATACTAAGCTGAAGAATTGGTATTAGATAAAGAGATTAGCAATAATGTCAGATAAAATTGCTTTAGTAGACGATGATCAAAATATTCTCACATCTGTTTCTATGGCATTAGAGGCGGAACATTTTGATGTGGATACATACAAGGATGGTGAAGAGGCTTTAAACGGTTTCCATGCTGCCCCCCCAGATTTAGCTGTTTTAGACATAAAGATGCCACGGGTCGATGGCATTGAATTATTAACAAAACTTCGGCAGACATCTTCAATTCCAGTGATTTTTTTGACTTCAAAGGATGATGAAATTGACGAAGTGCTAGGACTGGGACTAGGAGCCGACGATTATATTAGAAAACCATTTTCACAGCGCTTGTTGATTGCACGAATTAAAGCTTTGCTTCGTCGCCAGAGGTTTGTAAAAAATCCAAAAACAGCCGCGGTGAGAGAAAATATGGTCAGAGGCGAGCTTCAATTGGATAAGATTAAACACCAATGTATGTGGAGAGAAAATAATCTCGAATTGACTGTGACTGAATTTCTACTCCTAGAGTCATTGGCGACAAGGCCAGGGCATGTAAAGAGTAGAGATCAATTAATGGACGCAGCCTATGGCGATAACATTTATGTAGATGACCGCACAATCGACAGCCATATCAAAAGATTACGAAAGAAATTTAGAGAAGTAGATAATAACTTCAATTGTATAGAAACGTTATACGGGATTGGATACCGTTATAAAGAGTAAAGTAACAATTAAAATCCAGAAATTTATTTTGTTGTAGAACGTCAAGATACTCGCATGGAAAATAGAAACCCAACCAACGAAGTCAAAAGAAGATTAATTCTTTCTTCTGAAATAAAAAATCGCCTTTTTTCAAGTCTAACGCTCCGGATACTAGCCATTAATACTTTTGCTATTATTCTACTAGCTGTTGGAATGATTTTTTATTATGATCAGTATGAAAATAGCCTTATTCAGTCTGAATTAGGAGCGCTATCTCAACAAGCAGGCTTATTTTCAAACGCAATTGCAGAAACAGCCGTGATAAATAATGAAAACGCGAGCCACTCCCTATCAAAACAATTAGTCCAGAGGATTATCAATCGAGCAGCATTGGATTTGCCAACTCGATCACGTATTTTTGACAGCCGTGGAAACCTTTTAGCGGATAGCATGACCACAAGTGGAAGAGCTCGATCAGTAGAAACAAAGCCACTTGCACCCTTAACTCCCAATCTTTTTTTTAAATCATTTGCTGACGAGCTATACGAACATTTATTCAAGGCCTTATCTCACCAACAACAGCATCAAATATATAAACAAACATCATTGCAATTTGCTAGTGAATTCCCTGAAGTTTTGCAATCCCTGCAAGGGATGTCGATAAAAACTATAAAAGCAAAGAAAACCAAAGGTTTAATATTAGCAACTGCGGTTCCAATTCAGAAATACAAACAAGTTGTGGGGGCCTTATTATTGTCTATGGATGGGCAAAAGATAGAAGTTTCCATACAGGATAGAAAATTGAAGCTAATAGGTATTTGGTTCCTCCTCTCGTTAATAACTTCATCATTTTCCTGGTACGTTGCTCGTTACATCACGCGCCCCATTCAAAGACTAGCTGCGGCTGCAGAATTAATAAGAAACAGAGGTGATAGGGAGAGTATAATACCTGATCTTTCAAATCGAAATGATGAAATTGGGGATTTAGCAAGAGCTTTGCGACAGATGACAACTAATCTTTGGCAACGCATGGATGCGATAGAAAGGTTCGCCGCTGATGTATCTCATGAAATCAAAAATCCACTAACATCGATTCAGAGTGCCGTCGAAACAGCAAGTAAAATTTCTGAGAAATCCAAAAGAGATACCTTATTTGCGCTTGTACTTGATGATGTGAAACGGCTCGATCGACTAATAAGCGATATATCAGCAGCCTCCCGACTTGATTCTGAATTAAACCGAGAGAAAATGTCAGCAGATCGATGTAAAACAAATGCTTACGTCATTTTATGATATATCAATTTCCATAAAAAGATTTACACCTGATGAAGTAAAACTAAAAATCATAAATAACGATCTATCACATATCGTGGATGGGCATGAAGACCAGTTAGTTCAGGTTATTAGAAACCTTATAGATAACGCAGAAACTTTTTCCTCTAAGGACAAGCCTATAATTATTTGCTGCGAAACAAAACAAAATCATATCTTAATAACTATTGAAGATAGAGGTGGAGGCATACCAGAAACAAAATTAAAAACAATTTTCAGTCGGTTCTACTCAGAACGTCCTTCAGATGAAAAATTTGGCACACATTCAGGGTTAGGTTTATCTATTTGCAAACAAATAATAGAGGCTCACTATGGTGATATTTGGGCTGAAAATATATATTCTAAAGACAAAGAAAAAATAGGCGCTAAATTGTCTGTGGCGTTGCCAATGTCTGAAACTTTAAATCTATCAAATAAATAAGATAGTGATCATTTTACAGGGCTACATTATGCTAAAAATACATGGTACTTGCGTGGCAATTGGTAATGAAGCGATTCTGTTTAGAGGTCCCTCCGGTAGCGGCAAATCTGACCTGGCTTTACGAGTTATTAACTGTGGAGGAACGTTAGTCTCTGACGATCAAACTATTATTGTTCGACAAGAGGATGAGCTGATTATGTCAAGCCCCGAAAATATTCGCGATAAGATTGAGGTTCGAGGCGTTGGCATAGTTAATATGCCTGCTAAGAAAGAAGTTCGTTTAGGATTAGTATTAGATATGATGCCATCTGAAAAAATAGATAGAATTCCTATCCCACAGTTTTGCTGGTACCTTGGCCTACAGGTTCCAGTTCTTGGACTTCACCCATTTGAGAATTCGGCCCCATTAAAAGTTCAACTTGCAATTAACTCTGTGAGATCAAGTAATCAGTATGCCCATACCAATACGCAATGAAAAAATAGAACAAGAAGTTGTCTTAGTAACTGGACTTTCAGGTGCAGGCCGATCTACATGTCTAAAAATTTTGGAGGACTATGGGTTTGAGGCTGTAGATAATATTCCGTTAAATTTTATACCAGCCTTATTAGTAAATGGAAGCTCACAGTCGACAGTAACAAAAAAAAATAAAATAGCAATCGGCATAGATGCAAGGACAAGAGATTTCGACGAAAAAACATTATTAGAATATGCCAGCCAAATCAAATCTTCTGATTATTTAGTTTCTATTGTATTTGTCGATTGTGCAGATGAAACTTTAATCAAGCGCTTTACAGAGACACGGCGCAAACATCCATTGTCTAATGGACTATCCATAATAGACGGGATAAAAATGGAACGACAATTGTTAACAGATATTCGGAAAAAGTCTGATCTGCTAATCGACACCACCGGCCTATCAATATCAGACCTCAGTCTCGTTTTGAGTAGAAGATTAGGACTCAAAAATGCAAACAGACTTACCTTAAGTCTCTTGTCATTTGGGTTTCGCAATGGCTTACCAGCAGAAGCCGACACCATACTTGATGTTCGCTTTTTATCAAACCCTCACTATAACGAACAACTACGACCATTAGATGGTAGGAACAAGGAAATTGGGGCTTTCATAGAGGATGACCCAAGGTTCTCAATATTTTTCAATGGGTTCAAGAATTTTTTAGACCCTCTGCTTCCGTTTTATGCGGATGAAGGAAAAAGCTACTTAACCATAGCAATAGGTTGCACCGGAGGAAAACATCGATCAGTTTTTGTGGCAGAACGATTGAATAATTGGTTAAAACGGAGGGATTTTATTGTAACCCTGCGTCATCGTGATTTGGTTGAATAATACTGACCCGGCCATTCTAATGCAGGAGCTTAATAATGACTGACAGTAATTCTCAGAATAAAATTGGTATTGTTTTAGTAACACATGGCAATCTGGCAATCGAATTGGTAAAAGTTATGGAACACGTCGTGGGTCCTCAAGACCAACTAGCAACTGTAAGTATAGGTCCAGATGACGATATGGAAAAAAGACGAGAAGACATTCTTAATTCTGTTCAATCCGTAGATAGAGGTTTAGGCGTAATTATACTCACAGATATGTTTGGAGGAACACCATCGAATTTAGCCATATCCATAATGGAGCAAGCAAAAATAGATATTGTCGCGGGTGTAAATCTGCCTATGTTGGTCAAACTTGCGAGTGTCCGTTCTTCAGAAACAATGTCAGAAGCAGTGACCCAAGCTCGTGATGCCGGACAAAAATATATAATGGTTGCTTCACAAGTATTAAGTTCCTCTGCGTGAGAGAGCCTGCTGAGATGAAAATTGATAAGAAACTAACAATTATAAATGAACGCGGTCTTCATGCCCGTGCCGCTGCTAAATTTACAGAAACTATTGCGCCATTTTCTTGTACCATTAACGTTAGTAAAGACAATGAAACTGTTTCTGGTCATTCGATTATGGGGTTGATGATGTTAGCTGCATCAAAAGACACGGTCATTCAAATTGATGCTACCGGGACAGATGCCGAAAAGGCAATACAGAAGATCATAGAACTTGTGGATAATAAGTTTTATGAAGAATGATCATCAAAATATTTTTACTGGACCTGATGCTGAGCAGCGCTTTGACGGAATCGGAGTATCAGGAGAAATAACAGTAGGGACAGTGCACATTATACAATCAGGTCTAGGTCAAGTCCCAGAGTATACAGTTTCATCTGATGAGATCCCCAGGGAACAGGGAAGAGTTAACAAAGCCATCTCAAAAGCCCAACAGCAGATAACACGATTGAAGGTGAAGACAAATACTCTAAACGACACCACTGCAGACGAGTTACGATTACTCTTGGATGCTCATGCTGCAATGTTAACCTCGAAACGAATGATTACTGGAATACAAACAATCATCTCAGAAAGAAAAATAAATGCTGAAGCCGCTGTCCAAGCTACCGTACATGAGATAGCAAAAGGGTTCACTAAGGTAAAAGACCCCTATTTATCCGCGCGATTACAAGATATAAAAGACGTTGGTTCCCGCATATTAAGACAATTGATGCAAGCACCTTATCAGGCTTTTTCACTAATTCCCCAAGGTTCTGTTTTGGTGACAGAAGAATTAAGCCCAGCTGATACAGCATTAATTGATCCACGGAAAATAGCTGGCTTTGTAACACAGCAAGGAGGCTCTGAGAGCCATACAGCTATAATGGCTCGTTCAATGAATTTACCTGCTGTTTTGGGTGTTTATAACCTCCTTAATTCAGTAAAGTCAGGTCAGGCTATTGTAGTTGATGGCGAAATTGGAAGAGTTATTCTCAATCCAAATTGTACCACTTTGAACGAATATTCGAGGAAAATCGAAGCTAGACGCCGCTTAAATAGACAATTAGCTCGCCTGCGATCACTACCTGCAATTACTCAAGATAAAACGAGAGTGAGTATGCAAGCAAATATCGAACTTGCGAGGGATATCGAAGGTGCTTTGAATGCTGGCGCGGAAGGTGTAGGGCTACTAAGAACTGAATTTATGTTCTTGAATAGAAATACTCTCCCTAATGAAGAAGAGCAATATAATTTGCTTAAGGCTATTATTGAGGGCATGCAAGGACGCCCCGTAACAATTCGGACATTTGATCTTGGAGGTGATAAATTACCAACAGCATTAGATAGTAAATACGCGGCCAGTGCTAATCCAATGTTGGGTTTGAGAGCAGTAAGACTTTCTATAAAAGAGCAGAAATTGTTCGAAGTCCAACTAAAGGCAATTTTACGTGCCACGGTACATGGACCAATTCAAATCCTATTGCCTATGATTTCTAGCGTTCAACAAATTAGACAGGTCAAACACATAATTAAGCGCACGGTGATGAAATTGAAAAAACGCGACCCAACCTTAAAAATTACTATGCCACCAATTGGGGCAATGATTGAAGTGCCAGGCGCCGCGCTTATTGCCGACTCTCTCGCTCATGAAGTTGATTTTTTTGCTATTGGAACTAACGATCTAACAATGTATACGCTCGCTATAGATCGCGGAGACGAGCAAGTTGCGAACTTATTTAACCCATTACATCCAGCTGTACTCCGTCTGATTCAAATCACATTAGACGCAGCACGTCGAAATAATAAACCTGTAAGCGTATGTGGAGAAATTGCAGGGGACCCCAGATTTGCTCCACTACTTATCGGACTTGGTGTGCGGGACTTCTCAATGGCTTGGCAAAG
>CAXYEO010000040.1:0-32862 GCA_964276085.1 uncultured Thalassobaculaceae bacterium | reverse complement strand
AGTTATGGTGCGCCGATGCGCAACCTGCAATATCACCTCTTTAACAACGGGATGATCTAAACAAACCACGGCAAATCCGTAAAAGGGTAAGTTAGCTATGAATTCTTTAAAAGCATTTTTCAGTTGCTCGAAATTTCCATGAAAATCTAAATGTTCTGGATCAATATTTGTAATAATAGCTATAGTGGCCGGTAATTTATTGAACGTCCCATCAGACTCATCTGCCTCGACAACCATCCAGTCCCCAGCTCCGATGCGTGCATTTGTGCCATATGAATTTATGATCCCTCCATTAATCACGGTTGGGTCTAACTTTGCTGCATCTAATATCGCCGCCACTAGAGAAGTTGTAGTAGTTTTTCCATGGGTGCCCGCACAAGCTATTGACCACTTCAATCGCATTAACTCACCTAACATTTCGGCACGGTGCACTATAGGTATTTGGAGTTTTCTAGCTGCTTTCAATTCCGCGTTATTACAGTTTATCGCTGTCGAAACTACAACAATAGAAACATTCTCAATATTTTGAGCTTTTTGTCCTATAGAAACTTTTATTCCTAACTGTCTAAGCCTGCCGACGTTAGGGCTTTCCGAGATATCACTTCCTTGAATATCATATTGTAAATTATGTAAGGTTTCAGCAATGCCGCTCATACCGATGCCGCCAATACCTACGAAGTGAATTATACCGATATCAATAGGAAGCTTTCTCATTTTTCCACCCTTGATATCTGAGCACTATCACCCTTTAAACTTCTCTCTTCAAATGCTGCACAGTTTACCTGCAGAATGCCTTGTTCTGATAAGTCATTGAGAAATTCTGCTAAAAGTTCCGCTGAGTTCGGGACACCGAAGTGGTAGGCCGCGTTTGCTGCCGTTGTCAGTTTTTCTGAATCAGACAAAATTGATTTAAGAAACTTTGCTAGAGTTTTAGAATTCAGATCAGCTTCATTAAAGCTCCAAGCGCCACCAGCTTTGACCATACGGTTAGCATTGATTTGCTGGTGATCATCTGCAGCAAATTTGTATGGAACAAAAACCCCAGGTCTACCAATAACACTTAATTCTGCTATTGTGGAAGCTCCAGAACGTGAGATTACAAGATGTGCATCTCTTATTTTTTCTGATATATTTTGAAAAAATACTTTAATTTCATTCTTTTGTTTTGCCTTCGAGTATATAGATTTAACCATAGGAATATCGTTTTCACGGCATTGCTGTGTGATCATAATATTTTTCCTGAGATCATCAGGCAACAGCAAGATTGCCTCGGGAACAACTTGTGACAGAACTTTGGCCCCCAAACTTCCTCCAACTACTAATATATTAATTGGACTATTCCCATCTAAAGATGGATAAGGTGTTGCCCGTGCATTTATTATTTCCGCACGGACTGGGTTCCCGGTTCGTATTATTTCTAAATCACTATTTTCTGCACCCAACGTACCCTCAAAAGAGGTAGCCATCACGTTAGCTATTCTAGAAAGCCATCTATTCGCCCTACCTATGACAGCATTTTGTTCGTGAATGATAATAATATAACGCTTAGAAAATGCGGCTAAAATGGGAGCAACTGTGGGATAACCACCAAAGCCAACAATGACCCCAGCATCAAAACTTTTAAGTAATCTTCGAGCATGTAGTAGGCTCTTTAACAGGCACCACAGTGCCCCTAACTTTGGCAATAACCCTTTAACACTTAGGGTTGCAGCCGGGATACACTCAACAGCCCATGTTTTATCAACCGGCTGCAAGCCAGCGCCTCTGGGATCTGTGATATATAGTACCTCATGGCCTTTCTTCGTTAAAACTTCTGCCAAACTAATAGCCGGGAATACATGCCCTCCAGTTCCACCAGCAACTAACACGAATCGATGTGTTTTCATAAGTTCCCCTCCTGGCCAGGTCTTTTTCGGGTCAAAGAAAGGAAAAAACCCATCCCAAGTGACAAGGCAATAAAAGAGGAGCCACCGTAGCTAATAAAGGGAAGTGTCATACCTTTCGCAGGCAGTAATTGTAATGATGACGCTATATGAATGAAGGCTTGCAGCCCAAACTGGATTAACAAACCTCCAGCGGCCAGAAACACAAACAGATTAGACTCTGAAATTAATTTCAAAAAACCTCTTAACACTAAACATCCAAATATTCCAATCACAGCCAATGCTACCAATGCGCCAAATTCTTCACCAGTTACAGCAAATATGAAATCGGCGTGCGCGTCCGGCAATAAGTCTTTTATTTCCCCCTCTCCAGGACCAGTTCCTATGACACCACCATTTGCAAAAGCCTCCAATGAACGATCAATTTGATAAGTGTCCCCAGTAGCCGGGTCTAAAAACCGATCAATTCTCGATCGCACGTGTTCAAGACCAAAATAAGTACCCACGATGCCTACGACGCCAAGCATTATGAACGAAAAAACTAGTATCATTGGCAAACCTGCCAAAAAGAATTGACAGAACCAAACTGCTGATATGATTATTGTTTGTCCCAAATCGGGTTGATTAAGTAATAAGGAAACTACACCAATATAGCACAACACCGATATCCAATGGCCAGCGAACCCAGGATTTTGCCGCCATTCAGAAAACATCCATGCAGCGAATATTGCAAAACATGGCTTTACAAACTCAGATGCCTGTAGTGAGAACCCAAGTATCGACAGCCAACGCGTCGCTCCTTTAATTTCTGAACCAAAAATAAGTGTAAGAAAGAGTAATCCAACGCTGACACCAAACCCAATAACAGCGATTCTTCGAACACTTTTAGGAGAGAATAAAGACGTCAAAATAATTATTAATAGTCCAAGAGGAAATATAATTAGATGTCTTTTTACAAAATGATAGCTCTCAAGATTAAGGCGAACCGCAACTGCAGGACTGGCAGCAAAGACCATTAAAACACCAAACATTACGATTAATAAAAGTGCTCCCAGTGACCAACGATCAACGGTCCACCACCAGGTGCCAATCAAACTTTTATCAGTTCTTGCTAATGATTTCATGGCAAGTTCAGCTTAAGTTTAGAGTTATAAATTATTTTATCGTTTACTAGCGATCGAAATATATTTCCCCTCACTTCGTAACTTGAAAATTGATCAAACGATGCTGCAGCTGGCGAAAGCAATACTACCCCATATTGATGGCCGGCCGGATATAAGTGGCTTAGTATAATGTCGAAAACATTATGAATGGTGTCACAAATTGTATAACCAACTTTTCCTTTCAAAGTTTCCGCAAACTCCTTCGCACACTCACCAAATAAGTAAGCATGTTTGATATTCGGGAAATACTCTCCGAGTGACTCTATTCCTCCTTGCTTAGCCCGACCTCCAGCAATCCAATAAATTGAGTCATAACAACTTAATGCTCGCGCAGTAGCATCCGCGTTCGTAGCTTTGGAATCATTCACAAAAATTAAATTCTGGAATGATCCTATTAGTTCTTGCCGATGTGATAGGCCGGAAAAGGTTAAAATAGCCGCCTTTATGATATCTGGAGAAATTCCTATTGCTAAGGCCACTGCCGTGGCAGCGGCTGCATTCTGCTGATTATGGGCCCCTGGTAGCGTTATATTACCATTCAAATCAACAATTATATTTTCTTCGTCGTTGACGTTACTTACAACACAACCACCAACAATACCAACTCCATTCTTGGGAAGGTGGCTACCGGATACGCATTGAACAGACAATTCTTTACGATTGTTTTGTCTTAACCCTTCTTCTAGCTTGCAAGAGTCAGGGTCGTCGGCGCCAATGATAGCGGTTCCTTTATTTGCAAGTCCTTCTATAATTTTTGATTTTGCTTTAATGTAACCGCTCATATCACCATGGCGGTCGAGATGATCTGGTGAAATATTTAAAATTACTCCAATTTCACAAGAAAGAGATGGCGCCAACTCAAGTTGGTATGAGCTAAGCTCTAAAACTTGGTAGGTTATATTAATATCATTTTCAAAGCTCAAAGCCGGGTGACCTATATTTCCACCTACTTCATGCGGTATTTGAGCACATTTTAGAATATGACCTATTAAAGAAGTGGTTGTAGATTTTCCGTTTGTTCCCGTAATACCGATAATTCGAGGTTTTACATAATTGGTAGCAAATATTTCTATATCACCTATTACAGGCGTGTTTGCTTTTTTTGCTTGCTCTACAACCTCGTGTGGCTTCGGATAAGAATGCGGTATACCCGGACTCAAAACAAGCGCATCAATCTTGGTAAAGTCTTCTTCTTTTAAGTCTGCGATACGGGCTCCCAATGATTCGGTTTCTTTGCATTTTGAACCACTGTCGTCCCAAGCAATAACGTCCGCCCCTCCCGCCTTAAGGGCTACGACAGCCGACTGGCCAGAGCGCGCCAGCCCCATTACCGCGACCCTCTTACCTGAATAACTTTTTGCCGCGATCATTCTATTATCTCAACTTCAGGGTAGAGAGGCCAACTAAAGCCAAAATAAATGCAATTATCCAAAACCTTATTACAATTGTAGGTTCAGCCCAGCCCTTTTTTTCAAAATGGTGGTGCAACGGGGCCATTTTAAATACTCTTTTTCCTGTGAGTTTAAAGGAGGCGACCTGAACAATTACTGATGCAGTTTCTAGAACAAATAATCCACCAATGATGACTAGAACTAATTCGTGTTTAGTTATAATGCTGATAGTTCCTAATGCCCCCCCCAGCGATAAGGATCCTGTATCTCCCATGAAAACCATTGCGGGCGGCGCGTTAAACCACAAAAAACCCAAACCAGAACCGATTAACGCACCACAAAAAATAGATAATTCACCTGCACCAACAACATGGTGAATTTGTAAATAATTAGAAAAAACTATATTCCCAACGAGATAGGCAATAAGAGCAAAACAGCCCCCAACAATCATCACTGGGACAATTGCCAAACCGTCTAATCCATCAGTGAGATTAACTGCATTCGATGCTCCAACGATAACCAGCACAGAGAATGGTAAGAAGAACCAACCTAGGTCAATTATAAAATCTTTGAAAAAAGGGATACTTAAGCTATTTTTCATACTAGGCTCAAACAACCCGACTATTATATACGTCACGGCAAAACCAAAGAGCATTTGAATAAGAAGCTTTAACCTTGAGGAAAGCCCGGTTGAGCTACCATGGCGAATTTTTAAGAAATCATCTAAAAAGCCTATGAAGCCAAAAGCTATAGAAACGAATAGGACAGCCCAAATATATTGGTTAGACATATCTGCCCAAAGTATAGTTGAGATAGAAAGTGCAATAAGGATCATCAAACCACCCATCGTTGGGGTGCCTTTTTTGAGCAGATGCGTTTCTGGACCATCGTTTCTAATTGGTTGACCTTCACCTTGTTTGCAACGTAGCCAATCAATCATCTTGGGACCAATTATAAAGCTTATGACTAAAGAAGTTAAAATTGCCCCCCCAGCACGAAAGGTTAAGTATCTAAAGAGATTAAAAATTTGAAAGTCTTCTGATAAAGGAACCAAATAATTATATAGCATTACTATCAGCCCCGCATCTCATGAGATTCAACAAGGAGGTCTGATTTTAACCCCATATTTTCTATAGCCGTAATAATTGGCGCCATGTTTGTTCCTAGCGAACCCTTTACAAGAACAAGGTCACCCACTCTTAAGTTTTGGGGAATTTTTTTGGCAACATCACAACTGTTGTTCGCATGCATACGAGTTATATCTAATGGAATTTTGTCATGTAGATTCTTCATCAGTGAGCCAACGGTAACTACTATATCCGGCTTAGATGCAATTAGATCATCAATAAGATTCGCATGTAATAAAGGGCTACTTGGACCTAGTTCTAACATGTCTCCTAGAATGGCTATCCGGCGCCCACCATTATTTAATTTTTTAAGGCCAAAAGATGCGAAAGCGGCCCGCATTGCTGTGGGGTTTGCATTATAGCTCTCATCAATAAGGTTTAATTCACCCAAAGTTCCAAGAGGAATTCTAATATGTTTGCCTCTGCCTTTACCTAGACAAATAGACCGAAAAGAGTCTATAGCAAAATCTATATCGCAACCCAATGCGTTTACACAGGCAATAACCCCGACAGTATTGATTGCTATGTGCTTGCCAACAACGTCTAGCGTATATCGAATTGTCTTTCCCGAAACCTCTATCTCAATCAAGCTGCCATTTTGATGAGGCTCAAAATTAGACATCCGAACAGCACAAGAAGCATCACTTCCAAATGTGATTATATTTTTTATATTAGCTTCACGAGCTTTGCTTGCAAGAAACTGGCTCCATCGATTATCCGAATATAAAATCACCTGTCCATCATTAGGCATTCCTTGGAAAATCTCTGCTTTGGCTTCGGCTATGCCTTTTTCATTTTCAAAATGCTCTAAATGTACAGAATTCACGTTGGTAATTATTGCTAAGTCAGGCTTAATCAGATTTGATAAATGCCCAATCTCTCCAGAGTGGTTCATCCCTAATTCGAACACACCAAACTTCGTTTCTTTTGGCATACGAGCCAAGCTAAGAGGAAGTCCAATATGGTTATTTAAATTCCCTGACGTAGAATGAACTTTGCATGATTTAAATAGTGCTGCAGCCAATGCATCTTTGGTACTTGTCTTACCTACACTACCAGTAACGGCCACTATAGTTGCAGGAGATCGAACCTTGGCTTCTAATGCCAAGTTCTGCAATGCCTCATAGACATTATCTACAAGCAAAAACGAGCCTTCCCCATCATTATTTTCTGGTATTTTTTCTACAACAGCAACAACAGCACCGTTTTTAAAGGCTTCCGCAATAAAGTCATGACCATCCCGCTCTCCACCATTTAAAGCTAGAAAAAGATCTCCCGGGCGAATTAAACGACTATCAAAGGAAATGCCTTGAGCCGTCCAAGGAGCTCCAACACACTTTCCACCAGTAATCTTCTCTACAACGCTACTTTTCCACAGACCACCAGTCATTGAACGACCTGATTAACTTTTTTTAACTGGTCCTTTACAAATGCTGCATCATCAAACTCAGTAATTTTGCCATCAAATTCCTGGCTAGTCTCGTGACCTTTCCCAGCAATTACTAATAAATCTTTCTCATTCAAGCTCGAAAGCGCAACATTTATAGCTTCAGCACGCTCCGCCACGTTCTGGCCCGACGGGCAACCCATCAGTATTGCTTCTCGAATTTCTTTGGGATTTTCGGACCTTGGGTTATCATCAGTGACAATGATCGTGTCTGCAAACTTTTCCACGACCACACCCATTAGAGGTCGTTTTTCCTTATCGCGATCTCCACCAGCGCCGAAGACACAAACTAGCCTACCTTGAACATGAGGCCTTAAAGACGAAAGGATATTTTCTAAAGCATCGGGTGTATGAGCATAGTCGACAAGAATTGGCGCTCCACTTTTATGACTTCCTATATATTCAAGACGACCACGAACACCATACAAATATCGAAAATTATTAAGATGACTTTCTACACTGGCGAGCTTTCCATCGCTGACGAGTCCTAAGGCAGCTAACGCATTAAACAACTGAAATTCGCCCATTAACGATAAAAACAAATCGAACCTTTGATCATTCATTTCCAATTCAACTTGTTGGCCATTAGACATCGGACGTGAACGGATAATTCTTATATTTGCACCCGACGAATACCCATAACTGAAAATTGAGATTTGTCTATCAATGCAAATATTTTCTAACTTTTGAAAATAAGGGCTGTCTGCATTTAAAACTGCAACCCCATTTTTGTGTAATAATTCCAAAAATAATCGGGCTTTTGCCGAAAAATATGAGTTAAGGTTTAAATGATAATCTAGATGATCAAGAGTTAGATTAGTAAAAGCAGCAGAGTTAATGACCAATCCATCTAAACGATTTTGATCTAATCCATGACTAGAGGCTTCGATAGCCAGGTTCGTTATACCCTTTTGGCTCAAGGCACGCAGATTTGAGTGCAGTGAAACTATATCAGGAGATGTCAGGTTTGACTCTAAATCAATATTATCTCCACTAATCCCCAGAGTGCCTAAACTTGCACACGACTTACCTTCCATTGTCCATAGTTGGCGCGCAAATTCCACTACTGAAGTTTTTCCATTAGTTCCCGTGACAGCTGCAATATGGCTTGGTTGTTCTTTATAAAATTCCGCTGCAATTAGCGCAAAATGACGTCGAGGGTTTTCGGCGTATATGAATTCTGCACAGTTCGTTTTCGGAACAACCTCATCGGTATACTTTAGTAAAATTGCAACAGCACCGCGAGCAAGCGCATCATCTATGAATTGACGACCGTCAAAGTTTAAACCCGGTAAAGCGGCAAACAGATAACCAGGCTTCACCTCTTTACTATTGCTTGTGATCCCAAGAATTTCAGGGTTCGAAGACAATCGTTCAGCGGTCACAGACGGAAGCTGAGTTGTTTTAATACGAGATGATTTTATAAGCTCAAAAAGACGCAAGTCTATTTCCATGTTTCTGTTGCGGGATATCTATCTCTAAAAGTTGTTGAATTTGTGGCGAATTTTTGTCCATTGGAAGAAGTCCTAAGATAGGCGATGCTCGTTTAATTATTTGACGAACTGCAGGTGCAGCAACCCAACCACCTGTCGCATAACCAAAAGACTTTTTATTTCCCTTGGGCTCATCCACCATAACAAGAACGGCATATTTGGGATCGTGAATCGGAAAAGCCGCAACAAAAGACGATAACCGCGAAGCTTTAGCATATGCCCCTGTGGGAGTTTGTTTATCAGCAGTA
This sequence comes from uncultured Thalassobaculaceae bacterium, assembly GCA_964276085.1. Classification (GTDB taxonomy): domain Bacteria; phylum Pseudomonadota; class Alphaproteobacteria; order Thalassobaculales; family Thalassobaculaceae; genus UBA7326. The sequence goes on along the minus strand of CAXYEO010000040.1, from coordinate 24,110 downwards.
CCTGTCTTTCCACCGACCCAGTATCCTGTTGCAGCCGCGTTCCTTCCAGTTCCATTTTCTACAACCAGCCGAAGCATCTTTCGCATATTTTTTGAGGTCTCAGCCGAAAGAATTTGTTTTCCTATATTTGGCGACATGTCATTTTTTTTCAGCAAAGTTACTGGCCAGAGAACACCTCCATTGACTACAGCAGCAACGCCACTAGCAAGATGCATCGGACTTACAGCAATCCCATGCCCATAAGCGATAGTCATGGCACTGATTTTTTGCCATGGAGACGGATACATTGGCCTCCCTCTTTCAGGCAATTCGATGGGCAGTCGATTTAAAAAACCAAGTTTTTTCATAAACTTTTTTTGGGTCGAAGCCCCGATGTCCAACGCCATTTTTGCGGACCCTATATTCGAGGAATATTGAAAAATTTCTGGAACAGATAACCAGCGTTTCTGCGGATGGAAATCATTGATCGTAAATCGCGCATAATGAATAGGTTTAGTAGCATCATAGCCACTCAGCATTGTTGCAGTTCCAGTTTCCAGAGCGAGCGCTGTATTAAAAATTTTAAACGTGGACCCCATCTCATAGACCCCAAGAGTAGCACGATTAAACCTTGAATCTGAAGGTGCCGAATTAATTGCATTTGGATCAAAATCAGGGAGCGAAACCATTCCAAGTACTTCGCCTGAATTCACATCGATGAATACGCCAGCCCCACCAATAGCATTAAAGCTCTCTATTTGCTTACTTATTTCCTCTCTTAAGATATGCTGCACCCGTATGTCTATAGATAATTCCAGTGAGTCGGATCCATCCCTCAACCGACCGTCAAATCTCTTCTCTACTCCAGCCAAACCAGCAGCATCAGTGCCAGAAAAACCAACTACATGCGCACTCAGACCCCGCTGTGGGTAGAATCTTCGGTCTTCTTTTTGAAAATGCAATCCAGGCAAACCCAGGGCATTAATTTCTGATTGTTGACCTGGAGTAATACCTCTTTTAATCCACACAAATCGTTTTTTTCCACTGAGCTTTTGAACTAACATTTTTTTATTAACGTTAGTCAGAACACGACTGAGGCTTTGAACCGTAGAAAAGGGATCAATCACCTCTTTTGGATCTGCATACAAGGAAGCGACTGAAAGACTAGTAGCCAAAAGAATCCCATTACGGTCCAAAATATTAGCCCGTCCAGTTTTCAACTTAGATTTCACTGGCTCTGCAACAATTACGGGCTCATCTAACCCTCTTAAGACGGCCACATCAATGAGCCGAGCACCAGCTAAAATAAATGCTAGCGCAAAAATACAGGATATGACCAAAAGTCGATTGCGGGCCATCTCTATAGCCCTGTTAACACTACCATCTAACTTTACTGGCGCATCGTTTTTTAGCTGAATGAATTGGGCCTTCATCACCTACCCTCACCAGACACTTCAGAGTTTCTATAAAAAGAGAAACCCTCTAAACTTTTTATTTGATTCGTTTCTGTTGGACGATATGCAACATGCTTACGCGCTAGAGACTCAATACGGGCAGGTTGATTTAAATAACTCCACTCCGCAGTCAAAATGAGCGTGGATTCCTGATGAGCCAATATGTCCTGATGCAATTGGCCTAACCTTGCATCAAGTACCTGTACTTCATGTTTTATTAAAAACATCACAACACCAGTTAAAGAAACAATCAAAACCCACACAACTATCGAACTTCTAAACATTTTAAACTTGCTCCGACCAAGATGGCTCAGATGTTCTTTCAGCCACTCTGAGACGTGCCGACCTGGCTCGAGGATTCGCGGCAACCTCTGCCGGACTAGCGTAAATAGGCTTTTTAGTGATCACTTTAAAACTTGGATATTTTATTAAAGAGTTTTCTGGGGGGGCGTGACGTGAGCGACCAGTTACTTGCCCGCGTCTTTCCGAAAAAAACTTTTTTACACACCGATCTTCCAAAGAATGAAAAGCAACCACAGCCAAGCGGCCCCCTGGCATTAAAATCTTTTCAGCAGCCTCCAAACCCCGCCTTAGCTCACCCAATTCATCATTAATAAATATCCTGAGAGCCTGAAACGTTCTGGTTGCGGGATCGTTATCACGGCCCTTTCTGCTTCTTGGTACTACTCTGCGAACAATATCGGCCAATGCCTTTGTTGTAGTTATTCTCTCTTGAGATCTTGCCAGAATTATGGCTCTTGAAACCCTTCGAGATAACCGCTCTTCACCATACGTGAATATGATATCGGCTAATTCCCCCTCGCTTTTCGTATTTATTATATCTTCCGCTGTCACACCCTCTGACCCCATCCGCATATCCAGAGGGCCATCAAACCTGAAAGAAAAACCACGATCAGGATCGTCTAATTGTGGCGACGACACCCCTAAATCAAGAACAATAGAATCAACGGAATTAATTCCAATAGCGGAAAGAAGGCCATCCATATCACCAAAACAACCGTGTATAATAGAAAACCTTCCCCTATACTTCTCTATAAAACAGTCTGCTTGCGTGACTGCAAATGGGTCTCTATCAAACGAAACAAGACTACATTTAGCTCGCGATAAAATCTCTCTTGAATAACCACCAAGCCCGAATGTCCCGTCCACATAACGACCACCATCCTGAATATTGAGAGCATCAATTGACTCTTGACAAAGAACAGGGAGGTGCAATACGTCGGCGAAACTTTCCATCCCGCCCTTCATAAGGTGTTTTCAGCTTTATTTTTTGGAATAATCTGCAAAGTAGCCCCAAATTCACGAGCTCTTTCTCTATTCTTATCTCTATGCCGCAAAAAAACATCTGGCCGCCATATTTGGAAACTCTTCCCAAGGCCAACAAATGTTGCGGCACCATCTATTTGAGCATACTCAATAAACTCCAGAGGTAATATAATTCGCCCGTCAGAGTCTATTGTCAGCTGACGAGCATCAGCCAGTATTGTTTGCAAATTTTCTGCCTCATCTGAGAATGTATCCAAGGCATCAATTGAATTCACAATTTCTTGTATCCTTTCATCCCCATTTCCCTCGATGCAGATATGCTTAAAAGAAGGGTATAAAATTATACCTTTCGATTTCTCTTGCTCAAGAATAGCCCGGAAGGAGGCAGGAACTGACACCCTACCTTTACGGTCAACCTTATTCTCAAATGTGGAGAGAAAAACCGCCACCTTACCCCCTCAACTATTTCTTCGCCCCTAAGAGGACTCCGCCCATATCTGCCTTCATAAACAGTACAAAAATGGAATAATGTGGAGATTATATGGAATTTTATGGGTATGCAATGGGATTATATGTATTTTTGTGGAAAATTTAGTTTTTTCTTCGAGGATTACTGACTTTATAATTCAAACAACCACATTATTTTTGATTTACCATAATATAAATCCAAGACGGGACAGTGAGCTTAGAGAATTAGGTTAGACAGTCTATAAGCCGGGTTCTGTCACTCCATCAATTACAAATTGATGGAGTGGATGACCATTCCTCTGGGACGATTGTCACCAACCGCCTCGCGCGACCTACCCGAGTGACAATGCGAAAACACACCAACTAAAATATTGCTACTGTAGTTCGTCACTCCTATTTGGTCTTGCTCCCGATGGGGTTTGCCATGCCAGCTTTATTACTAAAGCTGCGGTGCGCTCTTACCACACCCTTTCACCCTTACCTAAGCTCAAAGAGCCAGGCGGTTTGCTTTCTGCGGCACTTTCCCTAGGGTTACCCCCGCCGGGCGTTACCCGGCATCGTGTTTCCATGGAGCCCGGACTTTCCTCCAGTCACAAAATTTCTACGAACATGTAACCAGCGGTCATCCAACCATCTAACCTAGAGAAACAAATAAAGCTAGAAATCCTATACGTCAATTTATATAGATGGAAACATCAAACTCTTATGAGCTATCAAAAATCTACAACGTTACAAAGCATATGATAGGGAACGCTGAGACAAAAGATCAAATTCAATACAGTACTAGTAGCTTTTATCTTAATGCTAACTTGTCCAATAGACTTTTCATCCTCCAAGCCGTTTCTATATCAAATTTTCCAGTAAGTAAATTTGGCAACCAATGACGTTGAAACGCTATTATGGTATTCCGTGTTGCTTTATCCAGATAACCTGTCAATTCTAATCCATAACCGATTGCCCGCAGATCTGTTTGGCAATGCTTGATCGATCCCTTTTTAAAGTTAGGCTCAACAGGAACTACTTTAGGCCAAATACCAATACCATTAGAAGCAAGGCGCTCCCAATCAAATAATTCGCCCGGATCGCGTTTTCGAGAGGGGGCTACATCAGAATGGCCAAGAACTCCAGATGCCAGTATTGAATGCCTTTTAATTATATCTTTGCATAAAGCTTCAACAGCTATCATCTGAGGTTCCATGAATTTGGTATAACCAAACTCATGGCCTCGATTTACAATCTCTACCCCCACAGATATGCTGTTGATATCCTTTTCATTATGCCAAGAGGCAACTCCAGCATGCCAAGCTCTTTTTTCTTCTTCGACTAAACTAAAGACTTCTCCATTTTCGTCTATCAAATAATGAGCGCTCACTTGTGATTCAGCGTCACAAAGACGTTCTTTCGCAGCTAAACACGACTGCATGCCGGTGTAGTGCAATAGTAATAACTTTATATCAATACCGGGGGGTCGCTCGTCAAAATTAGGGGACGGGTTTTTAATAATGTTCATAGTTGTAATTGGCGGGAGCTATTTGTTTCTAACTCCTCTCTGCGCTCCTCTAGTGAGATCCAACGCTCCTCCGCACTTTCTATTTGCCTTTTAATATCCATCAATTGTTGAGAAAAAAGAGTATATTTTTTTGGGTCTGCTAGATAGAAGTCCGTATCGCTTAACTTCTCCTGAAACAGAGACCCTTTAGCTTCAAGATCACTAATAATCTTTGGAAGACCATCCAACTCCCGTTGCTCTTTATACGTTAATTTAGTTTTTAATTCACCAGCACGTCTAACTGTAAGTTTTCTTTGAGGATTATTCTGTAACTTATGACTTGAGGAACTTAATTGCCTACTTTGCTCAAGATATGTTGAGTAACCCCCAGGGTACTCTTCTATACAACCATTTCCCTCCAGAGCTATAGTCGAGGTAACAACCCGATCAAGAAAATCTCGATCATGGCTTACCAAAATAATAGTGCCATCATAGTCAGACAGAACTTCCTCTAATAATTCCAATGTCTCAATATCAAGGTCATTAGTAGGTTCATCCAGGACAACAAGATTGTGACTGCTAGAGAATAACCGAGCCAGCAACAAACGGTTCCGCTCTCCACCTGAGAGTGTTTTTACTTGACTTAATGCCTGTTTTTCCTCAAACAAAAAATCCCTTAAATAAGATACAACATGTTTATCACGCCCTCCTACATTTATAGTATCTCCGCCCCCTGGACACAACGTAGACCAAAGAGAAGCATTCAAATCTAAACTTTCCCTTTTCTGATCGTAGTACACTGGGGCAACGGAAAACCCAATTTTGACCTTCCCTGATTCTGGTTTTTCTTCGCCGATAAGCATCCTTAACAACGTAGTCTTTCCAGCGCCATTCTTTCCTATCAATCCAACTCGGTCTCGCCGTTTTATTATAGTTGAAAAATCTTTAGCGATTATTTTTTCTTCGCCCTCATTATCTGCATACGTTTTAAAAATATTTCTGGCCTGCAATACTAACTGTCCACTCCTTTCAGTCTCTTTAACTGTAAATTCTACGGTTCCCTGTTTTCTTAATCTTTCAATTTTTTTCTGGTTTAGCTCTTGTAGTTGTCTAACCCTTCCCATATTCCGTTTTCTTCTTGCGGTTAACCCCTCTCTTAACCATCTCGTCTCTTCTGCAATCTTTTTATTTAATTGACGAAATTCAGTTTCCTCGTCTTCAAGAACTTTCTCCGACCAATCGGAAAACTCAGCAAATCCAGAACTATTTCTGCGCACCACCGTCCTGTCGATCCAATACGTTTTGTTTGTTAATCGTCTTAAAAAAGCTCTATCATGGCTTATTAATAATAGCCCTCCACGGTACCGTAATAGTTCTTTTTCCAACCATTCTATTGTAGGTAAATCGAGATGGTTTGTTGGTTCATCCAACAATAAAATATCTGGGGTTGATAATAATGCTTTAGCAATAGCAAGTCTTCGCGTTTCTCCACCTGATAATGTTTCTGCCGGCTGCGCGCCATCTAAATTTAGAGCAAAGAGCATAGAGTCAACTTGATACTCCATTCCTTTTTTTAATTCATACTCACTTACTCCTTCGGACACATACCTCCATACGGTCACAGCTTTAGGCATCAGAGGGTCCTGCGGCAAGTACCCTATTCTAGACCCAGGCTGAACAAATCTCTGCCCCGAGTCTATCTCATTATCACCAGCTAAAACTTTAAGGAGCGAGGACTTTCCACTACCATTTCTGCCTACCAAGCAAATACGATCCCCGTTGGCGATAGAGACATTGGCCTCATTAAAAAGAACCTTATCGCCAACACTCAGGGTTGCATCGCGCAATGCAATTATGGGAGGTTTATTTCTCACCTATTTATCAATCACAATCTACTTCGCCTGCTGAATTTCTTAAATATCCTTATAAAATTTAACATTATCCAACATTAGGGCTGTAAGTACCTCGACCAATAGCACATAATTTTCCTTGATCATCGTGCACATCAATATCTACTACACCAACAGAACGCCCTAAACGTCTCGTCTTAGCTGTCGCCGTAAGATCTGTGTTTGTACCCGGTCGAAGAAAATCCACTCTGAAATTAATTGTTGGGACACCTCCTCCCACTTTCATAACCAAAGCATAATCTCCAGCTATATCGATAAGAGCGGCAATAGCGCCACCGTGATACTGCCCTGTCCCTAAACGCCTCTCAAATTCTGGGCGCATAGGCATCTTTATAACTATTTCATCATTATCCAGGTCCATTGATACCACTTCCAGGTTCATAAACGAGATATAAGGCGAGTCATCCAATAAATTTTGAACTTGTTCTTTATTCAATGGTTTAGTCATTTTTTTCCTCTTAACTCCATAGCCTTATGGATTGATTATCACCTTACCAAAAACTTCTCTATCTTCTAACAGTCGGATGCCTTCAGAAGCATCTTTCAAAGGTAATATTTTATCGATTACTGGGTTCATTTTCCCACCATCTATATAGTCCATCAACTGGGTTAGATCTTCGCGTTCCCAACTATTCGATCCAAGCAACTGCAATTCAAACGTCCATATGAACCTAATATCCGTTTTAGGATCAAACCCGGCTGTGGCGCCACAAGTCACTAGACGCCCACCTCGCTTTAACGATCGGAGAGATGGCACCCACGTCTCACCTCCAGTAAAATTCACCACCATATTCACTCCACCTTCAAACCCTCGGCGTCCTGGCTTTCCATACTGCTCATAAACCCCTTTATGAAATTGATTATCCATATAGGTAATAGCATGATCAGCACCTAGATCTTTCAATCTTTCCATTTTCTCTTCAGAACTCGCGCAAACCATCACTTCAGAGCCTGCCATTTTTGCTAGTAATAGTGCACCAGTTCCTACACCGCCAGAAGCACCAAGAATAAGAACTTTCTCATTATCTTTGATCTTTCCAATTGTGACCATCATCCTATGAGCAGTTCCATAGGCAACTGGCAGGCTCGATGCTTGATCGTACGTCACTCCTGCTGGTATTTTGACTAATTGATGAGATGCAACCCTGCAATATTCAGCCAGACCACCATGAATAGTTTCTCCAACTAAACCACCCTCCACCCTATTCCTAGGGTCAATTAAAACCCTATCGCCTATACTCCAACCTGATACTTCATCACCCACTTCCGCAATTTCTCCGGCCACATCCAACCCACAAATCATTGGCATCTCTATTTTGATACCGGGCATCCCATTGCGTGTAAAAATATCGTGGTAATTTAATGACGTAGCTTTAACACGAACGATAACATCATTCTTACCACATTCTGGGTCTGGAAAGCTTTCATCATATACCAATGAATCTGGGCCTCCATGGCCTTTCAAAACCATTGCTCGCATAATAAAACCTTCCTAAATTTTTTTATAGTTCTGAAAATCAACCTATACTTCAGGTATTTGACCTGAAGTATTTTAGTTTCTTATCCTGCGTGGCTCAATCTTTTTTCTGCTATCTGTATTAACTTTTTTCGATCTACTTTGTTAGTACCAGTCAGTGGAAGACTTTCGACAAAATAAACAGTCCGGGGATGTTGATAAGCAGGCCCATTAGCCAAAGCGTACTCTTTTACATCTTCTTCTTGTATGTTGATACCAGGAACTTTGACAACAAATGCAACAGGTTTAAATCCTTTAATTTCATCTGAGATAGGAACAGCACAAGCTTGTTCGATTGCTGCATTGCGCTCCAGCATTCTTTCTATTTCAGAGGGATAGATATTTTCTCCCCCACAATTAAACATATCGTCTACACGACCAATAAAATAATGAAAACCCTCAGTATCCTGCCTCATTATATCCCCAGTTCTATACCATCCATCATCTGTCATAGCCTCATGCATTTTTTCCGGTAAATTGTGATAGCCTGGTGTTACGGCTGGATTACGGCAATGCAATTCCCCATATTCCGCATTCAGATTATCTCCATCAACAAGCCTCGCTATACCCTCAATGGGATACCCAACAGATACATCTGGTTGCATCAGACCTTTGGGATGAGGGCCGTAAACAACAGGTCCTGCCTCCGTTGTTCCATATCCATTTGTAATTGTTGCATTAGGCAAAAATTTTCTTATATCAGCGATTAATTTTAAACTAACAGGTGCGGAACCCATTCGAACAATTTTCACAGATGACAAGTCAGTCTCTTGTAAAATTTTTTCCTCCCGCACAACCATTGCCATCATTGCCGCAACTGAAGTCAACCATGTGACACCGTATTCTCCGATCGCTTCTACATACTCTTTTGCATTAAACTGCGGAAGTAATATGATCGTTAAATGAGCGGCAAGCGCGACTTTACAAATTGCCAATCCATTCATGTGATAGAGGGGCGCAGCAACCAACATTTTGTGAAATGATTCTGGTTTTTGTTTTAATCGCATCTCAATCACCCAGAGATGGCCCGCATGAGTTAATGGCACACCTTTCGGGCGACCAGTCGATCCTGAGGTATATAGAAACATGGCAATTTCATTTTTTTTAGGGACCACAGTCTCAAAGTCGCCCCAATCAAGCCAATCATCAAAACTATTCTTACTCGTTTCTCCGAATGAAACTGTTGGATACACCTTTGGGATCTGTGACAGCCTATCCTTATCGGCAAAAACTAGTTTGCAATTCGAATCACTCAAGATAAATTCTATTGTATCATTTGGAAATTTATGATTGATCGGAATAGAAACCATGCCTGCCCGCATTGTTCCAAGATAGGCTATTAAAAATTCTGCGCTATTAGCAGCTAAAATGGCAATGTGGTCACCCCTTTTAAAACCTTCGTTTGTCAATCTTCTAGCCATTGCCTTTGCTGCTGCGTCTATATTCTCATGGCTAAATTGCCTCACTTGCCCTCTGACACTAAGGTCTATTAGTGCTAGCTTAGAGGGATCCTCATCCTTGTCCAATAGGTCACCAAGATTTTTTAGATGTTTCATTAGCCCAAACCCTAGTAATTTTTTTGATCGAACAAGCTGTAACTAGCAACAAAAAAGATCCAACTAATATTTCTAACGTAATGTTAAATTAATTTTAGATCGCATTTGAAAGTCTATTGTGTCCATTCATTAATCTCTATTCAATGATTAAAAATTTAGACACACTTCATATATGAGAATACCTTATACTTTAAACATCTCTTACGAAGATAATTAAATGATAGTAAAGCGCACACAAGTAGGAATTATTGGAGCAGGCCCAGCAGGTTTAACGTTAGGCCGTCTATTAATGGAACAGGGGATAAGTTCCGTAATACTCGAGACCAAAACTCGAGATTATGTCGAGAGTCGCATAAGAGCGGGTGTTTTAGAGAATGGAACTGTTGAACTTTTAAAGGAGGCAAAAGCTGATTACCGTCTAAAGACAGAAGGTCAAACCCATAACGGTCTAGAGTTTAGTATTAACGGTCAAAGATCGCGCATAGATTTAAACCATTATTCTAAGGGGAAGTCTGTTATCGTATACGGTCAGACCGAAATAACAATAGACCTTATCAGCACTCACATAGGGTCTGGAGGAGAAATTATTTTCAGTGCAAAGAACGTTCTACCTAATAAATTCGATACATCAAAACCTAATATTACTTATCAACATAACAACATAAATTATCAATTAGATTGCGACTTTATTGCTGGTTGTGATGGCTTTCATGGAGTTTCTAGGTCACAAATCCCTATCAAAGATCAAACTATTTTTGAAAGAAAATATCCGTACGCATGGCTTGGAATCTTAGCTGAATCCCCCCCACCAAGCAGCGAATTAATATATGCGACACATGAGCAAGGCTTTGCTCTTTTTAGCATGAGACCACCTTCTCGATCACGGTCATATCTGCAATGTTCACCCGATCTTGATCTCAATAAATGGTCAGATAAACGTATATGGGATGAGCTTCAAACAAGGCTAGGATCAAAAAGCGAATCCCTTGTCTATGAGGGTAAAATTATAGAGAAAGGGGTCACACCGATGCGAAGTTTTGTTGTTGAACCCCTTCGATACGGTCATCTCTTTTTGGCAGGAGATGCTGCCCACATCGTACCACCAACCGGTGCGAAGGGGCTTAATCTCGCAATGTCAGATATTCAATATCTATCAGATGCTTTTTTGAATTTTTATAAAAACAACTCAACAGCCGGAATAGATAATTATTCGAAAAAAGCTTTATCTAGAATTTGGAAAACCGAGCGGTTTAGCTGGTGGATGACGTCTGTATTGCACAAAACTGAGAATGAGTCGTCTTTTGATAATAGAATACGGTTAACCGAATTAGAGTACCTTCTATCTTCCGAAGCCGCAATGAGCTCGCTCGCAGAAAACTATGTGGGGTTACCGTTCTAACCACTCTAACTAGACTCTCGTCATAGCTGGAGTGGTAAAAAGTATTTGGATAAAAACCACCTACGGCAGCCACCAGAAAAATTTAAGAAACCGCTTTATGCACGATTTCTAATTCTTTGAGGGCACGGCTTGTATGTTCTATTTAATGGATCGAATTCGGATCTTTTTCTACTACCGGGACTATACCCATATACATGCAATGAAAGACTGGGAGTATCACCAGTATTACGAACACTATGAATATCATTTGGTAGGAATGCGCATGCCTCATCTGGGCCTACCACAATTTCTTCTGTTACAGTTAGATCTGCAAATCCCTCTTTCGTTCCATCATCAACCCGTTTCCAGTTCACATTAGTTTCTTCACCATCGATCCCAACCACCACTCCCCATGTTTGATGATCATGTGGAGCAACGCCCCGCCCAGGCAACCAACAAATTGTTTCCACCATCAAGGCATTATCCTCGTCCTCATTGAGTATTGTAATACCAAATCCTTGTGATTCGTCGCATGAGCGAAAGGAATCCGAACTCCAATCTGCCTCCAATGTTAATCGTTTTGCTAATGGAATCACTTTTTCAATAATTTTTTTTTCGTCTACGTGCTCCTGCGTAATAGATCTCAGATCATTAACAAATTCTGTTATAGAATAGACAGCCATAATACTTATTTCCCCAACTGATTTATTTTTAGATTAAGATCTACAACCCCATATTCATACTACAAAAAAAGTAAATATATCACAGAAATGAGTCTCAAGAAATATTATCAAGTAAGGCATTATTACATTTTTGGAAATCCATGTTAGTTTTTCATTTTGACACTTGAAATAATCTTGCAATTGGATCCCAGACGACAGAGAGTGAATTAGTTCTACCGTTACGTGCCCGCAATAATTGCAAATTCCACTTTGGCCTCCAATCTTGCGTTAGACATGGCGCTATCTTCCAACGCGTCTCAGCAACAGCACTTATAGAACTAGTATTTTTTGTGTTAGGGCGTATTATAAAACCGGTTACACCATTTCTTTCCGCTGCTAATTGAAGCCTTCTCCAGAAAATAGATGTTTCGCTAACTGCCCCCTTACGCGCTTCATCTAATTCTGCAACAACAGCTATGATCCCTGAACACCTTAACCCTTCTTCTATCGCCCAAATTAGATCTCCTTCAGACATTGCATTCACTTGAATTATTCTATGAGAGTTAAGGCCAAGCCAGTGTAATCCTCCTGAAGAAAGATTCCCTCTAACAATATTCTTACCTTTTGAACACCACAAAATTTCTTTATTTGTACCAGTTTGCTCTAAGATTCGGACTAAGAGGGCAACGACAAATCCAATTGATGAAACATTAGTTAATTTAAAACGTAGGTCTCCTAATACCTCATGTATTTTTCCTAATATTAAACCGTTGCCAGATAAACAATTATCTATTTCACTAATTCCAAATGGGACAGTAACGTTTTCGTGTCCAGTAATTCCTTGTTCTAAAAGTCGGATCTGTGAACGCAAATCATCAATTTGGATATTTTTATTCAAACTTACCTTGCAGTCTTAAAAAATCTAGAGCAACACACTTAAACAAAAATGTTCTTATTTTGTTCTTAATAAATAATATTTTTTGGTGATTAAATCAACCATTTTGATGGACTTTGTGATTTTTGCACCTCAAGACGCAAATACGGTCTTATAACTCTAATCTACCAGGATGATTTAAAGCCTTTGAAGGGAGTATCAATTTTTTTTATGTCCTGCAAAACCTCTGCTGGTATTTGAGGCCTTATATCAGCCGATGTGCTCGCATAAACCATATCTGTACTTCCTCCAAATCGTTTTTCAACAATTTCAGACAGCTCGTCGTATCTGCCAACTGCTGCAAATAAATACAAAAGATCGTCTGGAATTTCTTTTGCCATTTGATCCCAAAGCCCATCTTTAGTCATCTTATTCAACTTTCTTCCAAGATCCCCCTGGCCATGATGTTCAAATACAGGCCAATAACTGGGTGTAGACCCATAAAAAGCAATGCGATAACGGACCCATTCTATTGCTCTACTTACCTCTTCGTCTGTAGCTCCTGTAGCTATAAATCCTCCACCAGTCACCTGAAAATTTTCTCTTTTGGTTGAAGATAATGACAAACCCAGCTCTATCCTGGGCATGGCAATATCTTCTAAGTATGATCGCGTGCAGAAGGGATGCAACCGAACCCCATCGCAAACCTCACCTGCTAACTTTAACGTATGCGGACCAACGGCAGCTATTGTAACAGGGATAGGAGCTTGTTGCGTCGAGACCGGGATAAAATTTGGTGTCATCAAAGTAAAGGTATAATGTTCACCACGAAAATCTAATTTGTCTCCATGCTCCCAATTTTTCCAAATAGCCCTCAATGCCAATACATATTCTCTAATTCTGGGAGCCGGTGGCGACCAGGGAACTGAAAACCGTTTTTCATTATGAGGTTTAATTTGAGGTCCTAGCCCCAGAACAAAACGCCCTTTGGAGGCATTTTGTAGGTCCCAACATGTACTTGCAACAATCATTGGAGATCGCGGAAAAGCTATCGCAACTGCCGTACCAATATTAATAGTTTTCGTAGAAATAGCAGCCGCAGCGAGAGGCATAAATGGTTCATATCTATTTTCCATTGTTGCCACCATATCAAACCCATCAATTTCGGCTTTCCGGGCAGCCTCCGGGACCTCGTTAAGATTTTCCTGGGGAAGAGTAGTCATCACCTGCATATTTGCATCTCCAAAAGGCATATAATCTTTCACGATGGAATATACCTAAAATTACATTTTCAAAAAGTAATATAACTATCAATATTCACCGTTTTATTTGGCAAGCTGAAAAATGAATATATTAAAATTAGACAATTTCAATTAAATACATTGATTAGTTTTTCCACAATAACACACCAAACAGAGCAGTCGGGACTAGCGCGGGTATAAGAAGATGACATTTCTAAACCAAGGAACAGAAAAACTACAATCAATAAAAAAAGTACAAACAGAAGTGCTATTAAAATCTGTTTTGCTTTATGCAACATCAGATGCAAAGTCCTTTTTTCGATCTCTACTTATTTCAATTGCTTGTTATTATAGAAAGACTTCAGTAACTATTATTTCTAATTTTTTACCAGAAAACCTCTCTGTCTGTTTCGATTTCAATAACACTTTCATTTCGCACCGTAATAAGAATATCTATAAAATCGACAAATAACCCTGTTGTTATGACGCCTGGAACCCTAGACAAATCTGTATCTAAACCGCTTACTTTTACGTTATCGGTAATTTTACAATCATAGATAATGTTACCTGAATTTGTTTTAAAGATATCCCCTTTTCCTGTTTTTCTAATAGAAACAGAAGGCAAGAATTTTTTTAATTCTATACATGTCCATTCATGCCCAAACAAAACAACCTCAATTGGCAGAGGAAATTGGCCTAATTCACGAACTAGTTTCGTCGAATCTGCCATGTAGATTCTTTTTTTCGAATTTTGTGCAACTATCTTTTCCCAAAGCAACGCACCGCCACCACCTTTAGTCATCGAGAGATCAGCGGAGACCTCATCCGCGCCATCTATAAGCAGATCAGGACTTAAATCGGCTTTTGGTTCAATGATTTTCATTCCAAGCCTTGATGCTTTGTCTGCACTATCCAGAGAAGTTGGGACAACCTCCAATGTCTTTAAAGTTCCAAATTTTTCACCAAGAGTAGATATAAAAATATCTACGGTTGATCCAGTGCCAAGCCCCAATAACATTCCCGGTTCAACAAAATTTGCAGCTTGAGCCGCCAGTATAGTTTTTTGATCATTTTGATTTAGGGGCATAGATACACAATACCTTTATGATTAGTCATCCTCACCATTAGACAGCAGTTAATCCTCCATCAATCACAAGTTCAGCGCCGGTCATATGACGCGCTTCGTCAGAAGCTAGAAACAAAATCCCATTAGCTATATCGGTTGGACTCCCAACCTCACCCATTGGCGTCATAGCAACCCTATTTTTATAGTTTTCTTCTGGGTTACCTCCACCCATAAGCATTGAGTTTTGCCCCATGTCAGTCTCTATGAGCCCCGGATGTACAGAATTACATCTAATCCTATATCCCTTTCTGGCACAATCCACCGCTATCGATTTAGTTAGTTGACGA
Organism: uncultured Thalassobaculaceae bacterium; assembly: GCA_964276085.1. Classification (GTDB taxonomy): domain Bacteria; phylum Pseudomonadota; class Alphaproteobacteria; order Thalassobaculales; family Thalassobaculaceae; genus UBA7326. The sequence goes on along the minus strand of CAXYEO010000040.1, from coordinate 8,883 downwards.
ACAGCTCCTTTCGAAGCGCCATAGGCTACAATACCTGGCGATGCAATCAAACCTGCTACGGACGACAAGTTCACAATAGACCCTCCAGTAGATTTCATAACCTTAATGGCAGCCTGACAGCCTAAAAAAACACCTTCAACATTTACAGATTGGATTGACCGCCACTCTTCGAGGTTAACATCTTCTACCGACTGTTGGGGGGAGGTGGACAAGATGCCAGCGTTATTCACAAGGATATCTAGCTTTCCGTGTTTGCTTATTACTCCGTCTATTAGGGACTTCCACTGATCTTTCTCTCGAACATCTAGTTTAACAAAGCTTGCTTTCCCCTCTAGTTTTTCAGCTACCTCTTTACCCGTCTCGCTGTTCACATCTGCAATTACTGCGAGAGCGCCCTCGTCAACGAACCTTTCACAAATTGCTTTACCAATCCCGTTGGCACCTCCTGTGATTATCGCTATTTTTCCTGTCAATCTAGCCAACAAACCATCCTCCAATATTCATCAAACTATTCTTCTGCAATTAAATCTTCTGCAATTAAAAAACTTAGTTTTGGAAGCTTAATTGAGATCTCAACCAGCTGATCTTAGTCAACGCTGCGTTTAGAGTATCTTCGTATGTGGAAAAAAATAGTGCATCAAAACTCCCAATTTTAAACCACCGATTGTAATCTTCGATATCCCGACGGTATTCTTCAAACCCAAATGTCCCATCTTTTCGTTTAAAAAAATCAACACAGTATCGATCATCATCCGAATTAATAGACCTTACAACAAACATTTCTCTTTCAAAAGGTTAGCCTCCTCCTTTAATTTGGGAACAATGCTACGACACTAAATTTTCTTCTATCGCTTTTATCTGCAATGCTAAATACTTTGAATAAATACGACATTGAGCCAAACTCCCAGCCATAAACCAAAGACCTTTTTGTGATGTTTTTTTCCACATATTAGCCATCTCTCCATCTTCACCAACGCCCCATACCTCGCCAACATTCTCGGCAACTTCGTTACCAAGAAGCCTTTTGACCAGTTCTTTTTGCGTATAATACCCAGTAGCTAATATCACTGCATCGTATTGCTTTTTCTCACCGTCTTTTAAACGCATCCCTGTCTCTATGAACTCAGCAACCTTGTCAAATTGGAGCAGACTAATTTCTTCATCAATTATTAATTGCGAACACCCAGCATCTAAATAATACCCTCCGCCTCTCCTTCGGTACTTCATCTGGTGGCCAGTTTCGTCCTCTCCTAAATCATATTTGAACCCACGTTGAATGAGAGCTGTTATTAACTCTTTATCCAATTCAGTCATTTTTTTTACTGCCATTTGATAGCCCTTTACTACCAAAGGATAAGTTGCGACGGATGCAATAAGATCACAGTCCTCAATGGGCGGCCCTTCATCATATAAGGCATAATTCAATTTAGCACTTGGATCGATACTCACTACTGTCGTTGAGCCCCGTTGCATAATTGTAGTTTCTACGCCATGACTGTGAAGATCTTGTGCTACATCATGACCGCTATTCCCTGTTCCTAGAACCAATACTCGCTTACCAGTCCAGTCTGCACCATGAGTGAAAGAATGCGAATGAACCACAGATCCCTTAAAATTTTCTAGTCCGGGGAGTTCAGGAATATATGGGATCCCGCTGACACCATTTGCAAAGATAACATGGCTTGGATAAAGTGTACGTTTAGTTCCATCCTTCTGTCTAATAACGGCTTCCCATCTATTTTTCTCGTCATCATACTTCCCTGCTACAAACTCAGAACTAGTCCAATAATTAATCTGTAATGCTTCTGAATAGGCCTCAAACCAATTGGCAAGCATATCTTTAGGTATGTATTTGGGCCAGGTGGGTGGGAATGGCATATATGGCAAATGGTTGACATGAATTTGATTATGAAGAGCCAATGAATGGTAACGCTTACGCCAGTTGTCGCCTATACGCTCATGCTTATCTATTACCAACGCATCTATATCTAACTGCCCTAACCGAGCCGCTACTGCTAATCCTGCCTGCCCTCCCCCAACAACTAACACCTGAGGATCTCTATCTTGAAAGGCTCGGGCTAATTCGCGCTGGTCAAGCCAGTTGGAACCACCAAAATTACGTGAATAAGCTTCTCCCGACGGACGTCTTGCGTCCTGTTTTTCCTCAAAGCCCTTTAACTCGAAAAGTGTTGTTAAAAATATCCATGCCTTCGATGGTTCAGCTGCTAACAAACGCACAACCCCTTCACCACGCCCTAAATCAGTTTCAAATGTAAAAATACCTTCAATTACATCTTCTCCCAAACGGTTAATTTTTCTTGGCGAGGTCCTATTGTTCGCGAGTGAAAAATGGCTGGCTTTGATATTTGATTGAGATTTAATTAACCCTCGGCAAATTGCGTCCTTCCCCTCAAAAGGCACAATGCTCCATGTAAACGCAAGTAAGTCCCGCCAATGTGCATTATCAGAAAAACAATATCCTAAATCATTAGATTGCCCGTTTTCTAGTGCTCGACTAAACGTCTCAAGCCATTTTTCAACCTGATCTCTTTCTTTATTATCCGAATAACTGGAATTTACTTGATTCATTATGATTTTCACCCGACTATTTTCAAAAATTTTATATCATAATCAATAGAGTTAAGACCAAAACTATTTGTTTTTATCCATCCACGGATTAATGAAATTAGCGTTCTTATGATCTCAAAGGAGCTAAAATGTCTAAATCAAATATTTATGTGGGCGTGGCAGGCTTTATAGGCCGGCCCAATGCTAAGGGTTCAGTGGGTATCTTTCGTCGTCCTGTGGAGGGAGAGCAGTGGGAACATGTTTATGACGAAAGGGAAACTTATACTGTCTACGTACATCCTTGTGACCCAGCATATATTTTTGCGGGCACTGATAATGGTGTTTGGAGGAGTGTAGACAATGGTAAAACCTTTCAACGCACCCATTTCCCTCAAGGAAACACTCAAATCTGGAGCTTCCTAACTTGCCAAAATGCGCCAGATATCATGTATGCTGGAGCATCGCCTATTGAAATTTATAAGTCGGTAGATCGTGGCACTTCATGGAAAAAATTAAGTACTCCCGATATACAAGAGCGCTGCTCAGGACCATTCTCCCCCAGGGTTATGAGAATGATACAGAAACCAGGAAACCCAAATACAATTTATGCCGCATTAGAAATTGCCGGTGCCATTCGAACGACTGACGGAGGGGAAACCTGGGATGATATATCAAACGATTTAGTTCAATTAGCAGAATTACCGCATCTTCAAAGTTCTATCGTTCAAGATAAAACTCTTGCAGAAGGTATGCTGGATGCTCATGCAATAACGATAAGCCCATCAAAGCCAAATACAGTTCTGATAGCACTTAGAATGGGATTATTTAAAACAAATAATGGTGGTAAGAATTGGGAAGACATGGAAATAAAACGCTATTCACCAACTACATACGCCAGAGATCTCAAAGTTTCACCGCAAAACCCAAATACAATTTATGCTGCACTATCAGTTGCGGCTGCAAGTCATGATGGTGGGATTTATAAGAGTGATGATGCTGGGGAGACTTGGAAACGTTTTGATAAAATAAAAGTAAATGGGACAATCATGTCGATTGGATTGCATACATCGGACCCAGAACAGGTTTATGTTGGGGCTAGGTACAATGGAGAGGTATTTGGTACACGCGATGGAGGAATAAGTTGGTTCGCTATACCGCTACCTGGCGACGTTAAGGATATTTACTCTGTTACTTGTGGTTAAACTAACTTAGCTTAGAATGAACGCGACCAAGGATAACGCCTGAAATGTTAGATAATGGATGATCTAGTAAAAGAAACCTCTCCGGAGGTAGTAGAAGAAACAGTTAATGCTTTTTTGCAAGCTCGGAAAGATGGAGCTACCCGCCTGAGCGCCTATATGATAGCTCGAGCTGTTTATCGGCAACACTGCCCTAATGACCCAATAAATCGCCCCATAATTTTTGCAATGGTTGAAGCAGCTGAAACCCAAGAAGAATAAATTATTTTTCTAACGTATGCTTAGGCACAATTTCATTTTGACCCTGTAATTCGAGTGCTTTTCGGCTAACTGAAACACCCGATGATAAATTTTGATAAAGGCTGTTCAATAAAATGTTTCAACCACTCTCAGGTATCCGCATTATAGACTTAACCCAAGTATTAGCCGGGCCTTATGCAACATACCAACTTGCACTTATGGGAGCAGAAGTTCTCAAGATAGAACAACCCGGCATAGGTGATTGGACAAGACATGGGGATGCTCCAGAGGGGTTGGAAAATCAAAAAATGGCCACCGCTTTTTTAACACAGAATGCCGGAAAGAAATCTATTACCCTGGATCTTAAAAAAACTGAGGATTTAGATCAATTGAAAGGTTTAATCAAGACAGCAGATGTATTCGTTGAAAATTTTCGACCCGGCACGGCAACAAATCTAGGTTTATCCAGTGAAAACATCTTTGAAATAAAACCAGATATTATTTATTGTTCCATATCAGCTTATGGACACGATGGACCAATATCTAGCAGACCCGCATACGATCACATTGTGCAAGGAATGTGTGGAATAATGAAACTGACCGGAACACAAGAGAATGAGCCTAATAAAGTAGGGGCACCTTACATTGATTATGCAACAGGCATGAATGCTGCGCTTGCGATAGTTTCTGCCCTGCATCAATTGAAGCGTGATCAAAAGGGAATTGTTTTAGATATAGCAATGTTAGATACGTCACTTTTACTCATGGCCTCGTTAGTGACCAATTACCTTAACACAGGATGGCAACCAATAGCGTCTGGAAACGAAGCATGGAGCCAAAGCCCTTCGTCAGGCGCTTTTGAAACCAAAAAGGGTTTATTAATGGTGGCCGCAAACAACGAAAGACAATATAAAGATCTCTGTAAAGCGCTAGAACTAGAGTATTTGTTGGAAGACCCCAGGTTTTCTATTTTAGGAAATCGTAAACTGAATAGTAAAAAGTTACGCGAACTATTTGCTAAAGTATTTCTGTCTGGAACTGCAGAGTTTTGGGAAAAACAATTAGAAATATTTTCCGTACCTGCGGTAAAAGTTCGAAGGCTTGACGAAGTTTTATCTGAACAACAAGTCTTAGATCGCAAGTTGACCGAACCTATTGAAATCGATGGGGCTTTATCATCACTTCATATGCCAACTTTAGGGTTTAAGGTAGATGGCAATACAATAGCACCAAAGACAGCGCCTCCTCGATTAGGCGAAGATAATTCAATCTTGTTAAAAAGCCCAAAATAATTTTCAATGGACTAACTAATGAATAAAAGTGAGTTTAAGTCGAGCATCTCCAACCAACCGCCCAGCAAATATTTATCTAAGGCCTTATTAGCCCTTTAGTGCCACAAAAAAAAGGAGATTGGGACCAAGCACATGACACTGTATAATCAAAAAACCACGTGTTGCTCATGGGTTCACACTCTACTCCATAGAGAAGAATTCGATGTAGGAAATACCTCTTATTGGTATGAAAGAGCGCAGCAGGTAATACCTAATAAAACGATAGAAGGTGAATGGGGGCTATTTTTTCAGAGTTACTGGAAAAATCAACACCCTGTTGAATAGCTTAGATAACTTCATGAAGTTCTTTGGTGGACCTCAATTACAGTCCCATCAGGATCATAGAAAAAAATTTGATGCCAGCCCGCCACAGCCCTCTCTCCCCAATCTGAATATGAGACACCTTTTGCGTCGAGATGCTTTTTGAAAGCCTCTAGGTCATCCGTTCGATAGGCAATATGGCCTCGGGCTACTGGATTTACTATCTGGCCTGTTTTAAAACCAGCTTGGTTATCTCTTTGCGCTAGGTGCATTTGAATGTTTCCATCGGATACAAAGGCTACATCACCAGCATAGCCTTTTTTCTTCTCTAAAATAGGTAAGTCGTTTGTCTCTCTATCCAATCCTAGAATGTCTTGATAAAAACTATCCATTTCTTCAACATTGTCTGTACACAAATTGATGTGATGAAGTGTTAAATTCATTTCAGTAATACCCCGTTAAAAAGTAAAAAAGCATCCCACAAAAAAAACTTATATCTATCAAAAAGCTTTTAACACGATCAATATATTTTAAAAAAAAGTTCTTTTCAAATGAACTATATTATTCTGCTTGCTTTTCTAAGCAAATACGGTAATTAAAGTTATGCAGCGCTGATTTGAAATCTAGATTGCGGGCGCTATATAAATATTGCTAAAGCAGCGGACTTTGTTTCGCTAGAGAACGGGGTCCGGGATGACATATCATAAGACGATAGAGAAATTACGCTCAGGGAGTATACTTGTACTCGATGGTGGCACCGGTACGGAATTAGAAAAAAGAGGGGTTCCGATGGAGCCAGGGGCTTGGTGCGGCATAGCAGCTCTCGATAATGCAAATATATTAGAAAAAATCCATACGGATTACTTGGACGCCGGTGCAGATATTATTACTACCAACACGTATAGTAGCTCTCGTCTTATGCTAGCTTTATCCGGACATGAAGAAAACTTCTTAGAAATTAATAAGAAGACCATTAACGCGGCCCAAAAAGCCCGCGAATCCAGCTCTAAAAAAGATATCCTTATTGCTGGGTCCTTGTCTCATCGTGGGCCCTTGGTTGAAGGTACAGCTTTACCCCATGCACAGGATAGTAAATCTTTTGGTCGGATGGAGAATGCATTAACCGAATTAGGCTCCGTACTCCGAGAGGAGGGGTGTGATTTTATTTTGTTAGAAATGATGTATGATCCCGACAGAATGAAAGTAGCTTTCTCCGCAGCGGAAAAGACAGGTCTTCCAGTTTGGGCAGGTTTTTCTGCACGACAGTCAACGCATGGCGAGCCTTTAAGTTTTCTGCCATCCGTGGATATACCTTTACGCAAGTTACTAGAAATACTCTCCCAATTCGATGTTGATGTGGCCGGCCTCATGCATACCCAGTCAGATGCTATCCAGCCTAGTTTGGAAATCTTGAAAGAGAAATTCACTGCTCCTTTATTTGCTTATCCAGATTCTGGCTATTTCAAGTCTCCAAACTGGCAGTTTGAAGACGTAATTTCAAATGATGCGCTAAAAGAGTTCGCCAGAAAATGGATAGAAATTGGGGCTACGGTGATTGGTGGCTGTTGCGGTCTAACGCCTGAACACATAAGAGCATTATCAACATTAAAATTATCAGACCACAACCAAGACCTAAAACTGTTCGATTAACATAATCAAAATAAGCACCCCCCTGATCCATCTCTAGATCTTCACCGTCACTGTAGCCTGTCATTTGAAGTTGCGTTACTCTATTCTCACTCATAGTAGCTGGCGAAACTGCGAGAAGTTTGGCATAGGTGGGTGGGATTTTTCCCCGTCTGATAAAGGAATTTTAGAGATGTCGCGGGGCTCTATAGTTTCTCTGATAACTATCGCTTTAACAACGTTATACAGCAATCGTTTTAAGCCAGAAAAATGATGTTCCACACAATAGTTACAATCATTTAAATGACTTACCCAAACGCCTAAGGTTTCAAGAAACCACTTTGCCAGATTGTTACTCGAATGAGGCCTAAGTGAGTGCAATATTATAATGTTATCAACATTATCACCCAGCCCCTTTATACGATCACAGAGTATACGAAGCCGCCCCACAGATTGCTTATAAGAGATCGTTTTCATCCAAGACATCTGCATATTCTTTACTAAATCCTGTTTTTGTGAAACCCAGAACAACTTATTCCAGTCAAATTTGAATGTTTGAGACGACATAAAACTCATTATAATCAAAAAAATGAATGTATTTATCTGAATGAAAAACGATCCATGAAATATAGCTATTCGATAGCCGAAGAATCCGCGTAGATTTTCCCTTTTACACCAAATATGGATTAATTCTTAATTATTATGGGTCCACTTTTAATCAATTATGTCTTGTTCTATGTGATAAAAAATAGAGTTTCTTTTTTTTACTGCATTTATGAAATTTGGAAAATCTTTCCTGGGTTTAATATATTTGCTGGATCCAGAGCTATTTTCAATCGTCGCATTAATGCTAACTCTTCCGGGCTCCGGCTCAATTCAATAAAATCGCGTTTGACTAACCCTATTCCATGTTCAGCGGAAATGGACCCACCTCTTCCACTAAGACGGTTGAATACTATTTCCTCAATGACACGGCGGTTGTTTTCAGTTTCTGCTCCAATGTGCACTCCCAAGTGTAAGTTACTATCCCCTAAATGGCCAAAAATATAAAAATAAACGTTCGGCCAAGTTGCTTTGAGCTCATTCTCTACAATGTTCAGGTATTCTTCCATTTGGGAAACGGGGACACTAATATCGAAGGTAATTACCCCCCCGTCACGAAAAGCACTTCGAATTGCAGGGATGTCATCTCTTATATTCCAAAACGATTTTCTTTCTGTTTCCGATTGAGCAACTAAAGCGTCACTTGCGAGCCCAGCTTGCAACGCTTCTCCAAGTGCAATTTCAAATCGGTCCTTGTCTGTGATTGGATCTCCTCCCAATGCTTCCACTAATACAAAATGGCTGGGTCCTAATGGAAAAGGTTTGGTGTTATGAGAATGGTCACCAGTCAGAACTTTATATGCTGACTCCCACATCACTTCATATGCCGACAAAGTTCCTGAGAGACTAACTTCTAAACTTCTCAACAGTTTTACAACATTATCAAATCCGTTAACTGAGATAAAAGCCGTATTTTCACTTTTAGGTTTTGGTCTCAAGCGAAGAACTGCCTTAGTAATGATACCAAGGGTACCCTCTCCACCAATGAAAAGTTGTTTAAGATCGTATCCTGCGTTGTTCTTTAATACCTTATTCAAGGATGATAAAATCGTACC
>CAXYEO010000039.1:0-31363 GCA_964276085.1 uncultured Thalassobaculaceae bacterium | reverse complement strand
GAAAAGCAAATTTAATGTTTTTCTTCTTATTGTGTTTTTAGTTCTTTGCGTAACGCTTGAATTGGACTCAAAAAGTAAAGCAGGCTCAATTGTGGAAAGTCGTTCGGCAGTAATTCTAGCGTATCATAGGTTTGGCGAGCCACAATTTCCATCGACCAATATTAGAATTGAACAATTTAAATCTCACATATTAGAATTACAAAAAGAACAGTATAACGTGCTACCTATTTCTGAGATTATTCAGAAAATTAATAATAAAGAAAAGATTCCAAAATACACTATTGGTATAAGTATAGATGACGCTTATCGGTCGGTTTTTGAAAAAGCCTGGCCGCTACTTAAGGGAGCGAAGTTACCTTTCACATTATTCCTGTCCACCGATGCTATAGACCGACGTGCAAGGGGTTATATGAACTGGGACGAAATAAGAGAACTGAAATCGAACGGCGTTACAATTGGAAATCAGACTAAATCACATAAACATTTACCTTTAATATCTTTAGAGGATGCAAAGTTAGAAATTGATAAAGCTAATGCTCGTATTGTTTCCGAGTTAGGTTTCAAACCTGAGTTATTTGCATACCCTTATGGCGAATACAGTCTACCGGTAAGGAAACTAATAATGAATAGAGGTTTCAAAGCGGGTTTTACTCAAAGTTCTGGTGCGTTGGATTCGAATTCTGATATATTTTCACTCCCCCGGTTTGCATTAAATGAGCGATATGGGGGTATAGATAGATTTCGGTTAATTACCAATGCGTTGCCCTTGCCTGTCAGTGATATTCTGCCAATGGATCCATTAGTAAATGATAATCCGCCTGCTTTTGGTTTTACCGTATCTAAAGCTATAGGCTCGATAGATAGGCTCGCTTGTTTTTCTTCAAATGAAGGAGAATTGCGGCTTGAGCGTCTAGGGCGTAGAGTTGAGGCGCGCTTTAATTCTATGCTTCCAAAAGGCCGGTCGCGCATTAATTGTACACTTCCTGGTCCAGGTAAACGATGGCGATGGTTTGGGGTTCAATTTTTAGTTCCACAATAATTTGTAGGCGTTATTTTGGGGTTGGGAACAGCATAAGGTTTTCTAAACGACTAAGTTGATTATCGCGCATAATATTTTTGGTGGTGTTTATATAATGCCCGTCATCTTCCGAGTAATCCGCTAACTGTTGTATTAACAGAAACCCCCAGGTTGCATTTGGGACGCCACTTGCTCTAAGTTTGGCTCTCTCAGATCTAAAACCTTTGTAAAAAGGACTGGAGTTTAGATTATGGGTATAGCCTGCAACAGACTCAGAAAGTCTGCTGAAAGTACGAACTGAGTGCAGCTTACCCTGGTCTCTTTGCAGTGGACGCATGCCTTGTTTGCTATCCCATGTCCTTTGACCAAAAAGGGCATTGCCAAAAATAGCAAAGCGAGATGTTCCCCAGCCTGTTTCAAGTGCGGATTGTGCTAAAGCTAGTGCTACTGGAATAATATCGAGTCTAGTTCGTATTTCTTTAATTAACAACGTTGTCACTACGGGATCAAATTTCTTGTTATCAAAAATTTTATAATACTTAGCAATCCCTATAATCCAATTTTTTTCAATACTACTCATATTAAAAATAGCTTTGTTTTCAAGTAATTCGAGGCGAGCACGATCTTTTAAAATGGTGCGGTTTTGTTCTAGTATGAGGGGGGTCATAATTTGGATAAATATTTTTTTTCTATTATTTAGATCACCGATTTTTGACAAATCATTTGGCAGTCTCCACAGAAATATTGGCGTTAGCATGTTTTTTTTGTTTTTTGAGGCTGGATACTTTTGAAGTGCTAGTTCGAAGAGTCCGTCTATTTTTGTTGACTCTGATACACTTGACGGACTTAATTTCTTCAGTTTGCCATTATTTTCAAAAAATATTGGAGCAATAACTGGAAGTGCATTGGAGGCTCGTAAGTTTAAATTTTGGATCCAGTTCCGAGGGATAAAAAAGTCTGCAACTCCAAGTCCTGATAAAATAACAGTTACTATCAAGATACTTAATAATTTTCTATGAGCTGATTCCTCAGAAATAATTTTCTTACATTCCTGCGGCGATAACTTCTTTCACTTCTGGAATGTAGTGCCTTAGCATATTTTCAATACCCATCTTCAGGGTGGCGGTAGAGCTAGGGCAACCTGCACAAGCGCCTCTCATTTGAACGGTTACTACACCATCATTAAACCCTTCAAATACAATATCGCCGCCGTCTTGAGCAACTGCTGGTCTGACACGTGTGTACAGCAATTCTTTTATCTGAGAGACAATTTCGTCATCTTCCTCTTGTGGGGTTGCATCAAGATTATCCCGTTCACTCGGGTTTATAATAGGTTTGTTTGCTGTAAAGTGTTCCATAATAACGCCAAGAATTCCTGGCTTCATTAATTGCCAATCTTTGTCGTCCCGCTTAGAGATTGTTATAAAGTCATCAGAGAAGAAAACTCCGACTACCCCATCAACATTAAAAAGTGCTGATGCTAGAGGTGAATTTGAAGCCTCTTCTTCTGATCTGTAATCAACACTTCCATTCTTTAGTACCTCCCGGCCAGGAAGAAATTTGAGCGTCAACGGATTAGGGGTTTCTTCGGTTTGTATGAACATTTTAACCTCATTCTCTAAATTCAACGACAGACCCTATTATACGCAGACCTTATCGCCGTAGGATCAATCTTTAAAAGGTTTTTCTCAATTAGTTTTTTAAATTAGTACTGTTTTACAGAGAGAAAAAATTGTTTTGGGCTACACTACAACTAATCAAGCATAAAAACAGAAAATAGCTAGCAAGGCCAACAAAAATTTCACAGTTGAATTTTTGGCGCTAAGAAACCAACTATTTCTTTTGCTTCTGATACGATAGGGCCTGCAATTGCTCGTGCCTTTTCCGCACCGGTATGAAGAATTTTGTCGACCTCATCTGGTTCAGCCATAAGATGTTGCATTTCATCACCAATAGGACCTAAAACCGAGACTGCTAGCTCTGAAAGAGAACTTTTAAACTCTCCAAAACCTTTCCCAGCAAACTCCGTTGTCACCGACTGCACTGTTCTGTCAGATAGTGCGGAATATATTGTGATTAAATTTAATGCTTCAGGTCTATCTGAAAGCTCTTCTGGGGTTTCCGGTAAAGGGTTTGGATCTGTTTTTGCACGGCGTATTTTTTGTGCAATTGCATCTGGTCCATCAACCATATTTATTCTAGAGTTATCGGAAGGATCGGATTTACTCATCTTTTTTGTTCCGTCACGTAGGCTCATGATCCTTGCCGCTTCTGTCTGGATTCTAGGTTCGGGGAGTGGAAAAAAATCAACTTTAAACATTGAGTTAAAAGCTTGCGCAATATCACGTGACAACTCTATGTGCTGTTTCTGGTCTTCTCCAACCGGAACATCTGTGGCCTTGTAGGCTAAGATATCAGCAGCTTGTAGAACTGGATAAGTGTAAAGCCCAACGAGCGCACCCTCCCTATCTTTCCCAGCTTTTTCCTTAAACTGTGTCATCCTATTAAGCCATCCCAAGCGCGCTACGCAATTAAAAAGCCATGCTAGCTCTGCATGCTCTGGAACTTGGCTCTGATTGAAAATAATACAATTCGTTGGGTCAACTCCGCCTGCTATTACGCCCGCAGCAACTTCTCTCGTCGCTTGCCGCATTATTTCTGGGTCTTGAGGAAGAGTTATCGCATGAAGATCTACAACACAAAAAATACAGTCATATTCTTTCTGCATTCGTGCCCAATTTCGAATTGCTCCAAGATAATTACCGAGCTGCAGGTTTCCCGAGGGTTGGATTCCCGAGAATATACGGTTCATAAGGCATCGCTCCTAAGTTTGTTTTAAGTATCTTCAGGTTAATTTATTGCCCAAAGCCCTTAAAACGGGAAAAAATTGTTTTGATTTTAGTCGGGCGTGGACCAACGCTTCAAAACTTTTATAATAATTTCTTTGTTTATGGCATTAAATAATAATAGTGAAACAAAATAAATTAAACCTCCACTGAAGATCAATAATAAAAGAATACTCGCTCCGGTGAGATTTGGATCTACAAAAAAATGCTTTGTGACTTTTATTAACGCCAACAAACCTATAGTCATCACACATGCAGCTAGACTGATTTGGAGTATTTTCACTAACACCAACTTGCGTAATTGATAAAACTCTTTTTTCTTTAATATAATCAATAGAAGTATCGCACTCAGCCATGCAGAAACTGAGGTCGCTAGCGCTAGCCCAACATGAGCAAAATATTGCATAAGGATTAAGTTCAGTATCAGGTTCGTCACTACGGCGATGGCTGCTATCTTTATAGGAGTTACGGTATCACCCCTGGCAAAAAAGTTAGGTTGTAATATTTTAATAAGTACAAAGGCAGGTAACCCGGTTGAGTAGGCTAAGAGTGCTAATGAGGTTAGGTTGGTCGACTCAATATCGAATAATCCACGCTGAAATAATAGAGTTATGATAGGATCGGATAAAACCATTAGGCCCAAAGCGGCTGGAACCGTTAACATTAACCCAATTTCTAATGACTTTTCTTGATTGCTCAACGCGTCTTCTAACCGACCTGCTTTTATATTTTTAGATAGCCTGGGTAGCAAAGCTGTGCCAATTGCTACGCCGATGACACCTAATGGGAGTTGGTTAACTCGGTCTGCATAGTATAAATATGAGACTGATCCAGTTGGCAGAGTTGAAGCCAATATAACGTCAATCAGCAGGTTAATTTGTACAATACCAGCCCCAAACATGGCTGGTAACATCAACTTAAGTAAACGTTTTACTCTAGGAGTCCAAACAGGCCATTGGAGACGGGGTAGCGCCTTAGCTCGCCGGCAAGACTCTAGAAGCCATAAAAATTGAGCCAGTCCACCTATGGCAACAGCGAGCGCTAATCCGTGACCTGGTGTTTCTAATGCTCCGGCAAAAATAGTCAGTGAGGAGATAAGGAATAAATTTAGTAAAATAGGCGCAGAGGCCATTGCTGAAAATTTTCCGATACTGTTTAAAATCCCTCCAAGCAATGCTACCAAAGATATTAATGGTAAATAAATAAAAGTGACGCGACCAAATTCAACAGTCAGATTAAATGTAGTTTGTTCATCTGTGAAACCTGGCGCAATAAAACTCATTATTTGAGGCATAAAAAAAATTGCAGTTACGGTAATTGTCAATAGAACAGCGGACATTATTGACATAATTTCTTCTGCAAATTCTAGAGCTATCTTCTTTCCATCAATCTCTAAAATCCCAGAAAACATTGGAACAAAGACGATAGTGAATGAACCTTCAGCCGTGAGGCGGCGAAAAAAATTTGGTAGTTTAAACGCCACAAAAAAGGCATCCGCAATGGGTCCGGCACCCAAACTAGCCGCTATCAGAACATCGCGAGCAAACCCAGTAACTCGACTTATCATGGTATAGCTGCCCACAGTGGCAACAGCATTGAAAAGTGACATAATAAACGTTTAAATCATTTGAAGGCTGAGGTGAAGGGAATGATTTTATATGTTTTAAGATATTATCAGTTATGATTGATTTATATTGGAATTTTGATTTAGCTCATCTAACATCGCTACTTTGATTGTATTCAATCTTCGATCGCTTTGAACTTTCAGGCCAAAAAGATCCTTAACGTAAAAAACGTCAACAATACTAGCTCCATAAGTTGATATTTTTGCGGATGATATTTGCAAATTCTGTTGAGCAATTTTCCAAGTTAATCTGTGTAATAAACCAGGTTGATCCGTGCCATTAATTTCCAACACTGTGTGAGTGCTACTTGCTTTATTATCAATAAGCACCCTTGGAGGAATTGTCATGCCTCGTGCTCGTTTTGGCAAGTTAGCAGGCCGTCTCGCTATTGCTTCTTGTATCTTCAACCCGCCACTTAGGGATTGTTCGATTGTTCTAATTATTCGACTAATAGCTTCGGTATTTTCAGAGCCGGTTCTCTTTGGTTGGTGAACCCAAAAACTATCGAGCGCCATCCCATTCCTCATAGTTGTAATTCGTGCATCAACAATATCAGCCCCAATTGAAGCCATAGCCCCGGCAATACGAGAGAATAGTCCAGAATGATCTGCGGTATAGACGGTTATTTCGGTAACTTCTTTTTGATAATCAGATCTAGTTTCGATAGTTAGGGGGGCATTTGTTGTTTCTGCTTTTCGAATTAAATTTGCATGTCGCGCGAGGGTAGCGACATTATACATAAGCCAATATGATGGATATCCGCGTTGTATATGTTCCTCAAAATCAACCTCTTCCCATTTTGGTAATGATTCCCGTAGTTTTGCATATACGTTATTTGCTCTTTCTAGGAGCCCGTTTTGGGCGCTTTGCCCTAGCAATACTTCTTCCGCTCGGACAAATAAATCTCGTAAAAGGGCTCCTTTCCATCCGTTCCACACATTTGGGCCCACAGCACGAATATCAGCTACGGTCAAAACCAATAATAATTTTAAGCGCTCTGGGGATTGAACGATTTCATTGAAATCTTCTATAGTTTTAGGATCATTTATATCTCGTTTAAAGGCAGCGTAGCTCAAAAGTAGATGCCAACGTACTAGCCATGCAACCGTCTCGGTTTCTTCCGTTGACAACCCAAGGCGAGGACACAAACGGCGAGCTACTTTTTCGCCAAGTATTGAATGATCTCCGCCCCTTCCTTTAGCTATATCGTGTAGTAAAACAGCAACGTATAACTCTTTTCTCGAAATAACTTTATGTATTACATCGGAAGCTATTGGGGCAACTTCTTCTAATTCCCCACTTTCAATTTTGAATAGAATTCCGAGCATTATTATCGTATGCTCATCCACCGTATACACGTGGTACATGTCATATTGCATTTGTGCTACGACACGTCCAAAGTCGGGGATAAACTGTCCGAATACCTGGGATTCGTTCATACGACGCAAGATCCGCTCTGGGCCTTTTTTTGAGGTTAATATTTCTAAAAATAGCCTGTTTGCCTCGGGATTATTTCTCAAGGAGCGATCTATTTTTTTGAGACTTTGGGTAACTAGGCGTAAAATATGAGGATGAAACTCAAGTTCGTTTGTTTGAGCGATCGAAAACATTTTAATCAAGTTTACAGGATCATTCTCAAAAATAGTGTCTGACTTTGAATTTAATCGGTCTCCTTCAATTTTAAAATCACCTAAATCCCGGCTCCGTTGCCACGGCCGAGAAATCCGTAACCTCGGCCTCCTTTGATGTTCTTCTTCTATTGCGGCACAAAAGATTCTAGTTAAATCACCAATATTTTTTGCTGTAAGGTAATAATGCCTCATAAACCTTTCGACAGCTATATTCCCGGATCTATCCGTATAGCCTAACATTGTCGCTATTTCCCGTTGATGGTCGACCGTCAGCCTATCCTCTTCGCGCTCTGTCAAATAATGTAAGTGACATCGTATCGTCCAAAGTTGTTTTTGGGCTTTTGCAAAAAGTGTAGCTTCTTGGGATGATAAAATGCCTCTCATAACGAGTGCTTCCACGGTATTAACTCGATAGACATATTTTCCTATCCAAAATAACTTGTGTAGATCGCGTAAGCCACCTTTTCCATCTTTTATATTTGGTTCAATAACATACCTAGAATCACCAAGTTTCTGGTGGCGAATTTCAGATTCTTTAAGTTTTGCCTCTACAAATTCTAACGCGGTTCCAGCCACAATTTGCTTCTGAAATCTTCTATTCATTTCACTCAGTAGTGATACTTCGCCGCATATGAAACGCGATTCTAATATCGCCGTTCTTATTGTCATATCCAATTTCGCTTGGCGCATACATTCTTCTATTGATCTTGTCGCGTGCCCAACCTTTAGACGCATATCCCATAAAAGATAAAGTATGGTTTCCACTACTTGTTCGATATGAGGAGTGATTTTGTAGGGAAGTAAAAAGAGCAGATCAATGTCTGAGAAAGGCGCTAACTCTCCGCGTCCATATCCTCCCACTGCAACTATGCATAACTTTTCTCCTTGAGTTGGATTAGGGGCCCTGTAGAGTTTTTCTACAATTGTTTCGTGTGCTAATTTAATGATGTTATCCATAAGGAAGGCTTGCTCAAGAACTGTCGCTGCGCCGTTATTCTTGTCGAGAAAACGCCTTTTTATAATCCCAGACCCATCTACTAAAGTCTCACGAAAGATCTGAAGCAATAGCCCTTTAAATTCTTCAGGTGTATCTGTATTTTTCCAGGCAGTTTCAATATTAATTTTTATTTCACTGATATTGATTATATCAGAATAACTGCGAGGTTTTTTTGCGATGTTAAATAATTCCTCGTCGGACGTAGGTTTGCTCGATATTATCGCGGTAGACTTCTTCATATTACCTCGTCCATAACGTCTCTATTAGTCGAGCGAAATTAATAATTTACTGAGCCTACACTAATACAGCTGATATATTAAGATTACTTTTTAGATGTGAGTAGCAGTCAAATGATTAATTTAAATTTATTTAGAGGCACAATTAACCTTTTTGGGTAAAGAGAAAATTCAAAGGGATATTATAATGCAGAAGCACGATGTTGTTATAATTGGCGGTGGTATAATAGGTAGCGCTATTGCATACTTTTTAAAATATAATTTAGATTTTCAAGGTGATGTGGCAGTAATCGAGCGCGATACAAGCTATGGCAAGGCCTCAACCACTCGCTCTCTCGGTGGTGTTCGTCAACAATTTTCGAATCGTGAAAATATCGAAATTGGTTTGTTTGGTGCTGAATTTGTTAAAAATATTAAAGAGCATTTAGCTGTCGATGGAGAATCTTTAGATGTTGGTTGGGTTGAACGAGGGTATCTTTTTCTAGCCAGTAATGAAGGTAAAAAAATTCTCATAGAGAATCAGAGCTTACAAAATAGGTTGGGGGCCGAGATTGATATTTTAAGTCCAAATGATCTAAAGAGTAAGTTTCCCTGGTTAAATACAAATGGCATTGCAATTAGTTCTTTTGGGAAGAGCGGAGAGGGATGGCTTGACCCTAGTACATTCTTGAACGCTTTTCGTTCTAAGGCTCGCGCTTTAGGTGCTCAATTCATAAATGATGAGGTGCGTGCTATTACCAGAGTACGGCAGAAAATTAGATCAGTTACGCTGGGCGGAGGAGAGAAGATAGAGTGCGACTTCCTGGTTAACGCATCTGGCGCATGGGCCGGTAATATCGCTAGGTTAGCTAATATTGATTTACCTGTTGTACCCAAAAAACGGATTATTTATGGTATAGATTGTCGCGAAGAATTAGAACCCAAATTACCACTGGTCATTGATACTTCTGGAGTTTTTATTCGATCTGAGGGTTCTGGTTTTGTTTGTGGCGTTTCCCCCCCTGCTAACCTAGATCCAGATGCTTGGGATGATATGGAAGTCGATTATAAATTATTCGATGACATAATATGGCCTTCGATCGCCCATCGTATCCCTGCGTTGAAGGCAATAAAGATCACCAATGCATGGGCCGGGTGGTATGACTACAATACTTTCGATCAGAATGGGATAATAGGCTCCCATGCAGATGTTAATAATTTCTTTTTTGCTAATGGTTTTTCGGGACATGGTCTGCAACAATCGCCGGCCATTGGCAGAGCAATTATGGAACTTATCACTTATGGCAAATACCGCAGTATTGATTTGTCACGGTTTAGCCATGATAGAATAATAAAAAAAGAGGCGCTGCCAGAACAGAATATTGTTTAGTTAACTTGTAGAAATAGAGCTTTTTTTGAAAGAAGTACATTCATCTTAGAAAATGTGCGTTTTTATAGCTCAAAAGTTATGTCGGCGTGTCTAACATTACCTCAATAGCAGCGCTAGCAATAACGGCGGGGTCGTCATTTTCATAATCTGGTACATCAAGTCCTCCTTTGACGACATCTACAGATACAATTCCTATTGGCAGAGATGCTCTTATCTTATCTATATTGACACTTTCGGGGTTTTGAACTCCGATGGTGACATTCACATACAGCTTTTTTTTATCGATATTTAATGTTCGAATAAAGCTAAGTGAGCTATGATGTAATGCATCGTTAACTGCTCTTTGTGCTGCCTTGGTATAATCACCGCCATGCAAATCGTTTCCCATTCCCATCTCTAATATTGCGCGTTTCATAGTCATAAAGAAGTCTCCTCTGGGATATCTAAATAAACAACTGCAGCTGCATTTGCGATGATTGTACAATCATCACGGTCAGGGTTTTTAATTTCTAGTCCGCCATGCTCACAAGAAACTCTGCCGGTTCCATGGGGTAAAATTTCTAATACCTTGTCTGTATTCACTTCTTGGGGTTTTGGTATGCCGATACTTACTTCAACCCACATCGAATCTACATCAACATTGAGTATATCTGATATCCCCAGAGAGTTGTGCCAAAGAGCATCCTTTAGAGCTCTGCAGGCGGCTTTAGTATAATCTTTGCCACGAATATCAGTGCCCATACCAATCTCTAACACTATCCGTTTTTTTGCCATCTTTTTTGAACCCTTGTTGCCGATATGAATAAATATAATAGCATTGATGACGCTAATATTGTTATGAAGTAAGATCAACGATTCATTGGGAAAGGTCGTTTTTCATACTTTTTTGAAGCAAAAATAATAAGATTAAAAGTAAAAAACAAATAAAAGATAACATGGTTAGTGAAATAGAAAAACCGCCACTCAAATCATGCAGTAATCCAATTACCAGGGGGCCTGTGACACCACCAATTTCTGCTGCAGTAAAAAATAATCCTCCTGCGGCACCAGCGCGTTTAGGCCCTACATTTGGTATTTCAACTAACATCAAAAGTGCCACAGTCATCATCGCTCCCCTTGCTAGACCTTGTAGACACAGACCAAAAGCGAGCTGGAGCCCGGGCGCGGTGTGTAATAAAAAAGTTGCCATCCCAGCACAAACGATAAGTAAACCCATAACCAACACCCTTTTATCGGATGTGGCCAACCGTGGTATTAATAATGCGCTTATGATACTTACAGTCGTTGGTATTGCTGCCCAATAACCAGCTTCAGCAAAACTCAAGCCTTTTGAGCGAATTATTTCGGGAAGCCAGTTATTAAGGCCATGGTTAAAGAAAAAGATTCCAACGCTCATGGCCAAAACAATTTGCACGCTGCGGATAGAGGCTAAGTTGCGAAATGTTTCTCCTATGGGTCCGGTAGATGCAGCTTGCATGGTGGACTCAACTAAACGGCCCAGTTGGTTGGATGACAATAATAACCAAATACAGCCGCTAGATATGGTAAATAAAGCATAGGCGCCAATCACAGATCTCCAGCTATAATCAAAAATCGGCAATAAGAAGCTGTTCGTAATAGAAAGAGCCACAACGGCCCCAAGTCCAGGGCCAGTTATATATATTCCCATGGCTAATCCTCGATCTTTGCCTTCGAATAAAAAAGCAATCAACTTTGGCGCGCCAATAGAAATCAGCGGACCACCTAGACCAAATACTGCTACGGCTAGGATCATGATTAAATAAGTGTCAGAAAAGCACCTTAGAAATCCAGATAATGCCATTATGGCAGCAGCCACAAATAGAGCTTTACGAGGCCCGATACGATCTAAGAGCATGCCACAGGGTAGTGCTGACAAAATATACACAAACGGCCAGGCACCCAGCACGACCCCCATAGCCCCGTAGCTAATTTCCAAATCGCTACAAATAGCAGGGACCAATGGTGCCATAGCCGCAACTGTTAATCCAAAACTAAAATAAATTAGCCAAACACCTGCCAAAATGAGCCAACGGAGTGGGTTTTCCTCAATCCCATCATCAGCTTGGTTTTCTTCTTTAATCACAAAGATATAACCTTATGAGTTAAGTAACAGACATAAATTGCTTTTAAAAAACGATATACTTTATTCCGTGGTAATATTACTAATTATCTACAAGTATCAGCATAAAATAAAAACGCATATTAGTTTGCAGTCAATGTTTAGAGGAGAGTTAAGTGCAGTATCTACATACAATGGTTCGTATCAGCAACATTGAAGAGTCGCTAGACTTTTATTGCGATAAACTTGGAATGGTAGAGGTTAGAAGAACTGAGAGTGAGGCCGGTCGTTATACTAATATATTTCTTAGCGCATCAGACGATTTAGAGTCTGCTAAAGCTGGCTGGGCACCTACGCTTGAATTAACATTTAACTGGGACCCCGAGGAGTACTCTGGAGGTAGAAATTTTGGTCACCTAGCATACCAGGTGGATAACATCTATGACATTTGCAAGTCTTTAAAAGATAGTGGTGTCATTATTAATCGCCCGCCAAAAGAAGGCCGTATGGCATTTGTTAGGTCTCCTGATGGTGTTTCAATTGAACTATTGCAGAAAGGTGAAGCATTAGAGATTAAAGAGCCTTGGGTAAGCATGGGAAATACTGGCTCATGGTAATTGAACTTCAGTTACAAAATCTAATAGAGGAGAGGAAAATTGGCTAACCAGACGATTATTCCAGAGATAGAAGCTAACCATGAAAGTATGACTGCCTGGCGCCGCGATATACACGCCAACCCAGAATTAGGCTTTGAAGAGTATAGGACCTCCGCGATGGTTGCCGAAAAGCTTAAGTCATGGGGACTTGAGGTGCACCAGGGCCTGGGAAAGACGGGGGTTATTGGAACTTTGCGGGTTGGTAATGATACGCGCAGTATTGGACTGCGAGCTGATATGGATGCTCTTCCCATGGCGGAAAACAATACTTTTTCGCACAAATCCACTAATCCAAATGTAATGCATGCCTGTGGGCATGATGGTCACACCACTATGTTGCTTGGGGCAGCAAAATACCTTGCCGAATCTAAAAATTTTGAGGGCTGCGTACATTTTATTTTTCAACCTGGTGAGGAGGGAGTGGGTGGCGCCAAGGCAATGGTTGAGGATGGATTGTTCGATCAATTTCCATGCGACTCAGTTTATGGGATGCACAACAGGCCTGGCATGGCGATTGGTAAGTTTGGCATGCGTTCTGGAGCTGCAATGGCAGGAGGTGCGCTTTTTGATATAATTGTGCGAGGTAATGGCGCTCATGGTGCACGGCCAGAATCAGGTATAGACCCTGTGATTATTGCAGCTCATATTGCAACCGCGGCACAAACTATCGTTTCTCGGAACACAAACCCCCAAGAAACAGCAGTTCTCTCAATTACTCAGATCCAATCGGGTGAAGCCTATAATGTTATACCTCATACAGCTCACATGAAAGGAACAGCAAGAACCTTCTCAAATGAGATTATGAGGCTAATTGAGACAAATATTACAAAGCTTGCAAAAAGTGTCGCAGAAGGACTGGGGGCGGTTGCCGAGGTGGACTTCCGAATTACTTTTCCGCCTCTAATAAATTCTGAAGACGAAATTAATTTCACTGGCGACGTGGCCGCGGCACTCGTTGGTGAGAAAAACGTAAATAGAAATAGCAATCGGGTGATGGGGTCGGAAGATTTTGCTTACATGTCAAATTTGATCCCGGGTGGATATGTGACTATCGGTCAGGGTGAAGGTAAATGGGATTGTGAAGTACATAACCCTCACTATGATTTTAACGATGAGGTTTTACCTTTAGGTGCTAGCTACTGGGCTAGGCTTGTAGAAACAAAACTTGCTAAAGAAAAATGATCATTAACTGTATGCAAAGGGTTCTGAAGATATAGCTCGGTATTTAAGGTTTTAAATAATAATGGTTTGGGGATTATGGTGTTTGTTGTAACAGTTAATTTTTTGATCAAAACTAATTTGATCGAGCAATTTAGGCCATTGATGTTGGAAAATGCGCGATTGTCTATCGAATTGGAACCAGGTTGTAAGCAATTTGATGTTTGCTTTAATTCGGAAAAGCCAGAGGAATGTTTTTTGTATGAGGTTTATGACGATAAAAGTGCTTTTGATACGCATCTCCTAATGCCGCATTTTAAGGATTTTGATTCTAAGGTTGCAGAAATGTTGGATAATAAAGCTGTTAAACTTTTCAGTTTAGTACAAGGAAAAGCATTGCAATCTTAAATTATATAGATTTTTCAGGGCTTAACTACTCAGTTGGATTTTAGTGTGTTAAGCTTCTTTTAAACTATCACACGGTGAATTGGATAAAATAATGGAAGCGGCTATTCAGAGTTTTCTTGCGGGCATCCCCTTTCTTCTGTCACATTTTGGCGTAACGGTTTTGATGCTGGTGGTTGGGGTTTTTGTGTATATGTGGATTACATCGCACGATGAAAGAGCCCTGATAAAGGAAGGAAATACAGCTGCAGCTATTTCACTTGCTGGAGCTGTTTTAGGGCTGGCTATTCCACTAGCTTTTTGTATGGCAAGTAGCGTAAATATTTTTGATATTGTTATTTGGGGGGTTGTAACTTTAGTGATTCAACTCGCCACCTTCATGATAATAGATATCTGGCTTAGAGATCTTTCTAAACGAATTGAAGAGGGGCAGATTGGTACAGCGATCTTATTGGTCTCCGTTAAGCTTGCTGTTGCGTCTCTCAATGCTGCCGCGGTATCTGGTTAACGGTAGTAAAACTTTATGGGTGCTTGTGAAAAAGTAAAATAATTGAAAAGAAAGGTATTATTTTCCAAATCCTGGCACCATATTTTGCATGCTGTTCTAGCTAAGTTGGGGTTTGGGCTGCATGATGAGCAAGTTTTTCTATTTTCTTTTTAGGACGATAGGGTTGTCCGGGTTTTCGATTAAAGCGAGCTTACTTGCGTCAGCATGACTTCGAAGGTATCTCAAAATTCTATTAGACATTAGCTGCTGATAGAAAACATCACCAGCCAAGATAACGTTCCATTTATTCCAGCTAAAGCTTCCTGGTTTTGGCAAGTCCTGTTCTATAAAATTTGAAAATTGTGAGATAGATTATTTACTTTCAAATTAAGTCGAATGGATTCAGTAGCAAATGGGCCTACTTCCTTAAAATCAACCTTAGAAGTTAAAGATAAAAGAGTTGATAAACCAACAATTCTACTACCTGCACCAATATCCAATACAGTTTTTTTCACCAAGTTTGGATTGTGTAGAATGTAGTGTGCTAGAGCCTGTCCTCCTACCCATGCGAACGATCAAAAAGGTAGTGGGAGATTTATGTTTTGCATTTCTGCTTCTGTCATTTCCCACAACGTTGCAGCATTGGTTGCCAAATGCAATTTCAACTATGGGGCTAAAGGTGTTGAGGCTAGTGAGGTGTTTTGTAGAATGACGTGTTTATCAACTGTTGTCATATCAGCCAGAAAAAATAGCGATAGTTATTAAAAAACCAAAAAGACGGTTTGATTTAAATTTCTTGAGACAATCACTAGGCTCGTCCAGATTAACAGTATAAATCTGCCAAATCAACTGGGTGAATGCGATGGAGCAAAAAACAAAAAATGGGATTTCAAATAGATTAATCCAACCTATCAATAAAAGTCCTAAAATTGTTAAGCCATAAGTAATATAAATAAATGGTTTGGTCTTATCTGCTAGAGCTAAGGCAGATGATTTTACGCCAATCACTTCATCATCAGTTTTATCTTGATGTGCATAAATTGTATCGTACCCAAGGGTCCAAAATATTCCAGTTACATATAATCCCACACAGACAAAATCGATTTCCCCTGTAATAGCGACCCATCCCATCAATGCACCCCAATTAAAAGTCAAACCTAAAATAAATTGCGGCCAATAGGTAAATCTTTTAAATGCAGGATAAGAAAAAACTAATAATAAAACGGAAATACCAAGCAACCAACAGGTCTCGTTCAGCTGAAGTAGTACAAAGAGACCGATAGACAATTGAAATAGAAGGAACACTGTAGCTCTGGGAATGCTAATCATACCGGATGCGATTGGTCTATTAGCGGTGCGCTCAACCAGTTGATCTAGTTTTCTGTCCCACAAGTCATTCACGATGCAGCCAGCGCCACGCATAACAATAGCTCCGACGCTGAATACTAGATAGAGATAAGCAAGTTCCCAAAGCGTTATTTTGTCCGGATTTAACTGCCAACCTAACGCTAAACTCCACCAGCATGGTAGCAATAGTAACCAAGTGCCTATTGCACGATCTAAGCGTATCAAAATAGCATACGGACGGGCTACTTTTGGTAATATTTTTTCTATCCAACCGCCTTTGGGTATATCGCTGTAATTTGCCATTATGCTTCAAGTAATCCAATAAAAGGGTTGGTTATCTAACGGATACAAAAGGTTCTCCCACCATTGGATTTGTAATAGCCTAATTTAACTATATTCTCTATTTCTTAAAAACATGTGACAAATTTAATTCAGTGGTTAGATTTTTTGTTATAAAAATATCTCAAATCTTTTTAAAGACTAGCTTTGTTCTGTTATTAATGATTATAGACTCTTTTTCCTTATCTTTGATGATGAGCCGTTAATGGGTGATGGTGATTTGAAAACACGTTTGTTTGTAAAACAGGATTTAAGAGAGGGTAGCCAAATAATTCTCTCTAAAGAACAGGTACATTATCTTCGCAATGTTTTAAGACTGCGTGAAGGAGATAACATAGCATTATTCAATGGAAGAGATGGTGAGTGGGAAACTAAGATCGTCAGTATAGATAAAAAAAATGTGCATGTATGTGCTAAGACATGCATCAGACCCCAGGAGCTAACAGCAGATGTTTGGCTGATATTTGCGCCTATAAAGGGATTAAGGGTTGATTTTATTGCTCAGAAAGCAACCGAATTAGGGGCAAATATGCTGTGCCCTGTTTTTACAGAGCATACGAGTGTAAAAAAGATAAATGTAGAAAGACTACTATCAAATGCAATAGAAGCAGCTGAGCAATCGGGTCGTTTGAGTGTTCCACAAATTAATAGTCCTGTTATTCTAGAAAAACTGATAGAGGATTGGCCCAAAGAAAGGTTTTTATTTTGCTGTGATGAAACAGGCGGAGGCGAACCAATCTTGGGCGCTTTTGAGAAAAATAATGGTCCTGCCGGATTATTGATTGGTCCCGAAGGAGGTTTCTCAAACAAGGAACTTGACCAACTTGATAAACTTAGCAATGTGTGTCGTGTTAGTTTAGGAAGAAAGATTTTAAGGTCTGACACCGCGGCATTTGCTGCATTGGTATGTTGGCAGGCAGCGATTGGAGATTGGAATGCTCCTAAGGATAAACCGAACGATTGAATATTAATACTGACTTTTATGGTTTTTGAGGTGATAAAATGCCCGGTCCAGCCGACCCAACAAGTGAATTAATCGAAAACAAATCACAATTGATAGATGATTTGATATCTGGATGTACCCCGCGTGATGAGTGGCGGATAGGCACTGAGCATGAAAAATTTGCATTTCGGTTGTCGGATAAAAAGCGTTTACCTTATGAGGGAGCTGACGGTATAGGAGAAATCTTAACTCGTTTAACGCGTTTCGGTTGGGAGCCTATCCAAGAAAAAGATAAGACGATTGCCCTACAAATGAATGGTTGCGCAATAACCTTGGAGCCAGGCGGCCAATTTGAACTTTCAGGTGCGCCTTTAGAGACAATTCACCAAACCTGTGACGAGGTGCATAATCATTTGGCTCAGGTCAAAGAAGTTGGTGAAGAGCTTGGCATTGGGATGTTGGGGCTTGGGTTTGATCCTCTTTGGACAAGAGATGACATACCGTGGATGCCAAAGGGACGATATGCCATTATGAACCGATGGATGCAAGAGGTAGGAAATTTAGGGCTCGATATGATGCTACGGACCTGTACTGTCCAAACTAATCTGGACTTTGTTGATGAAGGAGACATGGTCGAAAAATACAGAATTAGTCTTGCGTTGCAGCCAATAGCAACGGCTTTATTTGCCAATTCACCTTTTGAAGATGGAAAGCCAAATGGTTTTTTATCCTCACGTAGTAACGTTTGGACCGATACCGATCCCGAAAGGTGTGGAATGTTGCCTTTTGTGTTTGAAGAGGGGTACGGATTTGAGCGCCATGTTGACTATATTTTAGATGTCCCGATGTATTTTGTTTATCGTGAAGGTGTCTATCACGATGTAGCAGGAAAGAGCTTTCGCGATTTCATGGACGGAAAGCTTGAAGGGTTTGAGGGACAATTACCGCATATGGGGGACTGGACAGACCACATGACGACTAATTTTCCCGAGGTACGATTAAAAAAATATCTTGAAATGCGAGGCACTGACGGTGGCCCATGGCGTAATCTTTGCGCGTTACCAGCCTTTTGGGTAGGACTGCTTTATGATGCAAACTCACAAACAGCGGCTTGGGATATGGTTAAAGATTGGACTATTGAGGAGCAAGAAACTCTGCGTAATCAGGTTCCAAAAAAGGGGCTTGTGACATCCTTCCGAAAGACTAATGTCCAGGAGTTGGCCAAAGAAGTTCTCTCGATTTCATCAGCGGGCCTCAAAAAACGAGCTAGATTAGATCCTGCGGGGAATGACGAATCTGGCTTTTTAGATACACTTAGGGATATTGCGGAGCGAGGGCGCACCCCCGCCGAGGATTTACTTGAGTCATTTACAGGAAAGTGGTTAGGGTCGGTGAACCCAATTTTTGATGAGTTAAAATACTGATATCATACACAACCAATGTTGATAGTAAAAATTGGGCTTATATATCATCTTCTATTCTTCTAAAAATGGATCTAATAGTGGGTTTAAACTGCTGTTCCTCCGATAGTAACACCATTCATCTTTAAGGTGGGTTGGCCTACGCCGACAGGTACCCCTTGCCCGTCTTTTCCGCAAGTCCCAACCCCTTCATCAAGCTTCATATCATTACCTATCATCGATATCTTATTCATTGCCTCTGGTCCGTTGCCTATAAGTGTAGCTCCCTTGACCGGTTTCGTTATTTCTCCATTCTCAATGAGATATGCCTCGCTTGCAGCAAAAACAAATTTTCCAGAAACTATATCTACCTGTCCACCGGAAAAATTAACTGCATATAGACCATTTTTTACAGATTTTAGTATCTCTTCAGGCTCTTTATCTCCTCCAAGCATATAGGTGTTAGTCATGCGCGGCATTGGATGGTGTGCATAGCTTTCTCGGCGCCCATTACCTGTTTCGGGAACGCCCATTAAACGAGCATTTTGCCTATCTTGCATGTATCCAACTAAGATCCCGTCTTCTATAAGGATATTTTTTCGGGATGGTGTTCCCTCATCATCAATCGTGATAGAACCACGTCGATCTGGAATAGTACCATCATCAATAACAGTTACACCAGGGGAGGCTACTCGCTTACCAATCATGTCAGTGAATGTTGATGTCTTTTTTCGATTAAAATCACCTTCGAGGCCATGACCGACTGCTTCATGAAGCATTACGCCTGGCCACCCCGGTCCAAGAACAACGTCCATTTCTCCTGCTGGAGCTGGAATGGCCTCCAAGTTCACCATAGCTAATCTGAAAGCTTCATCTACTTGGGCCTGCCAGTTTTCTATTCCGATATAGCCGTTATAACCCATGCGTCCACCAATACCAGTGCCACCGCTTTCCATTTTCTCGCCATCGGCTACAACAACAGATACATTAAGTCTCACCAGCGGTCTAATATCAGCAACTCGGTGTCCACTTGCCCTCATTATCTGCACAGCTTGCCAAGAAGCAGATAATGATGCCGAGACTTGTTTGATTTTAGGATCTTTTGAGCGAGCGTACGAATCTATGTCTTGCAAAAGTTTTACTTTATCAGAAAATTCCATGCCTAGTATAGGGTTCTCATTGGTATATAACTTTGCGTTAGTTTTGACAGGATTGCGCGTTGGTGCGCCGTTATGTCCTGATTTGAGCGTTTTTACGGTTTCAGCAGCACGCCTAATTGCGGACTCAGATAGTTCAGATGCGTGAGCATATCCTCTTGTTTCTCCAACAATACCCCGCAAGCCAAAACCTTGAGTAGTATCAAATGAAGCAGTCTTTAGTCGCCCATCATCAAATCCAAACGCCTCGGATTGGCGATACTCAATAAATAACTCTCCATCATCACAACACCCAACAGTATCGTCCACAATTCCCTGTATTTTTTTTGGGTCAAGATCAGATTGGTTAAAAAAAATATCATCTGTTATGTCTAGATCGCTCATTAATTTTTCTTCCTAAAAACCAGCGTTTTTTTATCATATAATGATCAGTTTTTACATATAGCTCATTTGAAGGTTTGTAACCAGAGTGGTATTCGACAAGCTAGACTTGTCTTTACATAAAAAATCACTTAAATCATAGTTCAAAGCGGAAGTTTAATGTGTACTAGATTGAACTAAGCCTAGTTAATCAAGGCGTGAGGTTGCGCTTAGTGGGGAAAAGGTAGTGCATCAGTCTTGTCTGAGCTTCGACGGAAACTTCGAGGTTAAGATACTGCAAGGGAGCGAGAGAGTAGTAGGGATGAAAATAATTCGGCAATTAAATTACGGGTTTACCCAGGTAATTGGCCTATCAGTTGCGGTATTTGTGATGACAACCACAAGCGCGGTGGCATCTTTACCGCGGGAATGGCAATTCGGCGTTCCAGATCCTGTAAGCCCAGTAGCAGTTCGCATTCATGAATTCCATGATTATTTGTTATGGCTGATCGCTGCGATTTCTCTTTTTGTGTTAGCTCTTATGATTTATGTTTGCTTTAAATTTAAAGCATCTAGTAACCCCAATCCAACTAAAACGACCCATAATACTTTCATTGAAATTCTCTGGACAGTAGTGCCCGTAGTAATTTTAGTGATTGTAGCTGTCCCATCATTTAAGACGTTATATTATGGGGACAGAGCTGTTGATCCGGATATGACAATAAAGGTGACGGCTAACCAGTGGTATTGGACTTATGAATACCCAGATCAAAAGGTTACTTTTGACAGTTATATGATACCAAAAGAAGAAATCAATCCAACAGAACAAACATATCTGTTCTCCGTCGATAACCCCTTGGTTGTTCCAATAGGCAAGAAAATTCAGCTACTAATTACGAGTAACGACGTTATGCATTCTTTCTTCTTACCATCCGCAGTAGTTCAGGTTTACGGGATTAATGGCCGCATAAATGAGGCTTGGATGCAGATTGATAAAGAAGGCTTGATTTACGGTCAGTGTAATCAAATCTGTGGTATTAACCATTCTGGAATGCCAATAGCGGTGAAGGCTGTTTCGGATAAAGAATACGAGAATTGGTTGCTCGAGGCCAAAACCAAATTCGCATCTGCTCCACCGAACTTTAGGGTGGCCGGTGTGATTGAAAATAAACAGTAATCCAGGGGAAATACAATGAGTGCGGATCAAGCCCATACTAACAGCTATGACCACGGTACGCCGCCTGGTTTCCTGAGGTGGCTCTATTCGACCAATCATAAAGACATTGGGACAATGTACCTTATCTTTTCAATTATTGCAGGCCTGATTGGTGGCGGGATCTCTATGTATATGCGCATGGAATTACAAAATCCAGGCGTTCAGTATATGGAAAATGGACACGTTTGGAATGTTTATGTAACTGCTCATGGTCTAATAATGGTGTTTTTTGTGGTTATGCCGGCATTAATAGGTGGATTTGGAAATTGGTTTGTGCCTCTGATGATTGGTGCTCCCGATATGGCGTTTCCAAGAATGAATAATATTAGTTTCTGGCTCTTGATTCCTGCATTCATTCTGCTTTTCATGTCCATGTTCGCGGATGGTGGCGCCGGGGTGGGATGGACCATCTATCCTCCAATGTCTGGAAAGGAGGGTACGCCAGGAATGTCGATGGATATGGCGATATTGTCACTCCACTTGGCAGGCGCCTCTTCGATTTTAGGGGCGGCAAATTTTATAACAACTATTTTCAATATGCGAGCTCCTGGAATGACGTTGCATCGCATGCCATTATTTGCATGGTCAATTCTTATAACCGCATTTTTACTTCTATTAGCATTACCGGTTCTGGCTGGAGCGATAACGATGCTTCTAACCGACCGTAACTTTGGCACTACATTTTTCATTCCGTCAGGTGGCGGAGATCCAATACTATTTCTGCATTTATTTTGGTTTTTCGGCCATCCAGAAGTGTACATTATGATACTGCCAGCATTTGGTATCGTAAGTCATGTGATTTCAACTTTTTCCCGAAAACCGATTTTTGGTTATCTTGGTATGGCGTATGCCATGGTATCGATAGGCGTTGTTGGATTTATAGTGTGGGCTCATCATATGTATACCGTAGGATTAGACGTTGACACACGTGCCTATTTTACAGCTGCTACTATGGTCATTGCTGTTCCAACGGGGGTAAAAATATTTTCTTGGATTGCCACCATGTGGGGTGGCTCAATCACTTTCAGAATTCCTATGTTATGGGCTTTAGGCTTCATTTTCTTGTTTACAGTAGGCGGCGTAACCGGTGTAGTCCTTGCAAATGCAGGTGTCGACATAATGTTGCACAACACTTATTACGTCATAGCGCATTTCCATTACGTTTTATCACTGGGTGCGGTTTATGGAATATTTTGTGGGTTTTATTACTGGTTTGCAAAAATGAGTGGTTACACCTACAACAACATGTTGGCTCAATTGCACTTTTGGATAACATTTGTAGGCGTTAATTTGACGTTTTTTCCGATGCATTTCCTTGGTTTAGCTGGTATGCCTAGGCGTTATATAGATTACCCTGAAGCTTTGCATGGCTGGAACCAAGTGGCATCTTATGGTGCCTACATGGCCGGGTTTGGGACTCTTATATTCGTTGTGATGATCTTTGAGGCATTTATTAAAAAGCGTCTTGCTGGGAACAATCCATGGGGCGATGGCGCAACGACATTAGAATGGACATTATCCTCTCCTCCCCCATTCCATACTTATGAAGACTTACCAAGAGTCAATCAAACGAACCCGTAGGAAACACAGGGGTCACTACCTTGTCCGATGCACTTTTAGTTCCAAACCCCGCGTCTAAGCCGACTAGTTCGATTTGGACGCCTTTTTTTGATTTTGTTGCGTTATTAAAGCCAAGAGTTATGTCTCTTGTAGTTTTTACTGGATTTGTTGGTTTATATCTTGCGCCTGGACAGATTAACTCAATTTTAGAAGTTATTGCAGTTTTTTGCATTGCGATAGGGGCCGGTGCGTCGGGTGCGATAAACATGTGGTACGATCGTGATATTGACGCAATTATGTCACGAACAAAGAACCGTCCTATACCATCGGGTAGGGTGGCCGAGGATGCTGCCTTAACCTTTGGTGTTATATTAGCTGGGGGGTCTATAATGGTAATGGGACTAGCTATAAATTGGTTTGCAGCCGGTCTATTGACCTTTACCATTGGATTTTATGTGTTTGTCTACACAATGTGGTTAAAGCGCCGCACGCCTCAAAATATAGTAATTGGGGGAGCGGCAGGTGCATTTCCACCAATGATAGGCTGGACGGCTGTAACAGGTACAATCAGTTTAGAGTCAATTGCTCTCTTCGTTATTATTTTTATTTGGACGCCCCCTCATTTTTGGGCCTTATCGTTGTATAGGAGTGATGACTACAAGGCT
The DNA here is from genome assembly GCA_964276085.1 of uncultured Thalassobaculaceae bacterium. GTDB lineage: Bacteria > Pseudomonadota > Alphaproteobacteria > Thalassobaculales > Thalassobaculaceae > UBA7326. The sequence continues at coordinate 7,868 of CAXYEO010000039.1, read as the reverse complement.
GCAGGTGTTCCTATGATGCCATTAGTTTACGGTCGATCTGAAACAAAAAAACAAATCCTGATCTACAGTATTGCTTTATGCCCCTTAGGGCTAATACCTTTTTTCCTTGGGACCCTAGGATTTTTTTATGGTGTGACAGCATTGGTCTTGGGGATTATTTTTATAGGAGCAGCTTTGAGAGTTGTACGAGATGATTCCGAAAAAAATTGTAAACAGCTTTTTGGATTCTCAATATTATATTTATTTTTGTTATTTTTTGCAATGATTCTAGATCGTAGCATTCATCTAATCTCAGTTTTGGAGTGGGTTGGCTTATGAGTGTAAATAGAGAAGAAATAAATAAATCCGAGTTGAAGAGCGGTGTAACTTTCCGTCATACAAAGCGTGGACGAAATCTTGCCGTTTTAGCAGCCGTATTGGGGTTTTCCGCCCTCTTTTATTTAATCACTATAATCCGGATGTTCTGAGATTGCGTGCGTATCCAAAATTTTTGAGCACTTTGGCAGCTAAAAAATATAAGACCCTTATTATCTTATTTATATTAGTCTCTGGAATGGGCGGTTTAAGTTATGCTTCGGTTCCTCTTTACAAATTATTTTGCCAGGTGACCGGGTATGGGGGAACAACCCAGCAGGTAGCTAAATCATCTTCGGTAGTGATAGATAGGAAAATAAATGTTCGTTTTGATTCGAACACTAAACCTTCTCTAGATTGGGATTTTAAACCAGCGCAACAATCCATGAAACTTGCTGTGGGACAGAACGCTTTGGCATTTTATACAGCAAGAAATAAAAGTGATAATCCGATAGTTGGTACAGCCACGTTTAACGTCACTCCAGAAAAGGCAGGACTATATTTCAATAAAGTAGAGTGTTTTTGTTTTACAGAGCAGTTACTTGCGGCAAAAGAGTTAGTTGAGATGCCAGTATCATTTTTTATTGACCCTGCCATAGTGAACGATCCAAATTTAGATGATGTAACCACGATAACTCTGTCCTATACGTTTTTTCCTTCTAAGGATCAGTCACTGGCTGAACAAACAAAAAAAGAAAAAGCAAGTTGAGAGCTTGTTAAACTAGTATAAAAAAGTTATTTCTGTGAATGTAATTAACTGTTACTTTGGCTATTAAAAAGGGAAAGAGGAACCAATGAGCGGCGGACATAGTCACTCCTTTCATTTAGTAGAACCAAGCCCATGGCCAGCTTTGGGCTCCATGGCAGCTTTTGTTACGGCCATTGGTGCGATTATGTTTATGCACGAAAAACCTTTTGGCGCTGAGATAATGGGTGTTGGGTTTATTTCAATATTGGCGACGATGGCTTTCTGGTGGAGAGATGTTATTAAGGAAGCTGAACATCAAGGACACCATACACCCATAGTGCAGCTTGGTATGCGATATGGCATGCTTCTGTTTATCGCTTCAGAAGTGATGTTTTTTGTAGCATTTTTCTGGGCTTTTTTTGATGCCTCTTTATATCCGGATACAGGAGTATGGCCACCAGCCGGCATAGAAACATTTAGCGCTTTTGATATTCCCTTAATTAACACAATGATTTTGTTGCTTTCTGGTTGTACTGTCACCTGGTCTCATGCGGCATTATTGAAAGATGATCGAGAGAATTTTATTAAAGGACTGGGATATACAATAGTATTAGGAGCCGCTTTTACAGCGCTTCAAATCTATGAGTATGACCATGCTACGTTTAAATTCACTGGTGGAATTTATTCGTCTACATTTTATTTAGCTACGGGCTTTCATGGTTTCCATGTTTTTGTGGGAACTTGTTTTCTGATCGTTTGTTGGTTTAGGGGCAGGGCTGGTCATTTCACTGTCGAACACCATTTCGGATTTGAAGCAGCTGCTTGGTATTGGCATTTTGTCGATGTTGTTTGGTTATTCCTTTTTATCTGCATCTATTGGTGGGGTGGGTAATAGTAGTTCTTGGCAATTGATGGTACTAGACAGATTGTTGGGATTACCGTTTCCGTAGTTGCTTACGTTGACTTGTTACCTTTGGCACCTCTATCTTTGTTCCTAGACGGTTTTTTTATTCAATAGTGACCTATATATAGTCAATATAGAGGTATGGGCTTCTTTGCGCCCGTTTTTTAATCCTTTAAATGGTTTTGTGTTATAATTGGAAGGGTCACTTTTTAATGTTACGCGAGTGGAAATTTAAACCAACGCTAGGACCGACTTTATTCGCAATTCCTACGTTTATAGCCCTTATACTTCTTGGTAGTTGGCAAGTTCAACGTATGAATTGGAAGCAAGAGATCATCTCGTCATTTGAGGAGCAGATGCTGAAGGCGCCGATTTTACCCCCTTCAGGAAACGTAGACATATCTAAGTGGAGATATACTCGTATAAAAGCTAACGGGCGTTTCTTGCATGAGAAAGAGGTTTTGCTGACAGGTCGGCCATTTGAAGGGACAGCAGGTTTTCACGTGATAACACCTTTTCTATTTGGGAATAATAGGGCCATTTTAGTTAATAGAGGCTGGATCCCAGAAAAACTCCGTAAAAGAACAAAACGACCAGAAACACTGCCACTGGGAGAAGTTGTTGTTGAGGGTATTTTGCGAGGCGATAATAGGAAGGGTTATTTCGTGCCTGAGAATGAACCTAATAATGAAGTATGGATGTATGTGAATACGAAACAGATAGCCGAGTATCGGAAAATCGGTCCAGTTCCCAGCTATTACGTTGATCAAATAAGAGAGCCAGGTCCATATAAGTTGCCTATCGGTGCCACTGCTAAAATTACGGTTCGAAACGAACATTTGAAATATGCTGTGACTTGGTTTCTTTTAGCGGCGACCTTGCTTGTTATATATCTAGTGTACCACACTCATAGAAACGAAAAATGAGTACTGAAGAGCGGCAATCTTACGAACAATTAGAGAGACGATGGACGCGTATAGCGGCCTTGTCAGATGCGGTTGCTATGCTCTCATGGGATAGACAAGCTATCATGCCCTCAGCTTCAAATACTGCTCGAGCGGATCAGATTGCCATGTTATCCGTTCTAAAGCATGAAGAGATTACGGCACCTTTGATAGCAGATTTAATAGAACAGGCAGATAATGAAGAATTGAGCGGGATGCAAAAAGCAAACCTTCTGGAAATGCGGCGACTTTATCAGCATGCGGTCACGTTATCTCCCGAGATTGTTAATGCGCACTCTCGCGCATGCGCTGATTGTGAGAACAAATGGCAAGAAGCAAGAATAGAAAATAGTTTTGAGGGAGTAAAAAAACCACTGGGTCTCGTTGTTGATCTAACTCGAGAGATCGCGACAATTAAAGCCCAATCACTGCGATCAAACCCTTATGATAGCCTGTTAGATGAATATGAACCAGGTGGCTCATCAAAAAGAATTGACGCGGTTTTTAATATATTAGAGCCAGCCCTCCAAAAACTCCTTCCAGAAGTCATAGAATATCAAGCCAATACCAATTTTTATTCATACTCAAGTCCAATATCGATGGGAAAACAAAAAAGCCTGGGCCTTAAAGTCATGAAGTCATTAGGTTTTAATTTTTCAAAAGGTCGGCTTGATACGAGTATACATCCTTTTTCTGGCGGGACGCCTGACGATGTTAGAATAACTACTAGATATGATGAGGATGATTGGACTGGTAGTTTGATGGGAGTAATCCATGAAACAGGACATGCTCTATATGAACAAGGGCTACCTATTCAGTGGCGAGGACAACCCGTTGGTTCGGCTCGGGGTATGGTACTCCATGAGAGCCAATCTTTGTTGATGGAAATGCAGGCTTGCCGTTCAAATGAGTTTTTTAATTTTCTGGCCCCGCTTATTGCAACTGAGTTTTCTGTTGAAGGGGATCAATGGAAACCTGAGGCACTCAGCCGCAACTCTCGGCGTGTTGTCACTAACTTTATACGCGTTGATGCAGACGAGTTAACTTATCCACTCCATGTAATATTGCGGTATAAATTAGAGCGAGCATTGTTAGACGGAGATTTATTAGTCTCGGATATACCCTATGCCTGGAATGACGCTTTTGAGTCTAGTTTTGGTATTCGGCCTCCAGATGATTTGAGGGGCTGTCTTCAAGATATACACTGGTACGATGGCGCAATTGGTTATTTCCCAACCTATACGCTTGGGGCATTGGCTGCCGCTCAATTATTTGCCTCTTTACTCAAAGACCACCCGGATGTTCTGACGTTTATCTCAAAAGGCGATTTCTCTGTGCTTCTAGGTTGGTTAAGAACAAATATACACAACTTAGGAAGCGCTTTTAGCACTGATGAAATAATGCTTAAAGTTACAGGAAAATCCCTTTGTGAGGCTGATTTTCTAGCACATTTGAATAAACGATATCTCGGTGTTGATTGAAGTTATTATACCTAAAAAATTAAGCCTTTGAGATATAGGAAGCAAGTGTGTCTGTTACATTCTCTGCTGTTTTCCCATTTTTTCGATTTTCCACAACCTCTTTACCTAAAACAGATTCTTCCACAATACGATATGTCTTTGCTATTCCATAGAAAAGCTCACCGGGTAGATTATTTCCATTGTACGTCTTTCCTATTTCTTCCATCTCGCCTACCCATCGATAGGCTTTTGGACACATATCTGGCAACCATTTTTGCATATGGGCAAAGAGATTAGGCTGGCTAAAATTGAGTTCTTCAGCGAATGCTGCATCAACGCCTTCTAGCTTAGCTATGATCATAGAATTAATAGCAATTGCTGTTAATCCTTTTGTCATTGCTGCGTATGACATCTTAATTGCTGAGGCAGACCCTATTTCTGTCCCTAAATTTCTGAAGTCTAGTCCAGTTGAATTTAATGCCATAAGCTCGTCTGCCCCTGGTCCTGATACGTACAAACGCGGGCTTTGGTTTTGAGGCGCCTTCGGTGGCCCACCAATTATCCCGCCATCAATAAACCTTAACCCTGCCCCATTTGCTTCTGTTGCTGCGATCTTTCCTGTTGTTGGTGCAATTGCATTAAGGTCGACGATAGTTGGCTTCGAAGAATGCTGAACCGAGATTTTCGCAAGGCTCTGTACGAATTCAAGTGCCTTATCAGGCCTCATAATTGATAGTATTATATCAACTCCATCGAATAAATTCCCAATACTACCAATATCCTCGATCCCCGCTTCTCTCGACAACACTCTTGTTCGGTTTGACCTTCCTTCTAGTGCGGACACTACCGTATAACCCCCTTGAGAGAGTAGTCGACCTATTCCATGCCCCATATCCCCAGGTGACTGGATCGCTATTGTTCTAATGTTCATAGTTAATCATCCTTTTATTGTAATCCATTTTGTCCGCATTGTTGCAAGATGAGTAAGCCGACGCTAGTGTGGCGCCATGTTTAATCTGGAGTAGACCAGTGAGATATATTAGCACGCGGGGTATTGCCCCGGAATTAGATTTCGACGACGTTCTAATCACGGGGTTGGCCCGTGATGGAGGGCTTTATGTGCCAAAGGAATGGCCAAGATTCAGTAAAGCTGAAATTGATTCAATGAAGTCTTTGACGTATTCTGAATTGGCAGTGAAAATCATGAAACCCTTCATTGGCGATAATATCCCGGCCGATGATTTTATTGCGCTAGTCCACGAAACATATAGTAGATTTCAACATTCAGCTATTGCACCACTAAAGCAGTTAGAAAATAATTTATGGCTGTTGGAGTTATTTCATGGACCGACACTTGCCTTTAAGGATTATGCTATGCAGATCCTTGGAGGATTATTCGACGAGGCGCTTCGTCGTCGGGGAAAGCGAACAACTATAGTTGGAGCAACATCTGGCGATACGGGGTCGGCCGCTATTGAAGCCTGCAGAAATAGAAACTCAATTGATATTTTCATTTTGTTTCCAAAAGGAAGAGTATCGAGTATTCAACAAAGGCAAATGACCACAGTTGATGCGCCAAATGTACACACAATCGCGTTGGAGGGTACATTTGACGACTGTCAAGATATGGTAAAGTCTTTGTTTAATGACCTAGAATACCGAGATAAATATAATCTGTCTGCTGTCAATTCTATTAATTGGGCTAGATTGTTGCCACAAATTATTTACTATTTTTTGGGCGGCACTAGCGGTAGGGGCCCCTGACCGTAAGGTTGCTTTTTCAGTGCCATCAGGGAATTTTGGTAATATATTTTCTGCTTATGCGGCAGAATCGTTGGGGCTCCCAATCGAAAAACTAATAGTTGCAACCCAATAAGAATGATATTTTGTCGCGATTCTTTAATTCGGGAACAATGGAAATTAGAGAAGTGCAACCTAGTTTAAGTCCAAGTATGGATATCCAGGTGTCTAGTAATTTTGAGCGTCTTTTATTTGATTTATGCAATCGTGATGGTTCAGTTACAAAAGGGATATTGGACGATTTTCGCTCAAAGGGGACTTTTGATATAAAAATGGACATACTGAACCGGTCAGCAGAAATGTTCTCGGCAGTTGGTGTGGACGATAAGGCTACCCTCGATAGGATCCAAACTACATATCGTTCGACGGGCGAAATACTAGATCCTCACAGTGCTGTAGGTCTCGAAGCGGCGCACCAGGCTCGGTCATATGGCTCTTTATCTCCAGAGTTACCCATAATCTCACTTGCTTGTGCCCACCCGGCAAAATTCCCAGATCCTGTAAAAGAGGCGACGGGGTCTTACCCAATATTACCTGCGCAGCTGGGAGATTTATTAGAGCGACCAGAAAAGATTACTGTCCTGCCAAATGATTTTAAAAACGGTATCTAGTTATATAGCGGATAACACCAATGTCTGAATCAGAACCTAAAGTTACAAAATTAACAAATGGTATCAGGGTTGTTAGTGAAAAAATGGAGTCTGTGGAGAGTGTCTCTATGGGAGCTTGGTTTGAAGTTGGTACAAGAAACGAGTCGGCAAGTGTGCATGGTGTCGCTCACGTTTTAGAGCACATGGCGTTTAAAGGAACAAAAAATCGCCGTGCCTCTGAAATTGCTGAAGAAATTGAGCTTGTAGGTGGTCATCTCAATGCCTATACATCTCGTGAACAGACAGCATATTATGCCAAATTACTAAAAGACGACATTGGTCTAGGCGTAGATATTCTGGCTGACATTCTTCAAAACTCGACTTTTGAGGAGCAAGAGTTAGAGCGGGAACGCAGCGTAATACTCCAAGAGATTGGGCAAGCTGCAGATACACCGGACGATATAATATTCGACTATTTTCAGGCGACAGCATACCCGGGTTCAAGCATTGGGTCGTCCAGTTCTTGGGACTGCTGATATTGTAGGCCAAATGTCCCGTGACACTGTTATAAAATTTATCACTAACAATTATGGCGGTGGGCAAATGGTCTTTTCTGCTGCTGGTAATGTTGATCATGAGGACTTGGTTGATAGGGTCCAATTACAGTTCTCTTCGCTTCCCAAGAAAGCAGTGTTAAAAGTAGAGCCAGCAAATTATTTGGGTGGTGATTGGCGCCAATATAAGGATCTAGAACAAGTTCACTTAATATTAGGTTTTCCTGGTGCTACTTTCTATGACCCAGATTTTTATGCTCAACAGGTGTTATCAATGTTGTTGGGAGGTGGTATGTCGTCCCGCTTATTCCAGGAAGTAAGAGAAAAAAGAGGTTTAGTTTACTCTATTTATTCTTTCACTTCTGCATATAGAGACAGCGGTATGCTAGGGATCTACGCTGGCACAGGCGAGAGAGAGATACAAGAGTTGATACCTGTAGTATGTGAAGAACTATTAACTATTACCGATTGCGATTTGGAATCTGAGGTTCAGAGATCTAAAACACAATTAAGATCTGGTCTTTTGATGAGCCGAGAAACTAATTCCAACAGATGCGAACAAATGGCCCAGCAT
>CAXYEO010000038.1:0-26675 GCA_964276085.1 uncultured Thalassobaculaceae bacterium | reverse complement strand
CACTTTCTTCAACTAGAGGGATTGCGGGACAACGAGTCGCTTTGCAATCTTTGGATATAGTCAGTATAGCTTCTGGTGGTGGATCAATTGCACGAGTAGATAGTGGTGGTATTCTTCGGGTAGGACCAGAGAGTGCGGGTGCTGTCCCGGGGCCAGCATGCTATGGAAAAGGTGGTGATCAGGTAGCTGTAACAGACGCTAGTGTGGTACTTGGTTTTCTGGATCCAACAAATTTTCTGGGAGGAAGGGAAAGTCTGGATAAGGGAGCAGCTGATGTCGTGTTAGATAAATTATCTAGCAAGCTGTCTGTCAGTAGAGCAGAGGCGGCAGAGGGAGTGCACCGTGTAATTAATACGCAAATGGCTGAAGGTATAAGGTTAGTTTCTGTGCGGCGTGGTGTCGACCCTCGAAAATTTGCACTTCTATCTTTCGGAGGTGCGGCAGGTATTCACATTACTGAAATCGCACGGCAGTTAGAAGTTAGGCGAGTTGTCGTACCCCGCACTGCTGCTGTACTTTCTGCCTGGGGTATGCTCGCAACTGACCTCAGATATGAGGTCAGCAGGACACACATCGGGGATGCTGGATCTTTAGATGCGAATTCTGTTCGAAAAATTTTTTCTGAGATGGAAGAGGAAGGAAGGGATCGTCTGGCTGTTGCATTTGACGGAGAGATTAAAATTAAAACTTCAGCAGATATGCGTTATGGAGAGCAAATCTACGAAATCGATGTATCTTTAGATGGAATTAATTTCGCACGTAAGGATTTGATGACAGAAGTATCCAACCGATTCCATGAACGTCATAAAGAACTTTTTACTTATAGTCTTCCAGATCAGGAAGCTGTGCTCGTCAATGGAAGGTTAGCTGTGATTGGGCAACTCCCTGAATTACCAGAGGAGCCCAAAAAAGAGGTGACGACCTCTAACAAGATAGTAAAAAAGCGAAATATTTATCTTGCCGGCTGGAAGGAGGTCTCGGTTTACGATTTGGAGAGCCTCTCGCCGGGAGAAACAATTTTGGGGCCAGCCATAGTCGAGTCAGCAACTACTACAATCGTTCTAAGGGACGGTGATGAAGCCAGCACTACGTCAAACCAATGGCTCGATATCGCGGTAGGTAGTAGATAGCTTTATTGTGTTAAATTATTAATTGCAATTTAACATTATTTTCCCAATGTGCTTACTTGACTCCATAAGAACATGGGCATCACAGGCCTTTTCGAGTGGAAATGTCTTATAAAGTACCGGTTTAATTTTGCCGTTCTCATATAGAGGCCAGACATGTTTCCTTAAATCTTCTGCAATCTCTGCTTTTTGCTCTACGGTACGGGGACGAAGTGTAGATCCTGTAAGTGTTAGGCGCATGGTAAGCATTTTTAAAAAATTAAATTTGTCTACTACAGGGGGTTGTAAGAAAGCTATCTGGCAAAGTCGCCCCTCTACCTTCAGGCAGTTCAAATTACGTTGCATATAGGGGCCACCCACCATGTCGAGTATTACGTCAGCACCTCCCTCAGATTTCATGACTTCAACGAAGTCCTCTTCTTTATAATTTATGGTCCGGTCAGCTCCGAGCTCCTTACAAACGGCACACTTGGCGTCTGAGCCAGCGGTTACAATCACCTGGGCCCCAAAGGCTTTAGCTAATTGAATAGCGGTAGTCCCAATTCCACTGCTTCCACCGTGAATCAGGATAGTTTCTTTTGACTGCAATCGACCTCTAGTGAAAACATTTGTCCAAACTGTGTAGCTCGTCTCTACAACTGATGCTGCTTGCTCTAATGTAAACCCTTTTGGAATAGGAAGACATTGTGGAGCGGGAGCAGTGCAATATTCTGCATAACCACCACCAGAAACAAGAGCACATACAGTCTCTCCAATTTTTAGAGATTGTACTTTATTACCTTTTGAAACAATCTCACCAGATATCTCTAACCCGGGGATATCAGAAGCTCCAGGAGGAGGTGGATAACCTCCAAGCCGTTGCATTACATCGGGTCTATTCACACCAGCATGGGATACTCTGATCAATACCTCACCGTCACTTGGAACTGGGATCGATCTTTCCGCTAGTTGTAGGCCTTCTGGAGGGCCAAAGTCTTTGATTTCAACGGCTTTCATTATATTTGGTAAACTTGTCATTCAATATTCCTATTATTTTAATTTTAGTCAGAAATTCTTGCCTTTTTTCGTCGCGCAATTATTAACTGATTACTCTCCTCAGATCCATCATGGAATGAATTAAACCATTTATCCATGGGAACTGTGCCGTCGCCCCCATAATTACATTCAAAATATTTATGATGAAGATAGTGAAAGTACCGTTGTCCCAAGGTAAGAGGTTTGTCCCCGGCTAACAGGTATTTATCAAATCCTAGATGCCCCAGTGCAGGTGTAAGTCCTGTTGCTTGGACATGAAGAATTGCGTGTATTGGATGTGATAAAACTACCCAATGAACTAGGATCCCACTAAAATAGAGGAGATGTTCAAATGGATGCATGGCTAGACCAGACCATGGTCCAATATCTACGTTTTTATGATGCAATGCATGGACATGCTTATACAAAAATCTGTTATGCAGGATACGGTGAACTATATAAAAATGGGCGTCCCTAAACAAAGGGATGCCAAGAAATAAAATAACAAACCATATAGGGTTCGAGGCCCAATCAAGAAATGGAATGAGATCATTTGCAAAGGCCCACATGGTAATAATTTCATAACCTGTCCAGATAGTGCACCCACTTAAAATACTATAGAACATGTTATCATAAACTTGATTACCAAACAGGAATTTTCGATTCTTGGCCTGCGGTGTTCGTTTGTTAAATGAAAATTTATTACCTTGTGCTCTTAAGATGTAAAACCGACAATGCCATCCTCCAAAAACTAGGAGCATTAGTGAAAGATTTCTCACGTAGATTATACCCATCCACTCGATATTAAATGTCTGCATACTTTCTAAGTTAGGCGTCAAAAAGAACCAAGTAACAAGGGCCAATACCATATAGCATAGATTGCGTGGAAGAAAGTATCCGGGGTAACCAAAAATATATTTAAAAAGCAAAAGAGGCCTTGGAGGCCAAATAAATAATGGCGGTGTTGATATTAAAGCAGGTGCCCATTCCGTATTTTCTTCACTTTTAGAACCATCAACTATATCGGACATACTCTAATCTCCAAAAAAATGGTCATGAATAGTGTTTAAGTTATTTTAATAGGCTTAGTCTATTCTTAGACTAAACTGCGTTGAAAAGTTTAAACAATCATCATGATAATACGTTATTAAATTTTCCATGTATTTAATTTTGTCTCTAGGTGTTGTTATTTTTTCTGCAGAATTTTTTCAAGAATTGGCATTAGATAACGACGAAATTCCATTGGGTTTTCGGACATGGGAAAGTGACCGACATTTTTCATCACTTGAAAATATTCGGCGTTTATTAATTGAGCGAGTTCGTGTCCCATTTCAGGAGTAGCGGATGCGTCATATTCTCCATTGAGCAGATAAATAGGACAATTTGAATTTTGGAGAAGTTTTGTTTCTACATTGCGGAGATCTCCATCAGCAAAATAGTAGTTAAGATCACCTTTGAAGATACCAGGGCCACCTTGCATATAGTGCCACATTGTTTCCCAGCGTTCCGCGGACGGTGACTGTGGTGCTGTCATACCAGCCATCAGTGCTCCAGCTATTTGACCACCGTGTACATCGGGTCGATGAAGTATATCTTTTGGTGATGTAGTGCCAAGACTCCTATCTTCAGCAAAAAGTGCTGATTGCAATCCAATTGCCGCTCTGAATAAACTACCATGATTTAATGCTAAATGTAACACTGCTCGTCCACCGATAGAGCATCCCATTACAACCGAGTTTTCGATGCTCAATGCTTTAAGAAAAGACACAATAATAGAAAGATAAGACGAGGTGGTTAATTGGTAGACATTTTTTTCAAAGCCATGAGGCGGAGATGATTTCCCATGCCAAGGTAAATCAAAAGTAATTACTCGAAAGTTCTGTGTTATAGCCGGATCGTTCAATAAGTGCTGGAACTGTCTGCTGTCACTCCCTGCTGTATGGAGGCATACTAAAGGAATTCCGCTGCCGGCTTCTTCGAAATAAAGTCGATGCGGAACGTCATCTATATCTAGGTGCAGATACTGTCCTTTTATTTCCTCTATCCTTGAGAGCGCTCCTCTTTCATAGACATTTTCACCTTGAACGATATTAGAAAATAGCATTTCCAAGAGTAACAGATGTTGGTGAAATTTTAAGATATCACCGGTTACAATTAGATTTTGAGTTCTACGCATAGTCGATAAGCATTGAAACCCGGGTTTGGGCATTCATTTTTTTAAGCTCTGACCATGAACTTTTTGATGCACTCAAAGTAAAATCAAAATTTGTTTTCGTAAGTTTAGACGAGAATTCAATGTCTCCAGATTGAAGAAGCAATTGGAATGGTGTCGCATCCACTTCCATCTTCACGCTTAACGGAGAAAAGCAAGATTGCAATAATGTATTTTTATTAGCTTTTGCTCTCTCTATAATATATTCGAACATTGTCTTTCCCACTCTTTTGTGAAGTTAAGATAGCCCAGTCCAAAAAAATGATTTCAGTGATTTTTTAGTTCAGTAAGATTAGTGATTATTCTATCTGGTTTAGCTGTTGATCCCTCTGGTAATATCCCATAACCACGTGGATCACGCCAAATAGAAAATATTCCTAGCTTCTGGGGAGCTACCACTTCCCATTCAATATTATCGCCAACCATCCAGGTCTCTTTGGCGTGCACATCAAGCGTGTTCATTGCTATTTTGTAGGCCTCTAATTCGGGTTTCCCTACGCCTGCTTCGCCTTCTATTTGAATATGAAGAAAATATTGTTCAAGTGAAAACTTTTGGATTTTTGCACGTTGTGGTTTGGATGACCCATTCGTGACTAACGCAAGTTTAATACCTTCAGTCTTCAAACCCTTGAGTGTAGAAATAGCGTCTGGGAATATCGTGGTGCTTTCAAACATAAGTGCTCCACATTTATCTGCTATTAACCAACGCATATTTTGACTGAACCGCGGATCGGAGCCAATAGCGGCATCAAATATTTTAAAACGAGCTGTTCTTATGTCCAGTCTGCCAGTCTTATGACGATCAGGTTCCGACCAAAAGCCTTGAGCTGAATTATCGACATTTTTCACTAAGTCTTGAATATCCTCTGGCAAAGGGATCGATTTATCTTCTTGTTCTTTCCAAATTTCACTAATGGCTTTTAACCAGAAAAAAGTTCTATGCTGGTGAGGCGAGATGAGGGTATCATCAAGATCAAACAATATAGCTTTGGGTCTCATTAAAAAATATCCATTAAATATCAGTAATTGAGGGAAGGGGGTCTGAGTAGCCATTTAATTCACTTATCGGCAATGGATCCAGCTGTTTCCGCACCCTGAAAACAATATTCCCATCTATTTCAGTCCTACTTAATGTATTTTGAAAAACTGCACGGATACCTTGTTTTAATTCCGCTGATATGGGCTTTATGGTTTGTATTAAAAGCTCAACTGTCTGTGAGTTAACTCGCCCATCAATTTGAAGTTCACCAAGTTCATCTAATTTCAGGTTTAAAATAAACCGCGTCTTATTTGTTTTAGTTTTGATCTTTACTCGAAGAGTTTTTGTCTTGGTTAATGAACAATTGAATTTGATTGAGTTGTTCGTCATTGATCATCGGAAAGAAAAAGGCCCTCCACCCGCTATCTGAGGGTTCACTTGCTCGATGCATCAGGAAAAAATCTTCGTCTAATCCTCTTATTAAATTTGGTTGGATATTATTGACGATGTTTTTATTCGCGCTACCCAACCATAAACTTGGATCGCCATTCTGTATAGCTGAAATAAATAGTGCGAGTGTCGCTGTTAGTTGTGGTGTAGGTTTTCCAATTTGTTTATTTATAAAACCTTTCGCCATATCAGGTGCTTTAGCGGTTAAGTTGGCAAGGAATTCCTCTAGCCGCACCCATCCGTTTGTTAACTGCCCTATCGTCAATTCTCCCAAATTTGAATCTGTATTGGTGCGGGAAAGAAGAGGCTTAAAAAGAACTCTTGCCCCCAAGGGAAGATCAAGAGTTCCATTTAATGTAAAAAATCTATTTGATGTTTCTAATATGACCTTTCCTTCAGGTGTTTTACCGATAACGATCCCTGTGATAATTGAGTTTTTATTTCCGCCTACCGAAATATTCACTGGTGACATTGTTAGTTTGTTAGAACCTAAATTTTCGCTACCATTCCAATTAGATTTTGTGCTCAATATTTGATTGATGCGCACGTCTACGTGCCTTTCCGTTATCGGAATATGTTCCTTATTATTGTTATAATTGCTGTTATTAATTTGAGGTTTTTCAGGTGAATTAAGTGAAGTGATAAATCGTTTTTTAACATTGGCGGCAACAAATTTCTGGCCGATAGTGTTAGGAGTAATTTTTTTTAAAACCGGTATTATGGATTTATCTATTTCAGTTAATTTCGTTTGAAAGGGACCTTTGCCAGAGCTCGCTTGCATCATTAAGTTATTGACCTGACCTTGACCCTTCTTAAAAGTTGTCAAAGGAATAGTGCTTAAGTTTTTGGCCGTATCAGGCCTTAGAAAACTTCTCGGATCGTTAATCTTATTGCTCGTATTACTGCGAGAATTAGAAAAAGTGGAGTGGACTGGCATCAGTAATTTTGATCGCATAAACAAGGCAAGGGTTCTGTTTTTTAAATCTTGTTGCTCGCCGGATAATACACTTTTTATTTCAGGCGTTGAGGTTAATTTGGAAGTGAGCTGAGTTCGTTGTTGATTTGTTGACAATATAATCTTTTGTTGATTTTTTTTAATATCTTTAGGTTGAAAAACATTTACAAAGTATGAGAGGACTTGAGTGCTTTGCTTGGGGGCATGCAAATTTGAATTTCGGCTACGAATGGGAATACTTGGAATTTGTCCCGCCTGCTTGATAGCTAAGGTTGTCTTGCTATTAGGCTGTTTAGGTTGATGGGGAGACTGCTCAAAGATTTGCTGGCTATGTGCTTTATGTAGCGGTTTAGTGGTGATTTCTGCTGCCACTGTTAAACCCACTCGCAAACGAGGAAGAGCGCTCGTTTGGTTCAAGAGAGGAGGATTTTTTATATTTTTGATTTCATTTTTATTGAGACCCAAAAGGTGAATTATTATGTCATTATTATTAGAGCCTTTATTGATGGTGACATGATGACCGATCTTCAATAACGATATGGCTTTACTAGGTATTTTTGCCACAATCTTTACCTCATTTATTGCGAAAGTCGTTTTACCATCTAGAGTAACTTCAATAACTCTCGCTTTGTGCGGTTTGACTGAAACGCTCAGGTCTAATTTATCCAATCCAGATATTAGCTTAGCCGCTATGTGACCATCAGTCAGCGCTGTGGCGGTGGATGGTGAAGTGGGAGGAACAGAACTCACGGTGTATTGAGTAAACGATCAAGGATTACGATAGTATCTTCAGCGGCATTAGTCATTGGGTGTCGTGTTAGAAGAGGGATTTGGCTCCGTATCGCCTCTATTACCCGAGAGTCTCTGCGAATTGATCCCAAAAAGGGCGGGGTAAACTTCAGGAAGCTCTCACAAGCTTTTTTCAGTGTTTCGTAGGTCCTTTGCCCCTCGATATGGCTTGCACAATTATTTATTACAAGGCGTATATCAGCGGCCGGGTTGGTCTGAACTGAAAGCTTTATGAAAGCATACGCATCTGTTAATGATGTTGGTTCGGTATTCGCTATGACTATAATTGTCGAGGCTTTACTTGAGAGGTTACGGACAGTTCGATCAATACCAGCTCCCAGGTCCATAATAACACGGTCATAGTTTTTTGAGAATTTGACTAAATCTTCTCCTAAATTCAGTAATTGGTTTGGAGGAAGCGCTGCAAGATTCCCGGAACCTGAGTGGCCAGCTAAAACATCAAATTTACCATCTTCATATCGTGTTTTGGCTTGGTCCATGGTTAATTTTCCAGCTATGACCCCACCTATATCTCTTTGTGGCATCAACCCTAACTGAATGTCTACGTTAGCCAATCCTAAGTCAGCATCAAAAAGTAACACTCGAGAATTCCGGAGAGCAAAAGCATGGCTAAGAGTTATAGAAAACCAAGTCTTTCCAACTCCACCTTTGCCCGAGGCTACAGCAATTATATTGTCGTTCGCGTTTATATCTGGCCCATTTTGTTGGCGCAATGTATTATCTATGACCATATCATAATATCCCTCGATAACTATGCTCGTGTCTGTAAATTGGATACCGGTTCATTAACACTATCTGTTGTCTCAAACGTTTGGTTCTAAATTTATTTTACTTTTCCTATGCATCCGATCTTAGACCTTTCTTCTTCAGCAACAAGCGTGCCAATGATACTGGATTTATGGAATTTAGGCCGTCGCTCACATTTGGTCCAATCCCAATCCCACAAATACTAAGGTTTCCTTGAGTTGCAGCACTCAAGATGGAACCATGGCGTCGTGCCACATCTAGTCTAGTGACAATTAAATTTTTTGCTCCAAGCTCTGAATACGCTTGCGCTAGGTCCGCTGCTTCAAGCGGATCAGTGCCGTCAGCTAAAAGCATAATAACTTTTGCTTTGACCGCGTTGATAAGATCTAACTGCTTTATAAAGTCGCTTCTTTTAAAAGGATTTCCGCCAGCACAATCTATTATTGTTTGATGTTTTGCATTACTTGCTGTCACTGCATTTTCCAATGTCCTAGGATCGTTTGCGCTCAATAGATTTAGTTCTAGAATTTTAGTGAACGCTTCTAGTTGTTCGAACCCGCCAGCGCGTACTTTGTCTGTGCTTATTACGTTAACTTTTTGCCCTGCCATTACTGCTCTCGCAGCTAGTTTGGCCGTAGTTACCGTTTTACCCGCTCCAGGTAAACCTATTAGCATGAAAACTTCCTGAGTTTCGGTGCTTGGAAGTTTCTTAAATTTTAATACTTGGTCTATGGAGGTCGCTAACGCTGTGTTTACATCGTCGATAGCCAGCTTGCTGACTGTATCCATTATTTGGTCAGATATTTTGGATGGTGTTCCATGGTGTGATAGAGCTTCTAATATTGTGTCTAGGTTATTGGTATTATTATTTGGTGTTTGATGATTAAGGTTATCTAAACTTTCCTTGCGATCTATAGCTGCCGTGATATTCACCCCCAACCCATTATCGCCTTTTTGTGAAGATATAATTATGGCGTCATCTCCAAAGTGGTCTTTAACCATCTTTAATGCGTCGGTCATAGAGGGTGCAGAAAAAGTTTTTAAGCGCATTCGTCAAAGACTCGTTTGATTGTTTTCATCATATTTTCCCCAAGGTTTTTATTTTTGCCTTTGGATGAATTTCATTCTGAGACATTATTTCAGTTTCTGGTCGAAAGCGTTCCACTATCGACCTAACAAAAGGGCGTATTGCCGGTGATGTGAGCATTACCGGATTATCCCCTGTTTCTGTATATCCGTCCATCACAGTTCTGACACTGTCTATAAAGCGTTGAAGTTGACTGGGGGCCATAGAAAGTTGTCTTTCCTCCCCATTTTCTACAATGGATTCTGCAAAAATTTGTTCCCACTCGGTCGATAATGTAACTAATGGAATAAAGTTCTCATCAGTAGAATTTTGCTCACTAATTTGTCTAGCTAAACGAGACCTAACATGCTCGGTTATTTGCGTCGCGTTGCGGGTGAAAGCACACGCTTCGGATATCCCCTCCAGTATTGTCGGCAAATCACGGATAGAAATACGTTCTCCCAGAAGATTTTGCAATACGCGTTGGACACCTCCAACAGAGATTTGATTTGGGATAACATCAGCAACTAATTTTTGGTGTTCCGTTGGAAGTTCATCTAATAGGTTTTGAGTCTCTGTATAAGATAATAATTCTTGCATATTATCACGAATTAATTCGGTTATGTGTGTCGTTATTACCGTAGCAGGATCAACGACTGTGTATCCTTTAAATGAAGCCTCTTCCCTATTTTCGGGGGCCACCCACATCGCAGGAAGACCAAAAGTTGGTTCGATGGTATCTGTACCAGGCAGATCGATTGAATTCCCAGAGGGGTCCATTACTAACAGACGATTAGGCCTTATATCGCTTGAACCTACTTCAATTTCTTTAATTCGAATAACGTAGGTATTAGCAGGCAATTGAAGATTATCTTGGATACGAACCTGAGGCATAATAAACCCATTCTCACTAGCTATCTGGCGCCGAAGGGCTTTTATTTGATCTGTCAGTCTATAATTTTCATTTTCTTCATTAACTAACGGCAATAACCCATACCCTAATTCTAACCGGACAAGATCAATATGTAGCGCAGATGAGATAGGCTCTTCTTTAACAGGAGTTTCAGCAGCGGTCATAAGTGATGCTTCAGCTGCAGCTTCTTTAGCTGATTGAGCTTTGAATAAAATATAACAAACCGTTCCAATAGATATGGCCACCCCCATAAAGGGCACCATTGGGATCCCTGGAAGAAGGGATAAGCCTACCATAAGAAATGCACTCAACATCAGTGCTTTGGGATATCCACCTAATTGGCTAAAAATAGCTTTATCCGTTGATCCGGAAGTACCGCTTTTAGTAACCAGTAGGCCTGCTGCCGTAGATACAATCAAAGCAGGTATTTGGCTTACGAGCCCGTCACCTACCGTCAGAAGGGTGTAGGTTTGTGATGCTTGCTTGAAACTTAAATCTTGTTGTGCAACCCCTATTATAATTCCACCCAAAACATTTATCAGTGTTATTAGCAGTCCTGCTACTGCATCACCCCTTACAAACTTTGATGCACCATCCATTGCGCCAAAAAAAGTACTTTCTGAACTTAAATCTTCTCGTCGGTTTCTCGCTTCATCTTCATTAATTAAGCCCGATGATAAATCTGCATCTATTGCCATTTGCTTCCCGGGCATCGCATCTAGGCTAAACCGAGCTGAAACTTCGGCTATACGCCCCGAGCCTTTAGTGATCACAATAAAATTTACAATTATCAATATTGAAAAAACTATAACCCCTATAACGGGGTTTCCACTCATCATGAATTGACCAAAAGCTTGAATAACTTGGCCTGCTGCGTCAGTTCCTGTATGACCTTCAGCTAAAATTAAGCGTGTTGAGGCCAAGTTTAACGACAATCTAAGCATTGTTGCTATGAGAAGAATCATGGGAAATGCATTGAAATCAAGAGGTCTATTTATGAACAGTACGGTCATCATAATTAGGACTGAAAAGGCGATTGAAATACCTAATGAAAGATCAAGCAACCATGTAGGCATTGGCAGAATTAATACTGCAAGTATAGCTACAACAGCCAATGCTAGCGCTATATCACCACGTTTGGTGATTTGATTCAGTAAGTCAGCCCCAGTAAATCCAGGAGAGGTTTTTCCGGATTCTGTTGTTTCATTGGACGTTTCAGTCATTTATGGCAATTCTCATGATGAGATTTTATCAGTATTATTGTTTTTATTCCTGTAGAGCTTGCTTAGTTTCTGTTTGGTTATATTTTTTCATTAAAAATTCTATTGTTATAATTTATCGGGTCATTGCTTAAGATGGTGACCTCTGCAAGTCCGCTGATGATGGAACTTGTATACCGTCATCGGAGTATGTTTTTAATTTATTGCGCAATGTACGAATTGATATACCAAGTATTGTTGCAGCATGGGTTCTGTTGCCAAGGCAATGTTGGAGGGTATCAATTATTAATTTTTGTTCTACCTCCGCTACTGTTTTTCCAAGCATCTCTCCTTGGTTATTAAGAGCTACTTGGTTTGCTGTATCTTCAGGGTTTTTAACCAATGGGGGCGGGGCAGAGGCAGAGACAGTTGCGGAGGCAAGAGATGGAACGGGCGACCCTGACTCATTATTTTCTCGTAATAGGTTCTCCCCAGTAAGCATAATTGCTGTTTCATCTATATCGTCACCTGTTGCGAGCAGTATGGCTCGGTGCATTGTATTTTCCAGCTCACGAACATTTCCTTTCCAATGATGTCCCTCAAGTTTTTTCATTGCTTCTTCTGTTATGTTACGTTGGGGAACGCCGTTGGCCTCAGCGTATTTTCCTGCAAAAAATTCAGATAACACCCTTATATCTCCAGGTCTTTCCCTTAACCCTGGTACCTGCAGATTGAAGACATTCAAACGAAAATAAAGGTCCTCTCTAAATTTTTCATCTTGAACTTGCTTTTCTAAATTCCTATTGGAAGTTGCTAATAATCTGAAGTTGACCTTAACAGGCTGGGTCCCTCCAACTCGATCTATTTCACGTTCCTGTATGGCCCTCAACAGTTTTGCCTGAAGGCGAACGTCCATTTCACTAATTTCATCCAGTAATAATGTACCTCCATCAGCTTCTTCGAATTTTCCAACTCGCTTAGCAATCGCTCCAGTAAAAGCACCTTTTTCGTGACCAAAAAGTTCGGACTCTAATAAATTATCAGGAATAGCCGCGCAATTGACACTAACAAATTTCTCGTTGCTACGCTTGCTTTTTGAGTGAATAAATTTCGCTAGTACTTCCTTACCCGTTCCTGATTCACCTGTAATTAATACGCTTGCTTCAGAAGGGGCTATTTGTGCGGCAAGTTTTAATGTTCCAGCCATTAATGGATCATTAAATATTACGGATGTTTGTTCTTCAGAGACTGCTTCGAGGACTGCGGCTATCATCTCAGGGTTTGGTGGTAGAGGAATATATTCTTTTGCACCAGCTTTTATTGCGGCGACGGCTGCATCGGGATCATTACTTATCCCGCAAGCTACTACAGCCGTATTTAGACGCTCTTCCTTCATGCTTTTCATGAACTTAGCTATAGAGAGCTTTATATCTATCATGACTAAATCAGCCCCTTTCCCGCTTCTAAGGGAATGTAAGCCAGATTCTATACTATCAACCTGGGAAACCGTAGCACCGCGTGATATCGCAATTTGCCCTGCGGTGCTGATATGTCCTTCCAGCATACCTACTATTAGCAACCGCATCTTATTCTCCTTTGCCTGTTATTATATTGTATTTAGTTGCCAAATTTATGACGACCTTGAATTACTCTTTTAAGTTTGATTCAGATTCTAAGTACATCTTCAGAAGATGGATATTTTCTTGTTTGCTTATCGATAACGCACCTGCGATATAGATATCGAAAACTACCATTTGTTTATTTATATTATTATCTAACTTCGCTGCGATTGGTGAAAAGACCATATAGGCCAGCACTGCGCCATAAAATGTTGTTAAAAGTGCAACCGCCATGGCTGGACCAATTTGAGATGGGCTGTCTAGGTTTCCAAGAAGTTGTATTAAGCCCACTAATGTTCCTATTAAACCCATTGCTGGTGCCGTTTCTGAGGCTTTCCGTAAAATGGCAACGCTTTTTTGTTTAGTCTTCGCTATCGACATAACCTCGTTTCTCAGCGCTTGCTCCAGAATAATGGCGTTATTTCCGTCTACAACTAGAGCAATAGACCGCTGCAAAAAGGGCTCGTTCTTTAAAATATTGTTTAACTCATCAAGCGCGAGTATGCCCCGATCTTTGCTAAATTTTGCTAAACCAATTATATTTTTCACAGCAACTGATTCAGAGTACAATGGGGTGTAAAATACCCTAAATGCGTCATAAAGAGCTTGTTTTATTTCATTAAAATTAAACGAAACCATAGTAATTGAAATGGTTCCGAATACAACGATCAATACTGCTGGTATATTATAAAAAGAGGCGACAGATCCGCCAAGCAATAGCGCACCAAAAATAAGACCGAATGCAGAGGTTAGTCCAAAAAGCAAAGCAAAATCAAAATGTTTAGTCGCATTTACTAATAGATTTGAGTCGAACATATCTCCATCATTCGCTCGGTCGTTTCCATTTTGGATATTTGTGTCAGCCATAGAAATTTCTTTATAAAAAATTAGAGAATCAAGTTCGGTCCGATTTTATTATTTCCGTCATAGTGACCCCTAATCTTTCTTCAACAATAACGACTTCTCCTCGTGCCACTAGTCTGTTGTTCACATATATATCGATCGCCTCCCCAACTTTTCTATCCAATTCTACCACGGCCCCTCTGCCTAGTTTGAGTAATTGACTCACTTGCATCGTCTGCTTTCCCAGAACGGCAGATACTTGAACTGGTATGTCATAAACAGCCTCTAATTCCCTCGAGGTTATTTCATTCTGTTCGTCTTCGGCGAAGACTTCCTCGACATCCTTCTCCTGGCTACCGTTAGGCCCAACTTCATCTTCCTCTAGGTCATTTAGATTTAGCTCGGTTTCGTCTGTCATGCTTTACTCCTATGCTCTTAGGATTCAATATCGTTTACTACCTTAGCGTCTTTCAGTTTACCTGATTTTTTTCTCGGGTTCTAAAAATGATTTATCTGGCAATGGTATTTCAGCATTAACAATTACACGCTCTACTATACTATCTATTTGTTTCCACGTGTTCGAAATGGATCTTTCCATCTCCCCGGAGTCCCAGTTTACCTTACAGTCTCCAATGGCGATATCCGGGTCATCGACTAAAAAAATTTCACCTTCAAAACCAGCACGGGAAGACATAAGGAGGATCTTTTCTTGCAGAGGCCCTTTCAACTTATTTGAAATCTGAACGGTAACCTTTGGCTGTTTATCCAAAAAGCTTAAAGCATTCCTTATTGTACTTTCAATTTCAGGTAATTCGGAACCTTGGGTTAACTGTGGAGCTAGTTTTTTCATGATTGTATATGCAAATTTGATAGTCTCTTCATTTATACTATCAGACCATTTTTTGTGACCGCTTATTAAAACATCAATCTTGAGCGCAATCGTGTCCAAGGCACCACTAATTTCACGCTCAATTCCTGCCATAATTTCAGCTTTACCCTCTTGAACTCCCTGCTTAAAGGCAATTTCTTTAGCTGAGTTTAGGTCTGCCTCTGAAAAAGTAGGCGGATCTTCTGCGAGATCATTTTCTTGTTTGCGTAGAAGTGTTTCACTTTGTTTTTTTAATGCGGCCTCTGACCCTTCATCAAACATAGTGTTAAAGAGATATTTGTTCATTTTTTTTGACCCAAAGGCAATTATAATTAGCAGAAATCACTTTAATCAGTTCCTTGATACATCCAGTTTCTGACGATTGCTATCGCTTCTTCTGGATGCTTGTCTACTATCTCACCAATTTGCTTCAAGGAAGACGCTCGAACTCTCCCTTCAACTTGGTTTATATCAATCATTTGATCCAACATAGAGTCATCAACTTCTTCTTCATCTTCTTCTATTAACTCAGCCATGTCGGCTGTAGCTTCAGGGCCTGTTAACTGAGCCAAGGCAACCCCTTCTCCATCACCTATAATCCCCCCAGGTCCTCCTGCTAACGCGGTCGGCATGGATTCAAATAATCTCGTTAAAACAGGACGGACAACTAATAAAATAACCAGTAAGCCGACGACAGCTAGAACTAAAACTTCTGCCAACTGCATGAAATCTTCTTTAGATATACCCAAAATTAGAGATCCATCGTCGAACTCAAGGGGTTCTAATTTCACAAACTTCATGTTGACTATTTCCACACTATCACCACGCTGAGGGTTAAAACCAACAGCGGACTTAACTAAAGTCTCTAACTGTGCCAGTTCATCGGGAGGACGTGGTTGCCAGGTTTTATCCCCATCGTCATTTTCTACATACCGTCCATCTACCAATACCGCGACTGACAAACGTTTTATATCGCCAGATTCTTTTATTCGATTTCTAATTGTCTTTGTTATTTCAAAATTTACCGTCTCTTCCGTTCTTGATACCTGGCTCGCTGCTGAGTTGCCCGACCCTGCTGCAGTTGCTTCATTTTCTGGAAGATTATTTTGGACAGTTACCGTATCTTGCTCATCATTTTCAGAGCTGCTTTCATTTTCTTGAACTGTTTGTGTGGAACGAGCGACTTGGCTATCTGGATCGAAGATTTCTGCATTTTCGACAACTCGATCATAGTCTATGTCCGCTGTTATTTCAGCACGCACTCTGTTAAGGCCAACGGTTCTTTCTAGCAATTCGATTATTGCTTGCCGCATTCTGTTTTCAAAACCAACGCGCATCTCTGCAACGCTTCCTGCAGCCGCCGAACTACTATCACCTTGGCCTCTAGCCAGAAGTTGCCCTCTATCATCTAGAATGGATATCTTATCGGGACTCATTTCCGGCACAGCCGCCGCAACAAGATGCTGAATTGCTTGGACTTGTTCTTTACCTAAGCGCCCTGATCCTTGCACTTGAAGAACCACCGAGGCACTAGCTTTTTGGCGCTCGCGACTGAACAGCTCTCTTCTTGGCATTACTAAATGAACTCGTGCTCCTCGAACATTTTTCATTGCCCCAATTGTTCTTGCTAATTCTCCCTCTAAGGCCCTTAGTAGATTGACATTCTGAACAAAATTAGTCGTCCCAATACCTTGATTGGTGTCGAAAATTTCATATCCTACAGACCCACCTCCGGGTAAGCCTTGCTCAGCCAATGAGACACGCAATTGAAGCACTTCATCTCCTGGAACGTAAATTTGTTTCCCTCCAGCTTTCAGATCGTAGGGTATATTCCTTGCGTCTAGTGTTTGAATAATCTGGCCACTATCTTGTGGGTCAAGGTCTCCGTATAAAAGAGACATTCCACCGGTATTTAGTCTGGTGCTCAGAAAAATAAAAAAACCCAAAACTGCGAATGCTGTTGCTATAAGGGCAGCAACTCTAATAGGCCCAAGGTTTCTTAACAGCTCTGCAAAAGGGTTCATCTAAAACAGCTCCACTGACTATCAAATTACTGTTTATTTAACTATTGGCGTGCCCATTACCGTTAATTTATGTAAAATTTGATACTTTATAATGCTTTCATGAGATGGCACGATCGGCAAAATTTTCCTATTAGGAACTACTTATAAAAGAAAACTAAAAACAAAACAATACTTTAGTAAAGATTTCTAAGATCGATTCTTGATTCATCTAAATATTAATGAAGTCTTTGTTTAATTGAGTTGCGATGGATAATTTTTCAAACTGGCACTGAGTCAAATGACAAATGATATTTCCGGACCATCCAAAATAAGCTAACTAAGGTTTTATCGTCAATTAACAGATATTGAGGTATTCATTCTTTACTCAAAAGTTCTGCAGCCTCTAGGGCAAAATAAGTCAAAATTCCATTTGCACCTGCTCGTTTAAAACAAATCAAGCTCTCCATCATACATTTTTCCACCCCTAACCAGCCATTTAAGCCTGCGGCCTTGATCATTGAATATTCGCCACTCACTTGATAGGCGAACGTAGGCACGCCGAATTTATCTTTAACACGCCGAATGATGTCTAGATATGGAAGTCCAGGTTTTATCATAATCATGTCGGCACCTTCTGCTATATCTAAGGCCACTTCTTTAATGGCTTCATCACTATTTCCAGGGTCCATTTGATAGGTCGCTTTGCTGGCTGTGCCCAGGGTGCTCGCTGAGCCTACGGCTTCTCGGAAAGGCCCATAAAAACCAGAGTTATATTTCGCAGCATAAGACATTATTTGAATGTGGCTATACTCATTTTCGTCTAATGTTTTTCGTATTGCTCCAACTCGCCCGTCCATCATATCTGATGGTGAGATGATGTCGCAGCCTGCCTCAGCTTGAACTAGAGCCTGTTGGCAGAGTAATTCAACTGATGCGTCATTTAAAATATTTCCATCATTATCAAGGACACCATCGTGTCCATGGCTAGTGTAAGGGTCCAATGCTACATCACATTGTATCCCTATTTCTGGATAGTTAGTTCTTATTTCTTTGATAGCTCTGCAGACTAAATTATTCTTTAGAATAGCATTTTTTCCTTGTGGGTCCTTTAAATTAATTGCGATATTAGGGAATAATGCTATCGCGGGTATGCCAAGATTGGAAGCTCTGCCAACCGCACAAACTAACCGATCGATGGAATATCTAAAGACCCCAGGCATGGCTGCAACAGGTTCTTCGATCTCTGAACCTTCGCAAACAAATAATGGCCAAATAAGGTCATCTATTGATACATTGTTTTCCTGGATCAATCGTCGCGACCAATCTGTCCTTCGGTTTCTGCGCATGCGCGTTGTAGGAAAAGAAGGAACGGACATATTTGACCCATCTTTAACATATTGTTTATTATCGTATTTGGCGGGCATTTTTTGAGCCTTTACGTCTTTGGAAAAATTGAAAGAAAAGTTATACCAACTTAATCATTCGGAAACAATTAGGGCGACCTTTTTAATAGCTCGTGAATTTTTAAAAATAGCAGTGTGAGGTTTCAATGCGAATAATAATCAATGGACAGCAAGCGTTTGGTAAGGCTTGTTTAGAGGCGATTTTAGAAAAAGGGGCCGATGAAGTAGTAGCTGTTTACACAGCACCAGATGAAGCAGGTAAACCTTATGACCCTATAAAAGAGGCAGCAATAGAAGCTAAATTAGAAGTAAGGCAACCTAATAACTTTAAAGATAACGATATATTGGCAGAACTTAAATCATGGAATGCAGATTTTATGATTTTAGCCTATGTGACTATATTTGTCCCCGAACAAGCTAGGAATATTCCAACATTGGGTACGATTTGCTTTCATCCTTCACTTTTACCCTTACATCGAGGGCCGAGCTCAATAAACTGGCCTATAATTTGGGGTGCAAAGAAAACAGGCCTCACTATATTTTGGCCAGACGATGGTTTGGATGAAGGTGATATTTTATCGCAGAAAGAAATTGAAATCACCGAAGATGATACGTTAGGTTCAGTATACTTCAACAAGATTTTTCCGATTGGTGTGGAGTCTATATTAGACGCAATTGAATTGGTGAGAGAGGGTGAAGCTCCCCGAAAAGCTCAAGATGACAGTCTTGCTACGTACGAAAGCTGGTGTAAAAAAGAAAATGCAGAGATAGATTGGCAACGCTCTGCATCAGAAGTTTACAACCTAGTGAGAGGATGTAACCCGCAGCCGGGAGCCTGGACAACTTTTAATGAGGAAATGGTACAGATTTTTGATTCGGAGCTGGTAACCGGTACGGGACGTATTGGCCGTGTTTGTGCGGTCGACAAAGAAAGTTTAACAATAAATGCAGGATTGGGCGCGATTAAGATCAAGAGATTGAGGTATGGGAAAGGAAGCAAGATAAAAGCAGCTCAATTTATAGAAGAGCAAAAGATAAAAATTGGTGATCGGTTTGGACTCAAATCAAAGTAGTTTGAGCCAGGGTTGCTGTTATGGAAATCAATAAAATTAATTTAAAAGGCAATATTGCATGGATTTTACGTTAACAGAAGAGCAAAAGGCCATCAAGAAGATGGCAGGTTCATTTGCGAAGAGTACCTTTCTGCCGAATGCTGCGAGGTGGGATCAAAACGAGGTCTTTCCAAGAGACGAACTTAAGCTAGCTGCTGAGCTAGGTTTAGCGGGAATTTATGTCTCTGAAGATGTTGGGGGTGCTGGTTTAGGACGGTTAGACGCTTCCATTGTTTTCGAGGAGCTGGCAGCGGCCTGTCCTTCTACGGCAGCCTATCTTTCTATTCATAACATGGTTGCTTGGATGATTGATTATTATGGTAATAGTCAAATACGTAATCGATTTTTACCAAAACTAACGACAATGGATAAAATGGCGAGCTATTGTTTAACTGAACCAGGTGCAGGTTCGGATGCTGCTTCCTTAAAGATGGATGCACAAAGGCAAGGCAATGGTCATTATGTTTTGAATGGCACAAAAGCATTTATTTCTGGTGGATCAACCAGTGATGTCTATGCGGTTATGTGCCGAACCGGTAAAGATGGGCCCAATGGCATTTCCTGCATCTTAGTAGAGGCGGGAACGCCCGGCTTGTCATTTGGAAAAAAAGAAAAGAAAATGGGGTGGAATAGCCAACACACCGCTATGGTGCATTTTGATGAATGTCGTGTTCCCATTGAGAATTTAGTGGGTCAAGAGGGTGATGGTTTTAAAATTGCAATGGCCGGCCTAGATGGTGGTCGGATAAATATAGCGTCGTGTTCCGTAGGAGGGGCTAGGTCTGCATTGGAATTTTCTGTTGCATATTCCCAAGACCGAATACAGTTTGGCCAGGCTCTAAGTCAGTTTCAATCAATTCAATTCAAAATAGCAGATATGGCCACAGATGTAGATGCTGCGCGATTAATGGTTCACCGCGCAGCGCAGAGCTTGGACTTAAAGAAGCCAGAGGCTACTATGCACTGTGCTATGGCTAAACGATGGGCAACTGACATCGGTTCAAAAGTTTGTAACGAAGCACTTCAAATTCATGGTGGATACGGATACTTAAAGGATTTCCCGTTGGAGAAACTCGTTCGTGATTTGCGTGTTCATCAAATATTAGAGGGCACTAACGAAATTATGCAATTAATAATAAGTAAAAGGCTTTTAAGCAAAAAACGTTGATAAAATTAAAAAAAATTTAGTTTAGATTGGAAGACGAATGGAACCTGAGGTTTTATTAAATGCAGAGAACGGTGTTGGGACAATAACACTCAATAGACCTAACGCGCTGAATGCTTTGACTATGAATATGATACGTGAGATGAGGTCGGCGTTTACTCAATGGGTGAGGGATGACGATATAAAGATAATATTGATTAAAGGAAATGGCGATAGAGCTTTTTGTGCTGGCGGTGATGTTCGAGCAGTACGTCAAGCTATAATTAATCACGACGGAGTAGCTCCGCCACAGTTGGCCCAAGAATTTTTTTATGAGGAATATATACTCAATCATCAAATTCATAATTGCAAAAAGCCATACGTAGCTTTGATCGATCGTGTCTGTATGGGTGGTGGTGTCGGCCTATCAGTGCACGGGACGTTCCGGATAGCTACCGAGCGTACTTTGGTTGGAATGCCAGAAACAACCATCGGGCTTTTTCCTGATGTTGGTGGAGCTTGGTTTTTGTCTAGATTACCAGGAGAGATGGGTGCTTACCTTGCTTTAACCGGTCAGCCAGTTCATGCAGGTGATTGTTTAAGTTTAGGTATTGCGACACATCTTGTGGCATCGGATTCTTTGGGTAATTTAGAACGAGATATTTTTGGATTAGATCCAGAAAATATGCAGTACGGAATAATTGATGATTTATTGAATAACTATTCAATCGCGCCGGAAGAAACACCGGTGATGAATTTGAAGCCTCAAATCGATAAATGCTTTGCGGAAGATAATGTCGAACAAATTATTGAAAACCTAAAAAAACTAGATAATAAATTTAGCCATCAATCTCTCGAGTTATTAGCCAATAAATCTCCTACCAGCCTTAAAGTTACGCTTGAACAAATTAGAAGAGGCGGGAAAGCAACAGATTTTGGTGAAACGATGACAATGGAATATCGTATGTCGCAGCATTTTGTTAAGGGTAAAGATTTTCCAGAAGGAGTAAGAGCCCTGCTGATAGACAAAGATCACCAACCAATTTGGGATCCCAAAACATTAGAAAATGTATCGGATGATGATGTTATGGAATATTTTAAGCTGGTACCGTGGCGCGAACTTAAGTTTTCTTGAAGTTCTGAATCAAAACGCATCAAGTGAATAATGGACGGAGTAGAACAAATGACAAAAATTGGATTTATTGGTCTTGGTAATATGGGCTTGCCTATGGCTAAGAATTTAACGGTGGCAGGCTACCAGGTAATAGGATTTGATTTAGTGGCAAGTGTGATGGAGGATTTTGTTGCTGCGGGTGGAACCGTTGGGGAAAAAATCGAGGACTGTGTCTCGGATATTAGCGCTCTGATAACTATGTTGCCTGAAGGTAAACATGTCGATGGGGTTTATAATGGAACAGTATTCGAGCATGCTGATAAAGGTACGCTTTTGATGGATTGTTCAACCATTGACGTTGATACGGCTAGATCTGTAGGGCTAAAAGCTAAAAATTTAGGTTTTGAAATGGTAGACGCACCCGTTTCGGGCGGGACAGGCGGAGCGGAATCAGGGACGCTGACTTTTATGGTTGGCGGTGAAGACTCCGCCTTCAAAAATGCAAAGATCTATTTGGACGTGATGGGGCAAAAAATTGTCCATGCTGGTGGCATTGGCAATGGGCAAGCAGCAAAGATTTGTAATAATATGATACTAGGTATATCTATGATTGCTGTCAGTGAAAGCTTTGCAATGGCAGAAAAGTTGGGTCTAACCGCCCAGAACCTTTTTGATATCACGTCTTCATCTTCAAGCCAATGTTGGGCTATGACAAGTTATTTGCCTGTTCCAGGTCCTGTTCCGAGCTCGCCTGCGAATAGAGATTACATGCCAGGATTTACTGCAGCAATGATGGCCAAAGACATGAATTTAGCTCGAGATGCCGCTGCATCGTCAGGACAAAGAGCTGAATTGGCTAATAGTGCGCTAAAAATGTATGAGCAATTTTTAGAGCAAGGAGGAGCTTCTCAGGATTTCTCTGCTATTTATAAAATGATAAGTAATTCATCATGAAAAATATGAGCAAAGTAATTTTAAAAATTCCTTATAATAGTGTATTGTGTGAAAATGACAGATGTCTTCGACAACTCAGATAAAGTAAAAAGTGCCCCTAACGCTAGAACCGACTATTTAGAAGCGATAAGGTTAATAGAACGTTTGCATAGGCAGTTTCTGGAAGTGGTTAAAACTGATTTGGATGGCAGAGGCATCGTAGATATAAACAATATTCAAGCTCTAATTCTATTCAATATAGGTGACAACGAACTAACAGTTGGTGAGTTGACAAATAGAGGATATTATCTTGGTTCTAATGTTTCCTACAATGTTAAAAAAATGGTTGATAATAATTACTTAATCCAAGAACGTTCAGCACACGACAAGCGGTCAATGCGGATTAGGCCGTCTGGAAAAGGTTTGGATTTATGTGACCAGATATCTAATATGTTTGATAGGCATTCCATAGCTCTTGGTGAGAGTAGTTTTAATTCAGGTGACATCGGGGTCGCCAGTGCATCATATAAGCAGTTAGAGAGATTTTGGGCTGGACTGCTAAATTATAATCTTCGGGGAACTCTTCCCCCACTGTAAGACATCAAATAATCCGACCGAAATTCTTAATAGCCGTGTGTCGCTAAAGAGATTAAATTCCCTAATAGGAAGTGTTGAAGATAGTGATTTTCATTGCAATTCCATCATGAAGAAAAAATGCATTTAAATCTGCTTTTTTGACACCTATTGAATTTGGTGTAGTAGTATAATTTCCGAAAGCAAATCCACAATGAAAAGGTTAACATGCGGCTGTCCAATTACTTTCTTCCCACTTTAAGAGATAACCCTAAAGATGCTCAAGTAGCTTCTCACAGATTCATGCTAAGAGCTGGCATGATACAGCAAGCTAGTGCTGGAATTTATTCTTGGCTTCCAATGGGCGTCCGAGTTTTGAAAAAAATCGAGCAAATCGTCAGGGAAGAGCAAAATAATGCAGGGGCACAAGAAATTCTAATGCCGACAATTCAATCTGCTGATTTATGGAGAGAGAGTGGCCGTTATGAAGATTATGGTAGAGAACTCCTAAGGATAACTGATAGACATGAACGTGATATGCTGTACGGCCCTACCAACGAGGAGCAAATCACTGAAATTTTTCGCGGCCATGTAAAAAGCTATCGCTCTCTGCCGTTATCCTTATACCACATACAGTGGAAATTTAGAGATGAAGTTCGCCCTAGATTTGGGGTAATGAGGGGGCGTGAGTTTTTAATGAAGGACGCCTACTCTTTTGATTTAAATTATGACAATGCTATGAAATCTTACAATAAAATGTTTATAGCGTATTTAAAAACCTATGCCCGAATGGGCCTCAAAGTTATACCAATGGCAGCGGATAGTGGTCCTATAGGCGGTGATATGAGCCACGAATTTATAATTCTAGCTGACACGGGTGAGAGTGAGGTTTTCTATCAAAAGAATTGGTTTGAGGTTAATAAGTTAGATGAAAATATTGATATTGAGGGTGACTTGCAACCGTTAGTTGACTCATTTTTGTCCTGTTACGCGGCCACCGATGAAAAGCATAACCCCGATAATTGCTCTTTGGCAGCAGAGGAGCTTATAGCAACCCGTGGTATTGAGGTGGGGCATATTTTCTATTTTGGGACTAAGTATTCAGACGCCCTTGGGGCTCGTGTGGCTGGCAAGGATGGTAATGAAAGTTCCGTGCATATGGGGTCCTATGGTGTTGGGGTTTCCCGATTAGTTGGCGCTATCATTGAAGCAAACCATGATGAAAAAGGGATAGTTTGGCCAGAGTCAGTGACCCCTTTCCGCGTGGGGCTTGTAAATATAAAGATTGATGATCACGAATGTCTGGAAGCAAGCGAAAATTTTTATACTAAACTTCAATTAGCAGGCGTAGATGTGCTTTATGATGATCGTGATGAACGTACAGGAGCGAAATTAGCAAGCATGGATCTGATAGGTCTGCCATGGCAAATAATAGTAGGTCCTAGGGGTTTGAAAGCTGGTGTTGTAGAAATAAAAAATCGTAGAACCGGCGTGTTGGAGGAGTGTTTGATCGATCAGGTAATGACAAAGTTTCAAGCCTGAGTTTGGGTGGGTCTGCGGTGATTTCAAATTTTGAAGTAATGGTGGCTTTTCGATATCTTGGATCGCGCCGTCAGGAAGGATTTATTTCCGTAATAGCATGGTTTTCGCTTATGGGAATTGTACTAGGCGTTGCAACTTTGATAATAGTAATGTCTGTAATGAATGGTTTTCGTTCAGAATTATTAACACGTATTATGGGCCTAAATGGTCATATCACTATTTACAATAAAGAAGTACCGATAAAAAACTTTGATGCTTTGGCGGTTCGAATTGGCGAGGTGCCGGGTGTTCTAAACGTAACGCCTCAATTACAGGGGCAAGTTATGACGTTGGTAAATGGGAGAGCTTCTGGTGCTTTGGTTCGAGGTATCCGGCAATCAGCATTAAGCTCAAGAAAAATTATAAAAACAAATATTAAAGCGGGTTCAATGATTAATTTTTCTAAGGAACCTAATGTAATACTGGGTTCACGGTTAGCGGATAGACTGGGAGTTGAAATTGGCGATAAGGCAACTCTAATATCCCCTTCAAGTACGCCGACTGCGTTTGGCAGTATGCCCAGAATGCAATCATTTAAAGTTTCAGCAATTTTTAGTGTTGGAATGTTTGAATATGATAATACCCTAATTTTTATGCCCCTAAATTATGCACAGAATTTTTTTAAAAGTGGGGACGCAGTCAATGCTTTAGAGTTGATGGTGGAAGAGCCTGAATATGTGTCATTAGTTCGAGCCAAACTTACCAAAGTTATTGAAGGATCGCTTGAAGCTGTTGATTGGAAGCAGAAAAATTCAAGCTTTTTTAATGCACTAAAAGTAGAACGAAATGTGATGTTTCTTATCTTGACCCTCATAGTTGTGGTTGCGGCTTTCAATATTATTTCGTCAATGATTATGTTGGTGAATGATAAAAGGTCCTCTATCGCAATTTTAAGAACTATGGGAGCTACCCGTGGAATGGTAATGCGTATTTTCTTTTTTTCGGGGGCTAGTGTTGGGTTGTTAGGTACCTTTATAGGTTCTATGTTGGGACTTATATTCTGTTGGAATATAGAGGGTATTAGGCAATCATTACAGAATGTTACGGGTACAGAACTATTTTCTGCTGAGATTTATTTTTTGTCTAAATTGCCGGCAGAGGTAGACCCCTTGGACGTAACCTTGGTGATAACTATGGCTCTGTTTTTATCATTTGTAGCTTCAATCTACCCTTCTTGGCGCGCTGCTCGAACAGACCCCGTTGAGGCACTTAAAAATGGTTAATAAGGAAACTGCAGTGGGAAGCCCCGGTAGCAACGATATCAACTTTAGAGCAGCGCTTGAAATAAGGAATATATCGCAAAGTTATAGCCAAGGAGATGAAGTTTTAGACATTCTCCGAGGTGTTAATCTTAAAATAATGCCAGGCGAAATGGTGGGGCTTGTCGGTCAGTCGGGCTCTGGAAAATCAACCTTACTTCATTTGGCTGGTCTTTTAGAAAAACCATCCTCTGGAACTATATTTTTAAATGGTGTCGATTGTGGAGAGTTATCAGATCTCGAGCGGACCAGGTATCGCTCTACTTATATCGGATTTATATACCAGTTCCATCATTTGTTGCCAGAATTCACTGCTACAGAAAATGTCATGATGCCCCAGTTAATTGCAGGATTGAACAAGGCGGAGGCAAGGACTAGGGCTGATCTATTGCTAAATATGGTTGGTCTTTCAACGCGCCTTCATCATAGGTCATCGCGTTTATCTGGTGGAGAACAGCAGCGGGTTGCTGTAGTTCGTTCTATTGCAAATGTCCCCCGTGTGGTTTTGGCTGACGAGCCCACGGGTAATTTGGATCCAAAAACATCAATGAGTGTCTTTGATCAATTGCAGGAAATCATGCGAGCTAGTGAAATTGCGATGTTGATAGCTACACATAATATCGAACTAGCTAATAAAATGGACCGTGTTGTCTCAATGGATAAAGGAAAAATAGTGGAGATCTAATAAAATTGATTTATTTGTATTTTGGTAGATTCATTAACTCTTCTTGATGACTCCCCCAAAGAGCTA
>CAXYEO010000037.1:0-20944 GCA_964276085.1 uncultured Thalassobaculaceae bacterium | reverse complement strand
GCCCACGCATAAATGCAGGTGGGAGAGTTGGTATGGCAGATATTGGTGCAAGGTTATTGTCAACAAGCGATTTATCCTTGGCCTTAACCCTAGCACAAACATTAGATGCTAATAACACTGTGAGGAAAGAGGTTGAGGCTTCAGTTCTTAAGGAAGCTATTGAACAGGCAGAGGTTCGCTTTCCGGAAGATAATGTCATTCTTGTTTGTGGAGAGAAATGGCACCCTGGTGTTATTGGGATTATAGCTGCTCGATTAAAGGAAAAATTTAATAAGCCTGCCTGCGTGATTAGTTTTGATGGAGTGACAGGGAAGGGGTCTGGAAGATCAATTCCACATTGGGACTTGGGAGCATCCATAATTGCGGGTGTTCAATCGAACATTTTGACGGTAGGAGGGGGGCATGGAATGGCTGCAGGTTTTACTATTCAACGAGAGAGAGTTGAAGAATTCAGAACGTTTATTTGTAGCCGTTTCAATCTAAGCTCTTTTAACGAGGCTGCTTCTGTTGAACTAAAACTAGATGGAGTTTTGTCTGTAGGTGGCGCAGATAGGAATATAATAAAAGTATTAAGTTTGCTTGAACCGTTTGGCTCAGGGAATCCAGAGCCTATCTTTGCGATTCCGTCAGTAGAAATTACTTATTCGGCAATCGTTGGAGAAAATCATGTTCGTTGCAATTTTAGGTCGCCAGAAGGATCAACAATAAAAGGGATAGCGTTCCGCTCGTCCGATAATGCCATCGGGCGGACTTTAATGAATCATAACGGCCGCAGATTTAACTTGGCAGGCAAGGTGAGAGAAGATAACTGGCAAGGTAGAGCGGGGGTGCAAGTTATTATAGAGGATGTTGCCCTCGCTAATTAAGACTTTATTATAATAACGTTTTCTCTAATGCACCTAATTCTATATCCAAGCGACCCTCTTCAATGGTTAATTAAAATTAAAAAATTAATGGTAAATTATCTTACATTGTCTCTCTTGCTTTCCCTCCTCGGTTCTTGTAAAACGATTTTTATAGCGACCCCTTCGTCTAGAGGCCTAGGACACTGCCCTTTCACGGCGGCAACACGGGTTCGAATCCCGTAGGGGTCGCCACTCTTTTCTCCTAAAACCTAACGTTTTGAAAAAAATGTCAGATTTCTGCCGTTTTTGCATGTATCCTTATTCACCACTATGTATCATTTTGTAATACTGTGTAAGGTAGTGTATCAAACCGATTGGTGAATAATTTGTGAGTTAAGTTTGGAGAATTTAGTGATGAAAATTCGGCTCCTATACATAGAGCCACCGGCTGTTTTTTAAGTTCAAAGTTAGTATATTGACTTTCAAATCATATATTAGGCGCGTTTTCGGTCCAGCCGTAACCTGCATGCAACGGTAAGTGGCAACCTGAATACAGTGTTGTCTACATATTGAGGCGTTTGACGCGATTAGATATTTGGTCGTAAACTGGCTCTATGAAAAACTTCATCCTCAGAATTTCCCTCGTGATGGTTCTGCAGAGGCAGGGTAGGTTGAATCCAACAAGTGACCTTCTGATCTGAGAACTTTTAGGCTTGAAAAAATAGAGATAATTCCTCCTTTAAAAATGAAATAATCGTTTTATAGTTTTTCAAATGATTTGAATTTAGAGTCTCAAAACATCGTTCACTTTAATATTGTAGGGCCATGGAATTAACGATAGAGCAAGCGCTGCATCAGGGTGTAGCGGTTCATAAAGAAGGCAAGCTTCAAGAAGCTGAACGTCTTTACCGGGCAATTCTGCGATCCCAGCCACAACACCCTGACGCTAACCATAATCTTGGGGCATTAGCAGTATCGGTTAATAAAGCTAATGCGGCATTACCGCTATTTAAAACTGCTCTTGAAGCTAATCCAAAGATAGAACAGTTTTGGTTTAGTTATATTGACGCTCTTATTAGAGAAAAGCAGTTTGCTAATGCCAAGCAAGTGCTTGAGCAGGCAAGGAAGCAGGGTGTGGATGGAGGGAGGTTAGATTCCTTTTCGGCACAGCTCTCGCCCAGAACTGAACCCCCTAACACTGGAGGAGTAAGTCCTCCTCAAGACCTACTTAATAGCCTTTTAGGGCACTATCAGAATGGGCGGTTGAGTGATGCTGAAAAGCTTGCTGTGGAGATCACTCAAGAATTGCCCAATCATCCTTTTGCCTGGAAAGTTTTAGGTGCTGTATTAGGAACGTTAGGCAGGAAGTCTGAAGCAGTGGATGCTAATCAGACAGCAGTTGCATTATCTCCTCAAGACGCTGAAGTCCACTACAACTTGGGTGTTTCGTTTAAAGAAGTAGGCAGGTTAGACGACGCTCTAGCCAGTTATAACCAGGCTATATCACTCAAGCCTGATTATGCTACTGCTTATAACAATATTGGTATTGCCGCTTACAATCAAGGAGAGCTCGATAAGGCGATAGCGTCTTACAAAGAAGCACTCACCATCGAGCCTGGTTATGCTAATGCTTATAACAACATGGGTGTTGCTCTTAGAGATCAAGGCAAGCTTGACGAGGCGATAGCGTTCTACAATAAAGCCCTTGCTATCAAGCATAATTATGCTAGTGCCTACAACAATATGGGTGTTGCTCTTAGAGATCAAGGCAAGCCTGATGAGGCCATAGCGGCCTTTAACGAAGCAATATCGATTAAATATAACTATGCAGAAGCCCACTACAACATGGGTGTTGCTCTTAGAGACCAAGGCAAGCTCGACGAGGCGATAGCGGCTTTCAACCAAGCCATTTCCATTAGACCTGAATATCCGGATGCGCATAACAACTTAGGCGTCGTTCTCATTGACCAAGGCAAGCTCGATGAGGCTATAGAGGCTTTTAATCAAACAATATCAATCAAGCCTGATTATGCTGAAGCCTATAATAACATGGGTAATGCTCTCAAAGGCTTCATCTTCACGAAGCCAAATCGAGGCATGCAAGACGCTATTATCTCCATGCTTGATAAGCAAATATATGTTAGGCCTAATGATATAGCCCGTGCAGTTGTCAGTCTTTTGAAACTTGAACCAAATCTGCAAGAACAACTGCAACTGGCCAATTCTGATGAGTTAATGAAAAGTCCTTTAGATGTTGTCTTAGAGTTAAATAAGTTTCCCCTGCTACTGAAGCTAATGAAAGTCTGCCCACTTCCTGATGTAGAGGTAGAGGAACTACTGAAAAACCTTAGGGCAAGTATCCTCGCAAATGTTTCCTCCCTAACAGAGGCACCCAATGAGCTGCTTAGATTTCAATCAGCTTTAGCACTGCAGTGCTTCACCAATGAATACATCTACAATCAAACGAAAGAGGAGGGTAAAAACCTTCTGGCGCTTGAAAAGATTGTGGAAAACAAGTTCGAAGATAATGAGCGACCAACCCCGCAGGAGATATTAGTCCTGGCCTCATATAAAGCACTCAATCAGTATGACTGGTATCCTTTATTGATCGCTACGGGTGAAATTAACGAGGTCTTCATTCGTCAGATTAAAGAACAAAAAACAGAAAATGATTTAAAGCCAGACATACCGGTGCTTGAGGCGGTCACTGACAATGTATCTTTAAAAGTCAGAAAGCAGTATGAGGAAAACCCGTATCCAAGATGGGTCAATACGCAACTGCGCCTTCAGCCAGCACCTATCTCTAAAGTGGCAAGTGAAACAGATCTAAAAATTTATGATGAGGGGATTATCTCAGTTGAAGCTCCGCACATCCTAATTGCAGGGTGTGGCACAGGACAACACTCGATTAGTTCTGCAGCAAGATTTAAATCTTCGAAGGTTGTAGCTATTGATCTTAGCCTATCAAGCTTGGCCTATGCACAGCGAAAAACCAAGGAGCTT
The DNA here is from genome assembly GCA_964276085.1 of uncultured Thalassobaculaceae bacterium. GTDB lineage: Bacteria > Pseudomonadota > Alphaproteobacteria > Thalassobaculales > Thalassobaculaceae > UBA7326. The sequence continues at coordinate 17,096 of CAXYEO010000037.1, read as the reverse complement.
GGTATTGAAAATATAGAATACATTCAGGCAGATATCTTAAATGCGGGGAAACTTAATACGCAGTTTGATATCATCGAAAGTGCCGGTGTGTTGCATCACATGGATAACCCAATGGCAGGATGGGAGGTTCTTGTAGATTGTCTAAAGCCGGGTGGTCTAATGATGATAGGGTTGTATAGTGAGCTGGCCAGACAACACATCGTGAAGATTAAGGAAGAAATAAAACAACTTGGTCTTGGATCAAGTGATGAAGAAATGAAGAATTTTAGAGATATAATAATAGCATCAGATAAAGAGCATCATAAAATGATTCTGAATTCTAGGGACTTTTACAGTTTGAGTAATCTAAAGGACCTTCTCTTCCATGTACAGGAACACAGGTTCACAATCCCTCGCATAAAAGATCATCTTGCTGAATTAGGTCTGAAGTTCTGTGGGTTTGGTTCCGCCAAGATAGTTTCACGTTTTAAACTTACCAATCCACACAGGGATGATCCATATAACCTCGATAAATGGCATTTGTATGAGGAGGCTAATCCAGAATCATTTTCTGCGATGTATCAGTTCTGGTGCCAAAAAGATTGATTTAAAATGTAACTCACTTTTTATAGTGGAGTAGGTCTCTCGGTGTTGAAAGATTGATAAAGCTCTAAGTCATACTTTAAGTTGTGCAGGCTATGAACTTTACTGTCGCGGGTTAAATAAATCTATAATCGTGATCATTTGAGTGCAGAAGTCTTTATCTTATGAAATATGCAGAGGATCTTTTACAATATTCAGCGGTTATACGTTTTCGCTATGGCGATATTTCATAGAGCTACCCCCTCACGGTGTGGTGGGAGTTCGCCCATTGGCGGTGGTTGGATCATATCCCTATGGTTTATACTGCCTGGCCTGATGTTTCCATACCATCGGAGAGGAAGTCTAGCCACCAAAGTGAAGACATAATTGTCTCACGGACACTGGTTGACTAGGTGTTTAGTCCATGTGCGTTATCGAATTTCGCACCATATTTCGAGTTTAAGAGATAAACAATTCTGCTTAAGCCAAGCTCCTAAGCAGAGCATAATGTTGTAGGAAAAAGGAAGCATCGGGTTTGAGTTCCGCAAGTGATTTACTCAGTGGTGAACAATTGGTGAACCAAGAGAGAATGGCTGGGATTCATATTGACATAAATTATTGAAAACAATGGGTTAGGGGAGTTTCTTAAATAAGTGGAATCCCGTAGGGGTCGCCATTTTTCGATACAAAATATAGCGCATTTTCAAAAACTTGGGGTTTCTGAGATTTTCTGCGTGTCGTTACTCCCTAACTTGTGTCACTTTGTGATATTTCAGCTCATCTAATGATCAAGAAGTAGCGTGGTTACCGGACTGTTGATTAGGCCTTCTTAAGGTATCGTCTCTAAACGCATGTTTAATGCTATTAACAACCCAATTTTTTTGTCTAGCTGTTTATAATGGAGTATTATAGAGTAATTGCAGTTTGATCGTTTTTGTAGTATTCTTTTTTTAAGTATTGGTTTTCGTGTGTAAATCATGATCGGAGTTTTGGATGACTAACATAATAGAGTCTAGGTTTGGTACTTTAGTTGATGCTCGGCGTGTTGCGTTGGGTGCAGCTTCAGGTGTCACAAAAAAAGGTGCCTTTTATGTATTCAGTATTCGCGTGGAAGCGGACGATGTTCGTGAATATAGCTTTACAAATCGGCAACGCGCAGTTAGTGCACGGGAAGTGTTGATAGGTCATCTAGAACAGAAAATTAAGCATAATTCGAAGGAAAAAGTTGGTTAATTTTCACGGTAAATTTTAGAACGTATTTGTGTTTATCATATCCGTAATGACAATCGGTTTAGTTATGAGGTACCAGTTTAGCTTACGCTAAATTCATTGTTTTTCATATTTTTTCCCAGGTTACTAGACAATAGTTTTATTTAGGCTGTTGAGGAACATTAGCCAAGCAATTAACTAACGTTTATTTTAGTGGATCGCAGAGGTAATGGTATGAAAATTAAATCTGTGACATCTAATTGGATACATGTCCCAATTCCAAAACAACAACAACATCGCTCTGACTTTGGTGTGGTTTCATCGTTTGATATGACCCTAGTTAGGATAGAGACCGAGAATGGGCTCGTTGGGCATGGTGAAGCAAAAGCTACTGTAGCGAGCGCAGGAGATAACCGAGCCCTGAGTATATTAATCGAAAAAGAATTAGGGCCATTGTTGATTGGACAAGACTGCCGCAGTATTTCCAAACATTGGGAAAACTTGTATAGCGGTGTGCGCGGTCACTATGCCCTCGATAGGGGGCATGTTTTTCCCATTTTGGGCCGACGAGGAATAACTATTTCCGCTATTAGTGGGATCGATATGGCTCTATGGGATTTACTTGGTCAATCATTAAATACGCCGGTTTGGCAGCTTTTAGGTGGTAGTAGACACGATTGTATGCGTGCTTATGCTTCAGGTGGTTGGGCTGATGTAAATAATATAGGTGACCAGTTAAATTCTTACATCGATCGAGGTGGATTTACCGCAGTTAAAATGAGAATCGGGGTAGCTGATGGGGAAGTTCGTCATTCAGTCGCAAGGGTAGCGGCAGCGCGCGAAGCAATAGGGCCCGATATTGAACTGATGTGTGATGCACATGGGACATATACAGTTTCGGAGGCAAAACGATTTTGTAGGATGACAGAAGATTTTAATATTGCTTGGTTTGAAGAACCGGTTACTGCGGATAATAAGAGAGGTTTGAGTGAAATACGCGCCTCAACGGACATTCCTATAGCAACTGGTGAAAATGAGTCTACGCGTTTCGCATTCAGAGATTTAGCTGAATTTAGAGCGGCTGATATCTTTCAGCCAGATTTAGCTATTTGTGGAGGAATTACAGAGGCTATGCGTATTTCTGCAATAGCAAGTGCTAACCATATACTTTTAGCCCCCCATTTATGGGGAGGGGCTTTAATGTTTGCTGCAGGTCTACATGTATGTGCCACGTCTCCTGCTGCCCATATAATAGAATACTCGCTAGGCGCGAACCCCATATTATTTGAATTGGCAGAGGAAGCGCCTGTTTTAATTGATGGGATGGTGGAAATTCCAGATCGACCTGGCCTCGGAGTTAAAATTAATTATGATTTTGTAAAACACTATACCGTCGAGTAGTCAGAAAATATCAACTTTATAACATCAGAGCCTTTTCTATACATTTCCATAGTGCCTTAACGTCTGCTTGGGGATTGGCTGCTACATGTCGGATCCAATATTTATCATTTAATGTTACTAATGAAGCTGAACCATTTGGCAATTGGATGAATAATTTTTTAGTATCTGTATTGTCTTTAAGACGCCATAAAATAACTCCTGTGACCGGCTGATCGAAAACGATCACCTTAGGATGGTTCTGAAGGTCATTCCAAAGTTGAACAGAAAGTTCCATCGTTTTTTCTAACCTTTTAATTAAGCCTTGCTTACCCCAGGCCATTAATGTCGCTAACAAAGGAAGGCCGATGGCGCCATGGGAACCAAGAAGTCCAACATTTGCGCTCGATAGGTAACCACTATTTGCACTTATTGTTTTGTTAGCAGATTCGGTGTCTCGAAAGAGTATTAATCCAGATTCTTTAGGTTGAAAAAACCATTTATGGCCTGATATTGCTAGGGAGTTTGCATGTTCTACTCCTTTCAAAAGATGGCCATACTTATCCGAAATACGTAAAGGCCCTGCCCAGGCAGCATCTACATGAACCCAAGCAGCATTTTGTTCAAGATTCAAATCGTCAATAGCGCCCGTAATGGTAGTCCCCGCTGTCAGGACTAATGCACTTCTTGAGAGATCTTTGGGAATACTATTTAAATTCATTTCCCCTTTTAAGTTTGTGTTTATCTTTTTGAAATTAAGTCCTAAAAGGTTTGCGGCTTTTTGGATTGATAAATGGGCTGCCTCCGATGCTACTACATTTGTTACACCCATTAAATCCCGTGCTACCCACAATGCAGTTAAGTTGGAAATTGTTGATCCAGGCGTCATATGTCCACCATTCATGCCAAAGAGTGGGGAAAGCCATCTTATTACTTGTTCTTCAAATAGCGTCGCCTTTGGAGAGAGATCTGGGTGCAGTAAATTCTGATTAAGTGATGCATTCCACAACGTGGTCACCCAGGTGATCCATGGAGTGGGGGGATCCATATGCGCGAAAGCATTTGGGTTGCCAAGATTAGCGGCACCGCCGAAGACTACTGGTGCGAGTTTTTCAATTGTTGATTTTTCTCCAATACCGAACTCTGGCAACTTATCAGGAAAACCATCCGTATCATTATCCGTTAAACTCTGAAAAAGAGGATTTATTCCAAAACCCAAGTCAGATTTAGTCGGTGTAAAGCTCTCGTCTTTCATTTGCACTCACGAATTATTTTTGGCAATTCTTTCGCCGCTCAAAAGATATATACCGCTGAGAATTACTACCACAGAACCTGTAATAACTAAATAATTGGGAATATCACCCCAAACTATAAAACCAATAATAACAGCCCAAATTAAACTGCTATACTTAAACGGAGATATCAACCCAACTTCACCCAGTCGAAAAGCTTCAATCATTAAGTATTGAGCCAACCCAACCAAAACACTTGAGCCTAAAAATAACCAAAGATGTTTTATATGAATTTCTGACCACCCTAACGGATATGTAGCATACCCCGAAAGTGTTATTAAAAACATGCTGGTAAGCAAGATAGTTATAGAACTTTCTGAATTGGTTATTTTTCGAGTTATAACATCACGTATTGCTCCAAAGAAGGCCGCACCAAGGGGAGCGAGTGCTACTAGTCTAAAAGCATCTCCAGTTGGTTGAACGATTATAATCACGCCAACAAATCCAAAAAAAATGGCTACCCATCTATGCCAACCAACTTGCTCTTTCAGGAAAAATACTGCAAGGATTGTTGTTAATAGCGGCGCCGCAAACGCTATCGCGATAGCATCTGCAATTGGTAAGTAACTAAGTCCAGTAATGAAGCAAAAAGTTGACCCTGTCATAGCCGCACCTCTATAAAGGTTGTTTCTCCAGGAGTTTATTTTTAGAGTAATTCGATTTTTTGAAACCAGAATAAAAACTGCTAATAAAACTAAAATGCTAGTACCTCTGATAGCCATAACCTGTCCTACTGGGTATGTTTCAGTTAAGTATTTTGCCATTCCATCATTAATAGTAAGAGCTAAAGCGCCACCCATCATACAAAATATACCGTTGATAGATGAGTTTGACGTTTGAGTTTTTAAAAAAGCAAGCATCTTCTCAGACTAAACAAGCAGTGCCGTTAAACCAAAAGAATTAAAAAATAATTGAGTTCAAAAACTCATCTTGGATATTGGATTTTCTATGTTGGGGTGTTATCACGAGCTATGATACGAATTAATGATATGACATACAGAGTTGCTGGGCGGATCCTATTTGAAGGCGCATCTGCGACGGTTCCAAAAGGCCATAAAGTGGGCTTAATTGGCCGCAATGGTTGTGGGAAATCTACGTTATTAAAACTTTTGATTGGCGACGTTCAGCCTGATTCTGGGATGATAACAATAGATGGGGTAAAAGATTCTTTAAACGGTATCGGTACTGTAAGTCAGGAGGCGCCTAGTGGTAAGCAAACCCCTCTGGAATTTGCATTATCTGCCGATAAAGAGCGCACAGAGCTTATAAGGCGCTCTGAAGTTGAAACAGATCCAAATACAATTGCAGAAATACAGACTAGGTTGGTTGACATAGGGGCACACACTGCACCCGCTAAAGCAGCTACAATCCTTGCTGGATTAGGGTTCAATAATGATACTCAAAACCAGCCGCTCTCGAGTTTCTCTGGTGGTTGGAGAATGCGGGTCGCGATAGCGGCTCTTTTATTCGCCGAGCCTGAAATTTTATTATTAGATGAACCAACTAATCATTTGGATTTAGAAGCCACTATCTGGCTGGAAACGCATTTAAAGGCATACCCAAAAACTCTACTTATTGTAAGCCATGACCGGGGCTTGTTAAATAGAGCAGTCAATGGGATCTTACATGTAGAGGGACATAGAATAACGTTTTATAATGGCGGTTACGATAGATTTGAAAAACTTCGTGAAGAAAAATTAGCTCTTCAGGATGCTATCGCCAGGAAACAAGATGCCCAACGAAAACATATGGAAAAATTTGTTGAACGCTTCCGGTATACGGCAAGCAAAGCAAGGCAGGCACAAAGTAGGTTGAAAGCTCTGGAGAAAATGGGTTCTGGTACCATCAAGGTTGCTGAGGCGAATACTGTTTTCTTATTCCCTGAGCCGGCTCTGCTTCCGCCACCTTTGATAACATTAGACCGAGCTTCTGTTGGGTACGCTATGAATGAACCTGTCTTGAGTGATATTAGTGTTCGATTGGATGCGGATGATAGAATAGGATTCTTGGGGCAAAATGGTAATGGAAAATCCACATTAGCAAAACTAATCGCTAACAGATTGGAAAAAATGAGTGGTGATAGCCATAGAGCAGCCAAACTAAAAGTAGGATTTTTTGCTCAGCATCAGATAGAAGAACTAACCCTAGATGACAATGCTACGGAGCATATGGCACGGTTGATGCCCTTAGCCCCACTTGACCGGGTTCGTGCTCGACTTGGAGGAGTTGGATTAATCCAGGATAAACAGACTACTAAAGTTAAATTCTTGTCTGGTGGAGAAAAAGCTAGATTGACGATTGCTCTCATCACTCATGATAATCCTCATGTTCTTATTTTAGATGAACCAACCAATCACTTAGACATAGATGCGCGAGATGCGTTGGTTACCGCACTAAATAATTTTAAGGGTGCTGTAATCCTTATCAGCCATGATCGCCGTTTGCTTGAATTGACAGTCGATCGATTATGGTTAATCGCGGACGGCACTGTTCAGCCTTTTAATGGTGATCTTGATGATTATTCATCTTGGCTTCGGGAAAGGGCTAAAGAACCTAAAGTATCCAAAGATCAACACTTCCAAATAGATCAAAAGAAGCAAGTTCAAAAAAAGAATAAAAAAGAAATGAGACAGGATGCAGCTAATAAAAGAAAAGCGAATTCTGAATTGCGTAAAAGGGTCCAAGAATTAGAGAAACGACTTCAGCAATTAACCTCAAAAAGGCAGCAGATCATATCAATGCTTGGCGATAATGATACCTATGAATTAAGTACGAGTGATCTCAAACAAATTATTTTTGAAAAAGAGAAGGTAGATATAAAAATAACAGAAATTGAGGGCGACTGGTTACAGGCTTCAGAAATGCTTGAACTTGCTGGGTAAGCAAGATTAAATTTTCAATATTCTTGTGCCGTTAATAACAAGGCACTAGTTTGAGAGTCTTAGTAATTATGGTCTGATATATCGGACTACGGATATCTAGTAAGATTGGCGATTAATGGTAAAAAAAATATCTGCACCGCAGTTGCATAAGCTTATAGAGGATGTGGAGGAGCTTGCTCTTATTGATACACGGGAGGAAGGGGACTTTGGGCTCGCTCATATCTTATTGTGTGCTAATATTTCGTTGAGCCATTTAGAAATAAAAATTCCCGACCTTGTTCCACGAAAGTCAACGCGCATTGTTCTTTGCGATGGTAATGGGATTAATACCCATTTGGCAGCTGAAAAATTGGAGTATTTTGGTTATTCTGATGTGAGTATTCTTGAAGGTGGCGTCACTGCATGGGGAGATTCAGGCCTAGAAATTTTTAGTGGCCTCAACGTTCCTAGCAAAGCCTTTGGGGAATTCATAGAACATGCCTATGAAACTCCCTCTGTATCAGCCGAAGAACTAAAAGTAATGATGGACGATAAAGAAGATATGATTATCCTAGACTCTAGACCAATGTCAGAGTTCAAAGTCATGAATATACCAACTAGCATCGATATGCCAGGGGCAGAACTGGTTCATAGGGTGCAGGAGACCGGAATTTCTACTGATACTACAATCGTGGTGAACTGTGCAGGAAGAACGCGTAGTATAATCGGTGCGCAATCTCTTATTAACGCAGGAATTCCTAATAAAGTTGTTGCTTTGAGAAATGGTACCATGGGGTGGCACTTAGCCGGGTTTAAATTGGAGCATGGGATGGATCGGCCTCCTCCTTCTGTCTCTGAGGCTGGTCATAAAATAGCTATGCAAAGGGCATTATATGCCGCTAAGCGGTTTGGAGTAACCACCATAAACTCAAAAACATTGAATGCTTGGAGGGACGAGCAGTCGGAACGAACTTTATGTATCTTAGATGTGCGAACATTAGAAGAGTTTGAAATCTCGCATATTTCAGATTCACGACATGCTCCCGGTGGGCAATTGGTTCAGGCAACAGATGTATATGTTGCCACGCAGAAAGCTAGAGTTGTTCTTGTTGATGATTTAATGGTTCGTGCATTTATGACAGCAAGTTGGTTAAGGCAGCTTGGTTGGTGTGAAGTTTATGTATTAGGAACTGGTTTTGACGGACAAGCTATGTCATCAGGAGAGAGAATTGCTCCATGTTTCGGTCTTGAAATGCAAAAACTTAATGCGATAAGTCCCAAGGAAGCTTTGGCTGCTCAGGAAAATGGAGCAAATATCATTTGTTTGGATCGAAGCCTAAGTTGTAGAGAAAAACACCCAAAAGGGTCATGGTTCAGTATCAGGAGTAAATTGGCTAAAGATCTAGTATCCAACAATATTGATGCGCCTCTGATTTTTATATCTACTGACATGAGGGTATCTGCATTAGCAGCTCTTGATATGGCAAAACACAAAAATGGAGTATCGATTGTGGAGGGTGGAGTGGCTGCATGGGAAAAAGCTGGGCTGACCTTAGAAGGTGGTTTAAATAATGTTTTATCCGTCCCCAATGATGTTTATTTGCGAGCGTACGATCGTGAGGATCCAGTTGAAGTTGAAAAAGCAATGAATGAGTATTTAACATGGGAGTTGGGGCTGGTTGAGCAAATTAGCCGTCCAGGAGGAACAAACTTTCAGGTTTTCTCTGAATAAACTTCTCCATATATTGGAGAACTACTAACTTAAAACTTCAATGGCTGTCGACTTGATTAACGCGAAAACCATTTGGCCGGGGGTTAGTTGGAGGTTTGCAACACTTCGTCGTGTCAACCGAGACCAAATGATTGTGTCTTTAACCATTAATTGTAGATCCATGAAATCCAAATCATTTATTTCAATAGAATGGATCCTTGTTTCAAAGATGTTAGCAATACTTATATCGGTTGGTCGTTTAAGAGCTATGGCTATATCTTGAGCTCGAATTTTGGCTCTTATTTTTGTTCCTATAGGTTTATCTATAAACTTAGTGGAAATACTACCTCCATTAAATCCCAAGTTAGTTATCCTTGCCTCAGTTTCATGATTATTAATAATGCAGGTTAGAAATGAGCTTTTTACACCAATGCCAAAATACGATGAATTCTTGGCAGCATTAATGACTTCACTGACAGGGCCTTGTGCAACGATTTCTCCATTATTGAGTAAAATAATTGTGTCAGCGAGATGCATAATTTCATCTATTTGGTGAGAAACGTAGATAATTGGTATTTTTAAAATATCTCTTAAGGTTGATATATACGGCAATAATTCTTGCTTGCGAGCTACATCCAAAGCGGCAAGGGGCTCATCCATAAGTAATATTTTGGGGGAACAAAGAAGTGCTCGTCCAATAGCGACCCTCTGACGCTCGCCTCCAGATAATGAGAGTGGCTTGCGATAGAGAAATCTTCTTAAATCCAATATGTTAATTGTATCTTCTTTTGATGGAATTGAGATATTTTTTGATTTCATTCCATAAAAAAGATTTTCCTGAACAGTCATATGAGGGAAAAGTCGTCCCTCCTGAAAAACATAACCAAGGCCTCTCTTACTAGTAGGGACGTTAATACCTTTAACTGAATCAAAAAGTGTATGATCGTTGATCCTAATAGTGCCATGATCGGGTTTAACTAGGCCGCAGATAGCATTGATAGTAGTCGTCTTTCCAGAACCTGATTGACCAAATAACGCTGTTACCCCTTTTTCTGGCATTTGGAAGTCGGCCGTAAGTTTAAAGTCCTCACGTTCAACTACGAATTTTGCCTCAATCATTGCGCACCTCCATTATTTATTCCGAGGCGTTTGTTCACTCGACGTGCAAAAATATCTGACGCGATGAGGGCGCCAAAAGCCAATACAAGTGAAATTAAAAGGAGCCGAATAGCAGGTGTTTGATCTCCAGGTAACTGTGTAAAATTATATAGTGCCAGAGGAAGAGTTTGAGTTTCTCCAGGGATGTTTGAAACAAACGTAATCGTTGCACCGAATTCGCCTAAACTGCGCGCGAACGCTAAAATTGTACCTGCTATTATTCCTGGTAAAGATAAGGGTAGCGTAATGGTAAGTAATATTCTAAGTCTATTAGCTCCCAACGTTTCGGCAGCAGACTCCAATCCTTGATCTATTGAATCTATCGATAATCGGACAGCTCTTACCATGAGTGGGAAAGCCATCACAGCCGACGCTATCGCGGCCCCTTTCCATGAAAAAGCTACAGTGATGCTAAATGTTTCATATAACCATTCCCCAATTAACCCTCGTTTCCCTAGCAATATTAGCAGTAAATAGCCAACGACTACTGGCGGCATCACGAGAGGTAAGTGCACTAATCCATCTAGCAACCATTTACCAGGGAATGAGGTTCTGGATAATATAAATGCAACCAAAATTCCAGTTGGCAAACATATGGTTATACTAAAAAGAGCTACTTTTAAGGTTAAGTATAGAGCGTCAATCTCTACTGGTGTAAAATTAAGCAATAGTTAATCCGATTCAAATCCAAATTGTGAGAAAATTTCTTGACCCTTTGGCGAGCTAAAAAATGAAAAGAGTTGCTTCGCCTGGGGATTGTTCTCAAAATTTTTGTGAAGACCTATAGGGTATAGAATTCTATCATGGGCATGTTCAGGAATTTTCCATTCTAAATGTACATATGGTGAGGCTTTTGCATCTGTTTGATAGACAAACCCAAGGGGGGTTTCCCCTCGCTCAACCAATGCCAGGGCGGCCCGAACATTTGCTGATTGGGCCAATTTATCTCTCAAGAGCGGGCCAAATATTAAGTGTTTCCATGGCTTGTTGAGAATAAATTCCAGCGGGGACGGCAGATACTTCAGCAACAGCTAATCGTTCGTTTTGTAGAGCGCGAATAATATCGTTCCCAGAGGAAATTTTAAAATTGATTGCAAAGTCTTTTGAGGATATGACAACTAAACGATTAGAAAAAGCATTTTTGTGGCGTACTATAAGCCCCATATTTACAGTTTCTCTCATCCAAGCCTTATTTGCCGATAAAAAGAGGGCAGCAGGTGCTCCGTCGATGATTTGCCGGGCAAGCGCTGAAGTTGCGCCATAAACTGCTGAGACTTGGACATTATTTTGAGTTGGAAATTGTTTTATTAATTCATCTACAGCATTTCTGGTGCTCGCTGCCGCATAGACGTATAGTTTGGTGTCTGCGCTGCACACAGATGATAATAGTAAACCCAGAAAACTTAACATTATTATCGATTTTTTTTTTATAGTGTAAAAGCGCAAAATATAATCCGGGAGTTTGGTAAAAGAAGATACACTTTTATACTAATCATTAAGAAGGATATATGGAAGGGGTAGCAAAATGAGTTTTTATCATGAAGGCAATAGAAAGCTTCAAGATCGTTTTGATGGCCGAAATTTAGCAAATAGTCTCGAAAAAAATCGAAAACATCATGTGTTCACAAGTAGTGATTGTAAGTTAATAGAAGAGGCACCTTTCTTTTTCTTAGCAACAACTTCTGGTGAGATTGTGGATTGTTCGTTTAAGGGTGGGGTTCCTGGTTTTATAAAAATTACTGGACCAGATAGTTTTTCTTTCCCGGATTACGACGGTAACTCTATGTATCGTAGTCTTGGTAATATTTTAGTAAACAACAATGTAGGTTTATTATTTATAAACTTTAATTCCTCAGCAGAAAGAATGAGAATCAATGGCGTAGCTAGCATTGATTATGACATTGAAAGGCTCAAAGAATTTGAAGGGGCTAAACTTATTGTAGATGTGGTGGCTACTCACATTTTCCCTAATTGCCCTAGATATATACCAGAGGTACAGGATTTGAAAATATCCGATCATGTACCCCGAGCAGGTCACATTCCACCAGAAGCGGACTGGAAATTTAGAGACTATGCTAAGCCCTATCTCCCAAAATCAGAGAGAAAGAGATTGTTCGATGAAGAAACCTAATTTTTTAGAACTCCAAGGTGCTGCTCAAACCAGATGAGGTCATCTTTTATACTTTCAGCAGCTATTTTTTCTATCAAATTATAGCGTCTAAGCATCTCTTTACCTAATGGGCTTAAAAATGTTCCACCACCGCCTTTACCTCCTGAAGATTTTGAGACTATCTCCGCATTAAAATCGTTGTTGAGGCTGTCGATTAGTCCCCAAGCTTTTCTGTATGACATTCCCATCTCTCTTGCTGCCGCAGATATTGATCCAGTGTTTTCAATTTTTTCTAATAATAATGCTTTTCCTGGGCCAATCGCGACAGCATCCCCTATCAATATTCTGATCCTGGGCGCAGTCATATATTTGAGCTCCGGTAAATTCTCTAATTTTATAGGTCAAATAGAAGCAATTGATGTTAGTCTATCTAGACCTGCACCAAGATCACTTATCAGGTCATCTATATCCTCCAGGCCTGCATGTACTCGGAGTAGTTGGCCTTTTTCGTCCCAGCTAGTTGCCGTTCGGTAATCTTGTGGACCCGCTGGAATTATCAAGCTTTCAAATCCACCCCAGCTAGCCCCCATACCATATAGCTCTAGCCCATCTAACATCGCCGCGAGTGCAGAGCGTGAATAACCATCATTTAAAACGAATGAAAATAATCCACTTGCACCTTTAAAGTCCCTTTTCCAAATATGGTGTCCAGGGTCGGATTTTAACGCGGGATGGAGAACTCTTTTAACTTCTGGACGACCTTCGAGCCAAGTTGCCAACTTAATACCATTTTCTTGATTTTGCTCCATTCTAACTGCCATAGTCCGTAGGCCTCGTTGAGCTAGATACAAATCATCAGGCCCAGAGACATTTCCATGCATTTGCGCCATTTCGCGTGTCGCATCGGACCAGTCTTGGTTCGCTACAATCACCCCCATCATAACATCGGAGTGCCCACAGATATATTTAGTAACCGCCTCTATAACAATATCGACACCTTTGTTGAAAGCATCGAAATAGAGCGCGCTAGCCCAAGTATTATCCATCAAAACAACTGCGCCAATTTGATGGGCAGCCTCAGCAATCGCGGGAATATCTGAGATTTCAAAAGTTTGAGATCCAGGGGCTTCCGTATAAACAGCTACTGTATTGTCATTAAATAAAGTTTTAATATCCGAGCCGATCAGCGGATCGAAAAAAGTTGTTTCGATACCAAACTTATTTAAAAAACCATTAGCAAAGTTCCTGGCAGGTCCATAAACATTATCAGTCATCAAAATATGGTCGCCTGGTTTAACACAAGCTAATATCCCGTTGGTAACCGCCGCTAAACCCGATGAGACAGCAACGCAACCATCTGCCTCGTATACTGCCGCAACAGCCTCTTCGAATGCTCTAGTTGTTGGAGTGCCTCTACGGCCATATCGGTACCCTGTCCAATCTGATTTTCGTGCTGCCTCGAAAGCGTCTAATGAGGGTTGAAGAATAGTGGAGGCGTGATAGACAGGAGGGTTCACCACACCGTGGTTATCGTGTGGATAGCGACCAGCATGTACAAGGTTCGTTTTTGGTTTTTTATTTGTTTTAACTGACATTTATTCTGCCCTGTTTCTTAAAAAATATAAAATATATAATGAAATCTGAACCTAATGTAATGCAAACATGTTTAAAATGATAATTGTAATGTTTTTAATTATAATTAAAGGCGGCAACCTTAGAGTTGATTGAGAGCGATATAAGATCGTTAAGTTATTGAAAAAAATCATTAATTTAAAAAAGTCTTCAAACCGAACATAAATTTCCCTCTTAATTGTGCCTCTTACTCTATTTGTCCCAAATTAGTTTGATCATAAAAGCGATTGTGTGCTTGCCAAAAGGTGCTGCGGGATGTTTGAATGCATATAATTCTGAGGGGTGGGTTTTAGTTGTTTTCGATAATTAATTAAAAACCAGTTATGGAAAACAAAATTAAAAACAGCATATCTTAGGGTACGGGGATTGTGTGGCAAAGGTTTAGGGCTAACTAAATTTTCGCCGAGCAAAAGCCGGTTTTCTGAAATCTTATTATGAATGGGTTGCAACATGAAGAAATTGAGCCTTTTAGGTCTAAGTGCAGGCCTGTTAGCTGCTCTATCTTTCTCGCCCGCTCCAGCAGTTGCTGATGGGCACAAGATGAGCACGCTTGAAGTTGTTAAAAAACGAGGACACTTAAGGTGTCAGGTAGGTCAGCCATCACCAGGATTTTATAATCTGGAAGCTGATGGTACATGGGTAGGAAGTGATGTCTCGGTATGTCGGGCTGTCGCTGCTGCTATATTTGGAGACCCTAACAAAGTTGAGTTCCAATCAGTTACATCAACAGTTCGCTTCACAGCATTGGCTAATGGTGAGTCTGATATGTTATCAAGAACCGCTACATGGACAATTTTCCGTGATACTCAGCTGGGTCTAAATTTCACAGCAACGAATTTTTATGACGGGCAGGGTTTTATTGTTCGAAAGGATTCCGGCATAAAAAGTGCTATGGACTTAAAGGGTGCAACGGTTTGTGTCGCTACAGGTACAACAACTGAACTGAACCTTACAGATTACAGTCGTATGAATAAATTAGACATTCAGCCTGTTGTCTTTTCGGATAACAATGTTCGAAACGAGAGCTATCTTAAGGGCAATTGTGACGCGATGACTAACGATAAATCTGGTCTAGCTTCTAGTATGGCTGGTTTTCCTGACAAGAGCGCTCATGTGATTCTCCCAGAAACTATTTCTAAAGAGCCACTTGCTCCAGCTGTTAGAAAAGGCGACGACCAATGGCACGATATTGTCAAGTGGACTGTCTTTGCATTAATTGCTGCGGAAGAAATGGGTATTACGCAAGCTAACGTAGATTCAATGGCACAAAATCCGCCAAACCCTGAGGTTGGTCGTTTCTTAGGTGTAGAAAAAGAAATGAATAAGGGCCTTGGGCTTGATAAAAAATGGGCTCATTGGATTATCAAAAGTGTTGGTAATTACGGCGAAATATACGAGAAGTATATGGGAGGCGGTCCTAAAGGTATAGGAATTGCGCGTAAAGGATCACCAAATGATCTTTGGACTCGTGGCGGGCTAATGTACTCACCACCATTCCGTTAAAAAACTATGTGCGAGCCTGGTCATAATTTGACTAGGCTCCACTTTTTCTCCATTTAATAATCAGTAATTTTTAATCCGGGTTTCTATTTTGGCAAATCCGTTGGTAGGAAAGCGTTTACGATGTCGGAACGGAGCCCACAGAGTGCCAAGGGTTTTGATGCGTTTATCAACGATGAACGGTACAGATCAGTTTTCTATCAAATTTTAGTTTTCGGTTTGTTTATATGGGCAGTGTTTTCACTGATAGATAACACGCAAACTAACATGGCTAGCCGAAAAATGGCGTCAGGCTTTGATTTTTTAAAGAATACAGCGGGCTTCGCCATAGCTTGGACCCCCTTAGATTATAAACCTCAAGACTCGTATCTATTCGTTTACTGGGTTGGTGTCGTTAACACTTTGCTGTTGGCAGGTATATCGATTGTGCTTGCCACCGTTGTCGGTTTTATCGTTGGCGTAATGCGGTTAGCTCAGAATTGGTTGGTGGCTCAGATTGCTGCCTGGTATGTAGAGGTTTTACGAAATACTCCACTGCTTCTGCAGATTATATTTTGGTACCTTGGCGCCTTTGCTAACCTTCCAAGACCCAAACAGTCGCTTGAGCTTTTTGGAATAGATTGGCTTATCCTTAACAATCGAGGCTTATACGTACCAAAACCAGAAATGTTGGAATTATTTTGGATGACAGGTGTTGCTCTTGTCGTTGGTATTATTTTAGCTCTATGGCTCAACAGGCGTGCAACGAAGAAACAACAAGAAACTGGAGAATACGTTAAAACATTACTACCGACCTTGTTGGCTGTATTTGGTTTACCTCTAATTACTTTTTTTATGACGGGTATGCCTTTGGACTGGGATTTACCTACTTTAAAAGGTTTTAATTACAGAGGAGGGGGATCTATTCTGCCTGCAATGCTGGCTGTGATGGTAGCTTTGGTTGTTTATCACTCGGCTTATGCCGCAGAAATGGTGCGGGCTGGTATAATGTCAGTCAACAAAGGTCAGACTGAAGCCGCCGCCTCACTGGGCTTAAAACAAAGCTTTGTTATGCGACTGGTTATAATCCCACAGGCTATGAGAGCTATTGTTCCGCCAATGATTAGCTTGTGGATGAACGTGGTTAAAAATTCCTCGTTAGCGATAGCAATCGGCTTCCCTGATCTAGTTTCGGTATTTATGCAAACATCCTTAAATCAATCTGGACACGCGGTTGAGATAGTTGCGATGGTGATGGCCTTTTATATGACCGTTAGTTTAACCATCTCAGCGTGTTTAAATGTTTATAATAATAAAATTCAAATCCAGGAGCGATAAATATGACCGATATAGCTCCAGGTGATAGTAACTTTGGAAAATTCACACCAAAGCCTGATTTACCACCACCTCCAAATACCACAGGAATAATTGGATGGCTGAGGTATAATTTATTTAATGGTGTTTTAAATTCTGTATTAACAGTGCTTAGTTTTATAGCTTTAATTTTTCTTATTCAGTCTTTTTATGAATGGGCTTTCGTGAATGCCATTTGGGTGGCATCGAGTAGGGACGAGTGTCGAGTGAGCTCAAGTGAGTTTGGGACATGTTGGGCTGGGGTGAATTTTTGGTTTACAAGATTCATGTATGGCCGGTACGCCGATTCAGAAATTTGGCGCGTAAATGTAGCTGGTATAATTTTTGTCCTA
>CAXYEO010000036.1:0-32704 GCA_964276085.1 uncultured Thalassobaculaceae bacterium | reverse complement strand
TCAAACCTAACTCACGAATGAAAACCAGGCCTAACACTCTTAACTTTACGTCTTAACGTGCCCTGTTAGTTAGGTGTTTTTTTCTTGAGCTGAAAAACATAACTTATAATTTCGGCAACAGCCTTATAGTGCTCCGAAGGCACCTCATCATCAATATCTGCCGCAGCAAATAGCGCTCGAGCCAAAGAGGGGTTTTCTACAATCGGAACATTATTTTCATTTGCGACTTCCCTTATTCTGAAAGCCACCTCATCTACTCCCTTGGCCACAACTTTTGGCGCCGACATTAATTCCGACTCATATTTTAACGCTACAGCAAAATGAGTCGGGTTGGTTACTACAACATCTGCAGTCGGCACAGCAGCCATCATTCTGGCTCGAGCTCTATCAGCCCTAATCTGCCTTAATCTCCCCCTTACTAGGGGGTCGCCATCTGATTGTTTTATTTCATCTTTCACTTGTTGTTTAGTCATACGCATTTGTTTTAAAAATTCAAACGTTGGTATAAATAATCCAACCCAGCAATTATTCCCATAACAAATATAGCTACAACAAACATTTGAGCAATCAACAATCTTGTCTCGTCAGCTGTTTGAGCAATATCCATCTGCATCAATATCTCAATCCGATCCAATTGCGGTACAGCAACCATGCCAACAATTGATGCGACGATTGATAATTTAATGAGACCTTTGGAAAACTCAACCAGTGACTTAATGCTTACTAACCTTCCTAGTCCTTTGATCGGTGAAATCCTGTCAAGCTTTGGGGTTAACGATTCGGAACTAAAAACAAAGCCACTGACAGCTAATTTTGCCCCTACCCCCAAAGCCATAAGTAGTAACATTGTCGGTCCAACTCCTAAGGAAAGCTCAAATAATATTTCTAGGAAAACATTTCCTATATTGGCAGCATCCACCCGTATTTCATGGAAATTTTGCAATAGCCCACTACTAACTGCTGCAATTTTCATCGCTAAAAAGGGCCCTAGGAACCCAGCTGTGAGAGCCCCCCCTACCATGATGGCTACATGAGACACTTCCTGTGACGTCATTACTTGCCCTTTTTCACGGGCCTCCAAGAGACGTCGTGGAGTGGCTTCCTCGGTTTTTTGTGACTGATCTGAGTCTTCAGACAAACGCTTTCTTTCTATTAATTAGTTATGATAAATTGATTTACATGCGTACCATAATATTCAATAAAAACTGTAAATAAGCCACTTAACACGGCAGAGAAAACAAAAAGTCCACCGGCTAATTGAACTGGTAGGCTGATGAAAAAAATTTGAAGTTGCGGCATTAGTCTTGCCAACATACCCATCCCCATAAAAAAGGCTAAACTCAATACAATAAAGGGTGCAGATATTTGAAGGGCAAGCCGAAAACTATCGGATACAATTCTTGCCAAGACAAACGCCATATCACCAGTAGGAAGAAAAGTTCCTGCAGGAAACATAGTATAGCTCTCAGAAACCGCTAAAATTAAGGTATGATGCATATTTGTAGAGAACAATATCAGAACACCCATAGTAGTCAATAATAAGCCAGGCAAAGAGGCTTGGCTGGATATACTTGGATTAAAAACTTCTGCATTAGCCATTCCTATTGTAAGAGCTATAAACCGCCCTGCGGAATCAAGGGTCAACAGAAGCACACGAGAAATTATTCCGATGTAAATTCCAATCAAAATTTCAGCAAGCAAGATTTTAAACAAAACAAAAATATTAGTCGGTTCAGCAGGCAAAAAACTGGACACTAAGGGAGCAACAATCACCGCAAGAAGCAACGCAAAAAGCAACCGTAACCTGGCAGGAACGTATGCTTCTCCAATACCAGGCAATAGCATAACAGTGCCTGCCAACCGCGAAAAAACCAGTAAAAATGCGTAAACTTGTAAAGGCAAGAATTGCTCTAAAGGCACAATACTATTTCTTTTTCTTAATTTTCAAAAGACTACACCAGCATATTTAATCATCTTATTTCTATTCAACTCAAACCTATTATTTTATCTGCTAAACTGGTCATGTAGTTGGAAAGAGTAGTTAACATAAACGGTAAAAAAAATATCAGAGCGCCAAAAACCACTACTATTTTCGGCACGAATACTAATGTCATTTCTTGCAATTGAGTCAAAGCCTGGAACAGCGCAATAAGTAGCCCCACAATCAATGCCACCGCCATTATCGGCATAGACATTGTCAAGACTATCATAATTGCCTCTCGGCCAATTTCTACTGCTTCGACTTCGTTCATCTATTTATTTTCAAATAGTAAAGGTAAATAGTAATTTAAATAGGCATACGTATTATTTCTTGATAAGCCTGGATGATACGGTCTCTAAGAGTAGTGACCAACTGCAATGTGGCTTCAGCACTATTAACAGCTGACACAACGTCAGTTAAATCTGCCTCGCCACTAATTCCTTTAATACTCATCAGCTCACCTTCCTTTAGAGTATTAACCGAGTCCTTTGCGGCATCTTTCATGAAAGAAGAAAAATCCTGTCCAACCTGCCCGCTGGAAATATCATTATTAGCCGCAGGGCTCTTTGCTATATTTGATAAGGCTCCAGCTACTTTATTTATCATCAAAGATCTCCTTGCTATGTACAATAGAAAATATCAGAAAATAACACTTTCAGCCAGCCCGTCTTTTAACTCCGCAGCAAATCTATTGTCCGCTGTATCATCTTCTTGGAAGACTCTAAAACTGTCAAATTAGCTTCGTATGTTCTTTGTGCTTCACGCATATCCATCATTTCTATTAAACCATTCACATTTGGACGCTTAATATATCCATTTTCGTCTGCTAAAGGATGATATGGTTCATATGATATTTTAAAGTTACTATCATCACGGCCTATCTTCGAAACTTGAACTAAATCGATCCCTAATTGTCTATCCATAACATCTTTAAAAACAATAGTCTTTCGTCTGTAAGGATCTGCGCCTTCAGTTCGTCCAACAGAGTCTTGATTAGCTATATTCTCCGATATCACCCGCAACCGGGTCCCCTGAGCTTTCATTCCCGATGCTGATATTTTTAATGCATTATTGAGATCTATTGCCATTTTTCTTATCTCCTTAACGTCTTTTTTTATCTGCCACTACCATTAAGTGCCATTTTGAACATTAATAAATTTTTACTGTAAATAGAACTTGCAAGCTTATAGCTCATACTAGATTCGCTTACTTTCATTAATTGCTCTTCCATTACCACTGCGTTTTTATTTGGACTAACCTCGTAGACATCCTTATTTCGTTCTTTAATAACACGAGAATCTGATTGAGCTCCTGCGCCAAGCATATGCCCCACCGCGGTCTTGGACATCTGCATATTAACATTGCCATGCATTACTTTCGAGAAAGTTGGCGCTTTTAGGTCCTTTGCCCGGTAATTTGGAGTGTCAGCATTGGCTATATTTTGTGCTAGCACGGTTTGACGTTCGTTTAACCACCCCATTTTGACTGTAGCTGCGCTAAAAACATTTAAATTTCCTAGATTCATAATATCTCCTAAAATCCAAATACTAAGCGATTACGCTTTATGAAAATCTTCTAAAACACAAACTAAAATGCTCTTTCATAAAGAATGCAATTACTGTACCATTTTGATGTACGTCCAGTTAATTGCTCTTTAAATAATTCTCTTTTTGAATAGACTAGCATCTCTATGCTAAAAATTTTATTTACCGTTTTAACGAGGCAGTTATGTCGAAAAGGCCTGTAGCTTTCGCTATCAAAGATCAAAGGCAACGTGGTTCTGCACCTACAATTGTGGCAAAAGGCCATGGGGCAATAGCAGAAAATATACTTCGCTTAGCATTTGACAATGACGTTAAAGTTCGTACAGATGAAGATTTAGCAGAAATATTATCCGTTGTGGAAGTAGACTGCGGAATACCGCTAGAAGCTTTCGCAGCAGTAGCAGAGATTTTAAGCTATGTGTACAATGCCAATTCTAAAATTAAAGACTGCAAGAAGAGTGATGAGGATGATGCCTAATGACTAATTCAGACGCTGGAATATTGGAGCTTGAATTAGAAAAAGTACAAAGTTTATTAACAAAAGCCGAGCACTCCTTGCAAGAAGATGGTGTAATCCCAAGTTCATCAGAGATCGAGAGCCGCATAAATAAATTATGCAAACAATTACCTGCACTCGAACCAGAGGATGCTAAACGCCTTGCAGATCAACTTCCACATCTAATAAAATCCCTAGATAAACTTGCCGTGATTATCAGAGAACGAAAAACCGATGCCAATTCAACAGACAAAACTCTAATCACCAAAGCATCAAAAGCCTATCAATCCGCCTCAAAATATAAACGCAGGTTTTAACTTTACCATCAAGATTATTGGTTTTATTGATATATCTTTAATTGATTAATTGGCATAAAAATGGAACTAAGTTTTTATCTGCGATTCATTTCTGCATTAGTTTTTACGTTATCACTCATAGGTCTGTTATATTGGGGCATCAAACGATTCAACTTGATGAGGTTTTCCAATAATAGAATTTTAGGGAATAGGCTCAGTATAGAAGAAATATTAAGGATTGACGCGAAAAACAAACTCGTGTCCGTTAAGAAGGATACACAGGAATATTTAATATTAATAGGGCAAGATGGTAACCTTTTGATAGCTACTTCAGAAAGCAAAATAAATAAGATTCCTGAGTTTAGAGATGAACTTGAAGCTCAAGATAAAAAGCCACAAAAGTTGTAGATATTTTTTTCTGGAGGCAGTTTTTGAAGAATAAACAAATAAATGGTTCCAGACTATGTTCTTGGTACAGAAAGGTCGGGTTGCTATTTTTTGTTAGTCTGGTTTCAGCAACTATTTTTGGGACAACTGAACCAGCTTATGCCCAAACCTTAACATTAGACATAGGAGAACCGGGCGGTTCAACCACAGCTCGAATATTACAAATGGTTGCGCTCGTAGCTGTTTTATCTCTAGCGCCTGGCCTATTAGTCACCATAACATCGTTTACTCGTATTGTAGTCGTTCTATCCCTCTTAAGAACCGCTTTAGGCACGCAACAATCGCCTCCAAACGTAGTTATGATTAGTTTGGCACTTTTCTTGAGCGCATTCATTATGGCACCGACATTTGAACAGGCCTGGAAGACTGGAATTTTACCGTTAATAGAAGAAAGAATAGATGAAGCCGAGGCTTTTGAGAAAACAGCAATACCATTTCGAACATTTATGTTACGGCAAGTAAGAGATAAAGATCTCTCGCTTTTTGAAGGTATAGCCAAAGTTGAACCTGAACAAACAGGTTCTAATGCTCCACTGCAAGTACTTATACCGGCTTTTATGATAAGTGAATTGAGACGGGCATTTGAGATTGGTTTTTTGATTTATTTGCCATTTGTTATAATCGATATGGTTGTAGCCTCTATCTTAATGTCTATGGGTATGATGATGGTCCCTCCAATTATCGTCTCACTTCCCTTCAAGCTGATATTTTTTGTTTTGGTTGATGGCTGGTATCTAATCTCCGGTTCATTAGTCAAAAGTTTTGGAGCAGGGTAGTAAAAGCACTTAGTTATTAATTAAATTAGAAAAATAAGTTTCTAATTCATCTCACTAAGTAACTTTGTCTTTAGTTTTTCTCTGTAAGTCGTCAAAAATGCTTGAAATCGCCCTATTTCTTTAAATCGGTCCGTCAAAGTTCGAAAGTCTTGAATGTCCCCATCTGTCTTATTAGTTATTAATCGGAAAGCCTCTCGATATTGTGTCATATCCATCTGTGAAGAGTAAATTTGCCTCACTTTATTTATTACTTCTCCCTGCTCACTCATTGATAAAGCAACTACCCAATTTAAAATTAAAGTAGCAGATAAGTCGTTAATTCGTCTCCCATCTTGACCATCATTTCCAATCAAACGTTCAAAAATCTTTCCTGCACTTACCCAGTTTCTAGTTCGCCAGAAAATATCTGCCCTCAAAAGATCTGCGTCTCGTTCTGTATCAGTCTTTATCAATTTTAGTGCAGTCTCACTATCCCCTAGTTCGAAAACACTACGAGCACGTAGTCGCTTTCTTTGAAGTGCTAATTTAGAATCTAAGCCTGGCGCGACACTTTCATCTAGAGCCTCTAAAGCTGTTTCGGGCTGTCTGTCCAACAGCCTTATTAATGCCAATCTACTTCCTACCTGTGCTTTTTGAACCCCTTGCAACCTAAAGCGAACTTGCCTATCTAAAAGGATCGACGCCCTATCTAATAGGTCTACCTCTACCAAACGATCAGCAAGGCGCTGAATAATTTTATCTCCTCGCCTTCCTACTGGCGTTAACTCACGAAATTGATCGTATAACGCAAGTGCAGTAAGTGGTGTCATAGCATCTGATGTACCATCTGTATAAATACCTGAGAAACTTTTTGTCATTTTCTTAGACACAGCGCGAGCTCCAATATTATTAGGAAAATATGTCACCGCTTGCCGCAAAGACTTCAAACCAGCCGGGAAATCTTTTTCCTCAATATAAAGCTCACCCAGTCGCCTCAACAGATCAAACTCTAACTGATCCCCTCTCCAAGCAAAACGCAACTGTTCCAAACGCTCTATAGCTTGCATACGAGTTATTGTATTTTTTCGCAATTTATGTTCAATCAAGGCCCTTTTAGCTCTTACTCTTGCCCATCGATCAGACCCTTTGGTTAATCGTCGCCAATAATTCAACGCTGTTGGTGTATCAGAAGATGCATAGAGAACCCTGCCCCTCAAATAGTTTAATCTTGCTTGTTCTCCAATGGTAGGCCGCCCTTGCGCTATGGCATCCAAAAAAACCCCTGCTCCTCTGTAGTCCTCTGCTCTAATTGCAGACTCGGCTGCCAATAAAGCGAGTTGGATTGAGAAATTTCTCGGATAGTCGCCAGGTATCTCTCCCGCTCTGGCGAAATGTTCAATGGCGGCCGCCCACTTCCCTTGAGCCGCATTTGAAGCTCCCCTCCATAACTCGGCTTCAGAAAAACCATTTAAGACCTTATTATCAAGCTCTTTCTCTGCTTCTAAAAATCTACCTAATATAAAATGACTAGCCCCACGCAAAGCAATCACATCTGGTCTTCGCGCCATGTCTTCATCCGAATCAGATATAGTACGCAATAAGCCCATTGTCTCTGCGGCAAGACCTTTGGAAAAGTAAAACTGACCCAGTCTCAATCTTGGCCCTCCACGCGCAATACTCGTCGCTTGTGAAATTTGTTGTTGAATATTTTGCTTCATTTCTAAAAACTCTTCTGGCTTCGTATTTTGACGCCATGATTCTAGATCAAATATTCTTCCTGGTTCTAACCCCTTCGGCAATCCATCTATTTGTACCCCACCCGATATTGTTTGGCCCGATACTGCTTGCCGTTTGGATACTTCGAGCCCCTTAAATTGGCTTGCAGTAATCGCTACACCATCGGGCATTATGCGAATTTCTAATTCATCAATTAAAGGGCGCACAATAAGACCTTGTGCCGATTTTAAAATCTCGAACTGAG
Source organism: uncultured Thalassobaculaceae bacterium (assembly GCA_964276085.1). Classification (GTDB taxonomy): domain Bacteria; phylum Pseudomonadota; class Alphaproteobacteria; order Thalassobaculales; family Thalassobaculaceae; genus UBA7326. Next base: position 25,204 of record CAXYEO010000036.1, on the reverse strand, counting down.
CAAATCTTCGAGACATTTCTATACCTCTACTCAAGGGAGACAAAGGAACTATAAACACTCTGTCTCCCACATCAGGGTCATATGTCTCTATATATTTTCCTATGCCATCTGCTAAAATAAAAACTCGAGGTCCTTGGGGGCTTGTTTGTTGTGTGACTAACTTTAGGTCAACATCGGGTCTAGTCACTCTAGCGGATAAATCCACGACCCAAGAGCTACCTTTTCTCCACACTGCTGGAGAAATACCTGGCACGACTTTCGCTAAAAACGCAGCCCCGCCTTTGACAGATAACTGCTCGAAATCACCAATTATTCCTTTTTTAACATTTTGAATTCTTGATAGATCAAATCGGGCCTCCTCTCCAAAAACAACCCACAAATTCCCCGCTCGAGTAAAAACAGCTGCCGAAACATCTTTTTCCCAATCAAAGAATAAAGAATCTACATCATTATTCTTCAGCAGTCTTACCTTAACATCAGGACCTGATACCGTATTTTTTACATCGTCCCTTAATTTGTTGACCGACCACTTAGATTGGTTAAAAAACTGAGATGAGGCTCCATCAACAACGTCCGCTACTTTTTCCACTTGACTGCTTGACCCTTCCGATAATGCGCTGTCATCAGCCTGTTTTCCTACTATTATGATATCTTTTTCTGATTTCGTTGCTTTCGACTTTCTTTTTGATGAACTTGTATTTTCTATTAATTCTGGTGACGACAGTTCTTCTTTTTTAGAAATAATATTTACAGAGGGCTGAATTACTTCTTTTTCTGACATCTGACTATTTGACTGTTGGACTTGTTTCAATCCCAATTGCTTCACAAGAAATTTTTTATTTTCGTCTTGATCTTTTCCAGCATTGCCGATGCTAATATTTGTTGGCACCTTTGGGTTTACAGACTTTATACTATCACTCGCCTTCTCTTTAAAAAGATCAACAACGATCTTTTTACCCGTTAAAAAATGCCTAAACTTACTTCCTTTAACCTTGGGTATTGAAATAGCGAGGCCACCAGCCTTAGACTTTGTAGAGTTAATTCCTAATAAATTGGCATTACCTTTCTTCGCCTTAAAAATGTTATCTAATTCAAAATAATCATTAAAAAGCAGGTCGATCTGCGTATCTGAATCTTGAACTCTGTATTTTGTTAGGGCAGGTAATTCGAATACAATACGTTTATATTTTAAATGCTCTCCTACCCTAATCACTACTTTTTTATCTATTGATATTGGCCTTTCATTTTTGCTCTTTTGGATCTGGTCTGCCTTACTTCTCTGTTCCAAGCGGCCAACATCTACACTGATTGAGTTTCCGATGCGATAAACCTTATATTTGTGTTTTGCGGTAAATCGGATTACTACTTCCTTGCCTAAACCTTGAATGTTAGCACTTTTTACAAACTGCCCAAGTTTCTTTACCGCGGTTTGCATATCGCCTTTAACAGGTTGATCAAACTCAATTAAAAGCTCTAATCCAAAACGTTGGACAGAATATTTAACCTTAGCCTTCCAATCAAACACCAAGCGATCAAAGTCCTCGGTTTTCTTTGCACTAATTTTTGCATAGGACGGGTCACTAATTGCTATCAAAGCACCCCAAATGAAAATAAACACGAAGGAAAAAAATATTTTTTTATTAGGGTGTTTATTCATCCTTTATCTCGCATAGAGTAAATAATAATATCGACTCTTCTCGCCAATTTCTTTTGGTTGTTGACGGAAGTTTTATTTTGATAAGTCTCTGTATCCCCAAGGCTAAGAATATTTAGTGGTTTCCTGTAACCTGACGCAACCAAGGCATCGGCAACTGCTGAAGCTCTGATCAACGATAATACCCAATTATTTTTAAATCTTCCAGAGACACTAATAGGGTTGGTGTCAGAGTGGCCGATTAAAACCACACGATTATTAATATTTGAAAGTTTTTCCGAGAGAGAAAATAAAGCTGCTTTTCCTTTGGGAAGTAAAGTGGCAGAACCTGACTGAAAAATTAAACTGGAGGGAAAGGATAGCACCAATCGATCATTTTTTTCGTTGAATTCAACAAATTTCAGGAGCGGGTCCGTTATCATCTCTGCCTGTAAAATTGCCTTTAAATATGATATTCCTAAACCGTCCGAAGTTACGACGGGAATCAGGGATGTTACTTCTTTCTTAGAACCAACCTTTTTCCCTTCGTCAATAATTTGCTCATTATCAAGAGCCGCAACAAAACTTGCCCAATCAACTTGTTTGATTGAAGACATCGAGTAAAGCATAAGGAAAAAAGCTAGTAATAACGAAATCAAATCAACGAACGTCACTAACCAAATTGGATTACCCTCTTTTGTCGCATTATTAATGAGCCATCTAGAATTTGGATCCGATTTCTTATTCCATCTTTTTTTAATACGGTCGTTTTCCATTAAGGGGAGCCCAAGCGATTTAGACGACTATTTTTTAATCTAATAGAAATTTTGAACCGAATATACCTGGTATCTCGAGGTTCTAACCCAATTGAAACATAACCTTTAGGAGCGTTCGCATGAATTAGTGTCTCTATTAAGAAAGTTAGTTTGGATTGCAACCTGTCATCTAACTTAACTCCCATTAATGAAGAATCATAACCAAAAAAAATCTCCATTGCTAATTGATAAGTGTCTTCTTTTTGTTTTAAAATTTCGGCTATATTACGCAAGAACACAGGAGCATTTTTATTTGGTAAACCCGAAAAATCATCAAAAAGAGACTGCATAGGAATACTGATTTCAACACTGTCAGATTGATTGCTTTTTCCCAATTTCATATTTGGCAGGATCGATTGATATGCATCTTCAATAAGCTTGAGAGTATCCGGCTCTATCTCATTGCTTCTATTTTTTCCAAAAACGTTATTATTCTCGCCTTGTGGTGCTAAATTTGGAAAGTGCGCACGTACACTTTTCGCCACATCATAGCTTTTCTTCTTTTCATAGGAAGAGATAGAATTTAGAAAGACAAAAAAGGCTAACAGTAACAAAAACAGGCTCAAAAAAAGCTGAGAAAGTGATGAGCTATTATGTTGTTGCTTAAAAACTCTTTGGGGCATTTTCAGTTATATTCTCTAAATTATAGGCAAAACGCCTGATTAATTATTTTCCTAATTTTATATTAATCAATAAACTCGCAAAAATAAGCGCACTCTCATAATGATGTGTCGCAAATTAAAATGCTTTCACTTGCCTAACACTATTTCTTTAGGCCTAATTCTGGCATTTCTCTCCTATCAGCTATCCTGGAAGTTATCTCTTTTGCTCCTGCTGGCTTCATTTTGGCTAAAATTGAGGCTGATTTAGAGGATTTCATACGCTCAAAAACCTCTAACAGAATTTCTATATCAAGTTCGTCAAAAATTCGAGCAGAGTCCTTTGGCTTCATTTTCTCGTATATAGCCACTAGCCCCTTAAATTTTTCCTCTTCTTGCGCATTGTATTTCGTTATTAACGTTTCTATATCCGTTTTTATAAGCTCTAATTCATTTATTTTTACCTCTAATCTACTTTCTGCAGCCATCAGCAAGCCCTCTCTTTGCACAATAGCCCTCTCACGACCATCTAACTCTTTACGCCTTTTCGATAGCTCTTGTAATAACTCAATCTCTGATCGAGTAAATAGGACGGGGTCCAACGGCTTCTCTGCGTTTGGCACCGCCCCAACTCTAGTTTTATTAACTTTTTTAATAGATGTTGATTCTGTTTTACCAGACTTTGGAATTGTTGTTTCTTGTGCCTCTGCGAAAGCGACAACTCGTGTATCAGTCAGCATAATTTCAACAGCATGATAGATATTTGGGACTTTTATGACTAACAGTAAACAGCCTACTAAAACGAAAACAGGCAAGACTCTCATTTCAAACGGCTTAACAAGCCTCTTTGCTTTTTGGAAAGTACTTTTTGGCAACACCTTTTCAGTTTCTTTGTCTTCATGAAATTGATTATTATTAGTTCTTTCCATTCTTTGATGCAAAACTGTGTCCAATGAGGCATTAGGATTTTTAGACTGAACAGCACGACCATTCTTTGCATACGCCATTCACCTGCCCCTTTTCAACGCGCTAATCAATTCTAGTTCGGCTTCGGACGTACTTATATTGTGCTGAGGATCTGGATCGAAAGCATCTTGCTTGGCTTGTAAGTCTATATTTTCAAAATCTATAATCGAACTCTCTATTGATGGCTCTTCCGCGGTAAATTTTTTATTTTGAAGAGCATCATTAATCTCATTACTATTTGATTGGGCGAGTTTATCAGCGCTTGCATCTGCTCGCTCTATTAGAAAAGCTAACTCATCTCTCATAGCTTGACTTTTTTGAGTCGCTGCATCTAAGTCTATTTTTACCTGCTCCGCTGTTTTTCTAAAGCCATTTAGGCTAGAGCCAGCTCTCTCAGTTACTATTTTCAACTGGTCTGTAAGTTTCTCAAGTTGGTTTTTATCAGAGCGTATAGCTGATAACCGCTTGTTGAGCCTTATAACGCAAAAAATGGTAACAAATAAAAGAGCTACTAGAAAACCTTCTATAATTAAAGACCAGACCATTAGGCTATTAAATCCCATCTACATTTTTCGAAGTTTCTTATTTATTTTTATTGCCATATTTCCATTTTTTTGTCCCATTCCGCCAACAAATAATGGAATCTCCCCGCATCGTAGACCAATAGGCGAGGATGGAACAGCGTTCAACATAATTTGTGATCCTGGTCGCCAATTCATGACTTCACTCAAAGATACAACCACCTGATCTAAAACTGCGTCAAGTTCAACGTCAGTATTCCAGAGTTCATTCGCTAAATGTGTTTCCCAGATAGAATCGCGCCCGAACTTTTCACCCATAAACATTTGCAATAGAAGTTCTCTAACAGGCTCCAAAGTAGCATACGGCAGCATCAATTCTATACGCCCTCCTCTATCTTCCATATCTATTCTGAGACGAGCTAAAACGGCAGCATTAGCCGGTCTCGCAATCGTCGCAAATCTTGGGTTAGTTTCTAAACGATCGAAGCGAAACGTCACAGGACTAAGTGGGTCAAAAGCAGCGGATAAGTCACTTAAAACTACCGTTACCATCCTTTCAACAAGGTTCCTTTCGATAGTAGTATAAGGTCGTCCTTCAATACGCATAGCAGCGGTTCCGCGTCTTCCACCCAATAGCACATCGACTATGGAATAAATAAGAGCAGAATCAACTATCATCAAACCATAGTTATCCCATTCCTCAGCTTTAAAGACACTGATCATGGCAGGCATGGGAATTGTCTCGAGGTAATCACCAAACCTTATAGATGTTATACTATCTAAAGAGACCTCAACATTATCGGAGGTTAGATTACGTAGACTAGTGGACATCATTCTAAGCAGCCTATCAAAAACAATTTCCAACATCGGTAATCGTTCGTACGATACCATTGCTGAATCGACAATGGCCTGCATGCCCGAGATCATTCCTTCATCGTCATCGTCAACGCCCAGCAGGCTATCTATTTCAGCCTGGTTCAAAACAGGTTCAGACACCTGCCCAGCACTTGGATCACTGTCATCTCCGACAGATTCCCATTCAGCCGCTAAAGCCTCCTCATCAGTCGTCATCTCTACCTCACTGAACTAACATCTCTTTGAATAATACGTCTTTGACCTTAGCTGGTCGCACAGCAATGTTTACTCTTCTGAGTAATTCTTCGTGGAGCCGATACATTCCAGCTGATCCTTGCAGATCTTCTATGCGTAATTCTCGAAGATAAACCTGAAAATTATCTACAATTCGAGGTAACATCTGATTTATTACATCGATGTCGGCTGGATTAGCAATTTCTAATGAAATTTTTATCTTCAAAAAAGCAGATTTTCGACCACTAGTGTTGAGATTTACTATCAAATCAGGGATTTCAAAGAAAGTAGTTTGAACAGTTGGCGCGACAACTTCTTCAACTTTTGCTTGAGATTCGTCGTCGATTGGTGGCGGTTCTGAACCAAATACTCCCAGCATCACTGATGCGCCTATCCCAACACCAAGAAGCAACAGTATTGGTAAAACCACAAAAAGAATAATTTTTTTTCTTTTGGCGCCACCGTCTTCCTCGGTTTCGCCATCAACTAAATCTTCGGCTTCATCGGCCATGAAACTATTCCCTATGTTATCCGTCGAATACCCAAAGTTTCATTGTTAAATTGATAGAAACGTATACATATTGCATTCAAAACACTGCAGTCATGCAATCCGCATGCCTCCCTGCATGGTATACAGTATAAAGCGTTCATTCGAAAGAGTAACACGACATACAGTATACACCCCAGATAAACTCATAATTCATAACATTTTATACTGATAGGTTACACTCTAAAATAAAAGTGAAGCCGGCAATAAATGCCGTTAACAGCAACCATAAATGCCTATGGTATTAACAATTTTCTATTAAATTCTCGTAAACTGCTGTTTCTATGCAATATTTTTTTGGCACGGCCTATGCAATCAATAAAACAAATAAATTATTACGGCTTTCAAACGTAAGGGAACTTGTTGATGGAAAATGCAATTTATATAGGTCTTTCGCGTCAAACTGCATTGCGGCGCGAATTATCTTTAGTAGCTAACAATATAGCTAATGTAAATACAACGTCCTTCAAACGGGAACTAGGTATATATTCAGCCGCCCCAACCATTACCAGCTCAAGAGAAAAACTAGATTTTGTCATTGATCATGGAACCTCAGTAAGTTTTGAACCGGGTAGCTTCCGGGTCACTGGAAATGATTTTGATGTAGCGGTAAAAGGTCCAGGTTTTTTTGCTATAGATGATGGGAATGGAACAAAATACACTCGAAATGGCGCATTTTCTCTTAACGCCGATAACCAATTAATAACTCGCGACGGTGATGCGGTTATAGACGACGCAGGTGGTCCTATTATTATCCCACAAGATGGCCGCAAAGTAGAGATTGCAATCGATGGTACAGTCTCTCTTGATAATGAGATTGTAGCAAAACTACAATTAGTAGAGTTTGATGACGTTCAACTCTTGAAGAAAAAGGGGAGTAGCAAATATGAAACGACCCAGGAAGCATTACCAGCTGAAAACTCAACCTTACACCAACGCACTCTTGAAACAGCAAATGTAACCGCAGTTAAAGAGTTGGTACGTATGGTTGATATTCAACGTTCGTATGAAGCTATAGGGAAATTCTTAGAGAGAGAAGCTGAAAGACAGCAAAACGTGGTGCGCCGGCTTGGGCGTGAGTCTCAAAACGCATAAATAGAGAATTTAACGATTTAGGAGTAAAACTATGCAGGCTTTGAATATAGCAGCAACTGGGATGTTGGCTCAACAAACTAACGTAGAAGTTATTTCGAATAATATTTCAAATATGACGACTACTGGGTTCAAAAGACACCGGGCTGAGTTCCAGGATTTATTGTACCAAGACTTAAGAAGGGTAGGGAGTAATTCCTCTGATGCCGGGACAATTATTCCCTCAGGCATACAATTAGGGGTTGGTACACGAATAGCCTCAACTTATCGCATATCAGAGCAAGGCTCATTAGTTTTAACTGATAATCCTTTCGATATTGCGGTAAATGGCGAGGGTTTTTTCCAAATTCAATTACCAGATGGCGATACGGGTTACACCCGCGATGGGTCTTTTCAGCTAAACAATGCCGGCCAGTTAGTAAATGCGGAAGGTTTTGAATTATTACCAGCTGTTGTTATCGATCAGGCTGCAACGGGAATTACTATTAATCAAAATGGACAAGTTCTTTTGAAGTTTGATGGCCAAACAACAGAGACCGTGGCTGGAACAATACAGATAGCGACATTCCAGAATAAAGCAGGACTAGAGCATATTGGACGTAATTTATTAAAAGTAACAGAGGCTTCTGGAGCGGCTATAACAGCCAATCCTGGGGCTAATGGTTTTGGAACAATTTCGCAAGGGTTCGTAGAATCCTCGAATGTTGATGCTGTTCATGAGATTACAGACTTAATTACTGCTCAACGGGGCTATGAACTTAATTCGAAGGTCATAGAGACTGCCGACCAAATGATGGCTGCGGTTAATAACGTACGATAACCTTACTCATTAATATTAGAGCCTCTGGAGCAAGAAATGTCAGATAGATTAAGATTTTTGTTTATTTCATTAATCATTTCAGTCACACATTTGATTATCGTAGGGTTTACTGCCACAGCCTCGGAAGCAACCTCCCCCGTGTATCTGAAACCCGAAAAAGAAATTAATGTTAGAGCTGATCAAGTTTGGCTTAGCGATTTATTCCACAATATTCCATTTGAGAGTGATACCGTAATAGCCACAACACCTGCCTTAGGTAAAAAATTTATATTTCGATATAGGGATCTAAAAACGATCATTCTGAATAATAAATTGCTGTGGCGGCCCAATACAAAACGAGTATCACGCTCTGTCGTGAGAGAAAGCCAGGAACTTTCACTAAAGGTGCTTCGAAAATTAATAGAAAATGAATTAAGTTCAAATATTTTGAATTATGAGGTTGAGATTGATTTTTCTAGACCACAGAGAAGAATACTTGTCCCGCACGGCTCACAACAAGTCGCAACAATTGATGACCTGAGCTACGACGATAGGTCTAATTTTTTTCGAGCTTCTATAAAAATTGACACAGAGGGTTCAGAACCGATGCAACTATTACTTAGTGGCAGGGTTCATCCATTAGTTGCGATGCCTGTTCTAAAAAAACACATTAGCTCTGGTGGCATCATAAAACATAATGACATATCCTGGAAAAAAATAAGATCAAAAAACACCAACTATAATTCTGTAAGTTCAGCTGAACAGCTAAGAGATCAAGTGGCTCGACGGCCATTGATTGCAGGAAGAATAATACGCGCCTCGGACATCCGCCCACAGAAATTAGTCAATAAAGGCGATTTTGTCGTAGTGCAACTCCGGAACGACGCTATGTCACTATCTACACGAGGGATTTCAATTGAGTCAGGGTCACGTAATGAAATTATTAAAATCCGCAATCCGAGAAGCAACAAGATTATAGAAGCAAAAATTATAGCTCCTAATCTTACCATTATCCAAATACCAACGCAGTCTGTTCTCAACTAGGCATGTCTTATAACGATGACTCACAGAAGGGATACCGTTTTATGTTTACTAAAATAAATTGTTTTGTTTTAAAGGGGTTTCTCTTTATGACCTTAATTATTTCCTTAATATCTTGTACCACTTTGGACAAACTCGCCAATGTTGGAGTTTCACCGGAATTATCAAGTATCGGTAACCCAAATAAAACACAAAACTACAAACCTGTCTCAATGCCTATGCCCATGCCCATGAAAGAAACTCGCCAGCCAAATTCGCTTTGGCAAGAGGGATCAAGGGCCTTTTTTAAAGACCAAAGAGCCAGCGAAATTGGGGATATTATTACCGTTGTAGTCGCTATAGAGGATGAAGCGCAACTAGATAACCGAACACGGCAAAATAGAACCGCGACAGAAGACTTTGGTATCGGCAACTTATTTGGGCTCGAGACTTTATTTGGGAATGTACTTCCTGAGCCAGTCACAAACTCTTCTTTGGTAGACGTAGACGCCAGCACAGCAAATGATGGAAGAGGACGTATTGATAGAGAAGAGACTGTTAATTTGAGAATTGCAGCAGTAGTTACCCAACGCTTACCAAATGGGAATCTTGTTCTTTTTGGTCGTCAAGAAATTAGAGTGAATTTTGAAATAAGAGAAGTTGTGGTTGGAGGCATAATAAGACCCCAAGATATAGCCTCAGCAAATACTGTCAGTTACGATCAGATGGCTGAAGCTCGAATAGCTTATGGAGGAAGAGGACAATTACAAGACCTCCAGCAGATGCGGTATGGAGCCGAAGTTCTCCAGATACTAATGCCTTTTTAGATTGAAGCTAGATCTAGGTGTTTGGATCGGGAAGAATATCAAAAAAAAACAATTACTATTATTCTTCCCGGTGGGTGCGTTCCTGACGTTCGTGCCTTTCCTGAGCCTCTAAGCTTAGAACAGCAATGGGTCGCGCCAATAAGCGCTTTAATCCAATTGGCTCATCTGTATCTTGGCAAAACCCATAACTTTCATCATCTATTCTGGATAAGGCTTCATCAATTTTAATTATTAATTTTCTTTCTCGATCTCGGGTTCTCAACTCTAATTGATGATCGGTTTCTAACGATGCGCGATCTGCCATATCTGGTTGTTGCAGATTACCTTCATTTAAATTGCTCAAGGTTTCTTCGGCTTCATGCACCAAATCTGAGCGCCAACCCAATAGCATTTGGCGGAAAAACTCCAATTGCATCGGATTCATGAACTTCTCTTCTTCTGACGGAACATAGTCCGGAGAGAGTGTCACACGCATACATATCCTCCTTAAAACAAGTAAAGGTGTCTAATTTCTCAAAGTTGGCGGATTATAAGAATGTACTGTGACTACGGCAATAAAAATTTCTCGTCCATAGTTGATTTTTTTATAGTGAAAACCCGTACAGCTTCAATTTATAACATCTAGCTTCGCTAATTCAATTTTAGCTCTTAATTCGATATCGTCTAATAATTCCAGAAGGTTAGGATCAACTGCCGTTTCTCTTGCAGCTTTTAATATCTCTGACAAAGCCATCAAGTCTGATTTTGAAATCTGCCCCAGCAACAAACCCATTCGGACGTCTTCTAATCTGTCCAATATTTGGTGCGCTCTTTTCTTCGTTCCACTATTACCAGCATCCTCACCAGAAATTTCTTGAACGTTTACAACAGAATCCATAGCTGATATTTTATTGGTTGGTGCTATCGATTCTACTTTTTGTTCAGATGTTAACAGATTACTGAACTGTCCCGCTTGCACTCCAGTAGATCCTCTAGAAGCCTTCACTTTGCTCACAGTACTTCGTCTAGTTTGGTCAACTTTCATTATGGATCTTTTCAATCACGTGTCACTTGCCCCAGTATAACACGAACCCTATAACCCGGTACTTTTTTCGAAGTGATCGTTTGTGTGATTAGTTAGGCCTTAAAAATCAAACGCACGCCTTAAAGAAAATAATTTTAATAATCACCTTAGCTTAGAATGCTTTTTACCCTTACATTTTTAGTTTTAAGAGGGATTAATAAAACATGGCACGATATTCGCATACTGTTAGATAAGGGAATAACTTACCCCCCGAGATATCCAAAAAGGTAGTGTAACTTGATTTATTTTGATACCCTCAGACAAACAGTTTTTCATCTTAAAACTTCGCTATTTTTGGCGGTTTTTTGTGCTGTTTCTATTACAACAGCTGTTGATATTAACGCCCAAACTCGCATTAAGGATATTGTTGATTTCGAGGGCGTAAGAGAAAACATGCTAATTGGTTATGGCTTGGTTGTAGGCTTAAATGGAACAGGGGATACTTTAGGGTCATCTATTTTCACACGAGAGAGTTTAGTGGGTATGTTAGAACGTCTGGGAGTGAATGCTCGTGACGACTCGCTTAAAACCGATAATGTCGCGGCAGTTATGGTTACAGCAACTTTGCCACCATTCGCAAAACAAGGAACGCGAATCGACTTGTCTATTAGCGCTATAGGTGACTCAAAGAGCCTTTTAGGTGGTACATTATTAGTGACGCCATTGGTTGGCGCTGATGGCGAAGTGTACGCAGTAGCCCAAGGCCCAGTCGCTGTTGGGGGAGCGGAGGCTCAAGGAGCCGGTGCAACCGTTAGCAGAGGAGTGCCGACAAATGGGCGCATAGCTAGCGGTGCTATTATTGAAAGAGAAATCGCATTCGATCTTGAAGGCCTCGATAGTATAAGAATATCATTGAGAAACCCAGATTTTACAACAGCGAGACGTATTGCCGAGGCAATTAATGCTTTTTATGGAGGACCGATAGCACAATCAAGAGACTCTGCAACTGTCTCAATCGTGATACCCGATAGTTACAGAGGGAAAAATGTTGCGTTGATAACAGATATTGAGCAACTTCAAGTTACTCCCGATATGTCGGCAAAAGTTGTAATTGACGAACAAACTGGCATAATTGTTATGGGGGAGAACGTGCGGATCAGCACAGTCGCAATCGCCCAAGGTAACCTAACAATAAGAATAACTGAAACGCCACAAGTGGAACAACCTCAGCCGTTTTCCGACGCGGGAGAAACGGTTACAGTTCCAAGAACCCAGATCGAGATTGATGAGGATGCGGAAAAAAGACTAAGTGTATTGTCTAAAAGTGTTACCTTACAAGAATTAGTGGACGGGTTGAACTCGTTAGGCATAGGTCCACGTGATTTGATTTCTATTTTGCAAGCAATAAAAGCAGCTGGAGCTTTACAAGCTGAAATAGAGTTACTCTAGAGGAAGAAAAAATGACAAATATTTCACCCAATTTTGATGCCACAAATTCAATACAACAAATGCTGCTGGACAAGACAACTAAATTATCAAAAACATTCGACCCAAAGGCATCATCTTCAGGTGAAATAAGACAAGTTGCCTTGAAGTTGGAAGGATTATTTCTCTCTCAAATGCTTGGCCATATGTTTAAGGGGATAAAGACTGATGGGTTGACTGGAGGGGGAAACGGTGAAGCCATATTTAGGGATTTATTGATACAGGAATATGGGAGTGTGATCTCTAATTCTAGTGGTATAGGTCTCGCAAACTCTATAGAACGGCAATTATTAGAAATGCAGGAAGCAAAGTAAATGGAGCAAAGAAACCTAGTTGAAAACTTTGTTGAGAGCATGAGCCAACTTATGGAGCTTTTGCAAAAAGAGACTGAAATACTCAATAGCCAGGTTTACGAAGAAATTGACCCTTTGCAGACTCGAAAAGTACAGTTGACTAGATACTACCTAGACGCTCAAAAGAATATTCAAGATATGCCAGATACCCTGACATCTCTAAGTGATATTGAAAGGGCCGATCTAAAGATACTTTATAAAAAATTTAGGAATGTGCTCTCTGAAAATATGTTAACACTCAGAGGTTCCTATGACGCAACAGAAAGAGTTGTCAATTTGGTTATAGACGCAGTTAAAAAACAGCGCGGTTATGCCAAGAATACCAAAGCATTTGGTTCTAGACCGCAAGGTTACGCCGCGTACACAGCAGCTGAGGGCTCTTCTATTGCTCTAAACACTCAAACATAGTGGTAGTCTCTATATAATTACGAATTAACATTGCACATGCGGAATTATAGAAATCAAGCAAGCAAGAGCCCCATAACCCTGGAGTCGTCGGGTGCAATATCCTGCAAAGCGTCGAGTACACGGTTGGCTTTTGAAGGGTCACTTAGTTTGGTAAAAATTTTATATGACCGTAACAAAACATCGATACTCTTACCGTCGATCTCCATTGCATTCTCAATTAAATCCAATGCTTTTTGCTCATCCCCTTTAAAAGACTCAAAGAGAGCTAAGCTTGATAAGGCAATCCCATGCTCCCTTCCTCCTTTTGATTCGAGAGTATCTAATTCTTTTTTTGCGGCCTCAAATTGATCTGTTTCGATTAAAACCCCTGCAAGTTCAGCACGACACCGTATATCCTCAGGATTAATATCTAAACCCGACCGGAGTGCTTTTTCTGCTAATACTAGATCTTCTAGTGCGCATGAGATCCCCCCTAGTTGGACATAAGCTGTTACATCGTCCCCATCTAACTCCAAAGCTGTCTTAGTATACTCCAACGCTGCGACTAAATCGCCTGTCTCCATAAAAACCAGGCCTAACCATTTGTGGTAGTTACTATTTTCTCGATCGAGAGCACATGCTAGTTCCAGCATCTCTTTAGCCTCTTCACGTCGGTTAGTAGCCCGCATATTAAGCGCAAGATAGAACCGAGCATCAGCATAATCGGCGTCTAATTCTAAAACTTGTTGCAGCACCGCCTCAGATTCAACCAACTTATCTTGTTCTAATAGGAGGATCCCCAAATGGAGTAAAAACCGTGGATTATCTGGTTCAACCTCGATTGCAGAATTATAAAATTCCTTGGCCGCATCTGGCTCACCACACTGCATACAAAGCAAACCGGCTAAATCAAGTGCCTTTGAATTTCTAGGGTCATGCTCTAAGACTTTCAAATAACAATCACGAGCAGATGAAACATCTCCAGATTCATGAAAGCTAAGGCCATCTGCAATCAACTTGTTTAATTCATCGATTTCATTCTCAGCCACTGCTGCCTCGCTATCTAACGACTTATTCTGTACGCCGCCAATTTGATAAAGGACCAAACTACCTCTTTGTACCACATATTGGTAGATCACCAAATTTTTAAATAGATTTTGTATTTAATATTAGTTTTATACTAACCAATACCGTGCGCAATAGCATCGACCCTTTAGTCTAGAGGGTGATAACTGCGCTAGTCCCAAAAAAGTGTAATCTCCAATTTTTAGGAAACACCACCGAGGCCAACAGCTACCCCTGTAGTAGATGAGGCTGTAGCAACCGAACCATTTGACTCAGGTACCGCCGTGTTGAGATCTACACTGGAGTTTTGTTGAACAACTTGTTCTGGTCGTACAACCGGAGTATCAGCCTGAACTGACTTAATATTCAGATCCGCTGGTGCCGTGTCCTTACTTGTTTGAGCCGTTGTTTCTGAACGACCTTTAACAACACTTTCTTGAGGATACTCTTGCTTTACTTCTCCAGATAGGCCGTCTCTCACCTGAAATATGACTGACAAAGCCTGACTATCGAATTGTAAAACGGGAGTTATAAATAACCCAGCCTTGCTTCGTTCTTGTGGCGCTGTCGCTTCCAGACTGGCACCAACTGTCCCCTTCTGCAGGGGTTGCTGTGACTGGTTATCTTGCACCTTCACATTAGAAGATGTATTTATATTCTGTGTATCCACTTTACCCTCCATTCTGGAGTGAACCTGTGCCTAACTCTTGATATTTTTTACCAAGATCTTAATAATTACCATTTCTCTTACGGGTTGTCCAGAGAAAAATTGCACTTGATGAAATCAGTCCAAATTGTGAATACACGGCAAACAATAATCGTTTTTAATTTACAAGAAATTAATTAAGGAAAATCCTCGCGAAGCGGATGTTATTTGGTAAGATGATTCTAGCTGAGTTCGTAAAGCTTGAAACTTGTTGATAGCCTCAAATGAGTCAATATCTTCTACGTCCCCGAGCTGTTTACTTAATAAACCTATATCATTTTCATGATTTTTCTCAATTGTTGTCAACTGAGACTGGTCCCCACCAAGATCGGCAATCATTTGATTGATACTATCAAAAGCAGCCTCAACAGCTACTCGAGAATTGTCTACTAAGGTTCGGTACTCTCCCTCCTGACCTGCGGCAATACTTACATTTGCAAAAATATTCAGAACTTCAAATAAATTAGCGAAGGTTTCCTGATTAGCCATTTCCCCGTAAGAGATATTCAGTCCTACAGATGCGTGGACAGTATTTTCTGCGGTCGACGCCAAAGTTCCTAATTTATTCCATGCATTAGCTGAATAAGACACAGCGCCGCCACCACCCGCTGCGGTTGCTCCAGCATTTTCGTTGGCTGTTAAAGTATAGCTATTTGCATTGGGAACACTTGCGACGGTGAATGTTCCGTTTAGGTCTAATCCACCAACAGCCGTCCCACCACTGAACGTGACCTGATCCCCAACGGCCAGAGTGTGAGTTCCGTGCGTAACAGTTACTACGGCACTACCATTTGTTGTCGAGAACGGGTTAGCTGCCAAATTACCAGACTTGTTATTAAAATAGGTATCGGCGGCTGTCGCGATTGCTGTAGCTGTATTTCCCCCGCCATTGACAGTCGTGTTTACTGCTGCGGCGAAATTTGTTTTCATAGTATCCGTATCGATGATAGGGGCAGTTCCTGAATTAACACCTGAGAAAATAAATCGGCCCGCGACTTCAGAATTTAGTAAATTACCCAAGCGATCTATTTGTGTTTTAGCGAATTCATTCATAATGGGTAGGTCCTCAACATAAACGTCTTGGGTCTGTTTTATCAATTCAACCCGCAGGTCTGAGGCCAAGGTTTGAATTTGAACTAATGCGGCATCTGTTACTTCTGCCCGCAAACGCGTTGTTTTAATGGTGTCAATATATGATTGTCTTGACTCCAAGGATTCCCGTAACTGCACAGACACTCGGGCGCTTTCCCCCTTCAACCCTGAGTAAGAGGAAGAAATTTTTCCAGTACTAATTTGCTGTTCGGTCTTCGCTAAATCAGCCTGTAAACTATTAACACTGGCCTGAATTCGGTTAACTTGTGTCAAATTTGAAATTCGCATAATAAAATCTCACTAACAAATTTTATAATATTGATATTAAATCATCAAAGGCCCGTTGAACGGCGTTTAACACGCGAGCCGATGCCCCATAAGCTGCCTCTAGCCTGATTAACTCGGTCAACTCTTCATCTGTGTTAACACCGCTTTGATTTTCAACTCTATCTCGCAAACCGTCTCTAAAAACTTTTTGAAATGTGAGTTGAGTGTCGTAATCGGCTTTTTGATTGGCAACTTTTCCTATTAATGCGGCGCTAAACCCTTCCATTGTGTTGTTCACTCCCGCCGCTTGAGAAAGCGCTGATTGGCTCTCAAATAAGCTGATCACTGCAAGAGGGAGTGCATTATCAGCCGCTCCAAGCGGGGTATATCCAGCTCCAGCTTGAGGATCACGAATATCTGTTGGCGTAGTTAGCAATGCCGCACGCACGCGAATAGTTCCAGAAAAACCTGCTGTAAAAGCAGCAGGCACATTACCAGCTGCGTCCGTGAAGAGGTTGAGGTCTTCATTTACACCGCCAACACTAACAGTCCCTAACGAACCGGCTACCTTAAACGCAAGATCATCCAAAACGACCTGAAATTCAGGTAAAACCGTATCTCTTAAATTTAATAATCCAGCTATACTGCCTTCTCTGGCTGTGATTGAACTGGTTACGTCGGCTCCCCCTAACTGAACGGGCTGACCAGCTGTTGCTGCGGTTAATGAAGACGTTGCAACAAATGACATTGGTATTAACGTATCATCTAACATTAATCGTCCATCAGCGGTTGATACTGTAATTTTATTATTGGTCCTCTCAAAGGAACCAATGCTCAAATTTTTATTTATCGTTAGTAACAGTTGGTCTCTTTGGTCTTCTAAGTCAGCTGAAGATTGCTGTGCCGCCACCTTCTGACCAATTTGCCGATTTAACTCCTGGAGGCTCGTTAAAGAATTGTTAACCTCAGTGACCCTATCCGAGATGCGGCCATCAGCCTCGACACGTAAATCTTGGATCAGAGTGTTTAAATCGTTGAAAGATCGGGATAGTGTATCCGCTGTAGCGATCAAACCAATAGCATTAGTTGCATTTTCAGGGGCTGTTGAAAAAGCTTGAAAACTCTTCTTTAGATCAGTCAGCTTGGCCGATATTGACGATTGATCATCTGGCCGACCAAATTCCAATTCTAAGCGTCCTAAAAAATCATCTAAAATCTCTAACTTTTCTATAGTACCATTCTGCTCTCTTAATGATCGCTGCAATGTATCGGTTACTTTTCTGGTAACCTCATCGGTCCTGACCCCTGAACCAGTTCCACCTATAATCAGATTTGACTGATTGTGTATTTTTTTTGTGTAGCCTTCAGTTGTCGCATTAGCGATGTTCCTCGAGACAACATCCAGTCCAGCTTGAGCACCAATTAAACCAGATCGGGCATGAAGAAGTGACGTGGTTAAACTCATTTTTCGGCCCCTCCCCTAAGAATTGTTTAAAACACAAAACTAATGTTAACTCAGAGAAGTATTATGCAATTTACGGGCCATTTTCTTTTGCCTCTTCATTTCTTCACAATAAATAAAATCTAACTTGGCTATACTGTTTATTTAAGTATTCGATTAATTGCCCTATACTAGAGGTATCTCTTATAGATTCGGTACGAACATATCCCCGTTACTGGAAATGGATAATTAGTAAATGAAAGTGCCGACACCAGGAAAATCTGTTCAGGAGCTTATCGATATAGGCCTGTCCCACCATAATGCCTCTAAAATTGAAGACGCCCTGAAATGTTATCAAGAAGTTCTCCAAATTTCTCCTGAACACCCCGATGCACTGCATTTTTTAGGCGTCGCCTATCATCAACTTCAAAATAATGATCTAGCGTTACAATTTTTAGAGAAAGCGGTGCCTTTAAAGTCCAATAATAGCGACGTGTTTAATCATTATGGAAGTGTGTTATTGACAGTTCCAAATTTAAAGATGGCCGAGCACGCATTCCGTAAAGCCATCCAATTGCGCCCTTTAAACGCAGAAGCGCTATTCAACCTTGGTAATTTAATTATTTCCAGCCATGATTTAGGTCATAATATAGAGGAAATGGGGATAGAACGTGCTAATGAAGCCGTCAGATTATTAACGATAGCAACAAACCAACAACCTCAGCAATTATTATGGCAAGTGAAACTTGCTCAATCTATGATTGAATTAGGGGATAAGAAAAAAGCCCAGGAAATACTTAATCAAGTTGTTAAGATAAAGCCAGACTTAGCAGAAGCATATTTCGTCAGAGCTCAAACAAGAACTCAAGGTGGAGATTTGTTGAAATGTGTCATTTTGAGTCCAACCTCCCACCGAGCTATAAATAATCTTGGGTTTTTAAAATTACGGCAAGGTGATTTAAAAACTGTTGTTCCTTTGTTTGAAAAAGCCACCAAATTAGCCCAAGACGATCCAGCGGTAAGGTGGGGGCTGGCGAATGGACTTTTAGCGACTGGCAACCTTCTTTCGGGGTGGAAGGAAGCACGCTGGCGTCACAAAAAACCAGAGCTTTTTGCTGAACGCTCCGGCTTACCAAAAGAATGGGACGGCGAAAAACTCCAAAATGGAAAACTACTCGTCTACCAAGAGCAAGGCATTGGGGACGAGTTGCGCTTTGCCTCTTGCTTCGACGATCTAACAAAAATAGCGTCGGTCCCTTGCGTCGTAGAAACAGATGCACGCCTACTTCCACTTTTCTCTCGAAGCTTTCCAAAAATTGAATTCATTGAAAAACTACCACGGTCTGAGGGAAATGTTACAAAAATTGACTTCGCCAGTTTGGTAAAAAAACATGGTTTAACCGCGCACACAGCCCTTGGAGACCTCCCGATGCACCTGCGCCCCAGTATAGAAAGTTTTAGTACTAATAATTCCTATCTTACACCAAATTCTAGCCATTCAGACATTTGGCATAAAAGGCTTAATTCCCTTGGCTCAACAAAAAAGATTGGGTTCTGCTGGAACACCGCATTACCCCACAAAAAATATGATGATTACTTTTTTTCGATTAAGGAGTTAGCACCAATTTTCTCTTTGAAAAAAATTAGCATGGTGAACCTACAACCTACGGAATGCGAAATAGAATTGAAAGCAGCCGAACAAGAGTTTGGGATAAATATATATCGGCCCGAAAAAATTGATATGTTCAATGATCTAGATCAAGTCAGTGCGCTAATCAAAGAACTGGATTTTGTCATTGGCCCAATGACTGCCGTAATCTCTATGGCAGGTGCTGTTGGCACTCGGTGTTTTGGGTTGAATTTACATAAAGACTGGACATGTCTCGGAACCAATCGACAGCCATGGACGCCCAGCATGACCTGTTTCTATAAAGAAACTGCTAATTCGTGGAACCCTATAATGACAAAGATCGCCAGATTGATTAACTCGCAACCATGACTTTTCTCTTAAGTTGTTTGCGCTCGAGAATTCAAACCAGCCATTATCTGTCTATTTATATTGATTAAACCATCCAGACCGGCGGTATTATCCAAAACTCTGCATGTTTCTTTTGACACCCAAATGGCTAAACTTATCAGTGATGCCTTTAAATCATCCGGTAGCTTGTTTTCCTTTGAACTCAGGTCACATCTAAAAACATGCCAAACCTTTTCGTTCCAGAGTGCTGCATCATATTTTTCAGAGAGCTGTGAGCCCTCAGCACTTGCTTCAATTAATGCTCCAGTGACTTGCCCAAGCACCTTATATTCCAAATCACGATGGGAGTCATTTGTCGGTTGCACTCTGGCATATGCAGCATACCCTTTCATATTATCAGTTCCTCATTATCTAACTAAACAAAGAGCCGTTAAAGGTATTATTGCCCTAATAATCCTAACAAGATCTGTGGCTGCTGGTTTGCAATACCCAAAACCTGGACACCCAACTGCTGTCTAACTTGTAAAGCAGTTAATTCAGCAGACTCCCTCGCCAAATCAGCATCAACAATGTTTCCAAGCCCAACTTCTGTAGAGTCTACAACGGTAGAGAGAAAGTCAGTTTGAAAATTTAATGCCCTGATTTCAGACCCCAAAGAACCAAGAGCTGTATTGATATTAGTTTCAAGACCAGTGTACTGATGAAGGATGACACTCTGCGCATTACCAGCATCAGTAGCAATACCAGTCACTCCAATCGTGGCTCCTGCCAAGCTTCTTATTAAATGGACGAGACTATTGTTCGAAGCCGCTGGAGTAGACTGCGCAGATAATGTTAAATTTGTTCCATTAAGGTTTGATATCGTATCAACATCACTCCCATTACTGATAAGCAAATTACGTCCATTAAAACTTGCATTATCTACAAAAGCCATCGCCTGTGACATTAGCTTATCGTAATCAGCCTTGAGAATAGTTCGCTGAGCGCTTGTAATACCACCGTTTGCTAATTCTGTTAGTTTCGCCCTTACGTCGCTTAAAAGATTCGAAATGGCGGTTACACCAGCCAAGGCCACATTTCCAATACCCTTGGAGTTATTCAAACCTTGAGTAATAGCGCCTAATGCTTTTACATCGCCGCGGATACCCTGGGCTATTGCAAAGTTAGATGCATCATCTTGCGCGCTACTTACTTTCAGCCCTGTCGAAATTCGTTGTTGCGACCTCGATAATGCTTCATTTGTCCGTTCCAAGTTGCGAAGAGCAACGAAGGCCTCCGGATTTGTAATAATACTATTCGACACCATTTTCTATCTTTCCTTCTCACATTCTAGTGAGGGTAAAACAAAATGCCTTCCAGCAAATTTTAAAGCTTCCAAACCCTATTCTTAGGTAATTTGGTCACCCCCCTATTAAAAAGTTAGATCACATGATCTTGCCTACCTACTCGCAAAGACCGGGCCATTTTTCCGTTTTCTATCAAGTTATTGTTTATATTGCTTATTTTTTGGATAACTTTTGAGATTCGATAAAAGTTAGATGCGACATAAAATTCTAAAAGGCAGAAATTACCTCCCATTTGTGCACCTATTTTTCCTAGTTGCTGGGGGGTAAATGCCCAAAATTCATAAAATATTGCACAGTTGCTCCTGTTCGCGACGCAACCACAGATGAGCAAAACACGTCCTCAGGATTTAACATGGGTAAACAGTTATCGAATAAGGGGTCAACACCCGCCTTAAACCTAAAGTTAGGATAATATGTGGATATGGTAGGTATACCCAAAGCACACGCCAGGTGCAGAACTGAAGAACTTGGAGCGATAACCAAGTCAAGACAACTCATTAGAGCAGCAACCCCATCTAGATCTTCGATTTGATCAAGATCTTGAATTTGGTGAATAATAACTCCAAATTCTCTCTCTATTCTAACAATTTCATCCGCAAAGTCACCGTTTTGTAGACTTACCAGAGAATAGTCGCCGTCAGGGAGATTTGAAATTAACTCATCAACCTTAGCATATATAAACGGTACTGGCTCAGTAAAAGCACTACGCCAACAAATGCCAATCAGTTTCTTTTTTGTAATTTTATTTAGTGTATCTGTAAATTTTTTTATCTGGTTAAGGTCAGCTCTCAGATAACCATTTATCTTTTTTCTCACTTTTAAGTCTTGCCTATATAAAGCTGGCAAATCGCCATTGAGTATATAGCCTTCTACATTATGCCATCGGACTACTTCTCTATAATCATAAAAGACCTGGTTTTCTTTATCGACACTAGTTTGTCTAGAGATAAACTTTATGGCTGGAAAACTGCGTTCAAAGAGATTTTGCCATCGCAAATCACATTCCACCACCAAGTCTGGTTGGTCTCTGATCAGGTCAGGAAGACAACTTAGATACAAGATCTCGTCGCCAATCCCTTGCTCAGAACAGACTAAAATTTTTTGTGCTTTTTTATTGTTTGGTCGCCATTGCTTAGCAGGAAGGCCAATCCGTTTAGGTATATCGGCATCTTCAAATCTATTAAGCCAATATTTCCAAGCTTCTTTTTGTTTTCCCATAGCAAATAATGTTTCCCAAATTATGTGCCTATTAGGAGCTGATTTTGGAAAGATAATTGAGATGATCCGAGAAACGTAAAAGGCGTGTTGAAGTTTCCCTATTAATTGAAAAGATGCACTAAGCGAGTGATAAAATTCAGCAGCTTGTGGGTCTAAAAGAACAGCTCGAATTGCACTATTAAGAAATTTGGATTGAAAATTGTGCCTTTGATATTCTAATGATAACAAATACCAAAAAGCACTATCAGTCGCCCGTATAATCACCGCCCGCTCCGCCCATAGCAGCATTTGGCGGTATGGTGGTGGTTGTGTGATGAGAGATACTCCATGGAGATGTGGATAAAAATCAAATCTCTCCGGCGCTAAAATAACACCTTTTTTAACAACCTTTAATGCATCTTTATTGTTTTTTAACTTGCAGTGAATCTGGCAAAGCGAAAAGTATGGCTCCAATGCAAGTGGGTTTTGCATAGCAGCAAGATCCAGTTCACTAATAGCCAAATCAAACTTGTTCATTGATTGAAAAATGGCTCCTAGCCTTAACCGTGCCACCCAGGAACTTGAATTAAGGAAGACGGCTCGTCTTGCTGCATCTAGAGCCGCGTTTATATTGTCTAATGTTAAAAATAAGCTCGCTAAATTGAGGTGGGCTTCGAATAAATCATTATCAAGGAGTGTAGCCCACGAGTAAGTAAGCACAGCTTTCTGATTTGCTTGAGTAGCCTGCAAACCAGCACCTAACCTGTTATAAAATAATGCTTTCTGCGGGCAGAGTAAAATAGCTTTTTTCAGAAACTTTATGGCAACATCGTTCAATCCTTTTTGATGCAACAACGTTCCATATAAATTCATTAATTCAGCATCTAAGTGCTTTGCTCGAATAATTTCTTCATAAATCGTTTGAGCGGCATTTAACTGATTACCCTGGTGCAACTTTAGCGCCACACTCATTTTCGCGGAAAACCAACCACCATCCTCTGGTCGAGTAATTACCAATTTATATCACCTTAAAAAGGAATACTCGCACACCTACTACACGCTCTTTCTTGTACTCGAGGCCAGTCTATTTGGTGTCTCTTGACTACCACCCGGAATAGAAGGCTTGGTGTTAGCCTGTAAAGAGGCATTTAAGCCCTTCATAATATCTCGATTTATTGCAATTAACATATCAAGAGTAGTCTCACCACTCATCGCTAATCTTGTTTCTTTTTTCACCCAAATTCCTAGGCTTAGTATTCCACCTTTTAACTTTTCTGGAAGCTGATTTTCAGAACTTCGGCAGTCATCCATAAACGCTGCCCAGACTTCGTTGTTCCAATTGAGCGCTACTGCAATTGTCCTCATTTTGAGTGGATTAGTTCGCATGTCACCGTCAGCATCTTTGGCTTCTATAAGCGATGCAGTAACTTGAGCTAAAAGACGATATTCTGTATCCCGGCCTGAAGCCGTTTTATGCAAAGCCTTCTTATATGCGTCAACACCTGCCATTTAATTATTCGCCCACAGTAACATCGGCCTGCCCCACTTTCAGCATCTCATCCTCATATTTAATAAGAGCCTTACAGGTCTTCATTGCTCTGTAATAGACTTTACTATTCACATCCTCAACTATATGGAGGAGCGTCCGGCGAACTTCTGAAAAAGTTGTCGCATCCATAAATGCTTCCACTAAAGACATAAACGTGTCCCGATATGTAAAAGCATTTTCCTGATCCAGATACATTACAAGTATAGAAAAATAAATTCTTCTAGACGGCGTAGTTGCCTCACTTTCCTGCATAACATCCTTGCCAAGCAGAATAGTTGCCTCGTTTTGGAGAACTAATGATGCCCCTTTATTGCCTGCTACCATCACAGCGCCGTTGACAATAAATTTCTCACCCGATTTGACGTTTATTTTAAGCGGCATAAACAATCACTTCCATAAACTGTTTCTACATAATCGCGTAATAGCAGAATCGTTGTCAAATAAAAGGTTTACTAAGCTGTCTGAAGGAATAAGTCCGATCAAATATTTTTAGTATTTTAACCACGAGATTTATGCCTCAAGTTTATCAGCCGATTGGCTAAATCCAAAATTGCTTTACTCTTCAAAAAATCATCTGATAAAAACATCAATCTTTACAGGCAGTTAAAGAATACTAAGAAATTTAACAACGATAGCTTTATGACTTAATTTTTGCTCACGACTTAAGAAATTCAATTATCAATTTATTTAAAGACTGATACTTCGTTATAATAAATAAAAAAAACCTCAACAGTGGCTTGCAAAAAACTAATTATAAAATTTAAAGAAAATTGCGAATCAATCCGGCTATTTTGATCCGGGTGAAGGTAGATACTGTCTTGTTAAGATAGGAATTTGTCGTGGATAGATAGAAAAGTGGATGGCCGAAACCATCCACCCTATAAAATGCTTACCTAAATAAGCCCAGTAAAGACTGAGGTCTCTGATTAGCAATCCCAACAGCTTGAACCGCCAATTGTTGTTGAACCTGCAATGCGGTTAACTTAGCAGATTCCGCCGCTAGGTCAGCGTCCACATATGCACCTAACAATTCTTGCCGGGTTCCCTTCACTTTATCCAAAAAGATTGTTGTGTTTTCTATTTGTGAAGACTTTGATTGCAGATGCCCCAGAGCTGAAGCCACCGCTGTCTCAAATGTTATAAACGAAGTGGCCAAAACACTCTGTGCGTTAGCCGCAGCACTGGTTAGAGCGGTAGCCTGCAATGACCCTAATTGTACATTTACAGCTAAAGCCAGCGCAGCATTCACTGTTATCACATTGGAAGTATTAGCCGCAGTTCCCGGGACAAAGGTAAGGTTTGCATTGACAGTGATATTGGCGGATGAGGTTGTATTAGCTGCTCCAGTGGAGAATAAATCAACAATATTACCACCGGCTTCATCTAATCTTGCTGCGCCTCGAGCGAAATCTTTGCCTTGTGACAAC
>CAXYEO010000035.1:0-44139 GCA_964276085.1 uncultured Thalassobaculaceae bacterium | reverse complement strand
CTGACGAGTATTCGGGATATGTATTTTCAGCTACAACCACTATGGCTTACTCATATTGCTTACTGCATCGATCGAATGTTCGGATAGACGCTTTATATAATTTACTTCCTCGTTGGTTAACTGCAGTGCTGGACGTTATTGGTCTCTCACTTTTGCTCTATTATATGTCAGTCATGAATTATTTTGCCGTTATTTCTTTTCATGATTCATGGGTAAACAACTCTGTCTCAATAACAACTCTGGGCACCCCACAGTGGATACCTCAATTGTTCTGGGTTTCTGGTCTGGGCTTATTTTTTATTACTTTAATTTTTGTATTCATTTATTCACTCACAGCTTTAATTCAACGAAACTGGGATTTAGTAGCAAAAATATCAGGTGTCCCCTCTATATCGGAGGTGATGAAAGAAGAAACTCATGGAATTGACGTTTCGATGGCGGATAATAATAAATTAAGTTCGGGAAACTAGGACCATGACACCTTTTGCTATTATTATTGGTTTATTAATCCTTGTATTATCGGCGGTGCCTGTGGCAGCGGTCTTAGGAATTTTAAGCTTTGTACTTGACAACATTCATATGGGCGGCGTTTTAACGCCGGCTTTAGCTGAAATTTACTGGGACAAAAGCAAAGAATTTATACTCGTGGCGGTGCCTATGTTTATTTTACTTGGCGAAATCATGTTGAGAGCAGGTATTGCAAGTCGTATGTATGCAGCTGTTATCCAGTGGCTTTCATGGCTTCCAGGCGGTCTTATGCATGCAAATATTGGATCGTGTACGATCTTTGCAGCTAGTTCTGGTTCGAGCGTTGCAACAGCTGCAACAGTCGGCACCGTAGCATATCCAGAAATAGAGGCTCGCGGGTACAATGAACGTCTTTTTTTAGGCTCATTAGCTGCAGGTGGAACGCTAGGAATTTTGGTTCCACCATCTATTAATTTGATAATTTATGGTCTTTTAACTGATACATCAGTCCCTGAACTTTACTTAGCGGGGATCATACCTGGCATAATTTTATCCAGTCTTTTCATGCTGACTATCGTAGTCGCATGCATGTACCGGCCATCTTGGGGTGGAGAGAAAGTAAAAACGAGCTGGGGCGATAGAATACGATGCTTACCTGACTTGCTGCCTCCCATTGTCTTGTTTACCGCAGTCGTAGGGTCAATCTATGGCGGAGTAGCAACACCAACTGAAGCTGCTTCGATTGGTGTATGCATGGCGATTATAATAGCCGCCCTCTTTAAATCACTAAACATCAAAATGTTAAAAGAAGCATTCGAAGGTACTATGCGAACAACCGCCATGATAATGCTAATTGTTTTCGCTGCGATTTTCTTGAACTTTGTTTTGGGTATGATGGGTATTACTCAAGCAATGCTTAACTTCATTCGTGATTTAGGTTTAACACCAGTTCAAACTGTTCTGCTTATCATAGTCTTTTACTTGTTTTTAGGCATGTTTATGGAAACTTTGTCGATGATGTTAACAACGGTTCCTATCGTGTTCCCAATCGTTATGGCTCTCGGAGTACCAGAGTTTTCAGATGTCTGGTTTGGTATTCTTATTACTCTGTTAATGGAGGCCGCCCTTATAACGCCACCTATTGGTGTAAACCTGTATGTAGTCCACGGAATAAGGATGCGTGGAGGGCACTTTAATGATGTAGCAATTGGCGCTATTCCTTTCTTAATAGCAATGCTTGTGATGATATTGATGCTCGTTGCGTATCCTGATTTAGCAACCTGGCTTCCAAACCAAGTCTATCATTGATAAGAGGACATGATCGTTACACAAAAAAAAAGCCGACAGTGTTTTCCTCTGTTGGTTTTTTTATCACGACTAAGTATTAACCCTCAGAGCTGCGGCAATCAGTTATAAGCATTGAACCAGGGGTGTGGGTGACCACCAATGGTATACCGGCTTCCCTAATCGCGTTCTGAGGTGTAACCCCACAGGCCCAGAAAACAGGAACCTCATCATCATAAAACTCTGTTGGCTCCCCCCACTCTGGTTGTGAAATATTTTTGATTCCTATTTCCGCCGGTGCACCAATATGAACTGGCATTCCATGAGTGTGCGGAAATCTCGCTGTTATAGCGGAAGCTCGGATCGAATC
This sequence comes from uncultured Thalassobaculaceae bacterium, assembly GCA_964276085.1. Classification (GTDB taxonomy): domain Bacteria; phylum Pseudomonadota; class Alphaproteobacteria; order Thalassobaculales; family Thalassobaculaceae; genus UBA7326. The sequence goes on along the minus strand of CAXYEO010000035.1, from coordinate 42,017 downwards.
AGCGACAGACATAGGACGCATTGATACAATCATATTTCCACCAAACGGTCCTGATTTTATATTATTTATATTAGTCTCATACATTGGAACTATTCTCCCCAGTTCTTGGTGTCGGAGTGGTACTCCTGCCTGAGTTAATGCTTCCTCAAAAGAAAATGAACAGCCGATAACGAATGCCACCGAGTCTGTATTCCATAAATTCTTAATGTTTGGAATTGCGCTATCAAGTGATCCGTTACGGTACACGTTATAACTCGGGATATCGGTCCGGATATCAATATTCTGACCGAGAGTGAACATCAGTGGGTTACCCGTATCAGATACGCCTACTATTGGACACGATTTTGGATTTCGTTGACAAAATCTCGAAAAATCTAACGCATAAACTCTCCGGTATGACAGCTAAGTTCCCTTGAGTATATCCACCTGACATCCCTGCTGTCGTTCCTTGGTAGGAATCAGTTCGGGAATATATCCCTCAATATGTCGGGTGATGTCTTACCTATATCATACGGCAATAGATCATTATTTAATTCCTCAGGTTCCATTAATGCCACTATGAACTCCCTTAACTAATATTATTAAATAAAATCTATTACACCATAGCTGTTCAAAAACACCATGTTATTCAATTAATCAAGATTTTAACAAAATAATTAGTCCCAAGTAAGCTTTTTAGTTCTAAGTAACGATACCTTCTATTAATGATGCTACACAAAGAAGCTCTACATCCTTGCCTGGTGCCGCCATTATTTGTAACCCCATAGGCTTTTGTCCAGCTTTATGCTTAATGGGTAGGGAAATCGCGGGACAACCACAAAAATTAGCTAACGCCGTAAAGTCTGCTTGGTTAACAGGAGTGTCGTCAGAAAACAGAAAAGACGTTTGCGGCGTTGTAGGACTAATTACAAATTTCCACCTTTTCCAATATGGTCAAAAATCTATCTTTTATACTATTTATTTGCTGAAGCGCCCGGAAATTAGCGCGAGGCTGAGCTGCGCGTCCCATAGGCCAGCATCGATTGCAATTCGTTAGAAAATGCCTTCGGTGACCTGATTAGGAGATCACCCAATAAGACGGAAGCCTCAACTTCTGATATTAGTAGTCCCCACCGTCTTGCTTGAGATGGTTCATAATCCACTAATCGCGTTGTCTCTATTACAATACCAGAACTTTGTATCAAATTCTTAGTTTGTTCATAAACAGAGCGAATATCTTCCTGCATATAAGCAGCATCAAAGTTATCCAGGACGGCTAATGAAAAATCTCTGATACTTAAACTTTTTAACGAGAAATCTGTCATTACCGCTATGTCCGCAACAGAACGAGCCAAAGGACCTACAGTATCCAATGTCGTAGAGAGAGGCGTGACACCACCTGTATCCCAAAAATGTTGAGTTGGCTTAAAACCAACAACGCCACAATAGGCTGCTGGAACCCGCACCGACCCCATAGTATCAGTCCCTAAAGCAACTGGGCACAAACACCCCGACACCGCTGCCCCTGACCCCCCACTACTACCGCCGGGGGTATGCCGAAGAATTTTTGGATTAATGCATTTTCCATGATGGGGATTATCAGTCGTAGCACCAAGCGCCGCCTCATGCATATTAGTTTTACCTATAAAAATCATCCCCTTATTTCGGAGTGATTTGATTATGTGAGCATCTTGAGATGGAAACCATTGCGTCCCTAAACCATTAGTCGTGGGTTGTCCCAATACGTCTATATTATCTTTAACTGCAATGGGGATACCGTCTAAAGGAGATAATAGTGTACCATTTCTGCGTCGGGCATCACTAAGAGCTGCCTCTTTTTTTGATGACTCAGATTCAACATGTATAAAGGCGTTTAACTCTTTACCTTCTGTTTTTATTTTAGAAAGGCTAGCCTCAACGAGTTCAGTTGACGAAAGACTATCTTCCGAAAGCGCCAAAGCCGCATCATTCACGTCTAAAAAGGTTGGGTCATCAATCACCGTCTTCATAAAACTACCTTTAACCCAAATTTTTAAATAAATCCGTATATATCTAATAATAATTTAAAATTAACTTTACCAATATAGCTTACTCGAAGAATATATTCATAAAATCTGTTTTTAATCAGTTCGAAAGGCTCGGTCTAACCTGATCGTTGAAATGACTATGGTTAATGATATTTCCTTAGAGCTTGAAAATCATGGATTACTCGCGAATGGTCATGTCTTTGGAAATGTTGGCGCATACGAAATCTTAAAGGGATGGGCAAACTACACAATCGACCCTCAGTTAGAGGCAAATAAAACGATTGTGGATATCGAGTATTCTCCCTTGAACGATAATGGAAAAGTTAATTTTTCTGCAGAAATTTTTATTTTACGACCACAAAACCCGGATCGAGGCAATCAACGAATATTCTTTGATTATGGCAACCGTGGAAACAAACGAGCGTTACAATATTTCAATGATGCAGTAGCATCTAATGACCCTCAGACACTAAATCACTGCGGTAATAGTTTTTTATTTCGACGAGGTTACACAATCGTATGGGGCGCATGGCAAGGCGACTTGTTAATTGGTGATAATCGACTAACTATGAGGTTACCCGTAGCCAGCAGAGGCCAAAGCAAAATAACAGGAACAGTCTTATCCGAATTTATAGCCACGGCCCCAGGCCAGAAAACATTTCCGTTAAGTGGACAAATATCTACCAGAAGTCATCCAACAGTATCCCTAAATACTAATAATGCAACGTTAACTCGACGCAGATACCCAGAAGACAAACGACAAGTTATCTCTAATAAAGAGTGGCTTTTTGCTCGGGAAGAAGGGGGTGTGGGAAAAGATTTCCAGGGTATAGAAACCGCATTAATTCAATCTGACAGCCACATACACCTGCCTGGTACTTTTGAAACTGGTTGGATTTACGAATTAATATACACGGCTAATGACCCATTAATAATGGGATTAGGTCATGTAGCAGTAAGAGACCTTATTAGCTTTTTGAAATATACAAAGGGCACTAGCAACCCTTTAGCAGAATTGAAGATAGAAAAAGTATACGGGTTTGGTCGATCGCAGACTGGGCGCTGTATTAGAGATTTAATTTATCTTGGTTTCAATGAAGATATTTTAGGCAGAAAAGTTTTTGACGGGGTGTTAAGTCATGTCGCAGGTGCAGGCAAGATGTGGCTCAACCATCGTTTTTGTAATGCTGTTGTACCAGCAGGACAACAATACGAAGATCACAATAACATCGCTGACCAGTTTCCTTTTTCATACGCGAACTCACAAGACCACTTAACGGGTAAAAGCGACTCCATTTGCAAACGACCTGCAACTGATCCTTTGATTTTTCATAGTCAAACAGCTACTGAATATTGGCAACGTCGAGGTTCTCTGGTTCACACTGATACCCTGGGTAATGATTTAATCATGCCAAGCAACGTTCGTTTATATTTCTGGGCGAGTGCGCAGCACGTTGGAGACCCACTTCAAGGCAAAGCTAAAAAAGGTGTTTGTCAAAACCCCAGTAATGTAGTGCAAACATCAATGTTCTTCAGAGCGATGCTGGACGCGATGGATGCATGGGCGACACGAGGTGAGGCCCCTCCAGAAAGCCAAGTTCCAAAGACGCATGACGGAACATTAGTCTCTATGGAGATTTGGCGGAAGCAATTTCCAAAAATCCCCGGCATCGCCTTACCTCGTGAACCTAATCTACTACCATTATACTATTACGGCCCACAAATGGAAAACGGCATTATCGAACAGCTACCACCGACGGTTCAAGATAACGCGGGATATAAGGTTTTGGTGCCTGCCGTAGATAGTGATGGGAATGATATCGCTGGTATTAGAGCACCAATGGTAATTACGCCTCTGGCAACCTACACAGGCTGGAACTTGCGCGACAGGTTCTTTGGGGAAGGCGCTATGCACGAATTTTCAGGTAGCACCATTGATTTCCCTGAGACTGACGAAAATCGATATGCTACTGGTGACCCGCGACGATCTATAATGGAGCGTTATATTGATGAGGCTGCATATTTAAAAGCTGTAGAGCGCGCGGCACAAATACTAATCAAGGGGCGATGGATATTGGAGGAAGACTTATTCCGTACCTTAGAATTATCAAAAAACTGGTGCTCGTCCCGTCATGATATTAGGCTCTGATCGAGTAGATATTAATTCCTACCACATCCTAATGTGGTCATAAATACGAATATTCACACTTGCTCTCATTCCCGGAGTAAGATTTGATGGAGGATTCAGAATAGATATTCTGACAGGGACTCGCTCCACCCCACTGCTAAAGCTACTTTTAGAACTTCGTGTTTTAACACCTGTTTCAGCTGCAGTTAAATTTCCAACAAACTCTACCTGCCCATAAAAATCAGCAAACGGATAAGATTCAAGATCGATCAAAACACTCTTTCCTTTGATAACATGCCTTATTTGGCTTTCGTCTACATATGCTTCTATCCAAAAAACCTCTGGATTATGTAGTGTCAGGATAGTATTTCCGTCTTCTACATATTCTCCCTTAAATCGATGTATTCTTCCAATCATGCCATTTATTGGAGATTCGATGCGACGATAGGTCAATTCTACTTCTTGTAATCGGATATTATCCTCTATTCTATGATGCTCAAGATTACGTATTTTTATTTTTTCTAAGATTATATTAACTTGCTTAGCCGTCGTTTTAAGCTGCTTATACTCTTGTCTTGCTAAATCTATTCTAGCTTTTTTCAACTCTTTTTCACCTTCAAGAATTAGAACTTTATCTTTTTCCGACATAAATTTATCTTCAGAAATTAATTTTTTTTGAAAAAGGAAATTAACACGATCAAGACTTTTATTTGCAAGTGATAATCGACCGTTAATCGATGCATATTCAAGTTTTGTAAGCTTAATTTTTTCTACCTGAGTGCTGAGCTTTGACTGCAATTCTAATTCAAAAACTTGTTTTTCAGCCAATAACTTTTCTGTCTCTGCTTTCTTAAGCCCCAGGTCCGTTCTTAGAGCCTTTATAAGAGTACGAATATCATCATCAACCATTAATATTAGAGGTTGTCCTTCTGTTACCATTGCCCCTTCTTTTACAAGGATGCGTTTTATTTTCCCGTTAATCTGTGGTGAGATTTTAGTTAGATCTGTTTGTATTCGAGCATCATTTTCATATACATGGGTCCACCAAAAAAACACCTCGTACGAAACCAACACAAGTGCACCAAGCAATGTGCCCGCAATCAATACTTTCAACGTTTGCTTTAATGCCAATACAAAAGCTCTTTTAATAGTTATAAACGGTTTGACTGATAGTGTATTTGATAGAAAAAAATCTGGTACTTTAAAAAGCTTCGGTTAATCCGAAGCCTTACAGTATAAACAATACTTATCCCAATCGCTATCAGTTATATTTTGAATTAGAGCCAAATTAACTTTTAGTGAATAAAAAACTGTTTGGAAGAAGATAGTGAGCCTCAGTTCCGCCACTGTAGATGACCCAAGACCCATAAGAACATTGTTGAGTAATCAAAACTTTCTATGTATTTGGTCCGTTGGCGGACTAACTGGAATAATCCGATGGTTCCAACTTCTCGCTTTTGGTGTTTATTCCTTTGAAATAACAGGGTCGCCTTTTCTAGTCTCGACTATACCCATTCTTTGGATGCTACCACTAATTCTATTTGGTCCATTTATTGGTGTAATTGCTGACCAGGTAAGCCGTAAATTACTCTTGAGTGTATCAGTTTTAATAATAACAGCACTCCAAATCATTATGAGTTTTGCTGCCTTCTCTGGTGATTTATCTTATTTCTCGTTAGCAATTGCATCTTTTATAAGCGGCGTTTTTTGGGCAACTGATATGCCTATAAGACGACGCCTACTTGGTGATCTAGCAGGCGAAAATGTTTCAAAGGCTATGGGATTAGATTCAGCTACCGGAAACGCAACTCGAATGCTTGGACCCCTTTTAGGTGGAATAATGTTACAATTGGTTGGGATGTTTGGCGTTTTTTGGCTGAGTGGAATTTTATATGCTCTATGCTTGATCTTAGTATTAGTAGCCAAGTTACCAGGAAGAATTACCCCGGTAACGCCCCCCTCTTTCCTTAGGGATTTTGCGAGTGGCATACAGTTTGTCATGAACGATAAAGTTTTAAAGCGCATTTTAATTATTACTGTCATCTTTAATATTTGGGGTTTCCCATTCACTTCAATGATACCAATAATAGGAAGAGATGAATTAGGGCTATCTCCTTTTTTTGTTGGTGTGCTTTCAAGCATGGAAGGCTTTGGAGCTTTAATTGGCGCATTAATGATTACTCGTTTTGCGAGCCAAAAAAACTTTTTTAAAATTTATCTTGGTGGAACGATCATTTATCTATCTGGGGTTGGTTACCTCTCAATCCTTACCTTTGTGGCTGGTGGTCCAAATCATTCTTTTTACGCAAGTACAGTAGCACTAACCATAATTGGTATTGCAGGAGCATGTTTTGCCGCCATGCAAGGAACATTGACGTATCTTGCTGCTCCTCCCCAATATAGAAGTCGCGTTTTGGGAGTGCTGACACTTTGTATAGGAACAGGCCCGATTGGTTTTTTTAATGTTGGGTGGATGGCTGAAAGCTTTGGCGTAGCCAATGCTCTAATAATAATTAGTTTAGAAGGTTTACTTGCTCTGTTGGTATTATGGGTTTGGGGAGAAAATATAGACATGAAAAAAGAATTAGAGAGACGGTTCTCTAATTAACTACAATGGTAGACGTATTTACCGCCATCATACCTAGAAATGTATAACTACCAAAATGCCTGTCTATTCGCAAAAATAAACTCTTATCAGATGATTCATTATCAAGACTGTAAATAATAGGTTTTTATCAAAAGTTATCGATGTTTTGTGTAAGATAGTCGAGGCAATTATTATAATAGAGTGCGATTGGAGGCCAAGGTGAGTCAAGAAACTGGTTTTATTGGGCTGGGAGCGATGGGCAAACCAATGGCCCTTAATATGCTAAAAGCAGATATTCCTCTGATAGTTCATGATCTTGATCCTACTAAAACCAAATCTCTCGCAAGCGCTGGTGCAACAGTGGGGTTATCGCCTAAGGACATCGCGGCGGCTACAAATAGGATTATCTGTTTGGTTGAAACGACAGATCAAGCCAACGATGTAATTTGTGGACCCGACGGTATAATAGATGGCGCTATTGCTGGAAGTATTGTCATCTGCATGTCAACAATCGACCCATTAGTGGCTAAAAAAATGGGTAAAAAATTAAGTAAAAAAGGTATTATGCTACTGGATGCACCAGTCAGCGGGGGTACTGAGCGGGCATCAAAAGCAACACTTTCTGTAATAGTGGGTGGCGAAGAAGAAGCATTTAATAAATGCCAAGATATCTTTAAAGCTGTCGGGAATAACGTTTTCCACATTGGAGAACAAGGTAAAGGTCTCATAATGAAGCTTATTAATAATATGCTCGGTATCACCAACACAATAACTTTAGTTGAAGGCCTAACTATCGGCGTAAAATCAGGTATTGGCCTTGAAACAATGCTCAGTGTTTTAAAAACTAGCTCAGGCGCCAGTGCGGCGGTTGATCTGCGAGTGCCGCGAATAATAGACAATAACTTTGAGCCTGGAGGCACCATGGATATAGTCTACAAAGATCAAGAGTTAATTACGGCATACGCGAAACAGATTGGTGTTCCAACTTTAATGGCAAATGTTAGTCAACAAGTCTATCAAATGGCTCAGAACAGCTGGGCTAAATAAAAAAGACTCTAGCGCAGTCGTAAAGGTTTATGAAAATTTAGCTAATGTCGAGATAGTTGGGAGAAAATAATATATGGCAAATATTGTCTTGATACATGGCGCCTACCAGGGTGGTTGGATATGGCAGTCTGTAGCCAAAATTTTGCGAAGCAAAGGACACACAGTGCTTGCACCTACGCTTGCTGGATGTGCCGAAAGATCACGCCAGATAAGGCCCGGCATAACGACTGAAACTCACGGAGATGAAATAGCCAATTTATTATTTTACGAGGATATTAAAGATGCTGTTCTCGTAGGAACAAGTAGTGGTGGAATGGTGATGGCAAAAGCGGCAGAATTAGCGCGTCACCGTATTAAACGGCTTGTTTTTGCAGATGCCTTGGCATTAATGGATGGCGAGAGAATAGGGGACTTCGTCAACCGTGAAACAGCCATTAATACTTATCTAAGTTCGGGCCCACCGAGACACGACGTTGTTAACAGATTATTTAGAGATCTTGAAGAACCAACTAAAAGCTGGGCCATTGAACGTTATACGATGCAACCAATCGCTTGTATGGAAAACCCAGTCGAGTTGAAGGAATTTTGGTCTCTACCGTGGCAGGCGTCGGTGGTGTATTGCAATCAAAGCGTCAACCCACCTAAAAGCCATCAAGAAAGAGCAGCAAGGACGTTGGGAGCAACATGGCATGAATTACAAACTGGTCATTACCCAATGCTAAGTACTCCAACAGAATTGGCCGATATAATAATGGAAGAAGAATAAATATTAATTATTACATACTACCTTTCTCTCTATTTTTGGATCCTTGAACTATGTCCGTTGGTCTTTCGATTGATATAGGCGGTACATTCACAGATGCCGTTCTAGAGTACGACTTAAAACGTTTTACAAGTAAAGTTTTGACGACCAAGTCTAACCCTGCAAACGGTTTTATAGCTGCAGCATCAAAAGTGCTGGCCTTGTCTGGATTGTCCCCAAAGGATATTAATATAATTATCCATGGCACCACACTTGCTACAAACGCTTTGATAGAACGGAGTGGGGCCAAAGTTGGTTTGATAACAACAGATGGGTTCTCAGACAGTCTTGAAATAGCATACGAGCACCGTTTTGAGCAATCCGATCTCTTTATGGAAAGACCCAAGCCTCTTGTTCCACGGCATCTTCGATTAGGAGTTGTTGAACGTTTAGCTTCTGATGGTTCGGTATTGATACCGTTAGACGAAGACTCAGTCATACAAGCGGCGTTGAAGTTTAAGAATGAAAACGTGGAAGCGATAGCTATTGGATTACTTCATTGTTACATAAATCCATCTCATGAAAATCGTATTGCAAATATAATAGCCAGTGTAATCCCAAATATCCCAATAAGTTTATCTTCTAAAATCTCTCCAGAAATACGCGAGTACGATCGTATTTCCACAACCGTTGCTAATGCATATGTTTTACCGTTAATGCGTGGTTATCTTGATAGCTTGGAGGCTTTTTTAAAGTCCTCTGGGTATACAGCGCCTCTTCTATTAATGATGTCGAGTGGAAGCATGACAACCGTCGAAACAGCTCGAGAAATCCCTATCCGACTAGTTGAGTCTGGTCCTGCGGGTGGAGCTGTCTTAGCTCGGGAAATTGCTGCAGAATGCGCATTGGAGAAAGTTCTCTCGTTCGATATGGGAGGCACCACAGCAAAAATTTGTTATATCGATCAGTACCAACCTCACTTCTCGCGAAGTTTTGAGGTTGCTAGGGAATATCGATTTCTTAAAGGCAGTGGCCTCCCATTGAGGATTCCTGTGATCGACATGGTGGAAATTGGTGCTGGCGGAGGTTCTATCGCCACTGTTGACGATCTAGGAAGAATACGAGTTGGCCCTACTAGCGCCGGATCTTCACCAGGCCCAGCTGCCTATGACCAAGGCGGAAAAAATGCAACGGTAACTGATGCAGATATAGTATTGGGACGTATAAATCCAGAACGTTTCGCTGGGGGTGAAGTTAAACTTAATAAAATTCTTTCGATTGATGCCGTCAGTAAAGCTATCGGTTCGAAGCTAAACGTTTCAACTGAAGAGGCAGCATCGGGGATAACACAAATTGTTGATGAAAACATGTCAAACGTAGCTGGCGTCCACGCCATCGAACTGGGTAAAGATCAAAAAGATCGCTCAATCATAGCCTTTGGAGGAGCCGCTCCATTGCATGCTTGTCAATTAGCAGAAGCACTTGGGATTCAGAGAATAATAATCCCTACATCCGCCGGTGTAGGCTCTGCTGTTGGTTTTTTAAGAGCAAATATTGCCTATGAAGTTGCCAAGAGTTCATACATTGACCTCAGTAACTTTAGAGCTGACACCATAAATAACCTCTTCAAAGACATGTATAATGAAGCGAAAGCCGTGGTCAGTCTTGGTGCCAAAACATCGGAACTTAAACAAACCAGAACCGTTTTTATGAGATACAAAGGTCAAGGACACGAAATTGCTGTTCCAGTAGAGAACCAAAAAATGACTTCCAAAGACGGAGAAACACTCTTCAAAGCTTTTGAAATTGAATATCAACGATTATTCGGCAGGATAATTCCTAATCTTAGTGTTGAGGCGATGACATGGGCACTGGCACTAGGTACGGATCGCCCTCTACCACAATCACAATCGCTGATAAAAACAAATACTGAAATTAAATCCAAAAAGCTCCAAACTATCTTCAATACAAAGACGAATAAATCTGAAGATATTTCTATTTTTAATCGAGATAATTTAAAGGTTGGCGATAAAATCCAAGGACCTGCGCTCATAATTGAGGATGAAACCTCAACTTATGTGTCTGATCAATTTGCTGCCTATATCAATAATTTGAAATACATTGAACTCATTGCCAAAGGAGCTAGTATATGACGTCTGATAATATTCGGCATCAGGTAATGTGGGATCGCTTAATCACTATAGTAGAAGAACAAGCTCAAACACTCATTCGTACCGGGTTTAGCGTGTCGACGAGAGAGGCAGGGGATGTCTCGGCTGGAGTGTTCGATTTAGAGGGGCGAATGCTGGCACAAGCAGTTACGGGAACCCCCGGACATATTAATTCTATGGCACTATCTGTAAAACACTTCATTAATAAATTTCCTTTGAAAACTATGACCGATGGCGATGTTTATATTACAAACGACCCTTGGAAGGGCACAGGGCATCTTCACGATATCGTAGTAGTTACACCAACCTTTAGAAATACAAAATTGGTCGCTCTCTTTGCATGCACAACGCATGTTGTAGATATTGGTGGCCTGGGAATGGCCCCTGATGGAAAACAAATTTATCATGAGGGCTTATTTATACCGCTTATGTATTTTATGAAGGCTGGACGGCTTAATGACACCTTGTTGGACTTTGTTCATCATAATTGCCGTGAATCCAAACAAGTAGAAGGAGACATTTATGCACTCGCTAATTGTAATGACGTGGGTGGTCGTCGCCTAATTGCGATGATGGAACAATACAACATAGTTGAACTGGATGAATTAGCAAAAACGATAATAGAAAGCACAAAAACAGCAATGCGAAAGGCGATTTCTAAGTTGCCAACAAAGAAAGTTTTCAATCAGATGACCACTGATGGTTATGACAAAGAAATTATATTAAAAGCGTCATTTGAAGTGTGTGGCGATAAAGTGGTTGTAGATTTTGATGGAACCTCGCCAATATCCGATTTTGGTATAAACGTTCCTAAGTGTTATACTGATGCATATACTAGCTTTGGGGTCAAATGCGTGATCGCGCCTGATGTCCCAAATAATGCTGGATCTTTAGAGCATATAATAATCAAAGCACCTGAGGGTTGTATAGTAAATGCCCCGCATCCCTGCGCTGTAGTTGCTCGATCTTCCGTGGGACATATGCTACCTGACGTCGTCTTTGGTTGTTTATATCAACTTCTGCCAGAGAAAGTACCCGCTGAAGGGACCTCATGTCTTTGGAATTTAAGGTTAGGTGCAGGGCACGGTATCACAGCGAAAGCCAAAGATATTGAGCTAAGCGAAACCACCTTCACGGCAATGAGCTTTCATAGTGGCGGAGCTGGAGCGCGGCCAAACAAGGATGGCTTGTCCGCCACCCCTTTTCCAAGTGGGGTCCGAAATGTGCCATGCGAAGTATTGGAGGCTATAACTCCCATAGTAATCTGGAAAAAGGAATTAAGACAAGACTCAGGGGGGCCAGGGAAATACCGTGGAGGATTGGGGCAGACCATGATTTTAGGAAACCGTCAGGCTGCTGAATTTGCGATCTTTGCGACATTTGATCGCGTTAAGAATCCAGCTCGGGGCCGAAATGGCGGCAAATCCGGTGCCAATGGCTCAGTAGAGCTAGAGTCTGGGATACAATTAAAAGGAATGGGAAGACAGGTAATACCCGTTGGAGACCGACTTATTATTAATATGCCGGGCGGTGGAGGCTTCGGAGATCCTAAAGAAAGAGCTCACCGAGAAATCTCTGCCGACCTAAAACTGGGATTAATTAGCCAAGAAGTAGCTGAGCGCGAATACCATTACAGAAAAGAGGAAGACTAAAAAGAACAAAGCGGTAGTTGCGTCAAACATTTTAATTATTGATGTAAGTTTCTATCAACTGGAAGTTGTTGATCATTCAACATATCTGATATTACAACCTCCCTCACCTCTGAAAGATCCAGACCATTTTCTTCAATTAGCTCACTAGCGCTAGACAGAATTGCATCCACATCCCCCATCAATTTCATTTGTTTAAACATATCCGGTCTATTAATCCCCATACTTTCACCAATAAGTTCCATATAATTCGCTACTTTAAAATTCCAAGCAGCTTCATGCCCACTGAACTCTCTATGATCATTATGGTAAACGCCAACCAACGTATCAATTTTCATCTCATCGGCTTTCAGTAACGTTTTTGCAATAGTTTTCTGTTGGTATTCTTTCATTTGGGCTAAGGCTGTGCCAGTGTAGCCTGCACTTTTATGACCTAGATCAATAAGTTCTATGCCAGGGACTGCGGTCAATAATTCGCGGACTGCTGTCATCACACCAAGCTCTCCTGCATATTCGTGCACAGCCACACGTTTCTTTACTGGGTTTTTTAATAGTGGTCGCAACCGATCCAAATTTCCTGCGAGAAAAACTGGAAACATCGTCATATTAAAGTTTGTATCAATAGCCGCTTTGGAACTTGGGCTCGCAACTTCTGCGAATTGAATCTGACATGTGGGACACCATGATAAAACTTTAGAAGCATTTGTTTTCGCTAGTGTATCAATCGTTTTCAATGCCTGCCGACCAGCATTTTCTGTATCACCTGGCCTGAATTGCAAAATCCCACAGCAGCTGGATGGTCCTCCATGTACTTCATAAGTTAAATCTAGACGATCCAATACATCCAGGCAAAGTAGCCCGATATGGGGTGTTTTCAACATATTACACCCAGTATAAAAAACAACATCCGGATTACTTTTCGATTTCGGATGGGAACGAGGACTAATTTTGTCTAACATTTTTGGATGAAGTTGCAATCGCGACAAAACTCGAACACCCCGGCTCATTTTTTTAAACGCGTTCTTACCCTGATCCCGTCGCATTTTTTCTGGTTTTGCGGCATTTAACGATCTTCGTGCCATAGCCAACATAAATCGCGGGTTTATGCCATAGTCGCAAGCTGATTGGCAAAACCCACTACCGCAACAACTCTCAGCCCATACCTTAGCATTTTTCTTGATTTCCTTGCTGCGTAAAATATCTAATACGCCATTTACAAGGTTAACCGGTTCTGTGTCAGAAATATTTGCTAACTGAGGCGTTGGACATACTGTCGCACATGCGCCACAACTTGTGCAGTTTTCTAAGATTGACAGCACTCTGTCATCCAATGATTTCATAAAATTAATAGATACCGAAGTCATGCCACCCCCTATGACTGATGCTATCAGATCTTTTTAGAAATGGGCAAACAATGTACAGATAATTTTACATAACTCATAAAAATCTTTTTTAATTCATACTCCGTTGTAGAACAGCAGCGAAGAACCCATCAGTATTATGCTCTTTAGGAGTTAGGCGTAAAACGTCTGACTCTGTTGGGCAAGCGCCTCCACCTCTTGCTGTAATTTCCTGGCTCCATATCTCCGAGATTGGCAGCATTTCGTAATCCTTGCGACGTGAGAGAAGCGCAGCAATACGGTCTTCATTTTCTTCTAGGAACAGCGAGCATGTCACATATATTAATCGCCCCCCAGGTTTTGTAAGACGGGCAGCACTCGTGAGTATTTGGTCCTGTAACGATATCATATTCTCTAAGTCTACTGCAGAATATCGTAATCGTGTATCTGGATCCCTCCTCCAAGTCCCAATTCCCGTGCATGGCGCGTCAACAAGTACACGATCAAACTTTTTAGCCAACCGTTTAAGTTTTTTATCATTTTCGTCGTTAATTAGTTTACGCTCTACATTGTGCAAACCCCCTCTACTTATTCTGATACCAGCTTGCTCTAGCCTCTTTTGAGATACATCCATAGCGACTATCCGGCCAGTATTTTGCATTAGCCCACCCATCACTAATGTTTTACCACCACTACCTGCACAAAAATCTGCCACCTGCATACCTGGCGCTGCGCCCACTAAAAGTGCAGCCAACTGCGCTCCTTCATCTTGTATCTCTACCAAACCAGACTTAAAAAATTTGGTTCCATTGATGCGTTGCCTTGTCTGAGCTCTCAAACCAAACGGAGAATAAGGCATTATTTCCGTCAAAAGCCCCTGCTTTTCTAACGATCTCTGAGCCCGCTCTCGATCGGGCCGTTTTAGAATATTCAATCTCAAATCGAAAGACGCTTCTCTATTTAACGCCTCCATATACGATTTCAGCTCAGTTTTATAAATCGGTTGTAATTTCTCAGCGATCCAGTCAGGGCACTCGGATTTTATATTATCGGGCATCTCTTCTGCTACTAACGCTTTAGACTCTAACTGCTTAAGAATTTCACGTTCCACATCATTTAATTCACTAGCTGAATGCTGTCTATCGCTAAATAAATTCTCTATCTCTTCTTTGGACCCCTCATTAGAGAAGGCAAGACCAGCTAACACTCGCAATCGCGGGCTCGCCTCTACACCAAGTTTTTTTAACCACCAATTAATTTTTATTTGATTTCTTATTAAGTAATAAACTCTCTCAGTTATGAAGGCTCTATCTTTTGACCCTGCAAAGCGCCGCTTTCGAAAATAAGACAAGATGACTTTATCTATATTAAAGTTACTATCCCGAGCTTTTTCAAGAATTTCAATTGTAGCATTAACCCGTGCCGACGGGGTCACAGATTTGGCCTATAATTAGGAGCTTCCCTAGTTATTGTAACATCGTGAACATGACTCTCCCGCAATCCTGCATTAGTGATCCGCAAAAATTTACTTTTTGTCTGCATATCAATAATATTGGCGTTACCGGTATATCCCATAGCAGCTTTCAACCCACCCACTAATTGATGGACAACAGCCGATATAGGGCCTTTATACGGCACCTGACCCTCGATCCCCTCTGGAACAAACTTCTTTTGGTCCGATACCTCTTCTTGAAAATAACGATCTGCAGAACCTCGCGCCATTGCTCCCATAGACCCCATTCCCCGGTAGGATTTATAGGAACGGCCTTGATGAAGGAAAACCTCCCCTGGGCTTTCATCAGTACCAGCAAAAAGTGAACCTAACATTGCGCAATCTGCACCTGCTGCTATAGCTTTTGCTAAATCACCAGAATATTTAATTCCTCCATCTGATATAACCGGTATACCCGCCTTCCTGCAGACCTCAACAGCATCCATAACCGCGGTTAACTGCGGAACTCCAACCCCTGCTACCATTCTAGTAGTACAAATTGACCCTGGACCAATTCCAACTTTAATTGCGTCCGCACCACAATCCAATAAAGCTTTTGCACCATCAGCCGTAGCGACATTACCCGCTATGATTTGAGTATAGTTTGATAATTTACGAATCTGGCTTATTGAATCCAAAACATTTTGTGAGTGACCATGAGCTGTATCGATAACCAGAATGTCCACCTCCGAATCAAATAAAGCAGAGGCGCGCTCCACGCCTTCATCTCCAATGCCCGTCGCTGCCGCAGTTCGCAGCCGTCCTTGCTCATCCTTGGATGCATTTGGGTAATTTTGAGCTTTCTCAATATCCTTGACGGTTATCAAACCGACACATTTCTGCTCTTTATTAATAACAACTAATTTTTCTATACGATGTCTGTGCAGTAAGTGTCGAGCTTCGTCGCTAGTAACACTCTCTTGAACGGTAACTACCCGTTTTGTCATTAATTCGCTTACTGGTTGGTTTAAGTTTGTCGCAAATCGAACATCCCTATTAGTTAGAATGCCAGCTAATTTAGCGGTACGTCTTCTAACGACAGGAATGCCACTAATTTTGTGATATTCCATTAGATGTAACGCATCAGCCAGACTTTGATCGGGATATATCGTTACTGGATTAACGACCATCCCAGCTTCGAACTTCTTAACTGCTCGCACCTCTGAAGATTGTCTATCAACTGACATATTTTTATGGATAACACCAAGACCGCCTAATTGCGCCATCCCTATCGCAAGCCCGCTCTCAGTAACTGTATCCATGGCCGCAGAAATTAGTGGTATCCCTAGGCCAATCTCCTTGGTTAATTTCGTACTGGTATCCACCCGGGCCGGAACCACACTAGAATGCGCTGGTTCCAAAAGCACATCATCAAATGTCAACGCGTCACGAATTTGCATCTAGGCCTCCACCAGCATCAGTGACGGCGCAATATACATCTTATATCAAATTATCCAAGCAAGTTTTGACTCAAAACAAAACATTACAACAAAATATAGCAACATTATCTATTCTAACAGCGTCTTAAAAATCTAGCTTGTGCGAAACCCCTGAGCAACCACATATGTTTCAGGCGATTCTGATCTACTAGCATTGGGCTTTGCATGTTTAACAGTTTTGAAGGTATTTTTCATCCGTGCCAATAGGATATGCTCGCTTCCCCCCCTTAAATACCTTTGCTAAAAACACACCATCGCGAGCAAGCACATCAATGGCAAAATCAAAAGCAGCCTCACATAATCCTGCAGTTCTTATATGGTCGGTGGGAGCATGCCCTGTAGTGGACGCGGCCATGTCGCTAATAACTAAGTCAACTTTATCAGTTAGAATTTTCATTAATTCGCTGAGTCCCTCCTGAGACATAAAATCAGTTTGCAAAAGATTAACGCCCGGTATTGGGTCCATCGGCAAGAGATCGAGTCCAACAATTTTTCCTGTTTTTTCAGTTAGAACGCGGTTGGCAGCGACCTGGCACCATCCTCCTGGGGCAGCACCTAAATCAACCACACGTTGTCCTTTGTACAGAAATTTGAATTTTTCATCCAATTGGAGTAACTTAAAGGCAGAACGAGATCTATAACCAAGACGTTGAGCCTCCTGCACATATGGGTCATTCAACTGGCGACGCAACCATCTCTGTGAGGATGCAGTCCGGCCTTTGGCCGTTTTTAATTGAACTGTTTTTGATCGTTTGCCAACCACAATTTTCCACCGTCAGCTCTGTTATTTTATAGGGATAAATTAAGTTAACGAATTAATTCTGGTTTCTTTCATTAAACTAAAAAGGATACCTTCTCGGACACCGCGGTCTGCAACCCTTAATTTTTCAACAGGAAATATATAGCATATGGCCTCCAGAATAGCACACCCCAAAACCATTAAATCTGCACGCTCTATCCCTATACATGACAGTGCAGCCCTCTGCTTGAAGGTCATTCTCGATAATCTTTTAGATATTTCTTTTAACTCTGAAAACGCCAGAAAAGAACCATCGACCCGTCTGCGACTATAGTTTTTTAGGCCCAATTGAATGCCGGCCAAAGCAGTGACCGTACCAGATGCGCCTATCAATTCCAGCATATCATCAGCGACCATTTCTTTAACAGAACCTAATTTAGGAAACACCGATAATTTAGAGACACAATCTGTAACAATAGATTCATAGGTGTTTCCATCGTATCTATCACCACCGTATTGGTCCATTAGACCTACTACTCCGATTGGGACAGAAATAGCCTGTACCGACTGATTAACCATTTCATTATCTCTGCTTCCCCAAATTAGCTCCGTACTGCCGCCACCAATATCAAAAACAATTGTATTTTTTTTATCGTCTGCAAAAAGTGGAGAGCAACCTAAAAAAGCCAATTCTGCCTCCTCCTGACTACTAATAACTTCTATTGAAATTCCAGTTTCTTTTTTTACTCGCATCAAAAACTCATCGCTATTTTTTGCACTACGACACGCTTCAGTCGCCACGATGCGGGAATGCGTTACACTACTTTTTAACATTTTTGATGCGCACACATCTAAAGCACTAATTGTTCTCACGATGGCTTTTTCGGAAAGAGTATTAGTTTTAAACGCGCCTTCCCCTAATCTCACCACTTTGGAAAATGAATCCACTACGCGAAAACCTGCTTGGTCTGGTTTTGCAATAAGTAATCTGCAGTTAGTTGTTCCAATATCAATTGCAGCCAAAGTCAGATTATTTTGAGAATTTATCACAAACTTCCAATTTTCTCATTATTTGATGGGGTTAAAGTAAGTCCAATTTGGACAATAGTCTCAGGATATGCCTGCCTTTATTTGTTAAGACAACTATATTACTGACTTCACAAGATAAGCCGCCACCTGTTTCCCCCATAAACCAAATGCCAGCTAACACTCTACTTTAGCTGCCGCTCCCACATTTCAAATAGACGAGCCCAAGCCGCTTCAGACGCAACAGGAGCATAAGCTTCTCGCTCTGAGAAACAAAAACCGTGTTGGGTTCCATCAAAAACCTCCACCGTATGTTTAACATTCGATTTTTGGAGCGCCGCGCTTAAAGCTGGGATAATATGATTCGGCACGTGTTTATCGATTTCTGCGAACCCATAGTATAATTCGCCTTGAATCTTATCCAGCAATAAATGGGGAGAATCTTCTTCTTCAGTAATAATACCAACACCGTATAGTGAACCCGCTGCTTTAATCCTTGTGGGGAACTCGGCAGATACGGTGGTTATGTAACGTCCACTCATACAATGCCCTACACATCCTACACCGCCAGCTTTTACTTTAGCTTGCGCATCTAACCAAGCAAGAATGCAACCAGTATCCTCCACAACCATTTTATTTGTTAAATGATCCATAGCTGCGAAGATAACCTTAGTCATTGCGTCATTTCGATTTAATAAATCAAAACGTAGCTTTCCAATTCTGTAATACATGTCTGGCAGGATGCAAAAATATCCTGATTTCGCAATCCGCCGAGCCATATTGCGCAATTCTTCTCTATATCCAGGCGCATCCATGTAAAATATTATCGCTGGCACTGGTTTTCCATCGGAGGGTGCAACAGCAAATCCACGCATAGAACCCGCTTTAGTACCTATTTCAATTTCTTCTTCCCAAAGGTCCATTTATCTTTCCTCCTTATTAAAGTTACCTAGTAGCATGAGATCTTTACATCAGAAATAAAGTAACATGAATTTCTTGCTGGAACTAAGCAAGCAAACTTTCTAGGATTGCAGAATAATCGGAACGATTCAATTTTTAACTCAACGGATGTCATTATGCCTGGAACGCTGGATGGAATAAAAGTTGTTGATTTAACGACAGTCATATTAGGCCCTTGGGCCTCTCAAACTCTTGGAGATATGGGGGCCGATGTCATAAAAATCGAAACCCCTCAGGGAGATGTGACCCGCAACATGGGGCCAAGAAGAAACCCTGGAATGGGTGCTGTGTTCTTGTCAACAAATCGCAATAAAAGGAGTATCGTCCTCGACCTTAGGACACGAGAGGGCAAAGATGCGCTTCTTAAAATAGTAGATACAGCGGACGTATTTATGCATAACATGCGGCCAAAAGTTGCTGATAAATTAGAATTAAGTTATGATCGATTTAGCAAAAATAATCCTAAGTTAATTTATTGTGCCGCTTATGGGTTTAGAGCCGATGGACCGCGAGCTAACGACCCTGCTTATGACGATATAATACAAGCAGCTTCAGGAATTGCATCTTTACAGCAGGTTGTCTCGGATCAGCCACGATTCGTTCCGACAATCGTAGCTGATAAAACAACATCATATAACTTGTTGGCGGCCGTATTGGCGGCCCTTGTGTGCCGTGAGCGAACCGGCAACGGACAAGCCATTGAGGTCCCAATGTTTGAAAGTCTTGTAGATAACGTTATGATAGAACACCTATATGGAGCCGCTTTTGAGCCCCATGAAGGTCAAATGGGATATGCCCGACTACTCAACACGGGAAGACGACCATATGCAACAAAAGATGGTTTCTTAGCGGTGTTGCCATATAGTGATGAAAATTGGAGCCGGATGTTCGAGATCGCAGGGCAAGAGGAATTAAAAACCGACCATCGTTTCTCGAGCCAATCGGCTCGAGTAGATTACGCTCAAGAGGTCTACGATTGGTTGGGTGAAGTTATAGCGACGCGCACAACTGCAGACTGGCAGGTAGCATTAAATAAGGCTGGCATCCCAGTAACAGCAGTAAACTCTCTTGAAGATTTATTAGATGATGAGCAACTGAAAGCCACTGGATTTTGGCGTCTAGAAGAACACCCTACTGAGGGGCAAATTCGAATGACAGATCCTCCTGTCAGATTTGCTCAAAATCCATCAACTATCAGAAAAATGCAACCACGACTTGGACAGCATAGCCGCGAAATCCTTTTAGAGTCTGGTTATTCAGAAAAGGAGATAGATAGCCTCTCACATAACAAAGTTATAACTGAAAATAACTAAAACATCATTATAACGTTTGTATTAACTCGTCTAAATGTCTTTGCCAGTTCTCGTGGAAATGCACTGCTGCTGCTTCGTAACGACCAAAAGTAAAATGTGTATTCCCCTCACCCAGCAACGCTTTTTGGATCGAACTCGCAGCGACCCTATCTTCTGCAACACCCGTATCCTTAACAAAGGCAGCATCGCGCATTGAATTCTGGAGCTTTTCTGGCGATTTCTGAGTTCCTGGGGGACTAAGGCGATAGACGGTCCAATTTGTTTCTTTAAAGCTAACTGGCTCTAAAATAACAAGTTGATCATGATTGGAAAGTTTAGATAATCTGGCATTCGGATATAATTGATAAACGTATGTCAGCATCCCCTCCGCACGCCACTCGTTCTTTGGTATATTGCGAAGTTTTTCAATTCTTCTAAATGGAAATACTATGCGCGAATTCATTTCGATCTGCTCAAAAATATTCAAATTATCAAAACCGAACGGATAGAAACTTTTATTATGCAGAGCTTTAATATGATAACCTTCCATGGAAGTCTCGGATAGTAGCTTCCAGTTGGCCCAATCATTAAAGTTAGTAGTTTCAAAAATCTCCTGATCCGCCGACAAAATGTTTGGTAATTTTTTTTAGGACGCCACGTGATATTGGTTTCTTCTGTGTTACAAACACCAAACCATTCTTTTCAGTAGTGTCGACCGCGATAAGCCCGTGTTCTTCCTTATTTAAACCTGGAAAACCATCACGACCAGCAATATTTTTCAAAGTACCGTCAAGCCCATAAGCCCAGGCATGATAACTACAAATGAAGCCATGTGTCTTTCCACATCCCTCCGCTAATATCATACCCCGATGACGACAACTGTTATGAAAAGTACGAACAGCCCCATCATTACCTCGGACTGACAATAGTGGCGTGCCTGCAACGGTCCGAGCTAAATAAGAGCCAGGTTCTGGTATGGCTGCTGATGGACAAAACACCATAGGTAATCTTTTTAACAGTTCGATCTCCAAATCAAACCGCTCCTTAGATCGATAATTATCTACTGGTTCACGCCAAAGTCTTGTCCCTAAGTCTGTTTTCTTAGAACTTATGTGGTCCAAAATGCGTTGAATGATTGCAATATCGTCCATAAATAAGGACATATAAAATAACTTCCCTAAAATCTACTCGTTATGAAAGGCCGACCAACACTCTCATAACTTGTGTGTCACAAAAAAACGAAGAAATATGAAGTTAACAAAACACAAGACAGTTAACCACACTCACTGTATAAGAAATGTGGCATTAGTCTTCATTCTAAAATCACGAAGGTGTAAATGAGCCCTGATATAAAAAATGACGACAGGCTTCGAGAAGAATGTGGAATTTTTGGTGTTTATGGTCATCCAGATGCCTCAGCACTTGTGGCTCTAGGGCTACATGCTCTGCAACACCGTGGTCAAGAAGCAGCCGGTATCGTTAGCTATGACCAAAAACAATTCCACGCAGAGAGACGAATGGGGTTGGTAAGCGAACATTTTACAAAATCGAATGTAATAGATAGTCTGCCAGGTGACAAAGCAGTGGGACATGTTCGTTATTCGACAACTGGTGGGACAGTTCTACGAAATGTACAGCCCCTTTTTGCAGACCTAGCAGGTGGGGGGTTTGCGATCGCCCATAATGGGAACTTAACAAACGCCCTTACATTAAGAAACGATCTAGTTAAACAAGGCGCAATTTTTCAATCTACTAATGATACCGAAACCATTTTACAACTGGTTGCGCGCTCAAAACGTGGAAATACATTATCTCGCTTGATCGACGCTTTATTTCAAATTGAAGGCGCTTATTCTCTAGTTATAATGACTAATAAAAAGTTAATTGGCGTTAGAGACCCTCTAGGTATTCGGCCGCTGGTTATAGGGGAACTGAATGGTAAATATATATTGGCCTCAGAGACCTGCGCCTTAGACATAATAGATGCAAAGTTCGTCAGAGAGGTCGAAAATGGCGAAATCGTTGTCATTACCGAGGATGGCATTGAGAGTATTAACCCCTTCCCCCCAGTCAAGTCACGCCCATGTATTTTTGAATACATTTATTTTTCGCGGCCAGATAGTATCGTCGGAGGATTGAGCGTTTATGAATGCCGAAAGTCTTTTGGACGGGAATTAGCAAAAGAATCGCACATAGAATCTGATTTAATCATACCTGTTCCAGATAGTGGTGTGCCGGCGGCTATCGGTTATGCCGAAGCCTCTGAAACGCCTTTCGAATTAGGCATCATTCGAAATCATTATGTAGGACGCACTTTCATTGAACCTACACAGTCTATTCGTGCTTTTTCAGTAAAGTTAAAACATAATGCCAATAAACTTCTTGTTGATAAAAAAAGGGTAGTGCTAATAGACGATTCTATCGTTCGTGGGACAACATCTATAAAGATTGTTCAGATGATGCGAGATGCTGGCGCAACAGAAGTTCATATGCGAATTGCGGCACCTCCAATAAAATATCCCGATTTCTACGGCATAGACACCCCCGTTCAGGAACAGTTGCTCGCTGCAAACAACTCGCTCGAAGAAATGTGCCAATTTATCGGAGCAGACAGTCTAGCATTCTTGAGTGTCGATGGTTTGTACAAAGCGATGGGACACAATAGTGGCAGAGATCCAGAAAACCCAGCGTTCACAGACCATTGCTTCACCGGAGACTATCCAACTCAACTGCAGGACCAAAAAAACGACGAAACAATCCAGCAGCTTTCACTTCTATCGGATCGCCGCTGAGCCAAAAAATATTTTTTTGATTAAAAGTTGGTATAGAAAATTTTTTGAGAGTTCGATTAATCCAATAGAAAAAAATAATTTAGCACAAACAACGTCGCTAGATGCTCTATTACCTATCAAATAATTAATAGGTAATTTGTAATATAAAAAATATCTATTCGATTTAAAAAAAAAGAGAAAAAAATGGGAACTATACTTTTTCAAAATGCCTCTATCATCGACAGCCAATCCACAGAAAAAAGAGATGGGCACCATGTGGTTATTGAAGATAACAAAATAAGAGAAGTATCCGATAAGCCCATAACAACGTCAATTGAGCAAAAAATTGATTTAGCCGGTAAAACCCTAATTCCAGGATTAATCGATGCACACGTGCATGTTAAAGCTACAGATATAAATATTGGAAAACTCAGCGAATATCCAATAACTTATCTTACCGCTGGGGCCGGGAAACTCATGAAAGAAATGCTTATGCGCGGTTTTACGTCAGTAAGAGACACAGGCGGTGCTGATAAAGGGTTGGCCGATGCGGTGGATGAAGGGTTATTGATTGGCCCCCGACTTTTTGTTTCGGGCTTATCGTTAACGCAAACAGGCGGGCATGGTGATTTCCGCTCTTCGACACTCTCAGCAAGTCCGGTTACATGCGCTTGCCAACTATCCAGTCAACCATTGGGACGCATAGCCGATGGTATAGATGAATGCAGAAGAGCCGCCCGAGATGAGCTCAGAAAGGGGGCGCATCAAATAAAGATAATGGCTGGTGGAGGTGTTGCATCCCCAACCGACCCCATACAAAACACCCAATACTCAGTGGATGAAATACGTGCTATATGTGAGGAGGCTGAAGCATGGAACACCTATGTTTGTGCTCACGCTTATATCCCTAAAGCCATTATTCGCGCCATAAATAATGGAGTTAGAACTATCGAACATGGTAACTTATTAGATAATGAGTCCGCAAAAGTAATGGCACGAAATAATGCTTACTTAGTTCCAACAAATATTACTTACCAGGCATTATATAAACATGGCAGAGAGTTTGGGTTTCCACAAACTTCCATGGAGAAACTTGGAGAGGTCCTTGAAGTAGGTTTAAGAGCGATTGAAATTGCAAAAAATAATAATGTCAAGATTGGTCATGGATCAGACCTTTTAGGGAAGTGCCAGACATATCAATCTGACGAATTTTTACTGAAAGCTGAAGTACTTGGAAATTATGAGGCTATCCGACAAGCAACACAGGTAAACGCAGAAATTCTAAATATGCCTGATCAACTGGGAGTGGTGAAAAGTGGAGCACTAGCTGACCTCGTCGTTATTGACGGTGACCCTTTAGCAGATATATCTCTTTTAACCAACCAAGGCCAACATATGCCGGCGATAATGAAGAATGGTGTTTTCTACAAAAATGAACTTTGACTGAAAGTTTAGCTTAAACGGTTAGCTTGCATTACCTGAAACGTTCAAATACT
This sequence comes from uncultured Thalassobaculaceae bacterium, assembly GCA_964276085.1. GTDB lineage: Bacteria > Pseudomonadota > Alphaproteobacteria > Thalassobaculales > Thalassobaculaceae > UBA7326. Next base: position 17,132 of record CAXYEO010000035.1, on the reverse strand, counting down.
CTTACACAAAACAAAATGTATTTAATCTTTATTTTTTCGGCGTGCGTTGATTGAATTTCGAGCGAAGCGTATAGCGCGGAGAACTATCTGTAATAAATAATGCTAGGAAGGTGGCATATTATGAAATTTGGACTTACTGCTTTTGCTGCAATTGCAGCTATAGGATTGGCAACTACGCCTGCTAAATCCGAAACATTCAAATGGGCCTTCCAAGGGGATGTGCAAACAATGGACCCTCATGGTCTGTTTGAAACGATGACCCTTGGTTTTCAAAGAAACATTTATGAAGGCCTCGTGATCCGTAATGAAAAAATGGAGATGGTTGGTGCACTCGCTGAGAGTTATAAAAACATTGAGCCAACTGTGTGGCGTTTTAATCTTCGTAAAGGCGTAAAGTTTCATGATGGATCAGACCTGGGAGCTGACGATGTAGCATTTTCTGTTAAGCGGCTCAGTTCGGAGGGCTCCGACATGAAAGTGGTTGCCAATTTGATCAAGGCAACGAAAATTATCGATAAGCATACTATAGACCTTATCACAGCAGCCCCTAATCCCATTTTGCCTCTACAGTTAGAGATTTTCTACATCATGGACAAACAGTGGGCAGAGAAACATAAGGCTGTAGAAGCAACAAATGTCAAAGGCGGTGACGAAGGTAACTATGCAAACCTTCATGCGAATGGCACAGGCCCTTTTAAACTGAAGTCACGTCAATCCGGCGTAAAAACGGAATTAGAACTTAATGCTAATTACTGGGGTAAAGTAAAAGGAAACATAAAAAAAGCTGTTTTCACTCCAATCGCTCAAGATGCTACGCGTGTTGCAGCTCTAATCTCTGGCAATGTTGATATGGCATATCCCGTGCCGGTTCAGGATTGGAAAAGATTAGATGATGCAAAAGGGGTTATGCCACTCGCAGGACCAGAAGCCCGCACAATTTTTCTTGGATTTGATCAACTTAGAGATGAATTACTGTATTCAAATATAAAAGGTAAAAATCCATTTAAAGACATCCGGGTGAGGCAAGCGTTTATAAAAGCAATCGGCATCAAGGCGATAAAAGAGAAAGTAATGCGGGGAGCAAGTGTCCCAGCTGGACTTTTAGTAGCGCCACAAATTAATGGTTACAGCGCTTCACTAAATGACCGGCCATCTTATGATCCAAAAGCTGCTAAGAAATTATTAGCTGATGCTGGGTACCCGAATGGCTTTGAAGTAACTATGGATTGTCCTAACGATCGATACGTGAATGATGAACGTATCTGTCAAGCTGCCGCTTCTATGTTAGCAAAAATTGGTGTCAAGGTAACGCTATTAGCTCAAACCAAGTCTAAATACTTCGGCAAAGTATTAGCCCAAAATAATTATGACACGAGCTTCTTTCTGCTTGGTTGGACACCATCAACATTTGATAGCCACAATCCAATATCTGCATTAATGGCTTGTAGAGGTGGTGAGGATAAACTCGGAGCTTTCAATTTGGGTGGATACTGTAACCCCAGAATAAATCAACTTGCTGCGCTAATTCAGTCTGAAACAGACCAAAAGAAGCGACAGGCTATGATTGATGAAGCTTTTAAAATCCATAAAGATGAAGTCGGTCACATACCGCTTCACCAACAGCCTCTCTCTTGGGGTGTTTCAGAAAAGATTAAGTTAGTCCAACGGCCAGATAATGTACTCGACCTTCGATACATTAATAAAAACTAGAAAAAAAGAGGGAGAGAGCAAAGCTTTCTCCCTCTTTTAGTGTGCAGAGTAAGTATGGCTTGCTGCTCTAAATTAAAAAAAATAAGGTGGCAAAATTGGCCATCTTATTTTTTTCTTGGGAATAACTGAATAAGTAGTTAGTAATCACCGATGTTCACATTCATTTTTAAGCGTCTATTACAATCGATAGTAGTAATGTTAACTGTGGCATTAATAGCCTTTTCATTATTCCGTTACGTGGGCGACCCTATTAATAATATGGTTGGTCAAGACACTACTCTGGAGGAACGAGCAGAACTCCGTGAACGGTTAGGTCTGAATGATCCTTTTTTTCTTCAGTTCTATCGTTTCGCAGCTGATGCTTCGATAGGAGAGTTTGGGTTTTCTTACCAACATCGGCGACCTGTGAAAGAACTAATTTCTGAGAGGTTACCAGCCACGTTAGAACTAGCATTAGTTTCCGCGATTTTAGCGTTAGCTATAGGAATACCCATGGGGGTTTATACAGCCTTACGACGTGATGGTTTTTTGTCTCGAACGTTCATGACAATCTCACTCATCGGGGTCTCTTTACCCACGTTTTTAATTGGCATCCTTTTAATCCTGCTTTTTGGTGTGGTACTCAGATGGTTACCTACTTTTGGACGTGGCGATGTGATCGAGCTAGGTTGGTGGTCCACAGGTTTTCTAACAGCCTCAGGGTTGAAATCACTTATAATGCCTTCCATAACTCTGGCTTTATTTCAAATGACATTAATAATGAGGTTAGTTCGTGCAGAGATGTTAGAAGTATTGAGAGCAGATTTTGTAAAATTTGCTAAAGCGAGAGGACTACCAACTAGGTCCGTTCACTTTAGACACGCCCTCAAGAACACCCTTGTTCCCGTGATAACAATAACCGGTCTGCAGTTGGGGTCTATCATTGCTTTTGCTATAATAACCGAAAGCGTTTTTCAATGGCCAGGAATGGGTTTGTTATTTATTCAGGCGATCGGGGAGGTGGATATACCCGTTATGGCAGCCTATCTTGTATTAATCGCCTTTTTCTTTGTAGTAATTAATATGGTGGTCGATATATTATATTTTGTTGTAGACCCGAGGCTCAGGGTCGATAAAGCCTTGGCGAACGGTCAATGAGCAACAAGTCAGAAACAGGCTCCATTAAAGTTAGTTATCAAAAATTTTTTGATAGTGACATATGGTATAGCTTCACAAAATCCCCAGTTACTATCGTCTCAGCTATAGTAACCTTCCTTTTCTTTTTTGTTACTATATTCGCTCCTTTTATTGCGCCCCATGATCCATTTGATCTAGCATCGATAGATCTGATGGATGCAAGTTTACCGCCAGCGTGGTTTGCCGATGGGGAGACTAGATTTCTTCTAGGTACGGACGATCAAGGGAGAGACATCCTTTCGACAATAATTTATGGATCCAGGATCTCCTTGTTTGTTGGTTTTGTTTCTGTTCTTTTTTCCTTAGTACTCGGAGTTGGGTTAGGACTGATAAGTGGATATGTTGGAGGCAGGTTGGATGCCTTTATTATGAGAGTAGCAGATGTCCAGTTATCGTTCCCTGCCATTTTAATTGCTCTGTTAATCGATGGACTAGCACGAAGCCTTTTGCCAAGAGAACACCACGACGAAGTTGCTTTATATGTGCTTGTATTTGCCATTGGAATTTCTGGTTGGGTTCAATATGCCAGAACCGTAAGAGGACAAACTCTTGTGGAAAAAGGAAAAGAGTATGTTCAAGCTGCGAGAGTCATTGGGATAAGACAATGGACCATACTACTACGGCATATTCTCCCCAATGTGACGGGTCCTGTTCTAGTGATTGCCACAATTCATTTGGCTATTGCAATTATAACAGAAGCCACTTTAAGTTTTCTTGGCGTGGGAGTACCACCGACCACGCCCTCACTAGGAACCTTGATAAGAGTAGGCAATGATTTTTTATTTTCAGGAGAATGGTGGATCACAATATTCCCAGGTATCGCGTTGGTTTTGTTGGTTCTTGCAGTCAATTTACTCGGGGACTGGCTTCGTGATGCATTGAATCCAAAGTTGAGGTAAATTGCGTGAGTCTATTAGAAATCAAAAATCTTGAAATTCAATTCCCAAGCAGGAAATCTACCTTGACAGCTGTAGACAATGTCTCTCTCTCGGTAGATCGAGGGGATATTTTGGGTATTGTGGGCGAGTCTGGAGCTGGAAAATCTACGGTAGGAAACGCACTTATAAGCCTTTTAGAGCCACCTGGGCTGATGACTAATGGAGAAATATATCTCGAGGGCCAGCGTATTGATAATCTACCCGATCCAGAAAAACAAAAAATCAGAGGCAAAAAAATTGGAATGATTTTTCAAGATCCATTAACTAGCCTCAATCCTCTCCAAACGATTGAAACACAACTAGTTGAAACTATCGACCTACACCTTCAGTTAGGGCAAGAGAAGGCTAAAGAGAGGGCTATTGAGCTCTTAGGACAAGTCGGTATTCCAGATCCAAACCTGCGCGTAAAACAGTATCCTCATCAGTTTTCTGGTGGAATGCGACAAAGAGTTGTCGTTGCTCTCGCTCTTTGCGCCGAGCCAACGCTCATCATAGCCGATGAACCGACTACTGCACTAGATGTTTCAATACAAGCTCAAATCCTCGATCTAATGCGCGTACTTTGTAAGCAAAAGAATGTTGGAATGATTATAATAACTCACGATATGGGAGTTATAGCTGATATAACAGACAGAGTCGCTGTCATGTACCACGGCAAATTGGTTGAGCATGGTATAACGACTAAAATACTTGGTGATCCCGATCACCCATACACCCAAAGTTTGATATCAGCTGTACCGAGACCGGATATAAAACTAGTACGCTTTCCCCAAGTCACATATATCGAGGATATCGAAACCAAAAAGGCCAACATAAACATCAGTCAACATTGGCTCGGCCAAGCCCAGAATTTTAAGTCGGCAGATGGCCCGTTGATACAATTAAATAATATTACAATGCGGTTTACTACCAAACCAGCTTTACTCAAGAAAAACCGAGTTTATCTCGACGCTGTAAAAAATGTCTCTATAGAGATTAAAGAAGGAGAAGTTTTTGGTTTGGTTGGAGAGTCGGGGTCAGGGAAATCAACATTAGCTCGTATCATCTGTGGTCTTTATACTCCTATATCAGGGGAAGTAGTTTTTTCAGGTATAAATTTGACAGCGCTCAAAAATCAAAACGATTTGGACCCATTTCGCCGCCAAATGCAGATGATTTTTCAAGATCCTTTTTCAAGTCTTAATCCAAGGATGAGAGTTCACGATATAGTTGCTGAACCCATTTGGTTTCATAAATTAGCAAATTCCAAATCCGAGGTGTCAAATATTGTAATAGACCTTCTTGAGCACGTAGGGCTGGGATCACAGGCAGCCGCCAAGTACCCACATGAATTTTCAGGTGGTCAGCGACAACGAATCTCTATAGCCAGAGCACTTGCAACACGACCACGTTTTCTTATTTGTGATGAACCTACCTCAGCTTTAGATGTCTCTATACAAGCGCAAATACTCAATCTTTTGAAAGATCTCCAGGAAGAATTAGGTTTAACCATGCTCTTTATCAGCCATGACCTCCCCGTAATCCGACAAATGTGTGACCGCGTGGGAGTGATGAAGGATGGTGAGCTCTGTGAATTAAATGAGACTGAGTTACTTTTTGATACACCACAGCATGATTACACTAAACACCTTCTAAACTTAATGCCAAAACTAGAGAATTTATCACTCCAGGGGTTAGAACTTCAAACTGACCCTTAAATATTCAAAATTGCTTACTCTGTGAATAATGGCAACAAGAGTAATAATTCACATGTCAATAAGCCTGTTAGCTCCCTGCTGCATCAGATGAAAACTTAAAAATACTTACATGGGTATCTAGAAGATTACTGCCATCAAGTCCGTTATGTAAGGCCTCATGTTTGAAAATAAGTTTTAAACTATAGACAAGACATCAAATATACCCAAATATGACATATAAAATTCATAAAAACTTAACAAATTTGTAGGGGATACTATGTTAAAAATTAATGAAAATAGATTTTTGTTAAAATTGTTAGTACTTGCTGCAACAGGCCTTACCTTTACTTTAAATACATCAGCCTTTGCGGGAGAGAAATTTCCTGACAAAACCATAGAGGTTATTACACATGCTGGTGCCGGAGGGGGAACTGATGTTAATTCTAGGATGATGATGTTACGAGGACGCCGGGCACTTAAAACTGATATGGTCGTTGTCAATAAGCGCGGCGGCGGTGGCGCTCTCGCGATGAATCATTTTTTGACTAGGCCGGCTGATGGATACACTATAATGACGTTTACCGTTGGTCACGCTATAACAATGGGTAAAGGAAAGACTAAATTAAAATTATCGGATATGCGGCCACTGGCAAGAGGAACTAATGATCCACAAATATTAATGGTAAATTGTAAAACAAGCCCATACAAAACGCCCGAAGAATTTAAAGCTGGAACGGCTAGAGGAGATAAAATTAAATATGGCGGCACCGGCGTCGGCAGTATCGACCAATTGACAGCTTTTTTATGGGCAAAAGCTAATGGGCAAAAACTCAGAACGTATCTACAATTCAAGGGTGGTGGAGAACTCGCCACACAATTAGTAGCTGGATCTATAGATGTTGGAACTTTAAATCTTTCAGAAGCTGCAGCGCCTGTAGAAGCAGGTGATATCTGCCCATTGGTTATAATGGGAGAAGCTCGAATGGGACCTATCCCAAAAGCAAAAACAGCCAAAGAGCTTGGTATTGATTTGGTGCTATCGACTACCCGTGGTTTTGTTACACACGCCGGTGTTAGCGATAAAAAGGCAGCCATACTAGAAAAAGGACTTTGGAAAGCTATGAACCATTCCATGTATCAAGCATATCTAAAAAACTCTGGGTTGGATGAAACATCCCCTCTTAAATCTGAGGCCTGGGGAAAACAAATTGAGCGAATGATAAGCCAGTTTGGGCCAGCCCTAAAAGAAATGGGTATAAAATAGAATTCTTAACTTATTCCTTTTAGAGGTACATTTCTTATAAAATAGAGATGTACCTTTGTTTGGATTGGATCTATGCGAGTAAAACCTTTCGCTCTTCCCATTTCAATAATAGTTCTATCTGCAATAGTAATTATGGCAGCTTTAAATCTAGAGGAAGCAGCCCAAATAATTGTTGGTGACGGTCTACAACCCCGAATTTTTCCGATTTTTCTGATGACTCTCAACATTTTCTTGGCGCTTTTAATGATATGGCAGTTTTCGAAAGCCCCAGCAGAAGAGATACCATTAGAAAAATTTTCAACAATAGGATCTATTCTTCTTTTTGGTCTTTTTTACATTCTAGCCACCCAGATAGATTTGTTCATTGGTATCGCTACAGTGATATTTCTAATGTCCAGATTATGGGGAAACACACGTCTTTTATCTGCTCTAGTCTTAGCAATCACCACACCACTGATAATCTTTTTCCTCTTCGATTTGGTTCTAAAAATCAGGTTTCCAAGGGGATTACTGACTAATTGGTATTATGGATAATGGTAAAAAACAATGATTGATGCTCTAGCAGCTATGGGGTCTGTTTTTTTAGATCCTTACCTAATATTTTTAATTTTTATCACTACGATTTTAGGCGTGGTTCTCGGCGTATTGCCAGGTTTAGGAGCAACGACAGGGGCTGCTTTACTGTTACCTTTTACACTAACTTTAGAACCCGTCCACGCAATAACTGTCCTAGCAACAATTTATGTATCAGCAACCTTTGCTGGATCTATCACAGCTATTTTGATAAACACTCCGGGCACGTCTGCTGCAGCCGCTACAACTTTTGATGGGTATCCCTTAGCTCAAAAAGGAGAGGCCGGACGAGCGCTCGGCATAGCGGTCGTATCGAGTACCATCGGTGGAATATTTTCAGTACTCGTGCTCTGTATCGCTGCACCAATGCTTGCCCGTGTTGCTTATGAGTTTCGCCCACCCGAATACTTTGCTCTAACGATATTTGGATTATCGATGCTAGCTACGATAAGTTCGGGTGGGGCTGTTCGAAATCTTATCGGCGGTACTTTTGGAGTTTGGTTAGCGACAATTGGCGCCGAAAAAGCTACAGGCATTGAACGTTTCATGTTCGGTAATTATGAATTATACGAGGGCTTAAGTTTTGTTCCAGTAATGATAGGTTTATTTGCTTTATCTGAACTTCTCATTCAATCTAAGCGGGTAAACGAGACGATAAATGCTATGACTATGAAAGCTGTTTTGCTTCCATCCCTTCTTGATTATAAACGCATTTGGAAAACTATTATTAGATCCTGTGGAATTGGTACCTTTATCGGTATTCTTCCTGCCGAAGGGGCTACCGTAGCATCCATGATAGGTTATGCAGAAGCCAAACGTTGGTCCAAGACCCCAGAAGAGTTTGGGAAAGGTTCAGTTGAAGGTATAGCAGGAGCAGAAGCAGCGAATAATGCAGCAACTGGTGGGGCCATGGTACCAACTATGGTTTTAGGGATTCCGGGTAGCGGTACAACGGCTATTATTTTAGTAGGATTAATGGTTCACGGATTAAGACCGGGACCTTATCTTTTCACTGAGCAAGTTGACAAAGTGTATTCCATTTTTGGCGCAATGTTTATAGCGAATTTAATGTTTTTATTTATGGGACTGTATGCGGCAAAATTATTTGCCCGAATATCACTTGTGCCATCAGCAATTCTCTGGCCTATAGTTTTTTGCCTATCCGTTATCGGCGCATACGCTCTCAGTAATTCCATGCTTGATGTTTGGCTTGCAATGTTATTCGGCGTAATTGGTTATATTTTCCGACGTTTTGGTTTTTCTGTCGCACCGATTGCCGTGGGTTTAATTTTAGGAGAGATGGTAGAAACCAATCTGCAAAATTCTCTTATGATGTTTGAGGGTAAATGGTGGTTAATTCTAACTCAGCCACTTGCAGCTTTGTTCTTTACGCTAGCTTTTGTTGGCCTATTTGGATCTCAAATTATAAAAATTATAACCAGGAGATGATATTAAAATACTGAAGTCGTCACTTACCTGCAAAAAGATAAATCTGTACTCTTGTCGGTATTATAAAAGATGGCAATCTTTTTGAATTGAATAGTACCGGGTTCCTTTTTGGAGCTCCTGGGCATAATTACACTAAGCATCTACTGAGTTGAATACCCAAACTGGACGGTCTATCGCCTGACGAATAACAACTACAGTCTAACTTCTAAACAAATACGATAGTTCATCATTTTAAGCCATATAAACTCCAAACCCCCTGCTCTGTATTTACGTATCAATTAAATTTTATCTCAAATAATTATCGATACCATATTTTTATTATCGCTTACTAAAGTAAAATCTCAATTTTTTTGTAGATATTTTTTCTTTTTATCAGGGGTTTGAAGAAACAATTTTTCCCGAACAGCAGTATTATTACTATCTAGCTCTTGATTTTTAGCAATAAGCTTTTATGTCTCTGGCGAATCAGTTATTTTATTGTCATAATCGCGAATTAGATACACAATGCGAATAACTCCTAGTTGCAATTATAATGAAACAACTAAGTAGCAAATTTTGTTCACAATTCCAAGGGAGGAAGTAGTAATGGACAAATCGTTAATGTTAAATCCAGCAGATTATGTTGGTGTAAGTTTTTGGATTATTTCAGCAGCAATGGTAGCGGCAACGTATTTCTTTTATGTTGAACGTGACAGAGCAGTTGGCAAATGGAAAACCTCTCTAACAGTTGCCGCGATGGTTACTGGTATAGCAGCAATCCATTATTTTTATATGCGAGAAGTTTGGGTTGGAACTGGAGAATCGCCAATCGTTTTCCGCTATGTGGATTGGCTATTAACTGTACCGCTACAAATAGTAGAATTTTATCTCATACTCGCAGCGATTGCTGTTGTAGCAGCCTCTGTTTTCTGGCGGTTGCTGATTGCCTCTTTGATCATGCTCATTGCAGGTTATCTAGGTGAAGTCAATTCTGCCGACTCATCTACTCTTTGGATCTGTTTCATTATTGGAATGGCCGGTTGGATTTATATCATTTATGAAGTATTTGCCGGTGAAGCCAGTAAAATCAGTGCAAGCCAGGGAACGGCGGCGTCTAAGACTGCGTTTAACGCACTTAGATTAATTGTGACAGTCGGTTGGGCAATATACCCTATCGGATACGTCTGGGGTTACGCTGGTGGCGGAAGTCCAGAAGCTTTAAATATAATTTATAACTTGGCAGACTTTTTAAATAAGATTGCCTTTGGTGTAGTGATTTGGGTAGCAGCAACATCCCCCGAGTCAAACAAACCAGTATCGTAAAGAACTTGTAACGTAGGAAAAACGGGTGATGTTTCCTTGGAAACATCACCCATAATCCTAGAAAAAAATATTCGTGAATAAGATCCAGCTGGAACATAAAAATTCAATAACTGAATTGACGTCGAGCAAGTCGCTTAATCAGTTGGATATACTCAAAACACAATTGAAAACTAATTTAATATCCATTTTACCAGAACACGGTCATGCTCTTCATGCAGTGGCTAATTTCCATTTCAAGGAATGTGGTAAAATGCTGCGAGGAACAACTAGCCTAGCTATAGCATCAGCACTTAATCTTAACCATAAAACTGCCATACATTGGGCCCTAGCTGTTGAATTGATGCATAACGCCTCGTTAGTACATGACGATATTTGTGATGAAGACTCACAACGGCGTCATAACCCCACGATATTTGCAACTTATGGCGCGCCACTGGCTATATGCTTCGGCGATTGGCTTGTGGCCAAAAGCTTTGAACATGCGGCTTTAGCATCTAAGGAAAGCAAGGGTGATGCCTCTAACGTAATAACACTATTAGCAAAAGTGATGGCTAAGCTGTCATCTGGACAAGCTAGAGAATTTTCAGGGGGACCAGTCCTTGACTGGATTGGTTACGATAATGTTGTTAACGGCAAAACTGTCCCATTATTAGCAGCTTCTGTTGAAGGGCCATTACTGCTAGCGGAAAAATATGAATATTTTGATGATATCAGACGTTGTATAGAGTCACTTGGCCTTGGATATCAAATCTCAAATGATATATTGGATGCACTTGGAAAAGACGGATCGGCGGAACCGTTCAATGACTTGTATCGCAAAGCCCCCAATGCCGTATCAATAACCTTTCGCGATACGTTAAAAAATGGTCATCGATTAGAGTTCGATAATTGGATGATAGGAAAAACACGATCTAATAAAATTGATTGGGCATCCCAAATTACGAAAAATGGTGCAATTAAGAATTGCGTAAAACAATTGCAGGGGTATTTAGAGTGCTCGCGGCATCACAGGTCTAAGTTGCCAAATGAACTGCAGCAAGCCCTGCTTCCATTGGTAACGTATCTTGAACACGAAGCAACAAAGATGTGTTCCTCCACCCTTGAAACTGGCAAGAGTAACTACGATTGACGAAATTGAAGGATGAAAAGGTCCTTGTTATCGGGGGCGGCTTTGGTGGTATAGCAGCTGCCTTAAGAAGCAGAGCACTTGGGTTTGACGTTACTTTAATTGACCGGCTCGATAGTCTAGGGGGCCGTGCGCAAACGCTAGAGATAGATGGATTTAAACATGATACTGGCCCAACCGTAATTACAGCTCCTTTCTTATTTAGTGAACTCTTTGAATTATTTGAAGAAGATATAAACGATCATTTAACTTTCATACCTTTATCACCATGGTATCGTTATGTGTTTCACAATGGCCAGACATTTGATTATACCGGTGACCCAAATATATTGAATACCGAAATCGCAAAGTTCTCACTTGCTGATGTTAATAATTATCAACGATTGCTAAAAGCCTCAAAAGCGATATTTGACGTTGGTTTTTCAAAGCTAGCACATGTGCCATTTCTTACGATTCGTTCTATGATGAGACAAATAGGCAATCTAATAAGACTACGGGCAGATAAAACGGTAAGTCGATTTGTAAACAGCTACATTAAACATCCATTACTTCAGCAAGCTTTTTCAATACACCCATTACTTGTGGGTGGAAATCCATTTTCTACAACCTCTATATATTCACTGATCCACTATCTGGAAAAAAAATGGGGCATCCATTTTTGTAAAGGAGGCACTGGAAAACTTGTTGAAGCACTTACAAAGTTGATGCAACGAAATAAAATTCAAATTTTGACAGCCACGGAAGTAAAACAAATTTTATATGAGAATGGCAGGGTAAACGGTGTTATTATAAATAACGGTGAAAAACTACCATTCGACCATATCATTTGTAATGCTGATCCCGCAGTCGCTTACGAAAAACTTCTTGGAATGCCTAAAAATCACTCGATGGGTTTAAAAAAATGGTTACCCGATCGGTTTGTAAACTATTCAATGGGTCTCTATGTATTGTTTTTTGGCACCAAACAAGAATATCCTAATGTTGCTCATCATACTATTTGGCTTACAGAGCGCTTTAAAGAGTTACTAGCAGATATTTTTGATCGAGGGAATTTAACTACAGACTTCTCTCTATACATTCATCGGCCAACCGCAACGGACAAGAGCTTTGCTCCAGAAGGCTGTGATAGCTTTTACGTATTATGCCCTGTACCCAATTTACGAACAGATATCAATTGGGAAATTGAGGGGCAGGTTTTACGAGATAAAATTGTCCAAGCCTTAACAGAGACTATATTGCCCGATCTGGATAATCAAATTACCGCTGAATATTGGATGACCCCAGAAACTTTTAAAGACAAATATCTCTGCGCTCACGGTGCGGGTTTTTCAATCGCTCCTAATCTGACCCAATCTGCCTGGTTCCGCTACCACAACCAGGATCCTAAACTTAAAAACCTTTATTTTGTAGGAGCCGGAACTCATCCCGGAGCCGGCCTTCCCGGCGTTGTAAGTTCTGCTAAGGTCGTCGAACGTATTATGAAGGAGCAGTAGAAAGGTGCAGAAAAAGCCCAGGCATTCAAAGGGCCAATATTTTAATTCAGACCAAGTATTGGCTCAGCACGGTAAATCCTTTTATTGGGCGCGTTTTTTTTTAGGAAAAGAACCCGGTCAAAAAGCAACACACCTTTATGGGTTTTGTAGATACCTGGATGATATCGCTGATAGCCAAGAGAAAGATAGGTTGGAAAAGCTGCTCCAGATTAAAAAAACTATCAATCAGATAGACGAACTAAATAACTTACCACCCGAAATAGCTACGTTTTTGAAATTAAATGACGGAAATAGGTCCGGTATTTTATCAGCCAACGACTTACTAGAGGGTTTAATCAGCGACCAAGATGATGTCTTAATAACTGATGAAGAAGAACTCATCCAATATTCATACCAGGTTGCGGGGAGTGTGGGGCTTATGATGGCGCCTATTTTAAAAGCTAAAAATAAAAAATCATTTCCCTTCGCTATTGACCTTGGGATTGCAATGCAACTTACCAACATAGCACGGGACGTAAAAGAAGATGCCATATACGGTAGGCGTTATATTCCCGGGATATTATGTAATTCGATGACACCAGATGAAATTTTTGTAAGTGCTAATGGAGATGATCCACAAGGGAGGGAGGCAATAAAAAAGTCAATAAATCATGTTTTAACGATTGCAGAGAAGTACTACAACTCAGGGCTCTCAGGACTAACCTACCTTCCAATACGCAATCATATTGCAATTGGGATTGCGGCTATTATCTACCGACAAATTGGAAGAAAACTAATGAAATCAGGAACTCAATGGTGGCAAGGAAGAGAAATAGTGAGTTTCACTGAGAAATTTATTTATTCATTCTTCATCATTACAACTTTGTTTAGTAGGCTGAAGTCATACCCTAGCCATAATAAGTCTTTGCACTTCCATCTAAAAAAGTTCCAAAATATCAATGAAAGCTAAATATATTCATCAATACAAAAGCGCAATCGTCGGGGCCGGTTGCGCGGGTCTTACACTCGCCTATCATTTAATTGATTCAGAATTACATCCATCAATCCTTTTAGACCCCCAATCGGAACGTAAAGACCATATTTGGTCTTATTGGGATGATGGCCAGGAGAGTCTCAGCGTTTCGCGGAATTTTATAAAAAAGAAATGGGCTCGATGGGCTATTAAAACACATGATAGAAGTATCGTCCGCTGTGGAGATAATTTCGCTTATGTGGCAATATCCTCCGCTGAATATGAGTCGTCTTTAATCAGAAAAATTGAGAGTGCCCAAGGAAAAATACTTAGGGATAAAGTGATAAGCGCAACCACTAGAGAAGATGTTAATATCCTTAAGTTATCTACCGGTGTAGAACTCGAAACTGAAACCGTTTTTGATAGTCGACCACAACTAACTTCCAAAGGGACATTATACCAACATTTTGTTGGTTGGACTATTCAATCCAGCACTCCAATTTTTGATGACTCAACTGCTATTCTTATGGATTTTAGGGTTTCACAAGAACCTGGTATTCATTTTATATACTTGCTACCGTTTTCAGAAACATCTGCATTAATTGAGTCCACGGTATACTCGACACAATTATTACCAACTTTATGGTACGAGAAACAAATACGAGGATATATCGAGAAACATTTTCCAAAATCAGACTGGAAGGTCATTAATACAGAGTCTGGCGCAATACCCTTAAACAAGAAACACCCACAGTCCCCATATGGAATTCCCGTTGGTCTCAACAGCGGTATAATGCGGTCGTCGACCGGTTATGCCTTCTCTCAAATTCTGTTTCAAATTAATGACTTAGTAAAAAGTATTAAAAGGGGTGACTATCAAAAAATACAAATTAAGTCCGGTGCCACACAACTTGAAACAATTATGGATAAAATTTTCTTGAATGTTTTGTCCCAATCGCCAGAGATTGCACCTGAGGTCTTTGCAAAAGTATTGGAAAGTTTACGCGGTGATGAGTTTGCACAGTTTATGAACGGACATTGCCCAATATCAATTAAGACGAAGATAATTAATGCTTTACCAAAAACTAAATTCTTAAAGGCTTCGATTAGGAGTATTTTTGAGTGACTGTAGATATTATGGCACCACTCATATTAATATTATTCATAGGTCTTCCTCACGGAGCGGCAGATATTCTTATAGCTCGTCGTATGTTTAGCTATAATTATTTTTATCTATCTTTATTTCTATCAAGTTATTTAATCCTGGTAGCTATAATTATTTTGATTTGGTTTTTGGCACCCTTTTGGAGTCTAGGTTTATTTCTAGTAATATCTATTCACCATTTTGGGTTAATGGATACAAACAAATCAAAAACTATGTCCTTCCGGTATGTCAGGGTTATCATATTCGGTTCTATGCCAATTATGATTCCTAGTACTTTTCATACAACTGATGTTAATTATCTTTTCGCTCTCCTCCTATTTGAGGAATTCCATGAATTCACAACTTTTATTGTTCAGCTTTTTCCAATTTGGCTGTTAGGTTGTTTACTGTTTTTTATTAAAGCGAAAGATCTTTTAAAATACGAATTTATAGAGATGCTATTTTTAGCTCTAATCTTGGCCTATTTATCTCCACTATGGGGGTTCGCTCTTTATTTTTGTCTGGTACACTCACTTCGTCATACAAAGGAATTATCAGAATCACTCGGTTTCCTAAGTAGAGATGACTACCTATCGCTTATAATAATCGCAGTAGTTAGCATAGTACTTATATTTATCGGGGCATACATGTTGCAAACCATAACTTTTGATACAGGAATTATAAGAGCAGCATTTATAGGTTTGGCCGCATTGACAATACCACATATTATTTTGATCGATTGGTATTCCGGGTTAAATAGAATAAAAGGGCTTCCCTCAATAAAAAAGCGGCGGCATACTTTCTTACAATAATGTTCTATATTTTTTGGAATGCGTAAATATGTTACAAAAAAATACACATCTTTCTATTTTATATGCACCAAAGATGGCTTAACCTTAGGCATACAAATTTGAGCGACTTTTTTATTCGCTAAAAATTATCATTTCATTTTCTTTACTATTTCTTGCAGCACAATACCAAGTATTAGCCGCCCCACTCCAATCATTGAGATTTGATTAAGATCATTCTTTGGAGACATCTCAACTACATTTAAACCAAGAATACTTCCCTTTTGGCTTAAGGCATCGAATAGTTCTACTATGTGCCACCAGAATAACCCCCCCGGTGCCAAGGCCACAGTTCCAGGCATAACAGAAGGGTCTAAGCCATCAACATCAAGTGTAATGAAAAACTGTCCTCCTTTAGGCAATTTAGCAATAACAGATTCTATACCATATTTATGAATATCACGGGCTAAATGAATTTGTGCTCCCCAATCTTTTGCTATCTTTAATTCTTTTTCCGTTGAACTTCCAAACGAGCGTATACCAATCTGGTGAATATCTTTTATTTGGGATAATTCAGACGCGCGCCGCATGGGGCTTGAGTACCCGTCGTACTCACCAAACCTCTCATCCTTCCAGTCTAGATGAGCATCAATTTGTATCAATGTAATGTTTTCACAAACATCAAGACCGCGTAGAACAGGATTAGTGACACCATCATCACCCCCTATACTAATTGGCATTATATTATTCTTTAATGCGTATCGGACTGCATCTTCTGCTTGCGAATAGTGTTGATCTAATTTCCCTTCCTCTAGAGCTATATCGCCACCATCGATCAGAGTTATTCCTTTTGATAGACTGGGAGAACAACTATAATCCATATTTACAGAATCGGCACCAACCACAATCCGGTCGGAAGCAGATCGTAAAGCAAATGGTGCTCGGCTTTGGTCATTTGGAAAATTTTTTTCAAAATAAGGTTTCCCATGAGGGACACCGAATAAGACGGCGTCTGCTCTCAATTCTGCCCAGTTAGTGCACACAGGTAATCCAATAAAACTTTTTGGCTCAGGAGTAAGTGTTTTTGGAGCCTTAACGTTCTCATTCATGTCCTATGCGCCTCAATGTTTTCTATTGACTCTATTTCATTACTACTTAGGGTGCGAAACAAGATATTACGTTAATCTTGAATTTTCTTAAATTTTTCGGTGTATTTGTCGGATAACAATACGATATTTCACTTAGCATATACCCGAAATCATCAAATGTAAGGGTTATAATAATGAAATTAAATTTGAAATTCTTAACTATACTGGTAGCAGCACTCGGTATTATGGGTACGTCTATCAGTGCACAAGAAATGAAGTTTTTTCGTATAGGAACAGGTGGTGCAGGAGGGACTTACTTTCCGATAGGAGGCCTTATTGCAAATGCCATTTCAAGTCCTCCTGGAGCCCGCTCCTGTGCAAAAGGTGGAACTTGCGGCGTACCGGGATTAGTGGCAATCGCAGTTTCGACCAATGCATCAGTTTTTAATATGA
>CAXYEO010000034.1:0-30495 GCA_964276085.1 uncultured Thalassobaculaceae bacterium | reverse complement strand
AAGAAATCTAATCCAGATGAAGTCGAAGATTATTTACTAGATCACTCATCTATAATGTATATATTGTCAGCTGGTGGAAAATATTTAACTCACTTTGGCCCGGGAGCTACATCGGCACAAATTGCAGCTTTCTTTAAAAGAGAAATTCAGTAAATAGTATAGAAATGCGACGCCTTTGTGGGTTCATAAAGAGTACTGATAATGAATAGTCAAACAACTGTTTACGGAAGGATCATGCGATTACCCACCTTCGATGGCATGATCCCAACTAGTGGACCGGTACATATAGTTTCAGATCAAGGTGAAGAATATATGCTTATAACCGGGGGAACAGATAAACCTGGTTCTGTCGATGAACTCGCTTTATTATGTGAACCTCTGTTTGAAAAATATTTAAACCAGGACATATTGGTCAAAGGTGATGTTTTAGGCTCAATAATCTGGAATGTTGAAATAGTAGACTAAAAAGTCTTTAGCTATCCGCTAATTCTTTCAGCGTATAAACGATTTCTAATGCCTCTCGTGGCGTCAAATCGTCGACATTAACATCTGCTAAATGCGAAATAAATTTTTCATTTAGCGAGATTTGCAAACTAGCCTCCTTATTTTCAACATTTTGAAAAAGAGGTAGGTTATCATTTAAATTTTCTATTGTTTTGCTTTTTTCTCCTTTCTCTAAATTCTCTAACACCAGTTTTGCTCGAGAGATTACACTATGTGGTAACCCTGCAAGTTTAGCCACATGTATTCCATAAGATCTATCTGCTGTTCCTTTATAAACTTCATGTAGAAAAATTATATCGTCTTTCCATTCCTTAATTTTTATTGTATTGCAACACAGTGAATCAAGCCGAGATACCAGTGCTGTAAGTTCGTGATAGTGAGTAGCAAACAATGTCCTGCAACAACTATTTTCATGTAAATGTTCAATCGTAGCCCACGCTATCGACAGGCCATCAAATGTGGCCGTACCTCGACCAATTTCATCCAGAATAACCAAGGATCGCTCTGTCGCTAGATTGAGAATTGTTGCTGTTTCAATCATCTCTACCATAAAGGTTGAACGTCCTCGAGCTAAATCATCAGCCGCACCAACACGACTAAACAAACGATCAACAATCCCTATTCTAGCGGCAGAAGCTGGCACATAAGATCCCATTTGCGCTAATATGGCTATCAACGCATTCTGGCGAAGAAAGGTACTTTTACCCGCCATGTTAGGACCTGTTATTAACCATAATCTTTGATTGGAATTAAGATCGCAATGATTAGAAACGAAATCATTACCATCAGACATTTCAACTTCAACTACAGGATGTCGACCATCCACAATATCAAAATCAAGGCTCGCATCAATTATTGGTCTTACATAATCTCTCTCTAAAGCGAGCTCAGCCAAACCGCTACTTACATCAAGTTCAGACATACCTGATGCAGTTTTAGAAATAGGGTCTATCAAATTTATAACAGCATTTCGTAATTCTAAAAAACATTCTTGCTCTAAGGCTAAGGCCCTATCAGCAGCTTGACTTATATCACGTTCAAGTTCTTTTAATTCTACAGTAGTAAACCTCGTCGCATTGGTCATTGTTTGACGATGGATAAAAGTGTCCTGACCAAACAATTTTTGAGCATGCAAGGATGTTACTTCAACGAAATAGCCAAGAACGTTGTTGTGTTTAATTTTTATTGAACTTATTCCTGAGTCCTCAGCGTACCTTTTTTGGAGCGCCGCAATTAAAACCCTCCGCTCGTCTCTTAATGCGCGTAATCTATCTAATTCAATATGATGACCAAGTTTAATGAACCCACCATCGCGAGCAAACATTGGCAGATCCTCTGCCAACGCACTTAACAGCAATTCTAATAATGCTTCAAAAGATCCTAATTGTTGTAAGTTGTCTATTAGATTAGATGGTAACTTCGATAATTCATGTTCCGATTGAGTTAGATGGTTATTTAAAGAATCTGCGGCCTGTAGACCATTGCAAACTGCCATTAAATCTCTTGGCCCTCCTCTCTCGACAGATAATCTGGATAAAGCGCGCTGTAAGTCCGGGGTAACTTTAAGGATGTTACGCACTTCTTCGCGAACCCGATCATTCTCGAAAAAATAACTAACACTATCCAAACGGTAGTTTATGATTTTTGCATCGGTGGGCGGGCGCTGATAACCGGTTAGCCAATAATCTCGCTCCTGCACTCGATTGTGTTCTATCTATGCAATCAAGTAGACTACCTTTTTTTTCTCCTGATAGAGTCCGCAACAGCTCGAGATTAGTACGGGTAGCAGCATCTATTTCTAAGGTTCGATCTAGTTTCCATTGTTTGGGTCTGGTTAACCGAGGCAAATTTCCTTTCTGCGTCAAATCCAAGTAGTCCACTAATGCACCACAGGCAGTAAATTCGGATCTGGAAAAAGAACCAAATGAATCCAGTGCTGCAACATTATAAAGTTTTTTTAATCGCTTAATTCCATTAGCGCTATCAAAGCGGCTGCATGGTAAAATTGTTAAAATAGGTCCTCCAATCATTCAACTGATGAGTTAGGGAATTAGGACCTTCTTGGTTACTTATCAATTTATCTGAAACTAATATTTTCACTTGGCATGCAATTCTGGCTAGAAACCGCCCCAAGTTGAGTCAGGTCTTAAATCCTGGGTTTGGAGCTCTCCAGTTGAAACATCAACCCAAGCGACGGCGACAGTTACTTGCACAACCGTAACACACGCGAGATAATTATTACTGCGAGCCTCTAACAAGGACTCCTCGGTTACTGTCCCTGGCGTAATTACTCGCGCAACGGCCCTTTTTACAACCGACTTATTTCCTCTTTTTCTCGCTTCTTGGGGGGCTTCTACTTGCTCGCAAATTGCAACTCTATATCCCCTTTTAATCAACCTACCTAAATAAGAATCAGCAGCATGGAATGGGACGCCACACATGGGAATATCTTCATCCTGGTATTTACCACGCCTTGTTAGAGTAATATCCAAGACCCTTGCCGCTTCGACAGCATCGTCAAAAAATAATTCATAAAAATCACCCATCCTAAAGAAAAGTAAAGAGCCTGGATTTTGATGCTTTATTTCAAAATATTGGGCAAGCATTGGGGTTAAGCCCTGTATCTTTAACGCAGAAGCTTGATCCTTAGCATCCAACTGCTCAAACTCAGGTGAGTTATTAAAAATATCCATTTAACTTTCTTTAAATCATTGGCTTTGCATATTCTACGAACAAGAGTTAGCTTTGAAAAGCTTCATGAGTTGGAAAATACTTGTTTCTGCCAATAAGATTAAAAACAAAAGTATTGTTTGGAACTCGTTTTACAAAGCCTAATCCTTGGCTTTCCCTTTCAAGCAAGACCCGTTAAGCTCAATAAGAATGAGAAGGTAAATAAACGGGGGATGAAGCAACTATGGATGGAACAGCGAAAATAAGTGACAAAGAGGCATTGGATTTTCATTCAGATGGAAAGCCTGGAAAGATTGAAATAGCTCCAACAAAAAATTTAGCTACACAACGAGATCTCTCACTCGCCTACTCTCCCGGAGTAGCTGTACCATGCCTTGAAATAGAAAAAGAACCTGCACGAGCATATGATTATACCTCCAAGGGTAATATCGTTGCGGTAATTTCGAATGGCACTGCCGTACTTGGTCTTGGTAACATTGGTGCTTTAGCAGCTAAACCTGTTATGGAAGGAAAGGCTGTTTTATTCAAAAAATTTGCTGATATCGATGGAATTGATCTGGAAGTAAATACAGAAGATGTAGATGAGTTCATCAACTGTGTTAAGTTTTTAGGAAAAGGATTTGGAGGTATAAATCTGGAGGACATAAAGGCTCCAGAATGTTTTATTATAGAACAGCGCCTTAAAGAACTTTTAGATATACCAGTTTTTCACGATGACCAACATGGCACCGCTATCATTTCATGCGCGGGTTTGATAAATGCGCTATATCTGACAGATCGAGATATAAAAGATACTTCTTTGGTTGTGAACGGAGCAGGTGCTGCTTCAATAGCTGGTGTGGAATTGTTTAAATCCATGGGTATGCCACAGGAAAATATTATCATATGCGACTCACAAGGAGTGGTCTACGCAGGGCGAGAATCTGGGATGAACCAATGGAAGTCGGCTCATGCCGCTAATACAGAAAAGCGCACACTTGAAGAAGCCGCAGATGGAGCAGACGTTTTGATGGGGCTCTCTGTTAAGGGTGCATTTTCTGAAAAAATTATCAAATCATTGGCACAAAATCCGATTATATTTGCCATGGCAAACCCGGACCCTGAAATCACACCCGAAGAAGTTGCTGAGATAAGGTCTGATGCAATCATGGCTACAGGTCGTTCAGATTACCCAAATCAAGTAAATAACGTCCTAGGTTTTCCATATATTTTTCGTGGTGCCTTGGATGTTCAGGCATCAGAGATTAACGATGCAATGAAGTTAGCCGCAGCTAATGCTATTGCCTATCTAGCCAGAGAGGATGTACCCGACGAGGTTAACGCCGCATACGGAAAGCCGCTTCAATTTGGGCGGGACTACATAATACCCGCACCATTTGATCCACGTTTAATAGTCAAAGTATCCACAGAGGTTGCAAAAGCAGCCATGGAAACAGGTGTAGCAAGGAAACCAATAGCAGATTTTGAGAACTACGAGCAAACTCTCAAAGCCCGACTAAATCCTACCGCCAATAGTCTCACCGGGATTTATTCACGTGTTAAACGATCTCCTAAACGAGTAGTTTTTGCAGAAGGTGAAGAGGAGCGGGTGATAAGGGCAGCAATATCATTCCAGGCAAACGGATATGGGCAACCTATCTTGATAGGACGAGAAGATACAGTCAAAAACAGTTTAGAAAAATTAGGGCTTTCTGGCTTAGACACCCTTGAGATCCACAACGCCAGATTATCAGATCACAATGAAGAATATAGTACTAATCTTTATAAACGACTACAAAGGAAAGGCCATTTGTACCGAGACGTACAACGAATGGTAAATCAAGACCGTAATGTTTTTGGAGCATCCATGGTGGCTCATGGACATGCAGATGCAATGGTAACCGGTCTGACGAGAAGTTTTGGCGTAAACCATGAATATATTACAAGGGTTCTCGACCCAAAACCAGGCCATCGCCTTATGACGTGCAGTTTGGTCATCACCAGAAGTACGGCATTGTTCATCGCAGATACGAATATTAATGAAGAACCCAGCGCGGAAGAGATGGCAGACATTGCCATTCAAACGGCTAAGAAGGCAAAATCTTTCGGTTATGAAGCAAGGGTCGCTCTTTTATCCTTCTCAAATTTTGGCTATCCCCATAGAGAACATATGGAGAAGGTGCGAGCGGCAGTGCAAATTCTTGATGATCGCAAAGTTGACTTCGAATACGATGGCGAAATGAATGTTGATGTAGCGTTGGATATGTCTCTGCGAGCAAACTATCCATTTTGTCGTCTTTCTGGGCCTGCTAATATTTTAATTATGCCGGGACTGCACGCAGCAAATATAAGTTATAAACTACTTCAAGCCGTTGGGGGTGGCACTATTATCGGGCCAATGTTACTAGGACTAGAAAAACCCGTCCAAATAGTTCAGATGAATGCAACAGTGAATGATCTAATACAAGCAGCAGCCATCGCAGCTCACGATGCATCATTTGATATATAAAGCATGAGGATGTTTTAGATGGATATTGTTTTTGGACTAAAAGAAACTCGCTTTGGGCTCTTATTAGGTGGCAAAACAGAAAACGGTCTTTGTTTCACAGGAATGGTGCATAGTGACGACAACTTGAAAAAAACAATTGCTACTAGTTTTCCAACTGCTATTTCACACTGAGATGATTCTCAATTAAAATTACACTTTACAGATTTTAAAAACTAAATTGTCTGGTGCAAAATGTAATTCCAAAATACGTTTAGATATTCAAGGAACTACTTTTCAAAAAACTGTGTGGCGATCTCTCGCCAGCATACCTCCAGGGGAAACCAGATCCTATAGTGAACTTGCGAATACAATTGGCAAACCAAAAGCCACCAGAGCCGTCGGTTCTGCCTGCGGAAGAAATCCACTTGCTTTTGTTTTCCCATGCCACCGAATAATAAGTAAAAATGGAAATTTAGCCAGTTTCCGATGGGGAAAAGACGTAAAACGGGCACTTCTGGAATCAGAGCGGGCCAGTAAATCTAACTCCTTAAATTCTACCTGGATTGACAACGACAGTTTTTATTTTTGTAGTTAGTTTTAAGCTCTTCCATAATCGCTAGAGAGAAGAGCTGGAATGACGCCTATTTTTTCGAAGGCTTTATCCCACTTATCAGCAATTTTATTTGAAAAAATAAGCTCTTGATCAGAATCGATACTGAGCCATGCATTAGCCTGAAGTTCTGCATCAAGTTGCCCAGGTCCCCAACCAGCATAGCCCAATGCGATAATACTCTTTTTTGGACCCTCTCCATCCGCGAGTGCTTGTAATATTTGTGTAGACGCTGTCATAGTAATTTGTTCATTTATGACAGTGCTACCTTTTATTGAATAATCAGTGCTATGTAATATAAAGCCTCGTCCAGTTTCCACTGGCCCTCCGAAATATATGCTACCCGAGTAACCTACTTTCATTTCATTTCTATTAAGTTTTAACTGTTTACTAATTTTTGAGAAAGATAACGACTCAACTAGTTTGTTAATTATGAGACCAATTGCACCATTCTCACTATGGGCACATATACATATTACAGAACGTTTAAATCTTGGATCGCTCATAGCAGGCATGGCAATGATTAACTTTCCAGTTAGAAAACCACCTTCAGATTCAAAACCTTTTTCCATTAAAAGATACAGTCCTATCCTTTAGTTTTTAATAGTCTATAAGCAAGCACAGTAAACCGTTTTAACTTATCTAAAAACTAATTTCTCAATTAAAAGAACATTAGATATATTAATATTTAACATATCCAATTCCACTAGAATGCAGAATCATCATATCATGGCTATTAAAAAAGTAATCCTGTCCTTCATTATATTTTTTTTTATGTTACCCGATGCCATAGCAAAATCTATCAACAGTTCCGATTGGATTATAACGGAAATAGCAAACTTTCGTCTAATCAGCGGAATAACTAATATAGGAAGCTCTAAACTTGTACCACTTGGTTTAGAGTTTGAGTTGAAAGATGGATGGAAAATTTACTGGCGCAATCCTGGAGGTGCAGGGTACCCGCCCGAAATTAACATTGAAGAAGAGAGAAACCTATCAAAATTAGAGTGGTTTTGGCCAGCACCAAAACGGTTCAGTTTTCAAGATATTCAAAATTTTGGGTATGAAGGAAAAGTTATATTTCCAATAAGAGCAACAGTTCAAAACCTTCAAAAACCATTATTTTTAACTGCACGTGTTATGGCACTCGCCTGTAAAAATATCTGCGTTCCATTAGATGAAAAACTTATCTTAACCGTTCCAGTTGGGATCACTGCTGAAACTCAATATGCAGAGCTAATACGCCAATCCCAGCAACTGGTGCCAACGGAGTTAAGTTGGCCGGGCTTTAGCATCATCAATATACGTAATGCTGAAAACTCGATTACTATAGAAGTAAAATCAGACTCACCCTTTCAGGAGCCAGATATTTTTATCGAGACGAAACAAAATTTTGAATTTGGGATACCCAAAATTACAGTAGCTTCTGATAAACTGACTGCCTCCTTCAAATTATCTACCAATATAGGAAAATCAGAGAAAACCACCCCCATCCCTCTTACTTTGACATTCACTGATAAAGATAAATTCATAGAGTTAAAAAAGCCTCTTAATATTGGCATTGGTGCCGCTGTAGAAGTAAACCCTACCAGCACTTTTCAATGGTTAGAAATTTTATTTGTCGCTGTGGTCGGAGGTATTATCTTAAATTTCATGCCCTGTGTTCTCCCAGTGTTAACATTAAAACTAGTTCAAGTTACGCGTAAATCTAATGCCCAAAAACATGTCATAAGAACAGGCTTTATGTACTCGGCATTTGGTGTAATTTTCTCTTTCTTACTGATAGCTATTGCAGCAATAATTATTAAGCAAGCCGGGCTAAGTGTCGGTTGGGGTATGCACTTTCAACAACCACTATTTTTGGGATCTATTAGCCTTATTTTACTTGCTTTCTCAGGAAGTCTATTTGGCTGGTTTCACTTTAAAATTCCAAGGGTTTTTCTCTGGCTCGAATCTAAAACGTCACCTGCCATCACTTTAGAAACCAAGTCTACTAATCGCCTAGACCATTTCTTGACGGGTGCATTTGCGACTGTTCTTGCCACTCCTTGTTCTGCTCCATTTGTCGGCACAGCGTTGAGTTTTGCTCTTAGTCATGGTCCTTTAGAAATTTTTTCAATTTTTATCGCCATGGGGATCGGCCTTTCATCACCATACTTATTGATTTGTATTCGGCCAGAACTTTTGAAGTTTTTACCAAAACCAGGTGCGTGGATGATGAAATTAGAAATCATTTTAGGTGTCTTACTAATTTTAACAGCCGTTTGGATCTTTACTATTCTATACCAACAAATAGGTCTTAACTGGTTTATTGCAGGGGTATTATTAATAGGAGGAGGATTTTTAACTTTTGGACTCTATCACGTAACAGGCTCTATTGTATTGAAAATTCCAAGCCTGTGCCTTCCAGTTATTGCTCTCATTGTAATTGGATACGCGGACCAAAGGTCCATCGAGACAAATCCAAGTAAACAAGTCTTGAACATTGGAGCATCAATCGAGAACATCATATGGCGTGAATTTGATCCCCTTTTAATCCCCGGTATTATAAAGCAAGGAAAGTTTGTTTTTGTTGATGTTACCGCTGATTGGTGTCTGACGTGCAAAATCAATGAAAAGTTTGTCCTATCAAGTACGGTGGTAAGAAAATTATTGTCCCGGAACGAAATTATAAAAATGAAAGCTGATTGGACACTCCCTGATATAACAATATCATCATACCTCACATCTTATAATAAATTTGGGATACCTCTCAATATCATTTATGGACCTGATGCTGAAAAAGGTATTGTTCTTCCTGAATTACTGAGCAAAGAAAAGATTTTTGATGCTTTTTTTCAGGCAGGTCTTCAGCAGAACAACACAAGCCAGCCCGATTACATAGAAAAAACATCTATTAATGGAAAAAGCCTAGAGAAATAGTTTGTTTTGTCTTTATCACGTTTATAAACTATTACCACTCTGAACTATAAAGACGTTCGATCAAAATTTCTGCTTTCTTGAAAGGAAGATGTAAATGAGTATAAAGACAGGAGACAAAATTCCTACTTCGACGCTGAAACATAAAACAGCTAATGGAATAAATGATATATCTACCGATGAACTTTTTTCTGGAAAAAAAGTTGTTGTGTTTGCCGTACCCGGTGCTTTCACTCCAACTTGCTCAGCTAAACATTTACCCGGTTTTGTAAGTAAATCCGCTGAGATAAAATCAAAGGGTGTTGATGTTATAGCCTGTATATCAGTGAACGATGCGTTTGTTATGGAGGCCTGGGGTGCCGACCAAAATGTAAATGATAAGATAATGATGCTTGCAGATGGTAGTGCTGATTTCACAAAAGCGATTGGACAGATTCTTGATCTAAGTGACAAGGGAATGGGAGTTCGTTGTGCTCGATATGCCATGATTGTTGAGGATGGAATAGTGACTGAGATGTTATCAGAGGAGCCAGGAGCATTTGAAGTCTCAAGCGCGGAATACGTTTTAGGAAAACTATAATACCTTAATCCATTAGTAACGGCGGGTAAGCTCTAATATCCGTCGTCCTTTTCTAATTCCTGCAAACTAAGTGCATTTATTATTTTTTGTGCCACCTCGTAAGAGAATCCAGCCCTGCCCAGTGTGGCTAAGTCTCGTTGACTGAATTCGCTCCGAGTATGTAGTTGTCGAAAAGGACCTAAGCGCTTTCGTTGTGAAAATCTAATAGCCGCCTTGAGGTCTGGATTGTTCCAATCTTCATGCAGTTCTGCGACTACCTGATCAATGATTGCTCCCGAAATACCTTTATCGAATAATTTGGAACGAATCATCTGTGTCGAGGTTCCTTTTTTAAATAACGAGGTAGCTCTTGCTTGGGCAAACTCAGAATCATTAAGCAAACCTGCTTTAATAAATCTCTCAATTATGCGGTCTATCCAGTGATTGCAGGTGTCTTTATCTAGATCCTCCACAAGAATAGCATTTAAGACACGTCGATTGAGCACTTGCCTCAACGAGTGTACGGAAGCCGCATATTTCTCAAGATACCACAGCCCCGATTTGCGCAGCGATTCCTCGGTTATCATTTTTGATTTGACTTTCTTCATATTGAAATCTTAATTCTAAAATTTTTTATCTACATACAAATAAGTCAATAACAACAAACCTTGTTAGTTGCCCTATTAATTTTCAAAAGACGACAGTATTTCATAGCTAATATATAAATTATTTCATACTATTGCCTTTTTTCTTGCAACAAAAATTAATACATCATTCTATCTTTATGATTGAGACTTTAGTCGATGTTAACAAATACTGATTCCACTTTTGTACACTCTACAGGGATAATACCCAGCCAAACTATTCGGGAAATGCTTAAAACAGCTCGGATTATTTCTGATTTGGATGTAACAGAAAAACAAATTCAACCTGCGAGCATTGATCTTCGGCTGGGTGAAATAGCCTATCGCGTTCAAGCAAGCTTCCTTCCGGGTCAAAGTTCTACTGTAATGGAAAAATTGAAGACTATGGAGATGCATCAGATTGACCTCTCTAATGGAGCTGTTCTCGAAAAAGGGTGTGTCTATATTGTTCCACTTCAAGAATCTCTCCGACTTAATTCTAGCATTTCAGGAACGGCTAACCCAAAAAGCTCCACCGGGAGATTGGATGTGTTTACACGTTTGCTAACGGACTATACATCAGAATTTGAAACTGTTAGTGGCGGCTACAATGGACCGCTTTATGCCGAAATTTCTCCAAGAACATTTAGTATTTTAGTTCGAAAGAATAGCTGTTTAAACCAATTACGATTTAGAAAGGGCAATCCAATAGCAGCAGACTCTGCGATGCGTAAACTGCAAGAAACCGAAGGGTTAGTAAGCACACAGAATACTAAAATTGATATCAATAATGGAGTGGCAATCAGTGTCGATTTAATCGGCAATGTGGAGACTCGCCTTATTGGGTATAGAGCAAAACCTCATACAGCTATTGTCGATGTAGATGAGCCAGGATCTTGTTCGGTACTGGATTATTGGGAACCAGTTTATCGGCAGGAAAATAGACCTGCAAATTTAATACTCAACCCTGATGAATTTTATATCTTGATGTCGAAAGAGTTTGTAACGGTTCCTCTAAATTATGCCGCAGAAATGCGTGCTTATGATACTAAAGTTGGCGAATTTCGAGTACACTATGCTGGATTTTTTGATCCCGGGTTTGGCCATAAAACAACTGGTGGGTCAGGGACCCGCGCAGTGTTAGAAGTTCGATCTCATGATGTCCCATTTCTTATCGAAGATGGACAAACTGTTTGTCGACTTATATATGAACGAATGACCCAGGTACCAGAAAGGTTATATGGCACCCAAAACTTTGGCTCTAACTATCAAGGGCAAGGCTTGAAACTATCAAAACACTTCAGAGATCTAGCTGCCGGCTAAGACAATAAGAATCTGAGACCATTCCTCTTAAATTAGGAATTAAATACCCCTGAATATTGTTGCAGGAATTTCTATTAGTAAAAATTTTATCCAACTTGACATACTAGCTAAGTAAGGGTTTGATCCTTTTGATCATAGAATTTCTCTTTCGCTATTTACCAGTCGATACATTTAAAGGAGACATATTGTGGTTACAGCAGTAATGCCAACCTACGGAAGAATAGACATAGCATTCGAACGCGGGGAAGGAGCATATTTATACAGTACAAATGGGGAGAAATATCTTGATTTTGCGACAGGTATTGCAACGAACTCCCTTGGACATGCGCACCCACATTTGGTACAAAAACTTCAAGAACAAGCTGGAAAACTTTGGCATGTCTCAAATCTATATAATATTCCCGAACAGCAGCGATTTGCTGACCGATTAGTATCCCATTCCTTTGCTGATACAGTATTTTTCTGCAATTCAGGAGCCGAAGCAATGGAAGGTGCTCTTAAAGTTGCACGTAAGTATCATTTCGCTAATGGGAATCCAGAACGAGAGCAGATTATCTGTGCTACGGGGTCTTTCCATGGCCGTACTCTAACAACGCTTTCAGCCGGCGATAACGATAAGTACCGAGAAGGGTTCGGGCCGCGGCCTGGAGGATTTGAGCATGTCGCGTTTGGAAACTTAAATGAAATGCGTGCCGCTATAAGCGAGAAAACTGCAGCAATATTAGTGGAGCCTATTCAGGGCGAGGGAGGAATTAACCCAGCAACAGCCGAATACCTTCAAGAACTTCGCAAAACAGCTGATGAATTTGGTGCTTTATTAATATTCGATGAAGTCCAATGTGGGATGGCCCGTTCTGGAAGCCTTTTTGCCTATTCGCAAGCTAATACTGAGCCCGACATAATGGGACTAGCTAAAGGAATTGGCGGCGGTTTTCCTGTTGGAGCAGTCTTAGCTTCCGAGAAGGCTGCAATTGGAATGGTTCCAGGCACTCATGGCTCAACATATGGCGGTAATCCATTAGCAATGGCAGCAGCTAATGCCGTACTGGATGTCATGCTTGAATCAGGCTTTATTGAGTCGGTCATTGAAAAAGGTGTTTACTTAAGAAAAGGTTTAAATAAATTAAGTAAAGACCATCCTACCATCATAGAATCTGTACGTGGGACTGGCCTGATGCTGGGACTTAAATGTCTAGGAACTAATCTGGAATTGATGACAGCATTTAGAGACCACAAGTTACTGACTGTCGTCGCTGGGGATAACGTGCTTAGAATCTTGCCTCCACTGAATGTAAAAATTGATGAATTGAATGAGGCCATTGAAATAATGGATAAAGTATGTAAAACAATGTCAGGTTAAAGACAGGCTCATTAGGCCTTTATACATTTCCTTAATTAGATACTAGTAACCGGTGATAAGGACCGTAATATGACGGCAATGGGTAGACATTTTCTAAACTTAGATGTTATCAGCAAAAATGATCTGAGATCTATAATCGATACTGCAAAGAATCTGAAAAATGGGATCGCTAGCCTAGATCAACCCTTAGCCGGGAAAGCACTAGCGATGATATTTGAAAAACCGTCGACCCGCACCCGTGTTTCATTTGAAATTGGAATGAAGCAACTTGGGGGTGATGTAGTAGTTTTAAACAGCTCAGAATTGCAAATTGGGCGAGGGGAAACTATCGCTGACACCGCCAAAGTTCTCTCTAGATATGTTGATTGCATAATGATGAGGACGTATGAACATGAAAAAATTTCTGAATTAGCAAAATTTTCAACAGTACCTGTTATCAACGGCCTTACAAATAGCTCACATCCGTGCCAACTATTAGCAGACGTGATGACTTTTGAGGAACACGTTGGTCCCATTCAAGGTAAAACTATTGCCTGGAGTGGTGATGGAAATAATATGGCTTCCTCATGGATCCACGCGGCTGTTAAATTTGATTTTAATCTTCGCATCGCGTGCCCAAAAGAACAAACACCTCATTCAGAACTCTTTGAATGGGCTAATAAAAATAATGGTTCAGTTGAGCTATTTAATGAGCCATCAGAGGCCATCAAAAATGCCGATTGTGTTGTGACTGATACATGGACGTCTATGGGGGATAACGCTGCAGACCCCCATAACCATTTAGCTCCTTTTCAAGTAGATAAAGCTCTTATGAGCCATGCATCGGTGAATGCAGTATTTATGCATTGCTTACCAGCTCATCGCGGAGAAGAAGTCACAAGTGACGTAATAGATGGGCCACAGTCAATTGTCTGGGATGAAGCAGAAAATAGATTACATACGCAAAAAGCGATTTTACTTTGGTGTTTGAAGTGACGGTCTTACCCATCAAAAATGTTAGTGACAAGAAAATAAATAATCGAACAGACATTATTTTACCTTTTCAAATTGAGCCTTACTCACTCCGTGGCAGGTTTATTGGTTTAAGCACGGTAACTACGTCCATCATTAAGAAACATAAATACCCAGACCCTGTGGCACATTTACTAACCGAAATGCTCGTACTGGCACCATGCCTTTCTAGTGCACTTAAATATGATGGCGTGTTCACACTACAAGTAAGTGGCAATGGTCCCGTTAAAACCCTATTGGCTGACATTACCAGTAATGGTGAATTACGAGGATACGCCAACTTTGACACACAACAACTTACGTCACTAAATTTAGATCCTAATGTTCAACCCTCGCTTAATCAATTAACTGGCACAGGGTACATCGCTTTTACAGTGGATCAAGGCAATAGGGGAGAACGATACCAAGGCATTGTAGAGTTATCTAACTCAAATCTTGTAGACTGTACCCATGCCTACTTTCGAAACTCTGAACAACTGGAAACTGTAATAAACTTAGCAGTTGAACAATCAGCTCAGGGCATCTGGAAGGGTGTAGCAATCATGATACAAAGACTTGGATTTTCTGGCGGACAGGGGATCCCACAAGGAATAACAGAAGATGAATATGATGAAAGCTGGCGCAATGCTGCCATTATGTTAGGAAGCTGTAAACACTCTGAATTGCTCAATAATGAGCGCACGCCAGAAAAGCTGTTATTTCAGCTATTTCATGAAACTGGAGTAAGGATTTATCCAAATAAGCCCATCACCGCGAAATGCCGATGTTCAGTCGAAAAAGTGGAGAGAGTGATCCATTCTCTTGAAAGTGATGAAAGGGATGATATGAAAGTCAACGGTGTGATAACAATAACGTGTGAATTTTGTAAAACAGAGAGAATTTATGATGATAATGCACTCATGGAACTCGATAAATCCAAATACGTCCATCAGTAATTTTAAGATGGGTTATGCCATCAGGAATATCACCGAAAGAGGTATATGTCCTGTGGAGCTATGTCAGAAATATAAGCCCTTATTAGCATTAGTTATTGGCTTCTCTTTGCTACTAACTGGCTGCGACACAAAGCAAATTTCCAATTCTTTACCTGAGCTAACCTTCAAACATACAAAAGTCATCCAATTAAACGTCCAGGAAATTGAAATTATTAATGAATTTAAAATGCCTTTCAAATATCCTAGTGTAGAGCATTTAGCCCCAATTTCACCAGGCGCAAGCGCAGAACGGTGGGCTTCAGATATCCTAAAGCCAGTTGGAAAGTCCGGCATAGCGCAGTTCGTCATTACGAATGGCTCTATTATTCAAGAAAACCTGAAAACACAAAAAGGTATCAAAGGGGTTTTTTCAATAGATCAATCAAAACGTTTTAACGCAACAGTCGCTGTACGTTTAGAGATCTTTAAGAACCAAGAAAAAAAAGCCGAGGCTCGAACTTCTGCGTCTAGGTCACAAACTCTGCGCGAAGATGCGTCGCCTAATACTCAATCTCAATTATGGTATACACTAGTTGAACAGCTGATGCAGAACTTTGATCGTGAAATGAGGAAACAAATAAACAAACACCTTGTGAATTATGCGAACTAAAAGATAGTAAAAAATGTGGCAATACTAAGCATTCAATCCTCAGTAATATTTGGATATGTTGGGAACAGCATTGCGGCCCCTGTGCTTCAAACGCTAGGACATGATGTATGGAGGATTGACACTGTAAACTTCTCTAACCACCCTGGTTATGGAAATTTTACGGGATCAGTAAAAGGACCAAAACAATTAAATAATGAAATCAAAGGGATCTGTGATCTTGGTATACTGCCCGATTGTGAAGTGATACTATCTGGCTATTTAGGAGAAGTAGACACGGCGACGAGTCTCTTAGAAACAATTAACCTTGTGAAAAAACAAAACAAAGCAGTTCTTTATATATTGGACCCTGTGATAGGCGATGACGATCAAATTTATGTTAAAGACGGTTTAGTAGAGGTTTTCAAAAATAAACTGTTACCAAAAGCCGATATTATCATCCCAAATCGCAGCGAGCTTGGCTGGCTTTCCGGTATTAAAATACAAGACCTATCAACTTTAAAAATAGCAGCTATGAATCTAATTAAAAGAGGACCCAAAATCGTAATAGTAACCGGAGTCCTCGATGCGGAAAATATCTTAAACTACGCTTTCAGTAATGATGGTATATGGATGACTTCTGTGTCAAAGATAAAGCAGAACTTCAGTGGGACTGGCGATTTATTTTCTTCATTATTCACAAGTGCATTCTTGAAAAGTAAAGACTTATCCAATGCTCTAGCTTTTGCAACAGAGGGTTGTGAGACCGTTTTAAGAGCAACCTGTGAGCAAAATTCTAAAGAGCTAAGTCTTGTAAGCACGCTAAGCAGCTTGTCGACGATCAAAACAAACGGGTCTGCTAAACTGATCTTATGACCTCGTTATTTATTTATTTTATCCTGCCTTCTTGAGATGATTTTCTACCAAGGTCTCTGCTATCTGAACCGCATTCAACGCGGCGCCCTTTCGAAGATTATCAGCTACACACCAAAAAATTAAACCATTTTTCACGGTAGGGTCACGCCTTAATCTACTAATATACACACCATCTTCCCCTGCACACTCTTCAGGTGTTACGTATCCACCACTTTCTCTATGGTCAACAACGATTACGCCTGGAAAAGCGCTTAAAACATCACGAGCACCTTGTTCGTCTATTGGCTTCTTCGTCTCAATAAAAACTGCTTCTGAATGGCCAATAAAAACTGGAACCCTTACACAATGTGCCACAACATCTATCTCTGGATCTAAGATTTTTCGAGTTTCAGCTGTCATCTTCCATTCTTCCTTAGTAAATCCGTCATCCATAAACGTATCAATGTGAGGAATGCAATTAAACGCTATCTTTTTACTAAACTCATGATTCTCTACTGGATCATTCACGTAAACTGCGCGTGTCTGGTTGAATAACTCATCCATACCGGAACTTCCCGCGCCTGATACAGACTGGTAGGTTGAGACAACCACTCGGTTAATCTTAAATACGTCATGCAACGGCTTTAATGCCATAACCAACTGGGCTGTAGAACAATTTGGATTGGCTATAATATTTCTCTTGGAATATCCTCCTAAGGCATCCGAATTAACCTCAGGGACAATTAGTGGAACGTCACTTTCCATTCTCCAGCGAGAACTGTTATCAATGACCACGGCCCCTTGCTTGGCAGCTTTTGGGGCGAACTTAGCCGCTATAGAACTACCGGCTGAGAATAAAGCGATTTCAGTACCTGTAAAATCAAAAGTTTCAAGATTCTGGACCTTTAGAATACGCTTATCTCCGTACGAAACTTCCTTACCAATAGATTTTTCAGAGGCTAACGGTACTATTTCCTCAATAGGAAAATTCCTTTCCTCAAGAGTCTGCAACATCTCACGACCAACAGCACCCGTTGCGCCAACAACTGCCACTTTAAAACTCATAGACTATCCATTTCAAATCTAGTTTTTGAGCCTCTTTTGCAAATTTGTAACACTGATTTTCAGGTTCCCAGCTCATTAAGGAAATTCAGTATTCCTAGACCGATCTATCTAGCTCTTTTAGGATATGATCCATCATAACATCAGTCGAAACTAACGTCATCCCTGTTTGCATAATATCTGGGGTCCGTATTCCAGATGCCAAAACCGATTGTATTGCATTATCAATTAAATCTGCGTCGTCCTGCATATCAAAAGAATATCTCAGAGACATCGAAAAACTTAAGAGTTCGGCGATAGGGTTGGCCATTTTTTTTCCTGCTATATCGGGCGCAGAACCATGAACAGGTTCATAAAGTGCAAAACGTTTCTTAGTAACCTCGTCTACCGCACCCAAAGATGCAGATGGAAGCATACCTAAGGAACCAGTCAACATGGCCGCACAATCAGAGAGCATATCGCCAAAGAGGTTATCCGTGACAATAACATCAAATTGCTTCGGGTTTCTAACTAATTGCATCCCACAGTTGTCGGCATACATATGCTCGGTCTCGATATCTTGAGCTTCCAGTTTAAAAAGATTTTCCATTACTTCACGCCATAAAATTCCAGACATCATCACATTGGCTTTTTCAACTGATGTTACTTTACCTCGCCGTTTTCTTGATAAATCAATGGCCACTCGTCCGATTCTCTCTATCTCGGGCGTGGTATATAAATTCGTATCATAGCCTTTCTTATCACCATTCGGGAGCTCCTCAATACCTCGCGGTTCCGCAAAGTATATGCCACCGGTAAGCTCTCGAAGGATTAATATATCTAGACCTTCAATGACTTCTTTTTTTAGCGTTGACGAATCAACCATAGCGTCAAAAACCATGGCAGGTCGGAGATTTGCAAAAAGGTCCATTTCTTTGCGCAAACGTAAAAGACCTCTTTCAGGTTTTAATTCAAATGGTAAATCATCATATTTTGGACCACCAACCGAACCAAACAAAACTGCATCAGCACTAATTGCATCAGCCAGAGTTTCATCTGTTAACGGCGTTCCATGCGCATCATATGCAGCTCCGCCAACGAGCCCCTCTTGCAAATCAAATGACAACGACCGCTTAGAACCAAGCCAATCGACAACTCGAAGAACCTGCCCAACAACTTCGGGACCAATACCGTCTCCTGGAAGCACGAGTAATTTTCTATTTGATGCCATAATAAATTTCCTCAACGTTAACCCATAAGATTAAATGGCTTCACTTTCGTTTTAACTAAACCCAGGGTTGCTCGATTTCACGTCTCTTTTCAAAATCACCAATACTGTCCTGTTTTTGCATTGTTAACCCAATATCATCCAAGCCATTGATTAAGCAATGTTTTCGGAATTCATCGATTTCAAAATTTATTTTGTCGCCGTTAGGTCGACCTATTTGTTGATTTTCTAGATCAATATCTAATATCGAATTTGCCCCGTTGTTGGCATCATCCATTAGTTGATCTAATTGTTCTTTTGAAACTACGATCGGTAAAATACCGTTCTTAAAACAGTTATTAAAGAAAATGTCCGCAAAACTGGTTGAGATAACACATTTTACTCCAAAGTCTAATAGTGCCCATGGAGCGTGTTCGCGAGAAGAACCACAACCAAAATTATCACCCGCGACCAATATACTCGCATCCCGGTAAGCCGGTTTATTAAGAATGAAGTCTTTATTCTCGCTTCCATCCGCGTTAAACCGAATTTCGTTAAATAGATACTGCCCTAAACCAGTCCGCTTAATTGTCTTTAAAAATTGTTTTGGGATCAATTTATCGGTATCAATATTAATCATGTTCAGTGGTGCTGCGACACCACTGTGTTTATCAAACTTCTCCATAATTTAACTCCCCCCCAATGTCTATAAGTCTCGAACATCAGCCAGCCGACCCTTGATCGCTGCTGCCGCTGCCATAGCAGGACTAACTAAATGTGTTCGACTCCCAGGCCCCTGTCTACCCTCAAAATTTCGATTAGAAGTAGATGCGCACCGCTCACCTGATTCTAGTTTATCGGCATTCATTGCTAGACACATTGAGCATCCTGGTTCCTGTCTCCAATCAAACCCAGCCTCCGTAAATATAGTACCCAGACCTTCTTCTTCGGCTTGTTCTTTTACTAATCCAGAACCTGCAACAATCATTGCATGAACACCAGAAGCGACTTTTCTTCCCTTTGCAATCTCTGCAACAGCTCTTAAGTCTTCAATGCGACCATTTGTGCATGAACCGATAAAAACCTTATCAATTTGCACGTCCGATATAGGTGTCCCAGCTTTCAATCCCATATACTCAATCGAGCGCTCAATCTTAGCGCGGCGGACAGTGTCCTCTATATCTTTTGGGTTAGGTATTAATCCAGTTATTGGAACAACCTCCTCTGGATTAGTACCCCATGTCACCTGAGGCACAATATCTGAAGCTTTAAGGATTACTTCTTTTTCATATAAAGCCCCTTCATCAGATGGAAGGGTTTTCCAATAAGCTACTGCCTGCTCATACGCGCCAGCCTTCGGAGCCATTGGCTTACCTTTCATGTACTCAAATGTGATTTCGTCTGGGGCGATCATCCCTGCCCTAGCCCCACCTTCAATTGCCATATTACAGACTGTCATTCTTGACTCCATAGAGAGGGTTCTGATGGCTTCTCCTGCAAACTCTATAACATGACCAGTACCACCTGCTGTTCCTATTTTCCCAATTATGGCTAATATGACGTCTTTGGCTGTCACGCCTCTAGAAAGAGTACCGTCAACAGTTACTCTCATATTTTTTGCTGGCTTTTGAAGTAATGTCTGGGTGGCAAGAACATGTTCTACTTCTGATGTGCCAATGCCAAAGGCTAAAGCACCAAACGCACCATGTGTTGCTGTGTGACTGTCGCCACAAACAATAGTCATTCCAGGTTGAGTGAACCCTTGTTCAGGACCAATAATATGAACGATACCCCTACGGGCATCAGTGAGATGAATATATGGTACACCAAACGCTTTAACATTTTCTTCCAAGGTTTCAACCTGAATGCGGGATTCCTCCTCCACAATCCCTTCCGAAATATCAGTCGTCGGTGTATTATGATCAGCTACCGCTAAGGTTAAGTCTGTTCTACGGACCTTCCGTCCTGTAGCCCGCAACCCTTCAAATGCTTGTGGACTGGTTACTTCGTGCACTAGATGTCTATCGATGTAAATTAAGCAGGTACCGTCATCTTGCGTATCAACTAAATGAGCATCCCAAATTTTATCAAAAAGTGTCTGTGGCTTTGACATTATACAGCTTCTCCAATTACTAGTCGTTACGACACCTAGGCTTCTCTCTGCATAGGCCTGATAGCTTTCGCGAAGGACTTTAATTTACTTCATTCAACTGACAAAGCTGATTTTAAAGCAAATAGACAATCAAACACTGTTTTGTAATCATCATCATATTGATAATAGGTTTTATCGGAATGCCTTGCCTCCCAAAGTGACTAGCCCACCTAATAACAATAAGTAATCTTACTATTTACTCTCGGTATTTTTAGAAGGTCGCTGTATTTTTTCTGCAATTCGAGCTGATTTTCCACGACGTCCACGCAAATAATATAATTTAGCGCGACGTACCCTACCGCGGCGAACAACCTCAATCTGATCTATCCTAGGAGAATACAGAGGAAAAACCCTTTCAACGCCTTCTCCATAGGAAATTTTGCGCACCGTAAAATTAGAATTTATGGAATCTGCTTTGCGTGCAATACAGACACCCTCAAAAATCTGGATCCTCTCCCGTGTACCCTCAACCACTTTGACGTGGACTTTGAGTGTATCTCCTGGCCCAAAATCTGGGATAGGCCTATTTTCCAATACCCGGTCAATCTGATCCTTGCTAATCTTCTCGACGATGTTCATCCGCCTAACTCCATTGTTATTAAGACCACTCAATCATAGGGTCTTTACCACATTTAATTTCACTTTTGATATCGCGCCCATAAATCTGGCCGCCGATCCCTCGTAATTGTCTCTGCCTGCTCTCGTCGCCATGTTTTTATATCTGCATGGTGCCCAGACAACAAGACTGCTGGAACAGTTTTTCCTTTCCATTCCCTTGGCTGTGTATATAGAGGATACTCAAGCAGTCCATCTATAAAGCTTTCTTCTTTAAGTCCATCCCGGGATCCAAGTACTCCCGGCAATAATCTTACACAAGCGTCGAGTATTGCTGTGCATGCAATCTCACCACCCGACAAAATGAAATCACCAAGGCTTACCTCTTCCAGCTTTCTGGACTCAATTATTCGTTCGTCAAGCCCTTCAAATCTCCCACAAACTAAAACCACACCTGGTTCTGCAACTAAGGCCTCCGCTACCGACTGATCAAAACGTTTACCCCTCGGGGAGAGGTATATTCGACGTCCCGGTAAATGTTCAACTGCAGTCAAAGCAGCATCTACTACATCTGGGCGCAAAACCATTCCAGCTCCACCACCGTAAGGAGCCGCATCTACTGAGCGGTGCTTATCGCCTGCAAAGCCGCGAATGTCTAGTGGTTTTAACGACCAAACACCTGTTTTTAACGCTTTGCCAGCCAAAGATAGCCCCAAAGGGCCTGGGAACATCTCTGGGAACAGTGTTAACACCGTTGCTTGCCAAGGATTATTATACCCTTTTATTTTCTTCACTGGTGCGACCCATCCTTCTCGCTAATCAATTCTCCACCAAATTCGTTATCATCTTCATCAATTAAACCTGGAATAGGATCTAATGTTAATCTTCTTCCATTAAGATCAACTGAGGGCACAAACTCTTTATTAAATGGCACCAAGGCAGTCCTATCAACCCCCTCTAGATCAACATCAATTAAGTTTCCTGCTCCAAAATCGTGAACACCAATTACCGTTCCTAGCAAAGTTTCGTTACGGTTATATACCGAGAGCCCCACAAGGTCAGTATGGTAAAACTCGTTATCCTCTGTAGCAGGTAATGCATCCCTTGGGACAAAAAGTTTTACCCCTTTTAATTGTTCAGCACTCGTTCTATCTCTTACTTCTTTAATTTCAGCTAATAAGGTTGCCTTGGATCTTCCCTTTATTTCCAAATTAATTTGATTTCCGGCGTCGTCCTCCAAACACCCATACGATGCTATATCGATATCTGTTTGTGTATAACTTTTGATACGCAAAAGACCCTTAACTCCGTGCACACCAACTATTACACCCAAACAGATACGACTCGGCATCTCACTAACTCCAACCGAATAATTATTCAATTATTCGGTCTCTAGGATTTTTCCTCTTTTGCTACTTCTGCTTCTGGAGCTTCTGCTGCTGTCTGCTAACTTCTGCTACTTCTGCTACTTCTGCTACTTCTGCTTCTGCTACTTCTGCTTCTTTTGCTGCCTCTGCTTTTGCTGCGGCCTCAGCCTCGCGCTCAACGCGCTTCTTACCTGGAGCAGCTTTTTTCGGCTGATCTCTAAATTTAAAAGCAGGCATCAAATCCAATGAAGCTAAAAACTTATGAACTCTGTCTGTTGGTCGAGCACCCACAGATAACCAATGTTTCACGCGATCTTCTTGTACAACCAAGCGTTGAGGATGTTCCTTAGCCACCATTGGATTATAAGTCCCAATTTTCTCGATAAATAGTCCATCTCTGGGCGCTGTGTTTTCTGCTACAACAATCCTATAGAAAGGCCTTTTTTTTGCGCCGCCCCGAGCTAATCTTATCTTAAGTGCCATATTAATTAATTCCTTTTGATATAAGTGTAAAAAATCTATCTCTTGTTTGGAAAACGAGGGAACCTTGGCAAAGCCCCTTTGTTTCCATCCAACAAACCTTGCGGGATCTGTAGTTTTCCTGATGGATCTAGGGCATTTTGATTAGAACCTATTCCTAAATCTCCTGCCGTAGGCGACGCGCCGCCAAATAACGAGCCCAAACCTTTAATTCCTCCCATTTTTCCCATTTTCTTCATCATCCGACCCATTTCCATATGCTGCTTGAGAAGTCGATTGATTTCTTGCGCCGATGTGCCCGATCCAGCAGCTACTCGTTTTTTTCTAGATGCATTTAATATTTTCGGATTTTTTCGTTCTTTTTTAGTCATAGACTGGATAATAGCGGCTTGACGTTTAATTGATTGGTCATCAACACCTGCGCCAGCCATTTGTTTTTGCAATTTTCCAATACCAGGCAACATGCTCATTAAACCCCCAAGCCCGCCCATTTTTGATACCTGTTGCAATTGACTCAGCATATCATCAAGATCGAATTGCCCTTTTTGCATTTTTGCAGCTAGTCGCTCAGCATCTTCTGCTTCTATCGTTTCTGCTGCCTTTTCCACTAAGCCAACGACATCACCCATTCCTAATATGCGGCCTGCAACTCTTTCTGGGTTAAAGTCCTCTAAATCTTCTACTTTCTCCCCTGTACCGACACATTTAATTGGAACACCTGTAACAGAGCGCATAGATAATGCTGCCCCTCCACGTGAATCCCCATCCATCCGTGTTAAAATAATTCCAGAAATTCCAAGGTTTTCATGAAAGTTTTTTGCTGTTGTAACCGCATCTTGCCCTGTCAAAGCATCGGCCACTAACAAAGTTTCTACCGGTTTAACAACATCACGAATTTCACGTATTTCATTCATTAATTGCTGGTCGACAGTCACACGACCCGCAGTATCGAGCATTACAACATCAAAACCTTGCAATCGTGCAGCTGTTAACGCTCGCTTTGCTATAGACAAGGCCGTCTCACCCTGCGCCATCGGCAAAGTAGCAACATCTATTTGCTCGCCTAACACTTTAAGCTGCTCACGAGCTGCAGGTCGCGCTACATCCAGGGATGCCATTAAGACCTTTTTTTTATCTCGCTTTGTCAGTCGTGCCGCAATTTTTGCAGTGCTTGTAGTTTTACCGCCTCCCTGCAAACCAACCATCATGATTGGCACGGGGGGCACTGCATTTAATTCAATCCAAGCTGGCTCTGTGCCTAGCACCTCTATTAAATTATCGTTTACTATTTTAATTACTTGTTGTCCGGGCGTGACAGAACGCGTTACTTCTTGTCCAACTGCTCTCTCACGAACCTTATCAATAAACGATTTAACAACTTCTAACGCCACATCAGCTTCTAGTAATGCCACGCGGACTTCGCGCATTGCAGCGCT
The DNA here is from genome assembly GCA_964276085.1 of uncultured Thalassobaculaceae bacterium. Taxonomy (GTDB): domain Bacteria; phylum Pseudomonadota; class Alphaproteobacteria; order Thalassobaculales; family Thalassobaculaceae; genus UBA7326. Next base: position 5,775 of record CAXYEO010000034.1, on the reverse strand, counting down.
AATATCTGCTTCACTAAGCGCCCCGCGACCTCTTAGGCGATCGAATACATCCCCAAGGCGATTTGATAAAGCATCAAACAAACAATCTTTTCCCAACTATCGAAGCAGTTAATTTAAAACACTAAAAAACGCCCGTGCTCGATACTCGAGGACGGACGGAACCCGCGAAGGTCTCAACGGCTCAAGCTGTCGAGAAGACCCGCAAGATATGGTTTATTGAGTTAATAGTCAATATTTGAATAGTTATTTGTCGTTGCATGCATCTCACGCTGAGTGCTCCGCACTCTTTTATTTTAATTAGACCCTCAAACTATATCATCAAAATCCGATTTCTTCATACCATTTTCGCAACCTGTTTTAGCCATTTCTGCCCAAGTATTAGGGTCAATAGGTATACCAGCTAGTTTCCGTTTCAACATTGATTCTTGTTCTGGTTCACCAGCAACACGAATTTTATCATGACCTTCTGCTGGCTGTCCTGACTTTACATAATCGATCAAACTGTCAAATTCTGCTGCAAAAGAAACTCCTGATTCGAATTGTTCTGGATCTATTATGATAGTTAGCATGTTATTTCTAATAGTTTCGCCCGTATTTAACTCTGGTCTCGCTGTACCTCCACCAGGCAAACCACCTGCCAACAAGTCGCACAACAAGGCCAGACCGTAGCCCTTATGTTCCCCAAATGATAATAACGCACCCATGGGGTCTCTAAACACTACCCCAGGATCGCTTGTTAATTTTCCATTAGGACCAACTAGAGCATCGGGCATGGGTAATTGCTTTTCAGAATAATGAGCAACCCGAACTTTACCTTGTGCAACCCTACTGGTCGCCATGTCTAAAACCATCATAGGTGTCTTTTCTGTAGCAGGAATAGCCGTACAGTAGGGATTAGTGGAATACCGAGCCTCATAACCGCCATATGGCGCAACATATGGCTTATGTCCGGTGGCATTAACATAATGTATAGAAATAAACCCTGCCTTTGCACATAGCTCTCCCCAGGCGCCAATTCTCCCAAGATGATGAACATTTCTTAAACCAACTATTGCAGCACCATTTCGCTTTACTTTATCGATCCCAATCTTCATTGCTTCACGGCCGATCGTTTGTCCGTAACCCATATTCCCATCCAGTAACAAATAAACTCCATTATCCGTAATCATGGAAATATCAGCCCCTGGCGTCATTGTTCCTGTTAACGCATGTTGCATGTAGCGCGGAGCTAGGCCAACACCATGACTATCATGCCCCATTAAATTAGCCTCAACGAGATTGAATGCGACTGTTTCAGCTTCCTCAATACCGCTACCAGCCATTTGAATCATTCTTGTAACAAGGGTTTCTAGCTGCTTATAATCAACGACAACCAAGGTGCATCTCCTATTCGAGTATTTTTCGGTCAAAATATCAAAACCACTAGCTAAGACGACAAGTGCATTGGCTGCAAGCAAAAAAACCCGTATATCATTCCTATGACTATACCATTTACGAAAATGCATGGCCTTGGAAACGATTTTGTGGTTATTGATCAACGTTATTCCAATAAACCACTTGATCCATCTCTGATCCCAATTCTTGGAAATCGAAGACGTGGAATTGGTTTTGATCAACTTTTGACAATTTTACCCGCAAAGGATGACGGAGACATCTTTTTAAAAATTAATAATCCTGACGGAAGTGAAGCAGAGGCTTGTGGCAATGGAACCCGGTGTGTGGCAGACTTGATCATGGAAGAAGGTAATTTCTCCAAGATAACTATAGAGACAAAAGCTGGTAGTCTTATTTGCCAGCGGGACAGTAATGAGAATATTACTGTCAATATGGGTAAAGTTAAAACTAACTGGGATGATATCCCTTTGTCTAAGTTCACAGATACATTACAAGTAACATTGGAAAATGCTCCCTTCACTAATTGTACTTGTGTTAATATCGGAAACCCACATGCTGTATTTTTTTGCGATAACACTGATGCTATAAACCTAAATGAGGTTGGGCCAATTTTGGAAAAACACAGTATGTTTCCGCAAGGGGCCAATATTGAATTTGCGACAGTGGAAACGAGAAAAAAAATACGAATGCGGGTTTGGGAGCGTGGCGCTGGAATTACGGAAGCTTGTGGATCCGGTGCTTGTGCTGTTCTGGTAGCCGCAGTTCGAAACGAGTTAACCGAACGAAACGCTGAAGTAAGTCTTGATGGAGGAAACCTAAATATTGAGTGGACTGACTCTGGCTCGATACTAATGACTGGGCCAACAAAAATCAGTTTCCAAGGGGAAATTACAACCTGAATTCTTACAAAGGACTCTAATAATTTGATTTTCCTTTGGTTACGGACCACGTCTTCTTCTGATGAAGGTAAAAATGACAAATAGAAACATTGTGGAAACTTTTGGATGCCGGCTCAATACCTTTGAATCTGAAGTTATAAAGTCTAATCTACCGAACTCGCCTGACAAACAAAGGATTGTTTTTAACACGTGCGCTGTAACAGCAGAGGCGGAAAGGCAAGCTCGTCAAGCTATCCGAAAGGCTCGCAGAAACAACCCTATAGCAGAAATCATAGTGACAGGTTGCGCCGCTCAGCTTACTCCCAAAAAATTTGAGGTGATGCCAGAAGTAGACAGAGTTTTAGGTAATGAAGAAAAACTCATGCCGCATATTTGGGACAAAGATGCAGGCCCAAAAACAATAGTAAGTGATATAATGAGTGTTAATGAAGTAGCCCCGCAACTTGTTGCCGGATTTGAAGATAGGGTTCGGGCATTCGTTCAGGTCCAACAAGGCTGTGACCACCGCTGCACGTTTTGCATTATACCATTTGCCAGAGGAAACAGCCGATCAATCCCAATTGGACGACTAGTTAAACAAACACAAACTTTGATTGAAAACGGTTATAAAGAAATTGTTTTAACTGGTGTAGATCTCACATCCTATGGTTCTGACCTGCCGGGGCAACCGAATCTTGGTAGCATGGTTCGACGTTTACTAGCCCATGTTCCTGATCTAAAGCGGCTTCGATTATCATCGGTGGATCCAGTTGAGATAGACCCTGATTTATTAAAATTAATTGCAAATGAACCACGGCTAATGCCGCATTTACATTTGAGTATTCAGGCCGGTGACGATATGGTTCTAAAAAGAATGAAACGCCGGCACCTCCGTAAAGATGTTATTAAAATAGCAAAACAACTTCGAGATATCAGACCTGATATTGTTCTAGGGGCCGATCTGATCGCTGGTTTCCCAACAGAAACAGAAGTAATGTTCAAACAATCACTTGATTTAATTAATGAGGTTCAACTAGTGCATCTGCATGTCTTTCCTTATTCTATCAGAGAGGGAACACCGGCTGCAAGAATGCCCCAAGTCCCACTGAAAATCCGAAAAGAACGGGCTGCTATGTTAAGAAAAGCCGGCCAACTTATGCTCGCAAAATACTTAAAAGACCGTATTGGGCTCACTGAAAGGGTATTGATAGAAAAAGACTCCATTGGTCGGACAGAACACTTCATACCAATGAGCATTAAAAAACCAGCTGCCCCAGGACAGATTGTTGATGTTACGGTAAAATCAGCAACAGCACTAAAACTCTGTGACAGCATCGAAGGGTTACAATAGAAATTGGAAAAAGATATTAATTCGGATAGTTGGTTTAACCGGCTTAAAAGTGGGCTTTCAGAATCGTCCAATAAGGTCGTCAATGGAATATCTTCTCTATTCACCGATAAAAAGCTTGATAATGCAACCCTTGAGGAACTGGAAGATTTGCTAATAACATCTGACTTAGGTGTATCCGCAGCAAATCAGTTAACTAAAAATCTAGCGGAAAAAAAATTTGATCGCGCTATAAGTGAAGAAGATATTCGTGTTTCTTTTGCAAATGACATTGCAGATATTTTAAGGCCTGTAGCACAGCCAATCAATATTAATACCTCTCTAAAACCCCACGTGATCCTTGTTTGTGGAGTTAATGGAAGTGGAAAAACGACTACTATTGGCAAGTTAGCTCAACAATGGTCAGAAGAAGGAAAAAAAGTATGTCTAGCAGCCGGCGATACTTTTAGAGCGGCAGCAATCGAACAGCTGCAAGTATGGGGACAACGCACAAAAGTGCCCGTCATAACGCACCCTCAAGGGAGTGACCCAGCCGCTTTAGCTTTCGATGCAATAGCCAAATGTATGGAAGACCAGGTCGATGTCCTTCTTATAGATACAGCAGGAAGACTGCAAAATAGATCAGAGTTGATGGATGAACTTGCTAAAATGGTGCGTGTCATAAAGAAACAAATACCTGATGCGCCCCACAATTCCCTGTTAGTATTAGACGGGACAGTTGGACAAAATGCTCATAGTCAAGTAGCTACTTTTCTAGAAATGGTAAATATTACGGGTCTTGTCATTACTAAGCTGGACGGGTCTGCACGAGGCGGTGTGATAATTTCACTAGCAAAAGAGTTTCAATTACCTATACACGCTGTAGGAGTTGGCGAGACCGCTCAAGATCTACATGCTTTTGATGCTGAAGTTTTCTCTAAAAGTCTTATGGGATTGCATTAAGCTTATTTGTGTGGATTTTAAATCAGCCTACACTATGGCGGGCCGGAGTAACATTTGGCTCACTTAATAAACGAATAAATATAGGGATTAAATGAATAGTATAATCGCAGACTGGCCTCCAACCACCATCGAAGTTGTTGAAGGTGATCCATTTAACGTACGGCGTATTTTTTGTGTGGGCAGAAACTACGCAGCGCATGCCCGAGAGATGGGACACGACCCAGATCGCGAGCTACCATTTTTCTTTATGAAACCTTTTGATGCCATTGTATCCTCGGGATCGCTGATTCCATATCCTTCTTCAACAAAAGAATTACACCACGAAATAGAATTGGTAATTGCACTAAAATCAGGTGGGTCTAACATCGAAGAGGAACTAGCTAATGACTGTATCTATGGCTACGCTGTGGGTCTAGATATGACGAGACGAGATCTACAGAGTGAAGCAAAAAAACTTGGGCGCCCTTGGGATATGGCTAAGGGGTTTGATAATTCTGCACCATGTGCGCCAATCCATAAAATAGAGGATGTTAGGAAATATCGAAGATGCTGTCATTCAACTAAATATAAACGGCCAACTTCGGCAAAAATCAATTGTGAACCATTTAATCTGGTCAGTTCCGGAAACGATATGTTATTTGTCTAAATTAGTCGAGTTGAAACCTGGTGATCTTATTTATTCTGGAACCCCAGATGGTGTGGGTGCAGTCAAAGCAGGTGACCAACTTCATGGGACAATCACAGGATTAACTGACTTAGAGATTAATTATCAATGAGCATAGTATAATGAAAGTTACAACTTGGAACATTAATTCGGTCCGCTTACGCGCATCTTTAGCAACTCAAATATTAAGAACTATTAAGCCAGATGTTCTTTGTCTCCAAGAAACAAAATGCCCCAATGAATTATTTCCCTATCAAATTTTCAAGGACGCAGGATATCCTCATATCGCTGTTAATGGAATGAAAGGGTACAATGGTGTTGCATTAATTTCTCGGGTCCCATTTAAAACAACTAAGGTTTTAAATTGGGCCGGGAAAGAAGACTGCCGTCACATATCTGCCACATTTAACAATCAAATAGAACTACACAATTTCTACGTCCCAGCCGGGGGCGATGAACCTGATATTGAGAAAAATGAGAAATTTGACCATAAGTTAAAGTTTCTCTCTGAGTTGACTGATTGGTTTTCGTCTCAACGAAAACCAATT
>CAXYEO010000033.1:0-43163 GCA_964276085.1 uncultured Thalassobaculaceae bacterium | reverse complement strand
AAGATTTTTCTAATCGCATCGAGTCCATCGCTCGCATTCCTACATTTTTTATACCAAACTCTGCGCCTGCTTCTTGTAAAGATTCAAAAAGTTGGAGCTGATATTCAATTGGATGATGTAATTCCCAACCCAAGGATCCGACAAAATTTACTCGCATCGCTCTAACACGGGGACAAAAGCCAATAGGAATTTCTTGCATGGTGAGCCATTTGAAGGCCTGATTGGAGACGTCTGCATCAGCTATCTTTTGAAGGACTGCTCGCGCATTTGGCCCAGCGAGGACAAAAACTCCGTATTGATTAGTTTTATCTGATAGATAAACTGAACCGTTGTTGGGTAAGTTTTTTTGCAGAAAGTCTATATCAATATTATGCGCAGCTCCTGGTCCCACTATAAAAAACCGCTCTCCAAGTATCCCATCTGTTAAGCGTGTGATGGTGAACTCAGAACGTACAGAGCCTGATGGGTTTAGCGCATGAGCCAGACTTAGATTCCCAATCTTTTTGGGGATACTGTTAGCAACTAGCTTGTCTATATATTCTCTAGCCGAAGGACCTTCAATTTCAAATTTCGAAAACGAAGATAGTTCTATTAATCCAACATTTTCTCGCATGGCGCAAACTTCATTCCCTACATGTTCAAACCAATTGGATCTTCTGAATGAATACTCATCTTTGCGCGTCACATTAGCCGGGGCAAACCAATTAGGACGTTCCCAGCCAAACCGTGCGCCCCAAACAGCGCCAGCTTTATCGAGCCGATCGTATGTCGGAGTTGTTTTTGCGGGCCGGGCCTGCTCTCTCTCTTCCATAGGAAAATGATTCACAAAAACATGTGCGTACGCTTCTTCATTTTTTATTTTTGCAAAATTTTTGGAAACCACACCAAATCTTCTGGGGTCTACACCAAGCATATCTACAGTTGGTTCGCCATTCACAACCCATTCAGCTAGCTGCCAGCCCGCTCCTCCTGCTGCAGTAACCCCAAAACTGTGACCTTCCGATACCCAGAAATTCTCTAATCCAAAAGCAGGTCCCACCATTGGGTTTCCATCGGGTGTGTAAGATATTGGACCATTTACTATATCTTTTATTCCAGCATTCTCAAAAGAGGGTACACGGTACATCGCAGCTTCTACATGAGGCATCAATCGTTCAAGTGCCCCTGGGAAAAGATCTTTTTCAAATGTTTCTGGGACGCCGTCGGCAAAGCAGACTGGGGCTCCTTTTTCATATGGGCCAAGTATCCACCCCATCCTTTCTTCTCGCAGATAATAAGATGAATCCGACTCTCGCAAAACTGGGAGCTCAACATTACCCGCTTCTCGATATACTTGAAGTGTTGGATCTACATCCGTCACAATATACTGATGCTCAACAGGGATTACCGGTATTTCTAAACCGACCATCTTAGCTGTGGTTATTGCATAATTTCCAGTGCAACTTATCACATGTTCACAAGTAATATCGCCTCTATTGGTCTTAATAACCCATTCGCGGCTTGAATTGCGTTCGATCCCTGAAACGTTAGTTTGTTGATTGATTTCAGCACCAAGATTTCGTGCCCCCTGGGCTAATGCCATTGTGACATCTACGGGTGCAATATGGCCATCAGTAGGATGCCATAAGGCTCCTATCAATCCTTCCATATTTGCTAACGGCCATAGTTTTTTTATTTCTGAAACGCCAATTAAATGGGACTCGACACCAATAGTTTCTGCCGTACACTGATAATTTCGGTACTCATCCATCCTTTCCCTATTTCGTGCAAGTCTTAGATTTCCGTTTGCATGCATTCCGACAGCCTGGCCTGTCTCCGCCTCTAACTTTTTATATAGTTCAACAGAATATTGATGGAGCTGCCCCACTGAATAGCTCATATTAAATAGCGGTAAAAGGCCTGCTGCATGCCAGGTAGACCCAGCCGTTAACTCCGTTCTCTCGACCAAAACTGCATCGGTCCAGCCCAGTTTTGCAAAATGGTACAGTGCACTTATACCAACTACACCTCCTCCAATAATTACAACGCGCGCTTTTTCCCTCATTATGGCTATCCTTTTCGCACATAAACCTTCTTAGAAAACCAAATTAAACAGGCTGGCAAACTATGCAAACAAAAAAGACGCTGACTTGCGCTTTACAGGTAGCTAGTCGTTGCTTAGGGTTCATCTTATATGGGATGGGAGCAATGCCCGATGATCAAAGCGATTCATATCGACCTGGGGTGGTGGCGGTGGCTCCACATGACGGGGACAATACCCGATGATTAAAGCAAATCGAACGAGCATAAAAAATGAAGATTAATAATAACCCTTTAGTCGAGTTTGTTGACGTACAGAAGACCTATGACGGCGAAGAACTTGTAGTTAAAAATCTGAATCTCAAGATAATGCCGGGGGAATTCTTAACTATGTTAGGGCCATCAGGATCCGGAAAAACAACTTGTTTGATGATGATTGCTGGCTTTGAGGCCCCCACGCATGGGAAAGTAATGTTGGGGGATATTGAATTGAATAACGTACCTCCTCACAAGAGAGGCATTGGCATGGTTTTTCAAAATTATGCCCTGTTTCCGCATATGTCTGTCTTTGAAAATTTGGCATTTCCATTAGAAGTTAGAAAAATAAGTAAAAACGAGACAGAAAAAAAAGTTATGCGAGCGTTGGACATGGTTGAATTGGCACAGTTCGGTGCTAGACGGCCAGCTCAACTATCTGGAGGACAGCAGCAACGTGTTGCTCTAGCTAGAGCACTAGTATTTGAACCTGATTTAGTTCTGATGGATGAGCCTCTAGGTGCTTTGGATAAAAATCTACGTGAGCAAATGCAATATGAAATTAAACATATTCATGAAAATCTTGGAATGACGGTAGTATATGTAACGCATGATCAATCTGAGGCCCTGACAATGTCAGATAGAATTGCAGTGTTTAATGATGGCGTGGTTCAACAATTGGCATCACCGGCAGATTTATATGAACGTCCGGAAAACGCTTTTGTTGCTGAGTTCATTGGAGAAAATAATCGACTTTCAGGAGAGCTTAAATCAGCAGACGGTAATACGTGTATAGTCGATGTTGCAGGCCAACCTATTTTGGCTTTAAACGTTAACGGACAACAAACGGGTGAAAGTTGTATTTTATCATTAAGACCCGAACGAATAACCCTAAATCCAGAATTAGGAAGGTATCCAAATATTTTTAATGCAAAGGTTCTAGAACTGATTTATTTAGGCGATCACATACGATGCCGAATGAGTGTTTGTGCAAATGATAATTTCATCGTTAAAGTTCCTAATACTAAGGTAGTCTTGTCCTTAAAGGAGGGTGAGGACGTGAGCGTTGGATGGCATAGTGAAGATTGTCGGGCTTTAAAGGCTTAGTTATTTAAATTTGATATTATCGATGCTGGGAGAGAAATGGGATACGGTCTTTTGTTAATAACAAATGTTAACACTTCGACTGGCTTTCCTCAGTATCGTTTAACCGCCGAGAAAATCGGCATTTGAATAAGGAGAATAAACATGAAACTCCCAATAAAAACCGGTGCTGTTATATGTGGTCTTATGACCTTTGCTGCAGGCCCAGCCTTCGCGGCAGATGCATTGACCGTCGTCTCGTGGGGCGGTGCATATACGAAGAGCCAACTAGAGGCGTATCATAAACCCTACACAGCTAAATTTGGAACCAAAATTCAGTCTGAAGACTATAATGGTGGGTTAGCTGAGGTTCGAGCCCAAGTTGAAGCAGGAAAGGTGACCTGGGACGTTATTGATGTGGAAGTGTCTGACGCAGTTCGTGGATGTGACGATGGACTATTTGAAACAATTTCATCTAAATCGTTACCCAAGGGTGCTAATGGGGACTTAGCAGAGAAAGATTTTATTCCAGGCGCATTAACCGAATGCGCAGTGGGCTCGATTGTTTGGTCAACTATTTATGCCTTTGACGCAGATAAGTATTCTGGCTTGAAACCATCTAACCTAAATGATTTTTTTGACGTTAAGAAATTCCCTGGTAAGCGTGGATTGCGTAAAAATGCTAAAGTTAATCTAGAATGGGCACTGATGGCCGATGGCGTCTCCCACAATGACGTTTATAAGGTTCTAGGAACGAAAGTAGGTCAGGACCGTGCTTTCGCGAAACTTAGCAAAATCAAGGACCATGTGTTGTGGTGGGAAGCAGGCGCTCAACCTCCTCAAATGTTGGCGGATGGCGAAGTTGTTATGACTTCTGCATACAATGGTCGTATTTTCAATGCTGCTGTTCAGGAGAAGAAAAACTTTGAAATTGTATGGGATAAGCAATTATTTGACTTTGACCTTTTTGCAATCATTAAGGGTACCCCTCGCTTGAATGAAGCCAAGCGGTTCGTAGGTTTTGCAACCGCTACAGAGCAGTTGGCTAAACAAGCTAGCTGGATTTCGTATGGGCCAACTCGTAAATCGTCGATTAAATTGATTTCTACCCATGCGACATCTGGCGTTAAAATGATGCCGCATATGCCAACAGCACCAAATAATTTTAAGACTGCAGTTTTAGCTAATGCAGAATTTTGGGCTGATAATGGTGACGAACTGAATGAAAGATTTAATTCGTGGCTTGCGAAGTAATTTTATTATAATTAGATGGGGCGTTAAGCCCCATCTTTTTTTAATGCCAAAGGAACGGGAATTACGTTGAATTCGTCTCCACTAATTATTGCTGCTGATGGATTACCATTGAAGCAGAGCCTGAGAAAGGCAGAGCGTGGGCGCCGGTTCAAAGCTCTTATGTTTGTTTTACCTTTATTCGCCTTTGTTTCTGTCTCTTTTGTAATACCAATTTTTGATATGCTTTTTAGGAGTGTAGATAATCCAGTTGTCGCTACCCACTTGCCTAAGACAATAAAAAAATTGAACGAGTGGGATGGTAAATCACTTCCTAATGAAATGATTTTTGCGACCCTTGCACAAGAATTACTAGCCGCAAAAAAAAATAGAACAGTAGGAAAAGTCGCGGCACGTCTCAACTTTGAGACAAGTGGTATGCGAAGTACATTGAACAAAACAGTTCGAAAATTGAAAAGATATAAAGGCGATGTTTATACGGAAGCCTTTATTAAATTTGATAAACGGTGGGCGAACAAAAATACATGGCACACGATTAAAAGAATTGGGAAGAGGTATACTGGCGTTCAGTATCTAGCTGCACTAGACCTAAAAGTTGGGAACGATGGAAATATCATACCTCAACCGGAAGATCGGCAGATATACGTGCAAATATTTGCGCGCACGTTTTGGATAAGTTTGTTGGTTACAATTACATGTCTTGTTCTCGCGTACCCAGTCTCTTATTTGTTAGCGACACTTCCTTTACGTATTAGTAATCTTTTAATGGTTATGGTTCTCCTTCCATTTTGGACATCCTTGCTTGTCCGAACCACATCGTGGATAGTGTTACTGCAGAGAAATGGTGTCGTAAACGATATTATAGTTTGGCTGGGAATCATCGATGATGATGCTCGAATACAAATGGTATACAACCAAACAGGCACTTTAATTGCGATGACGCAAATCCTGCTGCCATTTATGATTTTGCCGTTATACAGTGTTATGAAAACTATTTCACCATCTTACATGAAAGCGGCGCGATCACTTGGTGCTGCGCCAGCAAAGGCGTTCGTGCGAGTTTATATTCCACAGACAGTACCGGGAATTGGCGCGGGATGCTTGCTCGTGTTCATCTTATCAATTGGATATTATATAACCCCAGCATTAGTAGGTGGGCAATCAGGACAATTAATTAGCAATTTCATAGCTTATCATATGAAGTCTTCGCTGAATTGGGGATTGGCCGCAGCGTTGGGAACACTTTTATTATTTGCAGTACTGGCGCTCTACTGGCTGTATAATAAAATAGTCGGAATAGATAATATGAAGTTAGGGTGAGCTAATGGCATTTCCTCCTTATGTTGGATTAAGTGGCAAAATTGGTCACTATGGTTTTTTGACATTTTGTGCTTGTGTGTTTTTATTTTTAATTGCTCCTATTCTAGTGATCATACCTTTATCTTTTAACGTAGAACCTTATTTTACTTTTACGGAAGGAATGATGGCGCTAGACCCTAGCGCTTATTCGTTGCGTTGGTATGACGATATTTTAACTAATCCACAATGGGTTTTTTCGGCAAAAAATAGTATTTTTGTAGCGTTTTTTTCAACTCTTATAGCAACAGTTTTAGGAACATTAGCTGCACTAGGGCTGAGCCAATCCCATATGCCATACAAACCCCTAATTATGGGGGTTCTTATTTCACCCATGATTGTGCCACTGATCATTTCCGCTGCGGGAATGTTTTTCTTTTATTCTAAAATTGGTTTATCGCAGACTATGCCTGGGTTAATTTTAGCGCATGCAGTACTCGGAACGCCTTTTGTTGTTATTACTGTAACGGCCACGCTAGCGGGTTTTGATCATTCGTTAACCAGAGCTGCTCAGAACCTTGGAGCAGGAGCATCAAAAACATTCTTTAAAATACAAATGCCTTTGATATTACCAGGGGTGGTTTCGGGCGCCTTGTTTGCTTTTATTACATCCTTTGATGAAGTTGTAGTAGTTTTCTTCTTGGCAGGGTTTGAGCAACGTACAATACCGAGACAGATGTGGGCCGGTATAAGAGAGCAAATTAGTCCAACAATTCTGGCTGTAGCAACCATCCTAGTTTGTATCTCTATATTGCTCTTGACGGTAGTAGAATTATTACGTAGACGCAGTGAACGGCTTCGTGGGGTTTCACCAGGATAACTGGATTAACTAGCTTTTTATTACTTTTTGAATTATTATTAATAAAATAGAAATAACTAAGGCTAACAATTATGTATCGTGATAATTCTCTAATACCCAAAGAAGCTATTCGGATGGCTGCTTTAGGCGCTCTAATAAGGGGCGAGAGAAGTTATCAAAGTATTTCTGAAGAGGTCCGACAATTTTCTGCCCGGATAGTGGGACCTTCGCTAGATCTTATGGGTACATCAATCGAGCTTTTAAAACTAGAGGGTTTGATTGAGGTTGATGAGAGTCATGATGATAATGGCGAGGAATTATTACAATTAACCCCGAGTGGTATTATTGAGTTGAAGGAATACCTAAAATCTACAATAAGGTCAGGGGGGTCCGATCTTAATAAATTGGTTGTCGCATTGAAGTTAAGATTTATAGAGATCTTGGAACCTTTAGAGCGGCTAGAACAACTTATTAGTTTAAAGGCAATGTATCAGAGCGAAAAAAATCGGCTGCTAGATTTAGTGCAGCATAAGGAATGGTCAGGTGGCTTATTGCCGCAACTACTAGACCTCGAGCTTGAAGTCGCAGATAAGCGAATAGTCTGGTGTGCTGAACAAATAGAAGAAACTAAAACGTTCGTTTAGAATTTCTTTAATTAAAGGAGAATAATGGGTCAAAGCATATGCTGGCCGCCTGTAACAAAAATCTCCGTTCCTGTAATGTAAGAGCTGTCCTCGGAACATAAAAAATAAATAGTCGAAGCTACGTCTTTTGGGGTTCCTAATCTATGCATTGGAATTCGCGGAATAAGTACTTCAGTTTGTTCGGATAGCATTGTAGTCTCAATTTCACCGGGTGCCACCGAGTTCACGCGAACTCCTAAATCAGCAAATTCGTTCGCTAACTCTCTGGTAAGCGACGTTAATGCGGCTTTTGATGTGCTATACGCAGATCCTGCGAAAGGATGTATGGCATGACCTGCTATGGACGTGATATTAACGATTGAACCTTTTCCTTTAGTGAGTGATGAGGCAAAACCGCGAGCCAAACGCAGTGGGGCAAAAAAATTTAATTCAAAAACGGTTTGCCATGCATCTAAACTTCCATTTAGGCACCCTAGACGCTCTTCGATAGGGGACTTTGGAGACCACCCAGCATTGTTAACAAGACCATGGAGAGGTCTTTCTCCTAAAAATTCCTTTGCTTCTTTTATAAAAGTGTCGATACTTTCCGAATTTACCAGATCTGCTGTTATGTGATGAGACCAGTTAGGGTCGCGAAGACACTCCTTGGGAGGCGATTCCCTAGAACATGTTATTATCTGCCAGTTTCTTTCGCTAAAAAAACTGACGGTGGCGTGCCCTATGCCCCGGCTTGCGCCAGTTAATAGAAGTGTTTTTTGATATTCTGCCATTTTCAAATTTTACACGAATAAAAGCCTAATCTCAAAGCTTTGTTTTATTTCAGAACACCCCACTAAGTTCACGGACTGAGCCGGGTAATGGTCCAATCGCGTTGGTTAGAGGTTCTATCGAATATAAATCTATCGTGTAATCTATACTCTGCATCTTGCCAAAATTCTATCCGAGTTGGTTTTAACCGCAAACCACTCCAGTGAGTTGGTCTCGGAACCTGTTTCTCGTGATATTTAGTCTCAAACCTTTTTACGGCTTCCAGTAATTGGTCGCGGTCCGCTAACGGCTGTGATTGTTTTGAAGCCCATGCGCCAATTTGGCTTATCCTGGCTCTAGTTTGAAAATATTCATCGGCTTCTTCTTCGCTGACGGCTTCCGTTATGCCATCTATGCGAATTTGTTTCGCTAACGTTTTCCAATGAAAAGCAACAGAAGCATGAGGGTTTTGCGTTAATTCACTCCCCTTTCTGCTTGTTAGATTAGTGAAAAAGACGAAGCCATCTTTATCGTAATTCTTCATAAGTACTATTCTAACAGACGGTTTTGAGCCTGCACCAACTGTCGCCAAGGACATAGCATTAGGGTCATTGATTTCGCTTTTTTTTGCTTCTTCAAACCACTGGTTAAATAGATCAAAAGGGTCGTTTGTGTTAAGTATGAACATTTCGATTACTTTCATATTAATGATGGTTTAGATATGTCCAAAAAGTTTTACTGACCCTTAAATAACTGGAAACTTAACAGAGTCAAAGTTCTGAGCGAAGAAAAATAAAAAAATTTAATTTTGTAATGAGGTATTTCAAAACTGATGTGGTATCATATTATTCTTTGGCGAAGACCTTTTTCTTATTGTTTAATTGGAGACCTTAATAATGTCAAAACGCGCTTTTGCTATCTTCATTGTATCCTTAAGTGTTGTAGGCTGCCAAACTACAACTGGTGACGGTATTAAACAAAGTATGGGAACGATATTGGGCGGAGTTGCTGGTGCGGTGGCAGGGGCCCAAGTTGGTAAAGGATCTGGACGCGTTGCGGCGGGTGCGGCGGGTGCGCTTCTAGGTGCATTTGTAGGTAATCAAATTGGTTTATCTTTAGATAGAGCGGACCAGTTAGCGATGCAAAAAACTACAAATTTAGCCTTGGAAACAAGTAAGTCGGGGACTGCTGTCGCATGGCAGAATCCCGATACTGGAAATCGTGGTACAGTGACACCAAAACCTGTTTTTAAATCTAAAGGCCAATATTGCCGGGAATTCCAACAAACAATAACGATAGGCGCAAAAACAGCTGAAGCTTACGGTCGAGCATGCCGAAAGCCAGACGGTAGCTGGCAAATCGTTCGGTGATGCATTACATTGCCCTTACTAGATAAATTTGTTGGTAGCTAGCATAAAAGGCTTCACACAGACGATGGATGATCCATATAAAACTTTAGGTATAAAAAAAAATGCCACTTCTGCCGAGATAAAATCTGCATATAGAAAATTAGCAAAGGAACATCACCCAGATTTAAACTCAGGCAACGCGGAGCATTTTAAAAGCATTAGTGGTGCTTATGATGTATTGTCTGACAAAACTAAGCGTGCAAGATTTGATCGAGGGGAGCTTGACTCAGGAGTGGCCGGACAAAGGCCTGGCCCAGGATTTTGGCGCAATTGGTCAGAGGAGGGGAGAGCAAATAAGCAGAACAGTACCGGGCACTCCTTCAACTTTGATCAATTTGGTAGTTCAGGAGCAGATATCTTTTCTGAGATATTTAAGAATAACTCACACTTTAATAATGGCCCAACACATCAAAACAATACTCAAACGGCAAGTCAAAACTCAAAAGATACCAAATACAAGCTAACTGTTCCATTCATAGAGGCTGCAACTGGAATTAAGAAGAAAGTAACGTTGTCAGATGGAAAGACGGTCAATATGACAATCCCATCAGGGACAGAAACAGGAACTAAACTGAGGCTGAAAGGACAAGGAAAACGAGGCAAAGAGACCGTAGCTGCAGGAGATGCCATAATTGAGTTGACCGTAGGTGAACACAATTACTTTACGCGTAAAGATAATGATATTTATTTAGAATTTCCCGTCTCTATACAAGAGGCCATTTTAGGAGCAGCAATTGTGGCTCCCACAATTCACGGTAATGTCGCGCTCAAAGTTCCAGCTGGATCAAATAGTGGGACAAAACTGAGATTGAAAGAAAAAGGCATTAATAAAAACAATCAGGCGACCATAGGCGATCAATATGTATCACTGCGGGTCATGCTTCCCGAGAAAATAGATAGAGACCTTACAGAATTTGTTGAGAGCTGGGCTAAAAGTAACGACTACAATCCGAGAAAAAAACTTAAAATAGACTAAAATAAAAATTGTTTTATGCTGAATTGTCTAACAACATGTGTGTTCCAAATGTTCTTTCCTAGTTCTTCAAAAAAACAGTCCCAAAAAAGGCGTGAGCGTCGACAAGTTCAATCGCCAACGAGAATGAGACATCCTGCTATTAAAAAAATTCAAATAGAAATGGAAGACGAAGCTATCGATATCTTTGATCAGCCAAATGTTGGTGTTGCGCGCTTTTTCCAGAGGTTAGGGCCAAATGGTAAATACTTTCTGGTATCAATTGTTATAGCAATGCTTATCACCTTTTTAACGATCTCTTATGACCAAAGGCAAGTTGGTGCTGTGATCGGAGATTCACATTATAATGTTGCGCAAATAAATACTGGGAAAACACTTTATATCGCCAATTGTGCGTTCTGCCATGGTGATAATCTGGAAGGACAGGCAGGGTGGGATAAGATCTATGAAGATGGTGGGCGTCCACCAACCTCTTTGATGGGAATAGGGAAAGTTTCTCAGTTAGAAAATCGAGATTTATTTGATATAATCAAGTATGGGGGGCAGCCATTTTCTCCTCCAGGGTACACAAATAATATGCCCGGTTTTGAAATTCAACTTGACGATAAAAGTATATGGTTAATATTAGCGTATCTGAAGAGTAGATGGCTTAATAAAGCACAACCATAAGATGCAAAAGTAGGGGGGCGACATATGTCAGAGGGTTTTCAAGATACCAATATGGTGGGAATTACAGATTTGTTGGGGGATTATTTTGATGGTCTTTACCAAGGTGATGTAAAAAAATTCACCAAAGTTTTCCATGAAAACTCGCATTTATATTTCTCAGATGGGGATATAATAACAGATTGGCCTCGTTCTCAATACCTAGAAATGATTGCTGCACGCTCCTCACCAATGTCGCAAGGTCTAATCAGACATGATAGGATTATTTCGATTAATGTATCGGGACCCAATACGGCGTTTGCTATAGTGCAATGTGCTATCCCGCCTAGGTATTTTACTGATTATTTAACGCTTCTTAAAACTAATGCCGGATGGCAAATTATCTCAAAGACATTCCATACTGAAAACCATTGAAAATGCTAAGTTATATGTTGTCAACCTAACATCATTTTATTTAAGCGCAATCGGAGGGCATTAAGGCGGATAAAGCCATGTGCATCGGCATGATCATAGTCTGCTGCTCCTTCTTCAAATGTTACATAATCTGCCGAGTATAGACTTTTATCTGCCTTGCGACCGACTACCATTGTATTTCCTTTGTATAGTTTCAAACGCACTACACCTGTGACATGTTTCTGACTGTGGTCGATAGCTGTTTGAAGCATTTCACGTTCGGGTGAGTGCCAAAAGCCATTGTAAATTAACTCTGCATAGCGAGGCATTAGCTCATCTTTAAGGTGAGCCATACCTCTATCGAGCGTTAAGCTTTCCATTGCACGATGCGCTGTATGCAGTATCGTGCCTCCAGGGGTTTCATAAAGACCTCTGTTTTTCATCCCAACAAAACGATTCTCGACAAGGTCTAAACGTCCAATTCCGTTGTCGTGACCGAGTTGATTTAGGGCAGTTAATAGTACGGCCGGAGACATATCCTGCCCATCTATACTTACTGGATCCCCTTCTTGGAAACCTAACTCTATATAGGTTGGGTTATCCGGGGCATCTTCTGGTGAAATTGTTCGGGAGTATATAAATTCTTCTCCTTCAACCCAGGGGTCTTCAATTATTTTACCTTCGCTAGATGCGTGCAAGAGATTAGCATCTACGGAGAAAGGCGCTTCGCCTCTTTTATCTTTGGCAATTGGTATTTGACGGTCCTCCGCATACTTAAGCAGATCACTCCGTGAATTGAATTCCCATTCTCTCCATGGAGCAATAATCTTTATATGCGGGTTCAATGCATAATAACTGAGTTCAAAGCGTACTTGATCATTACCTTTTCCAGTCGCGCCATGAGCTACTGCATCTGCGCCGGTTATTTTTGCTATCTCTATCTGACGTTTTGCTATTAATGGGCGGGCAATTGAAGTGCCAAGAAGATATGTTCCTTCGTATACTGTATTCGCCCTGAACATTGGAAACACAAAATCGCGAACAAATTCTTCTTTTAAATCGTCAACAAAGATCTCTTTAATACCAAGCATTTTAGCTTTAGCTCGAGCTGGTTCCAAATCTTCACCCTGTCCTAAATCAGCCGTAAATGTAACAACTTCACAATTATAGGTATCCTGGAGCCATTTTAGAATGATTGATGTATCTAGTCCGCCAGAATACGCGAGAACGACCTTCTTTATTTGATCGACCATAATGCCTCCATAGATTTAGTGTTGAATTTGTATTACCTAGCGGACGCGAAGTATAAGGATACTGGGCAGTGTCGCAAGAGAAACTAGTTTAGATCTGAAAAATTTCTTCAAATAAGCTTTAATACAGCGTTAACAAGAAGCAATTGCACGTCAATGATTGAGTAAAAGTAGAACATATACATTTAAAGTATAATAAAAACGGCCTAGATGCGCAGGACAACTGATGCTTTTAAGCCAAGTGATTTCCATGTCCTTAGTAACCCCAGACCTATCGTTAGAAACAGACTGACGCCTGTAGTAATTGCGATAGCAGAAAAACTTAGAGAAAAATCAGTTTTCATGATTTTCATAACAATCACCCAACTTATCAATGATGCCAACATTATCGATATTCCGGCTGACAACAGACCAAGGAGGCCGTATTCCATTATGTAGGCAAATAAAATTCGTTTTCTTGTTGCTCCAAGGACTTTGAAGATCGTTGCATCGTAGACGCGTTTTTGGTGTTGTGCACTAAATGCGCCTACGAGTACAAGGATCTCCTGCTATCAACGTTATAGACGCTGTAATCCTTATAGCGGCACTAATAGCGTTCAAAATTTTATTAGCGTTTTCTAAAGCGTCTTTTACACCGATTGCGGATACATTTGGAAAGGCGTCTGTTACTGCTTTTTGGATCTCTTCTTCTGCTTTCGTGCTACTTGCATAAACGGCTGAGATTATACTATGTGGAGCAGATTCCAGGGTTCCTGGGGAAAAAATAAATACAAAATTCATTCCAAGATTACTCCATTCTATATGACGAAGACTGGCGATGGTTGCTGTTATTTCTTGTCCAAGAATATTAAGGGTGATAGTATCACCAATCCCAACTCGAACTCCTCTTGCCACATTTGCATCCAGTGATATCAAGGGCGCTCCACTATAATTTTCTGGCCACCACGCGCCCGCTAATAGTTTAGTGTTCTTTGGTTTTTGTTTTGTGTATGTGAGGCCTCGGTCGCCATTAATTGCCCACGCAATATCTGGGTCTGGTTTAACTTTATCTACGCTTTTTCCATTAATACGAACCACTCTCCCACGAACCATTGGTGTTTTTTGTATGTTGGTTGTACCGGGTATAGAATTTACTAATTTGGTGAATTCAATTTCTTGATTTGGTTGGATATCAATAAAAAAATAAGAGGGTGCTATTTTAGGGATTTGCTCATCTAACTGTCGTCGCATATTGATCTCGACTAAAACAACAGTCAGTAGAAGTGTAAGTCCTAAACCAAGGGATAGGATGATATCCGACGCAGGACTCCCAGGTCTATGGATATTAGCAACTGCAAGTCGTATTGGAAGTATTTTCACAGATCCAATTTTTCTTAAAATTTGGATAAATAACTTGGAAAAAAATCCGAATATAATAAAAATAAATGCCGCACCACCCACGAATGAAAGTGCCAATCGTTGATCTTCTGTGGTTAAAATAGCAATAACAGTTAATAGTAAAATTATTGCAAGAAGTGTTAGAAGAAGGGGTGCTTTTATAACGGTTTGGGCGGGGGTGATTATTGATCTAAATAATTGGGCTGGGGTTACATTTCTTGCCTGACTGAGAGGCCAAAAGCTGAATAGTAGAGTCATTAGGTAACCATAAAGAGCAGCCGTTAGGATAGGTTGCCAATATATATTGCTCGGTAGATCTATTGGCATGAACTTTGAGATCAGACTTGAGACAAGGAATGGACAAGATATTCCAAGAATAACCCCAACAGTTATCCCAATGGTGGCAAGTAACATTGTTTGAATTAAATAAATGTGGAATATTAAACGCCCGGACGCACCAAGAGATTTTAAGGTGGCAATAGTTAACGTTCGCTGTTCTAAGAAATTACGAACAGCGTTTGCTATTCCTAGCCCGCCTACTAATAATGCAGTAAGTCCAATTAGGGTTAAAAATTGCGTAACTTGTTTATTGAAACGATCGAACCCTGGAACTGCATTTTTTGTTGTTCGGATCCGCCAACCAGCTTTTGGAAAGGCTTGGTTCAATTTATTAACGGTGCTGTCCACGTCATAGTTTTTTTTCAGTTTTACGCGATAATTGAAGGTTGCAAGACTGCCTTTAATTAATAAGCCAGTTTTATCTAAGTTTTTAGAATGGATCATTGTCCGGGGACCAAAAGTGGTGAACCTTACAACTCTGTCCGGTTCATCAACTATCTCGGCTCTTATTGTAAAAGTAGCATCTCCAATTTTTATCTTATCTCCAAGATTTAGTTTTAAGCGCTGGCTCAAGGCTGGGGCAATTATGGCTCCTATCTCATCATTTTGGTTACTTAAAGCATCTCGTATAGACATGTCAGGAGAGAGTTTTATTGAGCCAAACAAGGGGTAAGGGTCATCTACTGCTTTTAGTTCGATTAATGTTCGACGGCCATCCCTCACTGTTTTAGCCATAGCCCGCATATTGTTTATCGTCGATATTTGACCAATTTTTTTAATGTAATCGTAGGCTTCTCTAGTAATCGGTCGATGTGTCAATTGAATTGAAAAATCGCCTCCCAGAAGACGTTGTGAGTCATTTATTATGCCAGTATTCATAGCTTTCGAAATAGAGCCCACTCCTGAGATAGCAGCTACGCCAAGGACTAAACACACAATGAAAATTCTGAAACTTTGAATGCCATGTCTGAGATCACGGAGACCTAGTTTGAAGGCCAAACTTAACTGTTGAAAATACAAAACAAAAACCTCATACGGTGTTGTCAAGATCGCGTTGAATTAATCCATCAGCCATATCAATCATTCGATCACAACGATGAGCTAGGTTTTTATCGTGAGTAATAAGTACTAGCGTTGTTTTATACGAAGATTGTAGATCAAATAGAAGGTCTATTATTTGATTTCCGGTCTCCTGATCTAGATTGCCTGTTGGCTCATCTGCCAAAAGGAGATTAGGAGTAGAGATAAACGCTCTTGCTATAGCTACTCGTTGTTGTTCTCCGCCGGATAATTGATCGGGGTAGTGGTCTAATCTCTTAGATAGCCCGACCATGCCCAGTGAGTCTTTAGCATTTTTGAAAGCACTTGGGTTGTTTGATAATTCGAGTGGAATTGCGACGTTTTCAAGCGCAGTCATCGTAGGGATTAGTCGAAATGCTTGGAATACTATCCCAATATTATCTCGACGAAACTCGGCTAGCGCATCCTCATTCATAGTAGATAAATTTTCGTTTGCTATTGTAATCATGCCTGACGTTGTCGCTTCTATTCCCCCCATTACCATCATTAAGGTCGATTTGCCCGCGCCGGATGGTCCCGTAATACCGACAGTGCTACCAGCATCAATATCTAAAGATATACCCTGCAAGATTTTTACATTACCGGCTTTGCTGGCAAGCTCAAGTTTTACATCTTGCATTTGTATTAGTGGTGGCATCTTTTGTTCTTGTAAACAGGGTGATGTTTTATTTGTCATTCGTGATTTATATTCCAACGTGAGTTTTAAATTTAGATTCAATACGCTATGTAAAGGTGTATTTTTTATATGACTCGTCAATATTCTAATATGTGGATAAAGAAAATTCGTCAAATTGCTTTTTATTTGCTTCTCATAGTTGCAAGTAGTCTTATAACCATAACAACGAATGCACGCGAGCTTAAGTTATTGGCTCTAGGTGACAGTTTGGTTGCTGGTTATGGATTGCCAAAAACTGATGGGTTCACAGATCAACTTGAAGCTACACTTAACGGTCTGGGGATTCGTGTCAGTGTTATAAATTCAGGGGTATCTGGGGACACGTCAGCGGGTGGTCTGTCGAGGGTCGAATGGGCACTCGCCAGCAAGCCTGACGCAGTATTATTAGAACTAGGAGCCAATGACAGTCTCAGAGGCATTGATCCTAAAGTTACTAAGGACAATTTGCATAATATTCTAACAAAAATCAAAGCTACAGGAATACCAGTTTTATTCGTTGGGATGCTCGCGCCACCTAACATGGGTAAAGAGTACGGACTAGAATTTAAGTCGGTCTATGCAGAATTGTCAAAAAAGCATGATGTTATCTTTTATCCATTCTTTCTTGATGGAGTGGCTGGGATGCCTGAGTTAAATCAGGCTGACGGCATTCATCCCTAATAAGAGAGGGGTCGTGAAAATTGTTAATAAAATTTCACCGTACGTTAGAGCGTTATTGATGAACGTTAAACGCTGACGATTTCTTGTAGGTAATAAAATATGAAACGTCTATTTGTAGGATTACGGTTTTCAGGGATAATAACTCACGGTTTAAAAGATCTGCAGGGGGGGGTGAATGGGGCAAATTGGGTTACGGTTAATAATTTACATTTGACCCTGCGCTTTATAGGTGAGTGTGACAATAGTCTAGTGAATGATATTTTGTTAGAGCTAACAAAGCTCCGTTCTAATTGTTTTAATATTCAACTCAATGGCGTTAATCATTTTAAAAATAAAGGTAGGGTTAAATCTTTATGGGTTGGAGTTGTTGAAAACTCAAATCTTGTCAATCTCAGAATTGAAATTGATAGATTATTGCAAAAAATTAATATCGAACCAGAAAGGAAGGCATTTAAGCCACATGTGACGTTGGCTAAATTGAAGGATATTAGATTGAGCGATTTAGCATATTTTGAGCAAATTAATAATCTTTACCGTAGCGATCAAATCCTGATAAGGCATATTACTATTTTTCAGAGTATGTCAGTCAAAGGGCGTTCTAAATACTTCCCCATAGTTGATATTCCACTGAGGCCGCCTCAAAAAAGAATCAATACCGTGTAGTTTCTTCAAAGCCGTTTAATGTCGCAACGAGATTATCCCCTAATACTGGTGATATATATCCGCCTTCCTGAATAAATAGGGTCGGCAGGCCAGCTTGGCCAATGACCTTTCCGATGCTGGAAAAACCGTCCGTCGTTATAGATAAGAAAGCTAGTGGGTCCGCAATCGATGCGTCTAAACCGAGTGCAATCACTAATACATCGGGTTGGTAAATGTGTATGCTATCTATTGCCTTATCTAGCACTTTTAAGTATTCCGCATCATCAGTGTTTTGAGGAAGCGGATAATTAATATTGCAGTTGACTCCCTTCATCAACTCCTATTTCTTCAGAGTATCCTGCAAAAAAAGGATAATATGAAAGTGGGTCGCCATGCAGAGAGATGGTTAGAACATCTGCTCGGTCATAGAAAATACCCTGTGTCCCATTGCCATGGTGAACATCTATATCGAGAATTGCTACTTTTTTTGCTCCATTATTGAGACACGTCTGTGCTGCGATCGCTGAATTGTTGAAGAAACAAAAACCTCCCGCTTGATCAGAGAAGGCGTGGTGTCCAGGTGGTCTGCAAAGTGAGTATGCGAAGTTGCTTTTGATATTATTTTTTTTACCATCCATGATAGCATACGCACCTGACACTGCGACATCAGACGAGGCCATACTCCCTTCAAACGTTCCTTTGCCTATTGGGCATGCTGTATCGGCTTGATAGTGACCGGCAAGTGATATTATAGAGTTTGGCTTTGCGTGCATATTTCTACCCGGATGTATATTTGGGATGATTTCACTTCCACTATCTGTAGTGCCTTCCCAGAGTGACCACGCGGTTTTGAGAAAATTTATATATCCCTCATCATGGATATCTTCGATTGGTTTGAGTCCGTGTTGCGTAGCTTCTATAAATGTGTGGCCTGCAGTCCTGGCTGCATTCTCTAATATATTAGCGCGTTCTGGTTGTTCAGGACTCTTTATTATTTGCCCCTTTGAAATAAAGGTTTGTGGTGAATGGCAAATGTGGTTGGGAGAAAAGAAGACACGCATTTTAAAAATCCATTATAAATGGTTAATGTAGCACTGCGAACCAAGAATTAGAGCATGAATCATACTACTCCTTTATTTGGCTTTCTTCTATAAAGTTTGGGCGAAAGACCGTGTTATGGTGCGTCATCGAAGCAAAACGATGTTTGAAAATACACTTAAAATGTTAAATATCGTTTTAAAAATGATTTTGATGATTTAACTAAAAAGAAGTTGTACAACTTAAGAAGCGCGCGGTGGCCTGCTAAGGTATGTGCTGAGATTTAATTTTAATTTTTTATCCTTAGGAAAAAAATTATGTCTATAAAAAAGTCATTGTTTTTAGGTTATCTAGTTCTATTCGTTCTTCCGCTAGTCTGTATTGTTTATTACACATTTAATTTAAACCGTGAGTTCGCTCTTGGCACAATCGAGGGAACATTTGAGTCTGGACTGAAGCAGACGGTAACTTCGATAAGTGAGCCATTAGAGAGCTCTCAGGGCCTGATGCGCGTTGTCTCTGAAGTTGCTGCAAATAGTCAGAAAATGGTTAGATTGGAAGGGTTCAATTTTATTTTAAAAAGTGCTCTCAGTTCTAATAAACATCTTGATGCCATATACGTCAGTTTGGAAGATGGTTACCACAGAGTTGTCACTCGTGTTGATGCATACAGACGTAACTCTGATAAGGGGATGCCTGCTAAGGCGGAATGGACATCAAGCGTTATTGAGCCGTTCGCCGTAGCTGGTATTTATAGAAAAAGAAAAATCAAATATTACGCGCAATGGCCTCTGGTTATTAGCCGTGGCGAGCAGGAAACAAATAAATTGGATATTAGGGCTCTTGACCACTACGTAACAGCAAAAGAGAAGCAAAAACTTTATATTGGCCCCATTGTTGTCAACTCACACACAGGGAATAAGGTTATAAGCATAGGTGTTCCAATTATGGTGGACGGAAAGTTTACCGGTATGGTAGGTGCAAATATAAATATTAATTATATTGAAAATACGCTCAATAATAGCAAAATCACCGAAAATGCGATCGTTAGTATTGTAAACACGCGTGGGGAAGTGATTTTACACAGTCGGGATATTCAAAAAGAATATGCTAAGGATGAAGAGGGAAATACGGCAGAAATTTATAACGATAAACTGGCACTACAAAAAGCTTATTTATCTGGCATCATGAAAGAAGGCAGTAGAGGAGACAATAGACTTGTAAAGTTTTATTCCGAAGAAAGAGGGTTGGGTTATTTACAGCGAGTGATGTTGCCTGCCTCTGTTGGCAAGGGGCTTGAACTTGTAATGGTAGCCCCTTACCAAGATTTTGTTAGTAAAGTCGTTCAAACCAGTGTTGCTACGATCTGGTTCAGCTTAGCTCTCTGTTTCGCAGTATTTTTTGGCGATTTTTTTACTATGGCAGCTGGTTTTCTGTGAAAATTAAAAAAGGTTGTAGTAGCTTTACATGATGTCCACAATCATGCAGTCAAGCTTGAGCATGCAAAACACACCAATCATTAGAGAGGTAGCAGCATTTCAGGAGGCTGTATCCGATTTAGACCGTAAGTTAAACTGATCTATATCATCACTCTGACGCTTCAATGCAAAATAAATGTGTGGTTTGTGGAGCTAATAGGTTCGATATCAATAAAAATTAAAGTTCTGATAGAGGGGCTTGACACTATACATTGAGTGCATACGTCGAAAGGTATAAAATAGCTAAAGAAAACGGAGATTTATTAAAATCTAGAGCATATATTTAAAGGATAGCTATCTATAATGAATTCAGAAGTTCCCTCACCAAAAGATCTAGGAAATGCGAGTTTAAGTGTTGCTGGTGTTGCGCAAAGTCCCTCACCCAGTAGACACTATTCTTGCTCCTGATAATGTTAGGCAATTTTTATGATGCTGCATTAGAAATGCAAGATCTTTCAAAAACAAACTAAATAGTGTTGCTCATCGTTTGGAATCGTCCCCACAAGACGACCCGTTTTTCATATGTTGGGCTGGTTTGTGGTACTACTTTTCTATCCATTACTGATGATTGCTGGTTCCTCTTACATGCCAGGCGAGTGGAAGCTCAAAACTATAGAATTAATGATGGAAAACAGAGAGTGCCTGGGAGGCAGGTCAGTCCATATTAGCAAAAGCCGATAATCAAAAATATGGAAAAGTCTTGACTGGTTATTCTATTATATCTGGTAATGTAGAAAAGATTGAGGGTTGTATCGGTATTGCAAAAAACTTTAAAAACGCCCCATTGAATGTCCGCTTTTTGATAGACCCAGAACAAATGAAATAACGGTAAGATATGGACAACCAAGCACCGAGATCAGAAAAGTTAATCTATGCGGTTGATTGGTTTATTTTTTTTATTCCTAAGCCTTATCGTATTAACTTCTATTACCCTAGTCCTGGAAATGTTTTTTTTCGTTAACCTTCGTTAGAAACGATGTTAACTCCTTAGATCGCAACTTTGGGTGGATTAAATTATTTGTCGCTTTTCTAAGTTTTTGGGTAATCTATTCCGCTATAGGTAGAGGAACGTTTTTTTTCTAAGCTCTATGTAAGTTATTCATTGCTTATTTGTGTTTTATTGGCTCTTAAATGCCTTATAGAAGGCAACATCGGACCTGTTAAGAATTTGGGGTTGGTACGAGGTTTTTTTCTTTTGCATCGGTACTTGGTGTTCCGTACGTCCTTCGGAATAATACTCTGTTCAAGCAATCAGCAATTTTATTGGGTGAGCAACAGTCAGTCCCTTTAGATATTAAATATAAATATATAAAAGGGTCAGCCGAACCGAAGGTTGATATAACGGAGCTCCAGCAAAAGCGATAATGCGTCCCCAGAGCATACGCAGGCCAAAACGGATATAGAGTATATTTATAATACGAGTTCTACGAAAACGGAGGACCGCTGTGCGTAGTTTTAAAAGGACCTAAACAAACAACAGGAATATCTGAAGATAGTCGAGCACAACAATTTATGGCAGTGGCTGATCATCCAAATACCGAGGTAGCCGAAACGAATAACGAGTTTTGCGTCGAATGGCCGGAATTTCACCCGTTACTAAATTAGATAATAATGCTGGAATTAATAACTCTAATTTTAATCCTAAAACCAATATGGTCGGGGCAGGAAGTGAGAGCAAAAACCAGACTTCTTAATCAAGAGGTTGAGTTAGAGGTTGGAGTTGGAGGCCTATCTTTTACTGACAGAAATATAACTCCAAATGAAACAGTACCTGGTCAAGAAAGAAATAGTTTAGTAAAAATTCATTTCGAAGAAGGTGATGAGCAAAGCGTGACTATCAGTAAAAAAGAAAGTCTAGAATTGTTAAAAAGGCTTGGGCTCATTAAAAGTAAACATACGGATAGCTGATGGAACGATTACATTGCTGTTAACCCGTGAGTAGTTTTCTTAATCCTTCGTCCATTTTCATTTTGGATAGAGACTGCTCTATAACCTCTTCCCTGATTTCCTCTAACTTTTCCCGCACGTCTTTTTGGTGCTTAGATTCTTGTCGTGTCGATGCTGCAATTTTTTCAACTGTCTGGAGCATTTTTTCGGTCATTTCAGAGAAAACTCGCTGTTCTTTTTTTAACTCGTTAAGAAGAAGCGTTTGTTGGACAATTGTTTCCATTTGTTGGGCTGATACAGTTTGGATCTTCTTATAACTTCTAAGAAATATAAAAATAAAAATTAATTCTAACAGAAAAATTAGAACTAAGAGCGGGTTCGACATAGAAATAATAGTTTCCATCGACATAATAAATTACCTGAGGTTTTTAATGAAAAAATTAACTTCCGTCCTTTTTGGAGGGAGTATTTGAAGTCTTATCGGTTTGTTTTGATACTCTAAAAATTGTTAAATTCCCTCTGTAGATATTAGGTAAACTACGCACTGCGACTTCAGCATCTTTGCGAGTTTCGTATTGACCAATTCGCGTTAGGAACAGCGAGCTACTTCTGTTTAAAACCCTAACATTATACGCCGCAAAACCAAGACCTGACAACTTATTCACTTGTTGTTGAGCCAAGTACTGATCCACTGGCTCTAAAGTAGAAATAGTATAGGTGGGAGAGGCTTTCGATATTGGGATGGACAAACCGTGTAAAGTTACTGGTTGGAAGGCGAACTCGTTATCATCAGCACTCGTGGCCTTAGACTTATTTTGTAGAACATTCTTTCTTGCTGATAATAATTTTCCAATAGTATTTGCTTCGGGTTGGTTCTGAGGGGCGAGGGCTTCTGTTTCTGGGTTGTCCTTGCGGTTAACTCCTTCTGGTGAAGCTTCAGCATTTTTCTCCTTGACCGTTGAGACTTTTGCTTTGCTCTCAGCCTCATCATCCTGAGTATTCGATGCAACCTTACTGCTTTTGGTGTTAGTAGTCGTTTCTACCGCATTTTTCTTGGGCGTTTCTCCAGATTTGAGACTTTTCTCTATTTTAGTTATTGGCAAACCTTTTTCTTTTTGCACAATTTTTTGGCCAACTATCAACCCTATGAAGAATGATAAAAAAATAGCAATTATCACGGTAATAATCAGTAAAATAATCTTAAATTTATCAGGCATCTTGTTTACTCTATCGTTGAATATTGATTCAGCACAATATTCTTATTTATATGCGGGGCCATCAATGTTATTTTTACTCAACATGTCAATCTTATTTTTCTTTATCCGATTTTTGATCTGAATTTCCTACTCCCATAAGTTTTAGTAAATTTGAGCGATGCCATTCATCATCCACTAATGTGGTTAATAGGTCAGCAAATGTCATGTCTCTAAATGATACAGCCTTTCTTAAGAGATACGGTGTTGGGCTATGTGGATCTGTTGCCATCAAGTACTTGGATATTTCTTCTAAAGCATCGTAGGCTTCGTTTCTTGAAGCGAAATCGGTCTTTAACGGTTTAGTCTGTTGTGAGCCGTTATTTGTTGGCATAACTGTTGATGCATGGTTATTTAAATCAAGATCCAACTTTGTCTCATCGTCGTCGACCTTCCGATTACTTTCGACCGCTTGGTTTTCAATTGCTATTTCTCTTTCTGCCTGTTCTCTAATCTGATTTAATTCAGCAGATTTTGAGTGCATTTGTGTCATAGCTTCTTTTATTGGACGGAAATTAGGAACATTATTCGGCATCTTTTGTTCTATAAGTTCATCCAGTTGATCGATGGCTTGCAACGCTTCTTTAATCGCTTCGGTATTCGATCTCAGCCACGTGGTCGGTGTGGCCGTAACGCTGTCTTCAAAATTTTGGATTGTGGGGCCTCGAACATCTTCTGGCTGTTCTGACCCCAAGCGCTGACGTCGTGTAAGCTTAACCGGACCAGCTTTAATAAGCTTCTCCACTTCAAGCCAGTCAATTAAATTATATGCAAGGTGACCGGAGACGGGAGCGGTAATATGCTGAAACTTTATGGCAAATCCAGACTTTTCAGAAAACCATTCTAAAATAAGCATTCGGCTCTCTAAATCAGCTGGCTCCTCTACCAGTGGGTGCATATCATCCCAATACAGGTCGAAAAATTTAATTAGGAAGTTAGTAGCTGAAGTGAAGCCACTAAGTCCATCTTGGTGTATGAGAGCCTCTGATAGCATTACTGCTACACGCAAATCCTTGGATTTTTCTAAAAGTGTTTTAGTAGTGAGACTTATTACGCTTTGCCAATCTGAAACTTTTAAAGGACGGCTCCAATCACCTCTTGGCAGATTAGGGTCATCCTCTCGTCGAGCTTCCATAATTTCTTGATGTATACCCTCATAAAGGAGAGACACTCCGCCCGGTTGGTCTGCATTTATTGGTTCTAGTAATACGGTTAAATCGTGCATATCGGCTCAATCAAATAATAAATTATAGTCTGGAGCCTCTGTTGGTAAAATGGGAACGGAAAGGCGTTTTTCTCCCATAGCTTTAGAGCCAAATACACGCAGCGTCACAAATAAAGTAGCATCACCTCTGGCAATAGGGTTAGTTTTATTTTTACCCGTAGCATTGGAAATAGTAGGTATAGAAAATTTTAGGACGTGTGTATCTTTTTTTGCTTCTTGTGAAACCTTTGTTATTGATGGTTGATTTCTGTTGAGAAGCGAAAATAAAGACCAAACTTTTGGATACGAAAATGTTGCTGTTCGTCCGTTAATAGACAAATCTGACCGTTTTGAGTCTGCAACAGGTCGTGTTGTCGCGTTAAGAGCCCACGTAAAGGAAATTTTAATCGGCATGCCTGGCGACCATTCAAGTCGCGTATTTGAGTCAAACTGCGATCGAGTTTTATCACCTGCTGTTAGTTGCCATTTGATAATCTGGTTACCTTTTTTCTCGAAACTTTTGTTAACTCGAAACGATGGCTCTATATTCCAAGTCAGTGGGGACTCTGGGGCACCTGGATCAGTTGCTTGTTTAAAAACAACTGCAGCTCTATCCATGCGAGTAAAAAATGTTTCGAGTTTCTTAGAGTTTTCTGAGTTATTCGAAGTTAAAATTGGGTCGCCACCACCAGCGTCCATAAATAGATTGAAATCATCAAAAAATGTTTGAATAGCTGTGGTTGATGCTGGCGAGCCATAAAAGCTGCCAAGAGAAAATGGGGCCTTACCTGACAAAGTGGAGTTAAATTGCTTACTCAGGTTACTGTAACCCTGAGCTAGCTGAGTTAGACGTAGATTGTCACATCTAACCTTCATATCATTTTTCAGTATTGCGGTTTGTGATGCAAACCAGGTGCCGTTGGAGGTGTTTGGTAGTAGATTAGTATCTAACGTATTACAATTTCCTCTAGCCATAGTTTCCTCAAAAAAGAACTCTAATTCAGATATCGAATTTTGGGGCTGCATGGCATCATACGCATTTAAATCGTCTACTATACCTTGCCACATTGTTAAATCATTTAAAGCAGATCTAGCTTTAGAAGCATTCTGTTTCATTAAAAAATCAAATGTAGGGGATACATATGATCTGGCTAAAAATGCTACACGTTCTCTTTGGAAGTTGAGATAAGATCTCAGGCCGTTAACATTTCGAATTCGGAGGATTTGCTCTGTGGGCGATCGTTTGCCATCCCATGCTTCAAAACCACTTTCACCAATATCGTATGGTTGAGCTATCTCAAGAAGCTCGCTAGCGGTTAAAATAATTTTTAAAGCTTCAGAAATAACCAGATCACTTGTACTTCTGAAAACAGTACCGGAACCCGTCTTTTCCATAATTTCAACAAGTTCTTGGATTGGCCCGATAGCTGACGAAAAATTATTTGAGCGTTCAGCAAGAGAGTTTTCAACGGCTGTTACGTCAGAGCTAAAGATAGTTTTTTCAATTGATGCGGCGGCCTGTATTTGGCTTGCAATTCTGGCGGCTAAGGCATGTTTTGTTAAACGGCCAACTGTTTGATCGACTGAATTAGGGTCTGATGGAACTGTATTTTCATGATCAAAAATTCTTTGATAACGAAGTGCATCGTCGAGTGCTATCTGAAGCACATCAATATTCCATAGAATGTGATATCCAACTGGTGCTGCATTTAGCAATGTTGAACCTTTAGATGTTAATTTTCGAGATAAAACAGCATTATTCTTAGACTTATCGGTCGCTATGTTGTCTAATTTTTGTCTTAAGCTATCTAATTCGTCCGTGAGAGCAAACTTCCCATCTTTTTTGATCAGAACGGGCCCAAAATTAGGGATATTAAAATCAAAGAAACGTTGTCGCGATGTTCGGTGCACGTGCGCATAAACTGACAGAAGCTTCTCACTAGAACTAAGGCCTAACGTTTTTAGGTTTTTAACTGTATTAATTCTTTCTTGCAGTTCTTGAGGAACTTGCGGTTCTCCAGAGGCTAACCAATCATAACGCCCTGAGTTGATATTGCTGTCTATTCGATCGAGAAGGAGCTTTATCCTTGCTAGTCTTGTGAAGTCGGCCTCTGATACGCTAGAACTTAAATAATCCATATCGACTGCGGTCGCAAGCTCAGTAAGGTCATCCCAAATACCGTCTCTTGAAACCCAGTTCATGAGAAGGTGGCTCCAAACGGTTTCCATTTTTGACTTTGCCGAATTAGATATCTCGACTAAGTCAATAGGGATGACCCGCTTTGGCTGTCCGCCGAAAAGGGTTGGGGTCACAGAATCTATAAATTGTTGGGTTAGCTGAATGTCATATAAATATTCTACAACAGCTAACAAAGCCTGTGTGTCTTTGTTTTCTTGGATATTCCCATAACTTGTTACCATCTGCTCAAATGTTGCAAGATTGGTAACATATTTATCAAAAATTTTAAAATTTGGCTTGGACTTATCGGTTGTTTGGGAGTCGCTACTTGCAGTCACCACGGGCGCCTTTGTGTTAGCGAAGTAGATATAATTCAGCTTACTATCTAAATTGGAATTTGTAATCTCACTCCCGCGAGCGGTAAGCCACCGAAACATTTCTCTGTATAAAAATCTATCATAGGAAAGGTTCATAATCCCAACCACTCTATCTGGCAAATTATGAAACCAAGCAGAGGGTGCCGTAAAAGTTCGTAAATCAGTATCGCCCATAGCCTCCAATCGGTTCATCACTCGAACGGTTTCTCGGATGGAAACTAAATGCTGTTTGGATACGCCATCTAATGATGCTTGCTTTAAATGTTGATCAGAAGCAGAAATGGCCACCACTGATGTTGAAATGGTTTGAACGCCTTCTTGCAAATGTATCCATGAGTTGACGAAACCTGCTAGACCTAAAGCAACCAGAGAACCAGCAAAAATTTGGGCAACTTTAACCCGCTTATTCATTGAGAGCTGGCTCAGATTAAATGGTGCCCCCAAACCGAACTCAGGAAAAATCTTACGCTCTAGTAATCCTGTGGTGAAACCTAAACGACTATGCTTAGTAAGTTCTGACACTGAGGTGCCAACTGTGACATCAGTTCTAATTGTAGATGATGTATCTGTTAACTCACCAGTGAAGTAAATTCCCCGAAGTGAGGCGGACTGATTGAAGTTGGAAATGCGAAAAACCGTATTTAGAAAGGAACTTAGGTTTTCACTTATTTGCTCTATTGACGTTGGAAATAGAATAGCTCTAGCCCGCCAATCATTCTCTCCGCCGGACACCGTTAATGACTCTGTCACGGTTTCTTGGCTTTTCTCGACTATTGCTGCGCAAGCCTCATCCCACCAGCCTGGCGAATAGGCAGAGCCCGGGGTGTAGGGACTAGACCATCCAAAAGCTTCGGTGAGCTCGTCTTCTGATAAAAGGCTTGTCATTTCGGAGAAGCCTGCTAAATGATCGCTCTTTGTGATTATAATATATATCGGTAATGACATTCCGAGATAGGTCTGTGCTTCCCCAATTCTTCGATGAAGCGTTTCAGCTAATTCGCCTATTTCTTCCCTGCCTGAACTTTGCCTGCTGCTAATTATGTCTGCAGGGATTGTTATTATGAGGCCATCTACTGGTCTCCTAGGTCTGAACCTTTGAAAAAGATTCAAAAGTGTATGCCAGGCTTTATTAGAACTTTTCAAATTAGCTTGATTAAATGCAATATCACCTCGGACATCTACCACTGCTGCTCTATCAAAAATTGTCCAATTTATAGGATTAGTAATGGAGCTATCGCCAAGTTTTTTAGATAACCCAGCTTTTTCAATTATAGAGGTTTTCCCTGCGCCTGATGGGCCTAATAGCAGGAATACCGGCGTTGAATAACGGGCATTGAACCCAGGGAAGAAATTTTGTAATGCTTTGTGCGCTTCTTTAAATGAAGACAGCATTGACTGCGTTAAATAACCCGATTGATTTTTTGAGTCTGAATCTTTTGGTAATTTTGACTTCCTAACACCGTAGCGCCATATCTGAAAGGTAGCTAAGATTACGAG
This sequence comes from uncultured Thalassobaculaceae bacterium, assembly GCA_964276085.1. Classification (GTDB taxonomy): domain Bacteria; phylum Pseudomonadota; class Alphaproteobacteria; order Thalassobaculales; family Thalassobaculaceae; genus UBA7326. The sequence goes on along the minus strand of CAXYEO010000033.1, from coordinate 14,631 downwards.
TATCAGTAGGAAAATAAAGAGCGTTATCAGTACCCAAGTAGGCCATTCACCAATGGATTTGACAATATCCTCGAACCACGTCATCGGTTTTGCCCCGTCACGAACTTAATTGTTCAATAGTTGATATGACTTGGTCATTCAAAACTGAAATCATATGTATCCAAATGAAATGGGCACCAAGCAAATAGGCTAGAGTGATCGCCCCAATTGTTAAAAGCCAAGGCCTCAGATACGACATCATTTCTGGAGCACCTCCAGTCTGATTATAATGATATACAGAGCCTAAAAATGATTTTCTGGCTTCACTTTTTGTTGCGGTACGATCGTTTATTAATTCAAATAATCGAGACTTATAATTTGTAATTATCCCTGCCGATGCTTTTCCTTTGAAACGGCCCTCAAATCCCATATTAAGGGCCAATAGGTAAATTCTGGCTAGATCACGCCTTCCGAACTCATATTTGGAGAGACCGTCGTCAATATCATCAAATATCTCCTCACCGGCCGATTGGCTGCCGAACAGCTTTACTTCTAACGGTGCCCTTATCCATTCATCTCGTCCTGCCCATTTTGACCTTAACATCATATCATCGGCGAAAGCAGCGAACACGTAGATCACTCTTTCAAAAAGTCTAGAGCCGTAATCTCCCCCATTGGTTGAAAAGTCTTTACCGCGTTCTTCCAAAGCTGTGATTAATGAATTGAATAAGTTATCGATAGGCGAAGGACTGATCTCTCCATTAACCAAATACTCCGTTTTTTCAGATTCTCCCGAGTGACTTAGCGTTATGTGAAAGGCTGCTTGTCTCGCTTGCTCAACGGCCTCATAAAAAAGCCGGAATTGGCGTGTGACATCTAAGTTTGACACAATCTACTCCTAATCTGTATTCATCGTAAATAATACGACTTCAATAGGCTTGGAACCTGCCATATTCGAAAGTTTGTTGATTACATTTAACTCGCTCTCTTTATCTATAAATGTATCGTCCATGGTAACCGCGAATAACAGCATATCTTTTGATCGAAGCAGTTCCAGTGAAGCTTCTTGATCTATAGGTTGACGGGACGCTCCACGAATACGAAGTTCGGTCATTTCATCAATTTTTGAACTGCTTGCAATTATGGCAGAGGCCATCCAACTGGCCATATCACTTTCTGTTTGATTGGGTTTAAACCTTAGTCCCAAAATGATCGTTTCGGCAGCTAGCTGCTCATTTAATCTCAAAGCAAAACCGTAATTAATACTTTCGAACGCGACTGTTGAATACCGTTCCTGAATATTTTCGAGACATTCATGCAAAAAATTTATCGCTTCGTTAAAAGATTGAATTGCATTTCCGTGTTCATATGCGCGTAGGGCCAATGGCACCAAGTTACCATGAACACGGGACATTGAACCAACTGCTCTGGCAAGAACACAGAATATCTGAAAGGGATGGGCGACTGAGCTCGACAATAAAACTTCTAACTCTGGAAGATTAGTTGCCAATGAGCTAATGGTATCTCTAGAAGCATTAGCTTCTACATCCAAATCTCCGGATGAAAACCTTTCATCCATTAATTGTTTCGTTAAAAAAGATATCTTTTCTCTTGTCCGTCTCGTGAGTTGGTCTAATTTTTGGCCCAATGGACTTGAACTAAATAGTTGCAAAGAGGGCGGTAGGTAGTCCGTTATGCTAAACGCCTCATCCTTGCAAGTTACTTCCATAAGTGGAAGTGATGTGAACTGGTCAGATGGTTGGTTTGTAAGTTCGAGTGTTAGGTTTGGCGCGCATCTATCAATCATAATTTCATTGTCGCCGGTATGAGAGTCAGCTACTGGTCTTGCTTGATAGGTTCTATATCGAGGCAGTTCCCCTTGAATCCCAGCGGATCTATCAGACGCTCTTGGAAGAAGTAAATTCACGCGAATTGGCGTTTCTCTCAAGAGCTCTCGCTGTGGAGACAAATCTAATTCTAGAGGAGCAGAACTCTCGTCTGGATATTGAATCACGAACCCGTCAGGCATTATGGCTTCGAGCTGTTGAATGCGCAGCTGCCCATGAACGAGCGCAGATAAATCAAGGGTCATTGAGATTATACCCCAATTGTGTGGACTTGCTCTACTGACACGCCAGTCTATTAACTGCTCGGTTCTAATGTTTTGTTGCTGAAAATGTTGGGGTAACAAAAGCATACCTTCATGCCAGAGGATTTCCGATGGTATATTTGCCATTGTTAAAGTCTTCCAATATTAGATTTTATACTGCTCGCATCTATCAAAAAAAATTTCATCGTCATTTTGGTGCCAATCGTAAGGTTGTTTTTTCCAGTACAATTTGCGGTTGTTCAATGCTGCCTAATGTGAGCCGATGAGAGCCTTCATTGATGTAGTTAGCAAATGCGAAAACAGATAAAGCATTGACTCTAACAGATCTCTTTAATTCGATTTTTGGTGCTGTCTTTCCAGGCACGACTTCTCTTGATATTACCGTCGACGCCTCCCTGTGATCCAAGATAAATTGTTCTCTGCCTTTAAACCAATTTTTAGCCGACATTTCTTGAACGGCTTGGACAAGAGCAGCATCATTTAGCACTACTAAATCCACCGCTACAGGATATCCAGCATTGGCATCTGAAACAGCAGATATAGAAACCACATCTGTTTCGATGTCCGCTATCATCTTAGGGAAAGCTCCACAACTGGATAGTGCAAAGAGAGCTAATCCAACGCCTAGATAATGAATACGGTGAGAGCGTATTTTATCAATAATATTAACGAGCACAAATCTCTCCTAGTTTCAAACTCAGTTAGTGCGTTTTATTTTTTAAACCATCCATCTAGAGTACAAAAGAAACTTTCTAAACATACTTAACCTGAATTACACGATTCGAAAAAAAAAGTACCAGTTTGGACTTACCAGAAGTTTATTTGGTTTTAAAACAAAAAGTGATAAAAACCTACTTATATTGCTTTTAGATGAAAATTCTGTGATAGTCTCGTGACGCGACCAATAAATTTCACAATTTTTCAAATAAAAAGATGGATTTTTCTATTGCAGTATGCAACGGGGTCAGTGAATATACTTTTTTTTATTGTTTTTTTTTAAACCTAGCATCTTTTTGAGACTTTTTTAAGAACCCAAGTTTTCAAAGATTTTTTTAGCGATTTTCGAACGGAGAATTTTAATGGCCGATGGAACACAACATGCCCTATCAAGAGTACGTCCACCGAGAGTGCAGGTCACTTATGATGTTGAGACCGGTGGGGCTATAGAAAAAAAAGAACTTCCTTTCGTGGTAGGTGTGATGGCTGATTTGGCTGGGAAAAGTCATGAGGAATTGGCTCCATTAACGGAACGAAAATTCGCTGAGATTGACAGGGATAATCTGAACGAAGTAATGGCCTCCATTAAGCCAACTGTAGCGCTTTCAGTCCCTAATACAATTTCTGAAGACGGTGGTAACGTTAACGTGGAATTAACATTCCGCTCCATGGACGACTTCAGCCCAATTAGTGTGATCAAGAAAGTGAAGCCGCTGAAAGAGTTGTATGAAGCTAGAAGTCGGTTAAATGATCTGCTGGCTAAGCTTGATGGAAACGATGATCTAGATCAACTTTTAGGTGACGTGGTTTCTAATACCGAGCGCCAAAAGGAAATGAAGGAGGCGGTCGCCGAGATACAAGCCAGTGCTCCGGCTGAGCCTGAATCAGGGAACTCCGATGAAAAGCCAGAAGAAGAGTAAAGTCAGAACGTAAATACTAGGTTTACGATAAAGCGAAATATATATAAGGAATTATAAGAAATGGCTATGGATACAGAAGCTTCAGGTAATATTTTAGAACAGATTGTAGAGCAAGGGCACTTGGCGCGCAGCGAAGAGCAACAGGCTTATGCGAAAGATCTCATTGGAGAGTTCTCAACCCGTGTTTTGAAAGACGAGGACCTTTCACAGAAGGACGTTGCGACATTAATCAACGAGCAAATAGCTGACCTGGATGATTTAATTTCGGCTCAGCTGAATGAAATTCTTCACCATGAAGAATTTCAAAAGATGGAAAGCGCTTGGTCTGGATTAAATCATTTGGTTATGAACACCGAAACGTCTACTCGGTTGAAAATTCGTTTACTGCCTGTAACGAGAGATGAATTGCAAAAGGATTTGGATAAAGCGGTTGAGTTTGATCAGTCCAATTTGTTTAAAAAGGTATATGAGGAAGAGTACGGGTCATATGGGGGGAACCCTTACTCCTTGCTGATTGGTGATTTTTATGTTGGTCGCTCACCTCGAGATATAGCTTTTATAGAAAAGATTGCTGGGGTAGCCGCTGCAGCGCACGCGCCATTTATAGCGGCGGCCGGTCCTGCTCTATTTGACATGGCGGGATTTAATGACTTGGGGCGACCGAGGGATTTAGCCAAACTCTTTGAATCTACAGAACTCATTAAATGGAGATCATTTAGAGAGACGGAGGACTCTAGGTACGTTACGCTTACATTACCGAGAGTGCTGATGCGTCTTCCTTATGGCCCTGACACTAATCCCGTAGAGGAAGTCAGCTTCGTAGAAGATGTTGATGGGTCGGACCATTCCAAATATCTTTGGGGGAACCCAGCGTATGTGATGGGTGAACGCATCACTAATGCTTTTGCCCTGCATGGTTGGACGGCAGCAATTCGTGGAGTAGAAGGCGGGGGACTTGTAGAAGGTCTACCAGCGCACACCTTTTTAACGGATGAGGGCGATATCGCATTGAAGTGCCCTACAGAGATTGCGATCACAGATCGCCGAGAAAAAGAACTTAATGATCTAGGTTTTGTCTCGTTAATTCACTGTAAGGGAACAGATAAAGCCGCGTTTTTTGGTGGGCAAACAGTAAACAAGCCAAAGGTTTATAATACAAACTCCGCTAATGCAAACGCTAGAATATCAGGTATGCTACCTTATGTTATGGCAGCGTCACGATTTGCGCATTACTTCAAGGTGATGATGCGGGACAAAATTGGGTCATTTATGACTGCAGATGAAGTAAGGTCTTATCTACAGACCTGGATCTCTGATTATGTGCTTTTGGACGATAATGCTTCGCAAGGTGTTAAAGCCAAATTTCCGTTAAGAGAAGCAAGAATAGATGTCCTCGAAGTCCCTGGTAAACCGGGCGTATACACGGCAACTGCATTTTTGAGGCCTCATTTCCAACTTGAGGAATTATCAGCATCTATCCGTTTGGTTGCGGAATTGCCGCCACCGTCCTCATAAGGCAAAAATAATAAAATAATAAAATAAATTCATTTGGAGTATAAAATGGCTGAAGCAGCTAACACAAAGATCTTTCTCGAAAACTCGCTTATCAATGGGGAAGTAAAATTTGCCGGGTTTGAAGACCAAATAGGATTACTCAATGTTGACTTGGAAATTAATTTACCAATGATCCAGGGCCGGGCCCGCGGAGTAACAAACGGTGAAAGTGTTCATACCGGTGTAAAAATTACTAAATATGGTGATATAGCGTCACCATTATTGATGGGGCATTGCTCTTCTGGAACAACGATCGGCGATGTCGTAATAACTTTCTTGAGGAATTTTGAAGGCGAAATGAAACTATACCGTACGATAACTCTATCGGAAGTATGGGTTTCCCGTTATGCAGTAGCTGGTTCTGCTCAGGAGAGTGACGATATGCCTCTGGAAGAAGTCACTCTAGATTATTCACGGATAGAAGATGAATTTGTTCAGCAGACGAGTGATGGTGCAGCAGGGGGCTCTGTTTCCTCGATCTGGGACCTTAAAACTTTAACTAATAGTTAAAATTATTTCGCCATGCTAAACCATGTTGTTATTTTAAAGAATCAAGAATAAACTATGGTTTTGGTGAAACAAGAAATTGGCGCAAGGGCGTTACTTTTTGATATGCTGGTTGATGAAGATCCGGGTCAGCTAAGTGAAGGTAACCCCTTTCGTTTTTTTACAGTCGAAAAACTTCAGCAGTCGGTAATGAAGGAAGTTACTGATCTGTTGAATACTAGACGGTCCTTTTTAAAGTTTGATGATGTTGTGTGGCGGTCGACGTTGGCCTATGGAATGGGCGATCATGCTGGGGCATCCATAAATAGTGAAAATGACAAAGCTCTGATAGCTGAAGATATTCAGCAGACAGTGAAAAGGTTCGAACCTAGGTTAATAGGAGTAACTGTCGAAGTGCTAGAAATCGACTCTTCCTCCGAAAGTTTAATAGTAATTATTCATGCGACCCTTAAAGCAGGTAAGATAAACCAACAATTCAGCTTTCAGGTTGCAATTGGCTCTGAACCACAAGGCGAATAGTAAATGGCGGACTTTGACAGCCGACTAATTGAGTTGTTCCGTGAAGAGATAGATTATTTGAGGCAGGCGGGAGCCGAGTTTGGTGCCCGTTACCCAAAAATTGCGGGTCGACTAGAGTTATCTGGGCAAGAAAGCAGCGACCCCCAAATCGAACGACTGCTAGAATCATTTGCTTTCCTGACAGCTAGGATACAAACCCGCATTGATAGTCAACACGCGGAAATTCCGTCTGCAATGCTTGGTGTATTGCACCCTTACTTGGTCGATCCGATCCCTCCAATGAGTTCTGTCTGTTTTCGGGCAAGTAAGGAAAAACAACCAGCACCTAGCGGTAGAGTAGTTCCACGCGGGACCCCTTTATATGCGCAATCTATGCAAGGAGATTTTTGTAGATTCAGAACATGCTATGACGTGGATATAAGGCCTATCGAAATTACAGATGCGAGTATAGAGCCTGTTTCTAATTATACATATTTCGACACAAGTCGGGTTGGTAGTGTGTTAGCTATCAAAATAAAGGGACTTGGGTTGCCGATGTCGGACATTCCGATGGGTAAATTACGATTGCATTTATCTGGGGACAGATCACTTGCAATGGATCTTTATGAATTACTCTCGTCTAATGTGATTTCCACGGTATTTTTAGGGGACACAGAACAGCAATTTCGAGTGCTTTCACATTCGACCATAACGGAGGTTGGATTTGGTCCTGAGGAAAGCGTTTTACCTGATCGCGAAGAGGCTAATAGTTCATATCGGCTTCTTCTTGAATATTTTAGTTTCCCAGAGAAGTTCTTGTATTTTGATATTAATGAATTGGATGAGCGGCCTGACTCGGATACCCTTACCGTGTTGTTTGGACTTGATAAACCACCATCCAGAACAGTTAATCCCTCTAGTCGTAACTTCTTGGTTTGCTGTAGTCCCATTGTTAACCTTTTTCCAAAGACTTTAGAACCAGTTAGACTAAACCATACAGACCACCAATATACTTTACAGCCCGAGCTCGGTGCCCCGAATAATTATGAAATTCATTCAGTTAATATGGTTTCAATTTCCTCACCTGCAGTAGCACAAATGAGAAATTTGGAACCTTATTTTGGTATCAAACATAAAATTGGTGAATCAATCCCGGATGAATTCTGGTTTGTTAAAAGAAGCGGTCCATCGAATGCTGCTAGTGGAAGTCAATGCAATATTTCTTTTGTGGATGTAAGTTTTAATCCGAAACGTCCCGCTGGAGAGACAGCTAAGGTTTTGGCTCTCTGCACAAATAGCGCGATGACAGAACAGATCCCGGTTGGCGCTATTCTACAAGGTGATGAAGATTTTGATGCTTTGGTTTCAATTTTGAAAAAACCTACTCCAACAGTATATCCTCCGGCAGATGGCGCTACACTATGGCGTTTAATTTCTCAACTAAGTTTAAATAAACTCTCTTTCTCAAGCGCCCCTAAATCAATGGAGTCCCTCAGGGAAATATTACGTCTTTACTGTCCAGATTATCGGCCCGCATCTTACCAAGAGGTAATGGGTTTGAAGCATATGGATGTTCAACAAGTAGTGCGTCGTATCGACGGAGAGAGCTGGAAAGGGTTTTGCCGCGGTAGTAAAGTTCTCCTTAAGATAGATGAAAGAAATTTTGTTGGTGGTAATCCTTATGTTCTCGGTTCAATCTTGAGTAAATTTTTTGGCTTACATGCCTCACTAAACAGTTTCGTTGAACTAGAAATTCAAAGTCTACAGAGGGAAGGTTCTTGGAAAAAATGGCAACCGGTAATTGGAGAACAGGGGCCGATATAGAGGCGTTACTTCTAGAGCAGCCGGAGCAATTCGATTTTTACCAGGCTGTGCGTTTGCTGGAAAGTATCGCTGCTCAAAGGGCACCTGGTGATCCGTCGAAAAAGAAACTTGATGACGTTGTGCGTTTTGCGGCCAAAGTTTCTCAAGAATTCCCTACATCCGATATCGAGGGGTTAGAATATTCAGAGGAAGGCAATGGCCCGGCTAAGATGATGGTCAATTTCATGGGTTTGGCTGGCGCCCATGGCCCTTTGCCGTCGCCCATTACCCAAAGAATTTTGATGGGGAATAGAGCTTCAAATGAAGTTGCGGCTGCATTTCTCGATATTTTTAATAATCGTCTAATTTCTCTTTTTTACAAAACTCAAGCGCAACATTCGGCTAATTTGGCTCGAGTCCTGCCAAATCAGCATCCAGTCGGCCAAGGAGTGTTATCATTGATAGGCCTTGGTGAAAGAGCTTCCCGTAATCGCCTATTAATACCTGACCTCGCTTTGATGAGATTTTCAGGGCTATTAGCCAGTCGGCCAATATCAAAAACGGGATTAGAAAAATTAATAAGTAATTTATTCGATACTCCAACCAAAGTTACTAGCTTTGTTGGCCGTTGGTTGAGGATAGACAATAGTCAGAAGACCCGAATTGGAAAAGATGGTAAAAATAATAGACTGGGAATGGATACGATTATTGGCGAGAGAGCATGGGAGCAGGCTGGAGGAATAGAAATTGAATTGGGGCCGCTATCCAAAACAGATTTCCCAGATTTTCTTGTGGGGGGAAAGAAATTTGATCCGTTGGCAGATCTCATAGAGTTTTCAGTCGGACAAAATTTAACCGTTCGACTGCGTCTCATCATTGCGAGGGACGCACGACCACAAGCGCGACTGCAAAGGAGTGAACCCATGAGATTAGGATGGTCATCCTGGTTGCTTCCCACGGAGGAGTCTTCCTTGGATAGACAAGTAACGTTATCTTTGAGGGCTTAAAGCATGAGTGCTGATATTAAAATGCTGATAAGTAAATTAAACCCTCTGTGCAAAAAGGCACTCCAAGAGGCAGCTCAATTATGTGTAGGACAGTCAAATTTTTATGTTGAAGCAGAACACCTGCTCAGTAAATTGGCTTCTTCTAGTCGTTCAGACATTCAGGAAATCTTGAAGGCTTATGACGTAAATTTGGCGGCTTTTGAAGCCCAAGTCACAGCGTCGATAGAAACATTTAAACGGGGATCTGGTCGCACACCAACGTTCGCACCTGCAATTCCTATTCTTCTTGAGGAAGCCTGGCTTGTCTCATCACTTTTACTTCATGAACCAAATATTAGGTCTGGTGGAATACTTCTGGCTATACTGGAAAATAGTCAGGTTCGAGAAAGTATGCTTAGTGCAATTCCTGTACTTGAAAAAATTTCCACCCCGCAGCTGCGGTTGGACCTGAAGTCGTTTGCTAATTTTACATCAGAAGCTATCTCGGGTGGGGCAGAACCAACGCCGATTGGCAACAGTACGTCTAAGAAGGAAGGTTCAGAACCTGGAGCAACAGATCGGGCATTTGGTAATAATAGTTCTAAAGCACTAGATAAATTTACTATTGACGTTACCGAAGAGGCTCGAGCAGGGAAGCTGGATGATATTATCGGAAGGGAACTCGAACTAAGTCAAACAATTGATATTTTGATGCGTCGCCGACAAAATAATCCCCTGCTAATAGGGGATCCAGGGGTAGGAAAAACGGCTCTTGTTGAAGCGCTCGCCAATGCTGTTGTTAAAAAAACTGTTCCCCCAGCATTGCAAAATATCGTTGTCAGAACACTTGATCTAGGCCTATTGCAAGCTGGAGCTGGTGTGCGTGGCGAATTTGAAGAACGCTTAAAGTCAGTTATTACCGAGGTGAAAAAAGCGTCGTTCCCTACTATTTTATTTATCGATGAGGCACATACGTTAATAGGTGCTGGAGGTGCTGTCGGGCAGGGTGATGCAGCTAATCTACTCAAGCCTGCGTTAGCCAGGGGAGAGTTGCGTACAATTGGCGCGACAACTTGGTCTGAATATAAAAAATATATTGAAAAAGATGCAGCGCTTGCACGCCGGTTTCAATTGGTCCATGTCAATGAACCTGAGCCGCATATTGCCATTTCCATGCTTCGGGGGTTGGCCCCCAGTCTTGAAAAACACCATGGCGTTAAAGTTCTGGAAGAGGCGCTTAAAGATGCAGTAATGTTATCGTCTCGATATATCATTGGACGCCAGCTTCCAGATAAAGCAATCAGTGTACTCGATACAGCATGCGCGCGAGTTGCCATCGCGCAGAATAGTAATCCCTTATTATTGCAAGGACTGGAACACCGGATTGTAATATTAAAAAGTGAGTTGGATCGGCTTGTTCGGGAATCAAAAACCGAAAATAGCGATGAGTTTCAAATAAATGAGATTTCAGATCAAATGGATCGTTTGGAAACAGAACGTCTAGATATGATGGGGCGATTTGAGGCTGAAAAAAAACTTGTAAAAGAAGTTCTCGACTTGCATAAAAAATTAGATGTATCTCTGGAAAATGAGGTGCCGGATGATAATGACAGAGAAAATCTCGATGCACTACAATTACAACTGGATAATTTACAAGAAACGGTTGCGCTCGTGCCTTTGCAGGTTAACAGCTCGGTAGTGGCAGATGTTATCTCTGGTTGGACAGGTATTCCCGTCGGAAAAATGGTGACTGATGAAATAAATGATATTCTTAAATTAAATACAAGAATGGAAGAGCATATTATAGGCCAACAGGAAGCCATTGAGGAGATTAGTAAAAGGATCCAAACTGCGAGGGCCAATTTAAATGAGCCCGATAAACCAATTGGCGTCTTTCTATTGGTTGGGCCGAGTGGAGTAGGTAAGACAGAAACTGCAGTAGCCCTTGCTGACCTGCTTTATGGCGGCGAAGATAAAATGATAGTGATAAATATGTCTGAATATCAAGAGGCCCATACCGTTGCTGGGTTGAAGGGAGCCCCGCCTGGGTACGTTGGGTATGGAAGTGGTGGGGTCCTGACTGAGGCAGTTAGACGAAACCCTTACTCAGTTATTCTCTTGGATGAATTTGAAAAAGCACACCCCGATGTTAGCGAGCTTTTTTATCAAATATTTGATAAAGGCATTCTTGAAGACAGTGAAGGCCAAGAAGTGAATTTCAAAAACTCTATCATCATAATGACATCAAATATCGCGTCAGATGTTATTATAGACACGTGTATAGACTCTTCTGTTAGACCGGCATCGAGCGATCTTGTCCAGCTTATACGGCCACATTTGCAGTCACATTTTAAAGCGGCACTGCTGGGAAGAATGACTGTGGTACCCTATTTGCCCTTATCGCACGAAGAGTATGTTCAAATTGTCAAAATAAAATTATCAAAGATACAGTCACGAGTTAGGGAAAACTATCAGGTACCTTTAACGTATGATAATGACGTGGTTACACATATCGTTATGGCGTGTAACGAAATAGAGAGTGGTGCGCGTGTTGTCGATAGGATCTTAAATCAAACAATTCTGCCGTCCCTATCGTCTGCTGTTCTTGATAAAATGGCGAGTAACATCAGTTTTAACGCTATAAAGATATCATTATCGTCTGAGGGTGATTTTGATTATAGCTTCGATTTTTAAAATCTAGGAATTAATACATGAGTAGTTTCAGTTTTGAAATTTTTGACAGCAGTGGAGATACAGAGTCTACTTTTTTAGACTCAGATATCACCGCCTTTCGGATATCGGAGACATTATCCGGTATCAATCCGAATCTTGAGAAAAAAGGTCTAGATAACAGGATTGTTTCCTCTGAAAATACTGATCTTTCCTGGTCTCCATTTTCAGAAATAGGAAATCTGGGCGCAACAGATGCAATCCCTAGGGATTTAAATCTATCGAAAGATATAGAGCCACCATACAGCCTTCGCATCAGAACAACACTGTTAGATAGTGATATATCACCAGGTGATTTAATTGGTTGCCAAGCAAAACTTACGATTGGTGACGGGGCGATTACGCCACGTTATGTGCACGGAACAATTTTTAAGGCAATGGTTTTGGGGGGGGCAACAAGTATTGATACCGGGATGGAGTTTTGTATTTACCCATGGCTATGGTATCTGGCTTTTTCAAAAAAAAGCAGAATTTTAAGTGGGACTAGTCTTGAAATAATAGATACTATATTGGCCGAGTATCCCGCTAATTTAATCCCCTCTGACACCTTAGATACGTCCTATGTAACTTCTAATCTTCCATCATATGACATGGTTACTCAGTTTGAGGAATCCGACTATGCTCTTATTTGCAGGTTGCTTGAACGAGATGGGTTGTTTTTTTATACGATCCACGAGGAAAATACTTACCGAATTGTTGTGGGTGATGATAGTGGGGACTTTGCAAATGATATACTGGACGTTGTCCCTATAGATATTTTCTCGGGCGCAGCGGGTGGTAGCGAACTATTCAGTGATTACGTTACTAATCTGAATTTAAAGACTGAGGTTACACCTGAACAATATATAGCCAAAGATTATAATGCCAACAATGCTAGCGCGAGCCTTGATGTTAAATTACCGGCGACCGACTCTGTGTTGGCAGTATATGAATACCCGGGTGGTTTTGACGATTTATCTTATGGGATGGATGATATCGCACCGCGGCGTCTAAAAATGTTAAAGTCTTTTGCAACAACATGTTCTGGCTTTGGTAAGCAACCATTATTTATGCCTGGGGCTAAGGTACAACTGCCATTAAATCCAACACATCCGCTTGCGAAAGATTTAATTGGCGCGGTATTTTACATCCGTCAAGTTGTTCACGATTTATCCCGAAGAGAGGATGGGGCGCCATTATATCGTAATGCATTCGAAATGGGACCGATCGATAATGAATTTTCTCCCGCGCCTATAACGCCAATACCAAAAATTAATACACCCATGTCGGCTATTGTGACCACTTTGACATCAGGGGAAACTATCGATGTCGATGATGAGTTTAGGCCACTTATTCGCTTTAAATGGGACTCCAATAACACGGGTGTTAGAGCAAGGTTAGCTCAAGGGTGGGCAGGAGCTGATCATGGAATGCAGATCTTACCAAGAGTTCTTGATGAGGTACTTGTTAACTTCCTCGATGGAGATATAGATCGTCCAGTCGTTGTTGGTTCTCTATATAATAGTGCATCTAAAGCACTTTTTGATCCGACGGAAAGTAGTGAGATTTCGGCAGTCACGGAAACCGAGGGACAGTTCCGTTACGTTAGTGGAATGCATGATTCGGGAGGTAATCAACTACTATTTTATGATAAATTTGGTTCTGAAAGAGTTGTTTTTGTGGCGACAGGCAGCCGTGATGATATGACTGCGGAGAGGCTTTTGACCGCTTCCAATGACCGAGTGGATGTGACACGAAACGATAAAGTTGAGGATGTGTTAAACGACTACACACTTTATATTGGAGGTAACTTAACAATAGATGTTGTTGGTAATATTAATTTTACTGTTGGTGGAAATATCTTATCGCACAAAGCGGAATCTGGAGATTCAATAGAACGAAAATAGACCGTGTGGCTAAGGTATGTAATTTTTGATGAGAGAAATTAAATAATGGCGACTGATAAAACATTTATAGAAGTAACTGCAAAGTCCTATACCACGGGTCTCTCAGCAGAGATATCAGCAGCATCGAAGTTTTGGGTAAATGGCGCAGGGGCCTATGAAATGAAAATGTGCGGGGCTTGGACCGAAATCTGGACGGGCTTCAAGGCGTCGATAGGCACACCTCTTTATGGTGAAGATGAAATTAAATTTGGTCTACAAGTTAGTTTTGAAGGCGCTAAGATCGAGGCTAAGTATTTGAATGCCGATAGTGCAGTTTTACAGAGTGAAATTAATGCAGCTAACGCCCAAAACGCAACAGCGAACGCGAAGCTAATTGCCAACGAGAACTCGCTGAGGGCAGCAGGTTTAAGATTAGCAAGTAGATTTCGTATTATGCAGAATACGCAAATTTAATCAAATGGGTGAGAATGAAAAAAAAGTTAAAGACTCCGAATTTTCACAAATGTTTAGTGGGGCATCCAATGAAAGTTTAATAGCTGAAGCTGCGTCTGCCGAGATGGCTGTGGAGAATGCATTGGCAGGGAGAGATAAAGAGCGGTTGCCGTCAATAGAGACACATCGGCAAATGTTGAATGAAACTATTGAAACTTTTCATGCCGTGTCTGTGGCTAAATCAGAGCTAGCTCAATCCGAAGGAGAAACTAAAACAAGTCCGGACTCAAATGAAGATGAAGTGCCTTTTGATGAACGAGTGATTGCTTTTTTAAGACGTGGGTAAGGAGCTTTTTTGGAATGGTAGATTATTCTACAACCGACAGTGATAGCCAGGGCGGCATTGATTATACTTACAAAGCTAAAAATACTTACGGTATAAAAATGCCTCCTGGAAGTCAATCTGGTGATGCAGGAGACGAAGCAGCCGGAATTATTGTTGGTATGTT
>CAXYEO010000032.1:0-44821 GCA_964276085.1 uncultured Thalassobaculaceae bacterium | reverse complement strand
AATTCTTTCAGAACGACCGTTGCCAACTCATAGTCTCCAAGAAAAATTTACCAAACAGCAATTGGATCTATCAGGTTATTATCTCACGTGTTCCTTAGTCGGTAAATGGGTCTTTAACTAAAATAGTATCGTCCCGCTCGGGACTAGTTGATAATAAGGCAACCGGGGCCTCTATAAGCTCCTCTATCTGCCGTATGTACTTTACTGCGTTTCCAGGCAGCTCAGACCACGAACGGGCTCCACGTGTACTCTCAGACCACCCTTCTAAGGTTCTATAAATCGGTTTAACCGCTGCCTGCTGACGCATCCCACTTGGAAAATGATCAATTACCTTTCCATCCAGTTCGTATGAATCACAAACTTTTAACTCATCAAACCCATCCAATACATCTAATTTGGTTAGTGCTATTCCGCTGATACCAGCAGTTTTTATTGCTTGTTTAACCATAACCGCATCGAACCAACCACATCTCCGTTTTCTGCCAGTAACAACTCCAAATTCATGGCCGCGTTCGCCAAGTTTTTGTCCAACCGAATCAACTAGTTCACTAGGAAATGGACCACTACCTACCCGTGTGGTGTACGCTTTTGTGATCCCTAGGACGTAACCAATAGTGGTTGGGCCTGTTCCCGAACCTGTTGCCGCCTGTCCAGCAACTGTATTTGACGATGTGACATAAGGGTACGTTCCATGATCTACATCAAGCATTACTCCTTGCGCTCCTTCGAATAAAATCCGCTTATCAGCATGACGAAATTCATCTAAGCGTCTCCATACTGGTTGGGCAAATTCTAATATTCTTGGTGCTAACTTCATGAGGTCTTCATACGTCTCCTGAGCAGATGCAAGTTCCTCACCCGCTGCCTTAAGGAAAATATTATGATAAGAAAATTGCTCCTTGAGTTTCGTTAATAATTCTTCCGGGTCGTTGAGATCAGAAACTCTTACCGCACGGCGTGCCACCTTGTCTTCATAAGCAGGACCTATACCCCTTCCTGTGGTACCTATTTTCTTTGCACCGCGGATCACTTCACGAGCTTTATCGATACGACGGTGAATGTCTAAAATCAGCGTCGCATTATCGGCAAGAATAAGATTTTCAGGTGATATAGTAACACCTTGATCAGAAACTACATTTATTTCATTCAAAAGTGCTTGTGGATCAACTACAACACCCGAGCCAATTACTGAGAGCTTCTCGCGCACAATCCCCGAGGGTAGTAAACTTAATTTATATGTCTTTTCGCCTACCACTAACGTATGCCCAGCGTTATGGCCACCCTGAAAACGCACCACAACATCGGCTCTTTCGGACAACCAGTCGACGATTTTTCCTTTGCCTTCATCGCCCCACTGAGCCCCTATCACAACAACATTACGCATTTAATCATCCTAGGTTAAATTGCACGTATTACATATTTTTAAACAGTCTTTATAGTCCCATTTTCAAAAAAATGAGAGCATCCTAAACGTCTTGCTTCGACGTGTTCATCAACAATAATTTCTAGACCACTGACTGTTGACCAGCCACTCTTTTGCAACTCTGCCAGTATTTCTCCGTTCACGGAGACAGGAACAAATAGTTTATCTTTTTTTTTCGGATCTTCTAAAGCCCTCAATAATGTCTCCATATAAAGTGTAAAACCGCACGAACTTTCAGCAGTTTCACCCTCCAAATAGTATCGACCACCTCTTCCTAACTCTCCACGGACCCCTCTAGAGAAAAAACTGAAGCCTAAGCCATTGTAATATTCAAAACCACGATTCTCAACAGGATCAATGGTAACTTCGAGCGTTTGACTTTTAGAAGAGATAAGCGATGCTGCCGTCTCCAAACGTTCTATAATTTTAATAGCTTCAACAGGAAGTGTTAATTTACGAAGTTTCTTCATACCAACTTCCCAGCTACCTGCCGCTTCCATAAGATTTACAAGCAGACCAGAAGCCACACCGCCTAATTTTTCAACTTCGGTAATATCTTTTCTATCTAGAGCGCTTCTTAGATTTGGTACATTGATCATATCGATATTCATAGATTGGAGAACTATAGGAACCAATGTGGGTGTCGAGATATCAATAGACATATTTTTTGCCCCAACTTGATGGAGCGCATCAAACGCCAGTAAAATTACCTCTAAGTCAGCTACAACATTATCTGGACCTACCAACTCTGCACCTACTTGAACTAATTCACGTTCTGGAGTGAGGCTCGCGGGTTGTACTCTTAAAACCTCGCCAGAATAGCATAGTCTTAGAGGGCGCTCAATATGTCGGAGGCGCGTTGATGCTATACGAGCTACTTGAACCGTCATATCTGCCCTAATCCCCATCATGCGCCCTGACAATGGATCCATCAGTCTGAACGTGCTGTCCATCATCGATTCTCCAGGACCAAACAAAAGTGAGTCTTCAAACTCTATTAAAGGAGGCTTCACTCGGTCATAACCAGATGACTCGCAACGCGCGATGATACTATGAACTATTGAACTTTCATGAGCAGCACTCAACGGTAGCTGATCCTTAAAGCCCGCAGGCAAAAGAGCTGGACGTTTAGTCCCATTAGATTTATCAACTTTTGACAAAAAGATAGTCCCTTCGAACTAGTTTCCTTTTCAATATAAAAGTCCTACAGATTTTTTCATAACCGGGCAACAGAGAGAGCCATTAATTCATGGATCATCTAATAAATTGATTGATTCTGGCTTTTTTAATTGTTCTGTGAGACTGTTAATCTGGTTTTAAGGAGAGACTACCAATGTCGAACTTCGGTCATGATCATAGTCGTTGGGGAAATGGAGATCAGATTGGAGCAGCAGGGCACTTATTGACTCCTAAAACGACACTTGCAGCTTTATCCTTAGTTAAGGCGGGTAAAATAATAGATCTTAGTCATGTAATTGAAATGGGCGCTCCTTTTATGGCCCCCAATCAAACTCCCTATATTATTTCGTCATCTGCAACAGCCCAGAATAGCATGAAAATCCGAGAGCAAATGGGAGCCAAAAATAATGTGGGAGCCAACCTTGAACGAATAGAAATGACAACCCACGTCGGAACTCACATAGATTCTTTGGGTCATTTTTCGATTGGAGAACATTTATATGGTGGCCATACAATAAAAGAAAGCATAGGCGATTGGGGGCTACTTGACCTAGGTATAGAGAATGTTCCATCAATTATAACGAGGGGGATTTGTTTAGATTTATCGGGGCTGGATGGCGGCGATCATCTTGAAGCTGGGCGCGCAATAACAACAGATGATCTAAAAAAAACCTATGATAATTTTGGCTTAACCCCTAAAAAAGGGGACATGGTTTGCATAAACACAGGATGGGGTAGGTATTTTATGTCGAACAATGAAAAATATTTATCTGGCGAACCCGGACTTGATATAGAGGCAGCCCGTTGGCTAACGAAAAATGATACTATTGCTATAGGGGCTGATAATATGGCCGTTGAGGTGCTCCCAGGAACAAATCACCCAGAAATAATGATGCCAGTTCACCAACATTGTTTAGCAGAAGCTGGTGTGCATTTGGTAGAAAATTTAAATCTAGCAACTTTAGTTGAGGAATGCATATACGAATTCTGCCTCATTATGCTACCTATAAAATTAAAGGGTGCAACTGGTTGTCCAGTGCGCCCCATCGCTATTATCTGATAATAAACACTGAGTTATTTAGAAAATCGAACGCAATTCACTCTCAAAACCTGAGGCAACAGGCGAACTGCAGATAAAGCATCATCACTAATATCGCTCTCTATCTCCACAAGAGCCAATGCCTCACCACCGTTATCGCGGCGCCCTAAGTGAAAGGTCGCAATATTTATACCCTCATCACCTAATAGCGTACCAAGAGAACCAATAAAACCCGGTTGATCATAATTCCTAATGTAGAGCATCCTCTGCGCAAACTCCGCTTCGACTTTAATACCCTGAATATGGATTAAACGCGGCTCCGTACCCGCAAATAAAGTCCCTGCCAATACTCTAGTTCTGCTTTGTCCTTCTACCGTCAATCTGAGTAAAGTTTGATAATCACAGGGTCTTTCGTGACGAATAGTGGTAACCGCAATCCCTCTATTTTGAGCAATTATAGGAGCACTAACAATATTTACAGAATCTACATTTGGCTTCAAAAGGCCAGCTAACGCTGCTGAAACAACAGGGGCTGGATTAATTGCCGATGCTTGTCCCTCAAATTCAATTTTCACCGATTTTATCGCGTCATCTCCAACTTGTCCGGCAAAACTTCCTAGATAGTCTGCCAACTTCATATATGGTTTTAAGACAGGGGCTTCTGCTGCTGAAACCGCAGGCATATTCAAAGCGTTTGAGATAGCCCCTGTTAAAAGATAGTCTGACATTTGTTCTGCAATCTGCAGTGCAACTTTTTCTTGAGCCTCCATAGTGGCTGCCCCCAAATGCGGCGTCGCAATTAGCCCGGGAACGCCAAATAGAATATTTTCTCTAGCCGGCTCTGACGAGAAAACGTCGAGCGCCGCGCCTGAAACGTGTCCACTTTCGAGAGCATCCTTCAAATCTGACTCCACAATCAGACCACCTCGAGCACAATTCACAATTCGAACACCTCTTTTCATCTTAGATATCGACTCTGAATTTATTATATCTCTAGTCGTATTGGTTAACGGCGTATGGAGAGTGATGAAATCAGATTCCCTAAAAAGGGTCTCTGCATCAACTTTACGGACCCCCAATTCCTGAGCACGCTCCTCCGATAAATAAGGGTCGAACGCTAGAACCCGCATTTTAAGACCCTGTCCTCTATCAGCTACGATTGAACCTATATTGCCACAGCCAACTATACCAAGGTTTTTTCCCGTCAATTCCGTCCCCATGAAACGGGACTTTTCCCATTTTCCAGATTGGGTTGATTTATCTGCCGTTGTGATTTCTCGGGCAAGACTGCAAATCATCGATATAGCATGTTCAGCAGTAGTTATAGCATTACCAAACGGAGTGTTCATAACTACGATCCCTGCCGCTGTCGCTACGTCGAGATCAACATTATCAACGCCAATTCCTGCTCGACCAATAACCTTTAGATTCCGTGCCTCAAGAATAATTTGCTTAGTCACTTTCGTTGCCGAACGAATAGCGAGCCCGTCGTAGTCACTAATTCGAAGTGCCAATTGCTCGGGGGTTAATCCTGGTAATCTATCAACCTCCACTCCTCTCCGCTCAAACACCTTGGTAGCATTGGGGCTTAACTCATCACTTATTAGTATTCGTGGCACAATAAAACCCTCTCAATCTTTTCGGTATGAAGATTTAACTTCGGAATAAGCCCAATCAAGCCACGGTAATAAAATTGTAATATCTTCAGTTTCAACTGTGGCGCCACCCCAAATCCGAAGGCCAGGAGGCGCATCTCGATAGCCATTTATATCGAATGCTGCGTCATTTTTTGCCAAAAGTGCGTCAATATTTTTTGGGATTGCCGCCTGATCCTCATATGCTAAAGATAAAAACCACGGATCCACGATCTTTAAACAGATGGAGGTATTTGATCTAGTCTCTGGGGACATTGCCAAGAAATCAGCCCAATAGCTAGTATCAACCCACTTTTCAATAACCGATAAATTTTTGCTACTCCGCTTTATTGTTTCTTTAAGGCCCCCTATCTCTGCAACCCACTGCAAAGCATCCAGAGTATCTTCAACACAAATCATTGAGGGTGTGTTGATTGTTTCCCCCCTAAAGATCCCCTCATTTATTGTGCCTTGCGATGCTAACCGAAAAATTTTGGGCATCGGCCACCGGGGTATATAGGATTTAAGGCGTTCTATGGCTCGAGGACTAAGAATTATCATACCGTGAGCCCCCTCACCACCCAAAACTTTCTGCCAAGAAAATGTTGCTACATCAATTTTTCGCCACGGAATATGCTGTGAAAAAACCGCACTCGTCGCGTCACATAAGGTTAACCCTCCTCTATCGGCAGGTATCCAATTTCCATCAGGGACCTTAACACCAGAGGTGGTCCCGTTCCAGGTAAACACCACATCATGCGAAAAATCTATTTTATCTAGATCAGGTAAATCTCCATAATCTGCCAGGAAAACTCTACTATCGGTGAGCTTGAGTTGTGTTTGGACATCCTTCACCCACTCTCTACCAAAACTTTCCCAAGCCAGTAAATCTACGGGCCTTTGGCCAAGCAGTGACCACATGGCCATTTCAAACGCGCCAGTATCTGAGGCAGGCACAATTCCAACCAGCCACTGCTCTGGTAAACCTAATATTTCATGGGTCCGCATTATGATATTATTGAGCTTGGCCTTCGCTGTGTGTGATCTGTGTGATCGACCAACGCTAGCATTCTCCAGCACACCAGGATTCCAACCAGGCCGTTTAGCACATGGGCCAGAGGAGAACAGCGGAATTCCGGGCAAGGCCGTCGGCTGCATTATTTTATCCTTCAAATTTGCACCGTTTGGTGGGAAACGGCTACCCGACTGGATACCTATCCCCATCATCCGAGAAGTCAAATATTTTTTTCAATATTAATTCAAATTTAACATTTATTTAATCCAGCATCTTTAGTGAACTTTATTGGCATCAAAATTGCTTTAATAATATCATTACTTATCATATGGAGGCACAAAAATGTCTGGGTTTAGTATTACCAAAAATAATGATACTAAGATTAAAGCAAAAGTTAAGGGGATCGATGAACCTCATGCTTTGGATTTTTTTACTCCTAATGAAGCCCCTCATGAACCAACTCAAAGAGTGACTAATTTAAATGGAATAGCTGAAGATCAGAAATTAAAACAAGCTCTACCCATAGAAATACAGTTGGCTATCTCCGAATGGGCTAATCAATTGAAAGATATGCCTTGGAAATTAAAAAGACGCGCCATCAAACGCTTTTCGGGTTCTTTTGCGGATAATTTCCTAGCCATAATGCCTCACCTTAATGATGAAGAGTATGAAAGCCTTGCTGTCCTGGGACTTACTTGTCTTTTAGAGGAATTGGATACTGGAGGGCCAATAAGCAATATTGATCAAGCAAAATGCTACATTGAAAGTGAACACAAATATCATCAATCTATTGGGCAATCATTCCTGATCGCCAATTCTAAAGAAAAGAACTCTTTACATTAGAGAGAAGTTCTTGAGTTACTATTGATCCAAAGGAAAATAACGCGAAATAATAAAATCAGTTGGTTCGATATGGTTTTACTATTTGATCAATGACACCAAAAATGGACTGGCCTTTGCTATCCTGAACATCCAATTCTATCCGATCTTCAAATTTCATAAATGGTGTTGTGGCCTCCCCATTCTCGATGATCTCTATCATCCGCATCTCTGCTATACAGGAGTAACCATGTTGTTGATCTGCATTTGAAACAGTACCAGAACCTATTATCGTACCCGCTCCCAATGGCCTTGTTTTAGCAGCATGAGATACAAGACGAGAAAAATCAAAAGTCATATCGATTTCCGCATTTACCCATCCTACTTTCTTTTTATTAAAATGAACAAACAATGGTAAATTCAGTTTCCCATCACGCCAGTATTCTCCTAAAGAGTTAACGGTCACTGCGACTGGGGAAAAAGACGTTGGCGGTTTTCCATGAACAAAGCCAAAGCCTTTTTCTAATTCGCTTGGAATTAAATTACGAAGACTAATATCGTTTAAAAGCATGAGAAATTTGATATGTTCGGCTGCCTCTTCATCACTCACTCCCAACGGAACGTCATCAACAATAACAGCTAACTCCGCCTCAAAGTCTAATCCCCAACCCTCATCTTTTAGATAAATTGGATCCATTGGACCCAAAAAATTATCAGATCCACCCTGATACATTAGTGGGTCCTCCCAAAAACTATTAGGGATTTTGGCACCGCGGGCTCGTCGCACTAAGTCAACGTGATTTACGTAGGCCGAGCCATCCAACCATTGATAAGCGCGGGGCAAAGGGGCAGCCATTACTTTTGGATCATAAGGCCTGCATTCAGGTATATCACCGTCATCCAATTTAAGAGAAATATCCATGAGTTGAGGTTCTACTATTACCCAACTTTCTATAGCCCTCTGAAAGGTGGGAGCTATCGCCTCAATCGGGATAATACGTTTTAGGTCATTACTAACTAGCACTAAAGTGCCGTCCCGACCTCCTTCTTTTAAAGACCCTAACTTCATGGCACCGCCTCTGAATGGCCTTTCCATGAATTCACATAGTCTATATTTTCGACACCTTGCGGAAGAGATGACATCTCCAAAGCATCTCTAGAGTCTACCATAATAGCGTACTCGTCTGTGGTCGGCTTTGGGGCTTTTAACATATTTTTAAGAGCCTTTGGATGAGGACCATGCGTAAAGCCACTTGGGTGAAAAGTCATCATCCCAGATTCGATATTGTCACGGCTGAAAAAATCTCCTGCATGGTAAAACAGCACCTCGTCATAATCATCATTACTATGAAAAAAAGGTACCTTTAAGGCCCCTGGATCCTGCTCAAATGGCCTAGGGCAGAAAGTGCAAACAACAAACCGCTCGGCCACAAATGTCGTGTGTGCCGAGGGAGGCAGGTGATATCTATGACTCATTATGGGCCGAAAATGTCGAATGTTTATTTTAACTGGCATCAAATCGCCGTGCCATCCGATAGCATCAAGAGGATTATAGAGGTAGGTAACAGTTGAAATAACATTCTTTCGCTTGATTAGTACCTTCCATTTGTCCACCTCACTATTTTGCGTTTGTTGATTGAGAAAACGCTTATCAATTTTTGGCGTATCCAACATTGCGGGATCAAAAAAAGCATGGTTTCCAACTAAACCTTTATCTGGAAGCCCAAAACTGGAGTTAGTGGCCTCTATCATCAAAATTTCTGCTGCCCCAGAAAACTCAGTTCGCCACATAGTCCCTCGGGGTAGCAGAATGTAATCCCCTTGTTCAACATCTAACGTCCCATAATCACTGTAGAGTAGTCCTGATCCTTTATGTATGAACAGAAGTTCATCTCCATCACCATTTCTCAAAAGATGATCCATCCGACCTTTAGTAGTGCCCCAAGATATTCTGCAACGTTCATTGTGTAAAATATTATTAATCGTCCAGGAACAAGATTGGCTTTTTGAAATTTTGTTAAGGTCGAATGCTCTAGGTTTTAGTGGACCATCCCATTCGACCCATCCAGTAGGTGGGTTCTTGTGATGAATAAGTGCCGAAGGCCCAAAAAACCCCTCCTTCCCCAGTTCTCGTTCAAAAGTTCCATCGGGCATATCAGCATGCGCCTGACGAGAAGCTATGCCCTCAACTTTTGAGAGATTGATAAATCTTTTCATTCCTATGGTCCAGTTAGTGGCATTTAAGATTACTGCAAAAAAATGGCAATTCACTTCTATCGTTATGGTTTAAAAAAGCGACCACTCGCCATTACCATTTGATATTTCTGCAGATATTAAGAAGCCGTCAACAAAAATCGTTAAAAATGCGATCAAGGAGCATATTTTCTTGATTCAAATTCGGCCGTGGCAATGCTTATATTTCTTCCCACTACCGCACGGACAAGTTGCATTTCTTGGCACTTTTCCCCAAGTGGTGGGATCATTTGGGTCAATGACCCTAGCAACTTTTTGGCCCAAAATAGGCGCTGACGAATCACTCCGTTCAGTCTCCAGCAGAGAATCTATCCTCTTGTCCTCATCGCCTAAACTGACATCTGGACTCAAGTCAGATTCTTGTTCTATTTGGATTTCAAGATTAGACAGAGCGCCTGTCACTGCTTGCCGAACATTGATAAGCATTGCATCAAATAAATTAAAAGCTTCCCTCTTATATTCGTTCAATGGGTCCCTTTGAGCATAGGCCCTTAGGTTTATACCCTGCCTAAGATGATCAAGAGAAAGTAAATGCTCTTTCCATTGCTGGTCCAATATTTGAAGCAGAATACTTTTTTCTGCCATGCGAAAAAGTTCAATGCCATAGTTTGCTGATTTCTCCGCCATCTTTCGGTTCGAAAAATCTATCAACCGATCTAAAATTTCCTGATCGGCAATTCCTTCTTCTTTAACCCAATCGGATATTGGAACATCCAGTGACAATATATTCTCACTTTCAGTGGACAAAGTATCTATATCCCACTGCTCCAGATAAGAGCCCGCAGGAATAGTCGTGCTAATTAATTGCTCTATAAATTCATGCCGCATATCACTTACCGTGTCATTGACCTCATTTGCTCGCATAATATCACGACGTTGCTCATAAATTACCTTGCGTTGGTCATTCATAACGTCATCGTATTTTAGAAGCTGTTTACGTATTTCGAAGTTTCGAGCCTCTACTTTTTGCTGCGCTTTTTCTAATGCCTTATTAATCCAGGGATGAACGATAGCTTCGCCTTCCTCTAATCCAAGTTTTTTGAGCATTCCATCCATGCGCTCAGACCCAAAGATCCGCATTAGATCGTCGTCGAGTGATAAAAAGAATTTTGAAGTTCCAGGGTCCCCTTGACGACCTGATCTACCGCGTAACTGATTATCAATTCGACGACTTTCATGTCTCTCAGTGCCTATCACGTAAAGACCGTTTGCAGCTATTACATCATTCTTTTTTTCCTCAACATCAGCACGAATTTTCTTTTCCTTTGGTTTATCAACACCTTTAATTTCTCCAGCTATCCGCATCTCCACATGCCCACCCAGTTGAATGTCGGTTCCTCGCCCTGCCATATTTGTTGCTATAGTTACAGTACCCGGGACCCCTGCCTGAGAAATTATCTGTGCCTCCTGTTCATGGAAGCGAGCGTTTAGTACTTGATGGTTTATCTTTTTCTTTTTCAATAAATCAGATAACAACTCTGATTTTTCGATTGAAACAGTTCCTACAAGCGCTGGTTGCCCGCGCACCTGGCAATCTATGATTAAATCAATAATCGCCGACCATTTCTCGCCCTCAGTCCTATATATTTCGTCATCTTCATCTACTCTAGTTATAGATGTGTTAGTCGGCATTTCCACCACATCGAGAGAATAAATCTCCGCAAATTCTGATGCCTCGGTCATGGCTGTACCAGTCATACCAGCTAGTTTTGGAAACAATCGAAAATAGTTCTGAAATGTAATCGAAGCCAAGGTTTGATTTTCATTTTGAATTGTAACTTTTTCTCGCGCCTCAAGCGCTTGATGCAATCCTTCTGAAAAGCGCCTACCCTCCATCGCTCTCCCGGTAAATTCATCAATAATGACCACCATATCGTTTCGGACGATGTAATCAACATCCGGCGTGAAAAGTTTATGGGCCCTCAAAGCCTGATTAACATGGTGAACTGCAGAAATATTCTGAATATCGTACATCGCTCCATCTGCTACAACACCGCGATCTATTAGGAGTTTTTCGACTTTTTCTGTTCCGATTTCTGTCAACATTACAGTTCTTTGCTTCTCATCTTTTTCGAAGTCAATGTCCACAAGTTCCGGAATTATACCATTTATATCACGATACATATCCGAACTATCTTCTGCCGGACCAGAAATTATCAAGGGTGTCCTAGCTTCATCAATAAGAATAGAGTCCACCTCGTCAACAATGGCAAAATGGAATTCCCTCTGACACATGTCATCCAAACGGAACTTCATGTTATCTCTCAGATAATCAAACCCAAATTCATTATTTGTTCCATAAGTAACATCGGCAGCATAGGCAGCCTGCCTTTCTTCCTCCGAAAGATCCTGAACTATTACTCCTGCCGTTAAACCCAGAAAACTATATATTTCACCCATCCACGTTGAGTCACGCCGAGCTAGATAATCATTTACGGTGACTACGTGAACCCCTTTGCCCGTTAACGCGTTCAAATAAACAGGCAATGTAGCCACCAAAGTCTTTCCTTCGCCAGTTTTCATTTCGGCTATCTTACCTTCGTGTAGGACAATGCCACCCAGCAATTGAACGTCAAAGTGTCTCTGGTTAAGCGTTCGTTTAGCTGCTTCACGAACGGTGGCAAAGGCTTCAACCAATAAGTCTTCGAGCGACTCCCCTTTAATCAACCTATCTTTAAACCAATTGGTTCGCTCCTTTAAATCGGTATCTGTCAACGCCTCTAAACTCGGCTCGAGCGCATTTATAGCTTCTACGCGTGTCTGCATTTTTTTCAGAACACGGTCATTTTCAGATCCAAAAAATGCCTTTACGATTGCGCCTAACATAGAGGCTCCTAGTCTACCGGGGATAACGCGTCGCACAATATACGACGCACTGAGCCCCCAGAAATAAGAGTTAGAGCCCGCTCTGTCAATGCAAGGGCTTACGCGAAAAAATATACCATAACCGCAACTTGAACATCCTATTTTCTTGGTCATCATAGAAAATTAATTTGATCATACATCAATTTGTTTATGTTGCTGTTACTTTACCGATCTGCTACCGATTCTAATCATCCGTCCTGACCATTGCAAAATGACTGTTTAATTCGTGAAAAGGTAATTCCTATGCTAGTTAATATGAAAGTCTTATTTTTTAAGTTACTTTTTTTTGCTGGGCTATTTTGTTACTGGCTTGCCCCAGTTAATGCCACAACAGAAGAAGTACCACCTACTGCAGACACCAAAGTTGTAGCCACAATAGACGGGAAACCAATTTTCCTATCCGAAATTCTACAAATGGCTCAAAGATTACCAGATCAATATAAGCAAATGTCTTTAGAAGCGGTCTATCCATCTTTATTAAGCCGCGCTATAGATTCTAAGTTAGTTAGCTTAGAAGGAAGGCGCTCCGGTTTTTCGGAAAACCCAGAGGTTAAGAAACGATTGAACCAAATTGAAGACCAGATAATATCAGAAATATTTTTAACAAAAACAATCGGCTCAAAAGTCACTAAAGACGCGCTTCAGAAAATCTATTTAAAGACAAAATCAAAAATGACGAGTGGTGATCAGGTAAAAGCGCGTCACATTTTGCTCGATAATGAAGAAAAAGCTCTCCAGATAATTAAAAACCTCCAAGATGGTCAAGAATTTTCTAAATTAGCCTCGGAGCATTCTACCGGCCCCTCAGCCGCATCTGGTGGTGACCTGGGTTGGTTTGGTGAAGGCCAGATGGTGCCAGAATTCTCTAAAGTGGCATTTGCTCTAAACCCAGGTGATATTGTAACCCAGCCAGTAAAAACTCAATTTGGTTGGCATGTAATCATGGTAGAGGACAGAAAAATTGCTGCCCCACCCTCATTTGAGGAAGCAAAAGAACAACTAGCTTCAGATATGAGCCAAACACTACTAAAACAAATGATAGAGGAGCTGCGAGCAAAGGCTAAAATTATCCGCTTTCAGGCTAATGGAAAGCCAGCTACAATTAAAAAAAATGAATAGAGTAAACTGATGGATCTTAAAAAATCCCCACTTGCGCCGGAATTCTTCCCAACGATGCCCATAGTTGATGGTGTAAAAATGGCAACTGCAGAAACAGGACTAAAATACAAAAATAGGCCCGACTTACTTCTCTTTGAGTTTAAGCCAGGAACCTCTGTTGCTGGCGTGTTAACCAAATCAACCGCACCGGGTAATCCTGTTGTTTGGTGCAGGAATAGTCTTAGCCATGGCAAAGCCCGTGGGTTAATAGCTAATGCTGGAAATGCTAATGTCTTTACAGGGAAGAGTGGTATGCAAGCAGTAGAGACAATAGCCAAATCAGTCAGTGAATTATTCCACTCTAAAAAAAATGAGATTTTTGTTGCATCCACAGGCGTAATCGGAGAGAGCTTTGATCCCTCAAAAATTACACACAAAATACCAACCCTAGCAAAAAATTTGTTACCTCAAGATTGGAAAACAGCAGCAACGGCTATCACAACCACCGACACTTTTCCAAAAGGTGCACATCGGACGGTCAAAATTGGTCAACAATCCGTAAATCTGGTTGGAATAGCTAAAGGGTCGGGTATGATCGCACCTGACATGGCCACAATGTTAAGTTTTATATTTACCGACGCAGAAATCCCAGCATCTGTGCTACAAGCACTTTTAAATCGGAATGTTCAATCCACATTTAACTCCATCACTGTCGACGGCGATACGTCTACAAGCGATACGCCTTCTACTATTTGCCACTGGCTCCTCTAAAAACTTTCCCGCACCAAAAAGCTATCGTGATCCTATTCTTAAAGACTTTGAGGTTGCCCTCCATGAAGTAATGCTCGATTTAGCTAAGGCAAATCGTTCGTGATGGTGAGGGCGCACAAAAACTCATTAGCGTAAAGGTTACGGGAGCAGTTTCGCCAAAATCTGCTCGTCTCATCGGCCTTTCGATAGCTAATTCACCACTAGTAAAAACTGCAATCGCAGGAGAAGATGCCAATTGGGGACGCGTTTGTAATGGCTGTTGGCAAATCCAATGAGAAGGCAGACCGAGATCAAATGAGCGTAACATTTGGAGGTGTAAAAATTGCTCAGGATGGGCAGGTTGTGGATAACTATGATGAAAAACCAGTGACCGAACACATGCAAGGGCGTCAAGTAAATTTAGAAGTAGATGTCGGCGTTGGCCGCAGTTCAGCTACCGTATGGACTTGTGATTTGACCCATGGATACATCAGTATTAACGCAGACTACAGAAGCTAAACACGTGCAGACTAAAGATAAAACTCTGCCATTGCTCTTGGTTGCTGCCTGCGCATTAATAGATCAGGACGGTAGAGTTCTTATTGCACAAAGGCCAGCAGGAAAAAGTATGGCCGGGCTTTGGGAGTTTCCTGGCGGCAAATTAGACCCTGGGGAAACTGCCGAAGAAGCTCTGGTGCGCGAATTACGAGAGGAACTTTCGATAGAAACCTCGCAGAACTGTCTGGCACCTCTGACCTTTAACAGTCATTGCTATGATGACTTTAACTTACTTTTGATGTTATTTGTATGCCGTAAATGGTCTGGTATTGTAACCTCCTTAGAGTCGCAAGAATTTAAATGGGTTAAACCTCAGTCACTTACTAAATTTCATATGCCGCCCGCCGATATCCCCTTAATAGCGACCCTAAGGGATTTACTATAAAATTTTGTTTTAATAAAAAAACCAATTGGACTTTTTACGTATCAAGGGAGAATTCCATGACTTCAAATGCAGTACAATTAGATATCGATAACGGAATAGCGACAGTAAAACTCAACCAACCAGAAGTGCGAAATGCGCTGACCCCCGAATTACGGGCCGCATTTCGGGATATCATTGGTTCGTTAGAATTCAATAAAGAGGTGCGATGTGTTGTGATAACAGGCGCTGGAGATCACTTTATGGCTGGTGGTGACATAAGAACGATGATCAAAAGATTAGAGTTGGATGAGGTTGAACGCAGGAAACTTATCCTTGAAGGTATTCATCTTTTACACCTGCCGTTGTTTGCTATCCGAAGAATGGGTAAACCTGTAATTGCAAGTATCCAAGGCGCAGCAGCTGGTTTTGGGGTTGGGCTGGTAGCAGCTTGTGATTTGGCGATAGCGGCGGATGATGCATTTTTTACCCTTGCCTATTGCCATATCGGGGCAAGTCCAGATGGAGGCTCTTCTTATTTTTTAGGACGTACTTTGGGTATGAAACATCAAATGGAATTGGCGCTCCTTGGAGATCGATTTGGCGCAGAACGCGCAAAGGAGCTAGGCCTCATCAATTGGACCGTCCCAAGGAATGAATTGGAAAACGAAACCAGACAACTCGCTGAGCGATTAGCTATTGGGCCTACTAGGGCATATGCTAATGCAAAGCATTTATTCAATCAGACAAACCATCTTTCAATGGAATCCCAACTCCAG
Source organism: uncultured Thalassobaculaceae bacterium (assembly GCA_964276085.1). Lineage (GTDB taxonomy): Bacteria > Pseudomonadota > Alphaproteobacteria > Thalassobaculales > Thalassobaculaceae > UBA7326. The sequence continues at coordinate 29,048 of CAXYEO010000032.1, read as the reverse complement.
ATGGAAGCAGAGAAAATGGCAGATAGCATGTTAACAGATGACCATGCAGAAGGTATTATTGCTTTCATGGAAAAACGTAAACCAACATTCGAAGGCGACTAATATAATATTGCCAATTACTTATTTTTGCCAACTACAGTATAACACTTAATTCGGCTCTAAGCCTGCGCCAGATTAACTATCCCAGCAGGTTTCCAATATCATAAGTGCCCTGTCTATCTGATGACTTTCATTGCCACAATTTTTTGCATAATAGCATTCCTTCCGTCGTTGGAATAACCTTCGTGGAAGGAAGTTACGCGCATTTTGGGGCGTACTAGCTCGATTAATTCCTCCGGATTAAGTAGAAAGTTTGGATTACTAGGTTTTCCAAAAGCCTCGTTGCCTTTTGCAAAAGTTTCATAGATCAATAAACCGTCACAGGAAATCACAGAAATTAACTTTTTAAAAATGGGACGGTGAAGGTAATTTGTTACTACGACAGCATCAAACATTCCAGGAGCAAAAGGCCAGCTGGACCCATCTTCCAGATTATGTTGGATGACCTGATTTGCCAGTTTATTGCATACTCCGGTTAGCTGAGAAATATCTAGATCTAAAAAGACTACTTTAAAGCCCTTTTCCATTAGGAACTTTCCATGACGCCCGTTACCGCAAGCCAAATCTAGGACCAAACCTCCCTCTTTGATATATTTATAATGTTCTCTTACCCATGAGGAAATAGCCATCTAACACCAATCTAAGATAAACGATCTACAACAATTAATTATTTTGAGAATATCGCTTAATAACAAACAATACGGCTGGAAGAAAATCAATCGTAACTAGTCACGTTTTAAGATAAAATGTAGATATTTACATTATGGTCGTAGAAACTGGCGTACAGGAACCTTGAAAGATACTTGTAATAATTGTAAGGAAGAATTGGTTTCAAACACTAACTGTCATTTATTAATGCCGAAAAATGAAAGAGTTTAAATGATTTTATATCAACTTCAGTGTGAGCTAGGGCATCAGTTCGAGGCTTGGTTTAAGGATAGTCAAGCATTCGACAGACAGGCAAAACGCAAGTTACTTTCCTGCCCGTCCTGCGGTTCAGAAAAGGTTTCAAAGGCACTAATGGCACCGCGCATTAGCAAATCAGTTACCACTCGACCATTACCTTCCTCAAACAACACAGCATCTACACTGGACATTAAAACAACGCAAGAAGCTACAGAGCTAAAGAAAAAACTCAAGGAATTACAGAAGCATATCACAGAAAAATGTGATTATGTCGGGAGTGATTTCGCTGAGGAAGCCAGAAAGATTCACTATGGAGAGGTTACTCCTCACGGAATATATGGAGAAGCAACCTCAGAAGACGCTAAAGAATTAGTTGAAGAGGGGATAGATTTCAATTCAATCCCATGGGCACGTAAGGAAAACGCCTAACACTCTTTATTATCTTTTACGATTGCAGTGGCAACGATAGCGTAGTTCATAGAAATATTATCATCTAAAACGAACCGGTCGTCTTTTAGCTTAAAAGATATACCTCTCGTGATATCTACCTTAAAACCAGCCACATCTAATAGGTCCTGAAGTTCCTCAGGTTTGATGAATTTTTTCCATTGGTGAGTGCCAACGGGTATCATTTTAGTTATATATTCTGCAGCAATTTTTGCGATTAGTAATGATTTTATCGACCGACTGATCGTGGTAATGATAATTTTTCCGTTCGGTTTCACAAGTTTCTTTAAACCTTTTAAAAATTCAACTGGACTGAAAACATGCTCAATAACTTCTGAAGCTACTACTACATCGTATAATTTATTTTCGGAAATGAGGGTTGTTATATCACCTGTTATATAATTAATTTTCAAACCAGATAAATCTGAATGGCGCTTGGCAGCTTTAATAGCTGCATCTGAGGCATCTATCCCCGTTACGGATGCCCCCAGTCTGGTTAATGGCTCTGATAACAAACCACCACCACAACCGACATCTAATAGATTGATATTACTCAATGGCTTAGGCCCTTGGATGCCATGAAACTGCCATTGAGTTAACGCTTCTAAAATAAACTCCATTCGAACCGGTGTCATCAGATGCAGTGGCGAAAACGCACCATTTTTGTCCCACCATTGGTCAGATAAATCCGAAAATCGCTTTATTTCTGACTTATCACTAGTTACAACCCAGTCATCTATCATTTGTCTTTAGCACTTTCTTTAATGTCTGTAGATTGTTTTTCACTAACCACCTGACGCGTTTGTATACACGCACCAGGATTAAATGCGAATTGCTTTCGAACTAGAGCTTAGCATAAACATAAGTAATATGACCAAAAACTGAGGGTAAAAATGTCTATTATTGTCCAAAAATTTGGAGGAACATCAGTAGCTGATGTAGCACGTATAAGAGAGGTTGCTCGCCACGTAGAAAAAGAAGTAAAAATAGGAAATCAAGTTGTTGTTGTAGTATCCGCTATGGCTGGCACGACAAATCAATTGGTTGATTGGGTGAGTGAAGTGAACACCCTCCATGATTTTGAAGAATATGATCTAATCTTATCGACGGGAGAACAAGTAACTAGCGGTCTTTTAGCGTTAAGTCTTCAAAATATTGGAATTAAAGCCCGCTCATGGATGAGTTGGCAAATACCACTTCAAACAGATAACACTCATGGAAAAGCACGTATCATAGATATCGATACAGACTTGATAAAAAAATCTCTACAATCAGGCTTCGTCGCTGTAATACCCGGGTTCCAGGGCATCAGCTCTAAAAGAAAAATAACAACCCTTGGAAGAGGCGGATCAGATACGACAGCAGTCGCTTTAGCCGCAGCTTTGAATGCAGTAAGATGCGATATTTATACAGACGTTGATGGTGTCTACACCACTGATCCACGGATCGTACCGGATGCTCAAAAGATTGAAAACATCACGTACGAAGAGATGTTAGAGATGGCATCTCAAGGAGCCAAGGTTCTGCAAACCAGGTCAGTCGCTTTAGCCATGCGATTTAATGTAACATTACAAGTTAGGTCAAGCTTTGAAAACATACCCGGCACAATGGTATTGAATGAGGATGAAATTTTGGAACAGGAAACGATTACTGGAATTGCATATAGCCCGGATGAGGCAAAGATAACGCTCCGAGGAGTAAAAGATCGCCCAGGCGTTGCCGGAAGTATATTCGGGTCGCTTGCGGATACCTCGATAAATGTAGATATGATAGTGCAAAATGTCTCCGAAAATGGAGAAACAACAGATTTGACATTTACTATAGGAAAAACAGACCTAGAACCTGCGGTAAATCTGTTAAATAGACTGAAAGGCGAGATTGAATTTGCCGATATAGTAGCCGATCCAAAAGTATCAAAAATCTCAGTGATAGGGGTTGGCATGAGAAGTCAACCGGGAGTTGCTAAGACAATGTTTAGTACCTTGGCAGATAAGGGAATAAATATTCAAGTTATATCAACATCAGAAATAAAAGTTAGTGTGTTAATAAGTGCTGAATATACAGAACTCGCTGTCAGATCACTCCATTCTGCCTTTGGTTTGGATAAATCGTCTTAAACCAGAAAACAAACCGCATAATTCAAGGGAAAAGTTAGCTGGCAAACAACTTTACGCGAAGAGTTCAAGACCACTACCACCTCAGATCTTTAGTATTATGCACCGTAGAAGTCGAAATAGATTAAAACTAACATTAATAATTATTATTGAATAAACAATTCAGAAACATTGTTTTTAAAGTTAAAGTCGATTATTGATTATATGATCCGCGTTAATTAGAAGTTAAAATCGCACCGGATTTGTCGATATATTATGAAGCTAAAAAAAAAGTTTTTAAAATTACTTGGTAAAACGACAGTAGTACCAATAAAACTAAGAGAACGTCCTGCTAAAGAAGGCAACAACCTTGAGTATGCAGACAAATTTGCGTTAGGCCATGAGCTAAGACGAGCAAGGGAAAAATCTAGTCAGGATTTGCGCGACATAGCTAACCTATTACGAATTCGATATGAGTATTTGAAAGCGATTGAAGAAGGAGATATTGAGGCACTACCTGGAAGCACCTACATGGTTGGCTTCGTTAAAACGTATGCTAAGTATCTAGGACTTGATCCTAAACAATCGGTTAGGTTTTTTAAAAGTTCAACACGGAATAGGGAACCAACTAACATCACTGTATTCCCTTCTCCGGCTCCAGAAGGGAAGGTGCCTGGTAGAGTAGTTATTTTTTCGACTATTTTGATTGGAGCTGGAATTTTTCTGGTCTGGGATAAATCCCAAGAAACAACAGCTGTTGCTCCCAATCATTTGAATATAAAACTAGAAAATTCTCAGATCATAAGCCCTGAAATCGCCGCAAAAAAACCTGCATCAGACGAAAAAATGCCAGACATGTTCTCAGACAAACAACAAAAGCAGCACGTTGAAAAAAGAAACCTATTAATTATCAAGTCAAAAGAGAGCAGAACACCACAGGTATCTGAACAAATTAATAAGAGCGGAACGCTATTACCCAAGCACAAAATAAATTCGGTTATAAAGAAACAAAATTCTGCACCAGCATTACCTTATAAAAACAAACAGCAACCTGAAGTTGCTGCATTAGTCGAGAAAGCAAGCAACAAACTACATGCGTTAAATAAAAAAAAGACCTCTAACACCATATCTATTAAAGGTTTACCAAGAATTTCTATAGAAGCAACCTCAAATAGCTGGGTTCAAATTCAAGCATCAAATTCTGATATTCTTTACCGCCAAATTTTGAAAACTGGGGACACTTATGATGTTCCAGACCGGAATGATTTATTTCTGACCACAGGCAATATTCAGGCATTGATTGTAAAAATCAATGGAAAACAAATATCGGAAATAGAAAGTCCAACACGCATAGCCAAAAATATTGCGTTAACTAGTAAAAATTTGTTTAAACTCTCTGGTAACAATTAAGACATTTGGATGAAAAATGAGTATACGGCCGTATCGGGACATTCCCGCCAAAAAGACACGACCAATTATGGTAGGTTCGGTTCCGGTAGGAGGCGGTGCTCCAATTTCTGTTCAAACAATGACAAACACGCTTACTACAGACGAAAAAGCAACAATTCAACAGATTAACGAATGTGCAGCTGCAGGCGCTGATATTATAAGAGTTTCTTGCCCTGATGTAGCATCTACTCGGAGCCTAAAAACTATTATAAAAAACTCTCCAATTCCAGTGATTGCAGATATCCACTTTCACTATCAAAGAGCAATTGAAGCTGCAGAAGCTGGCGCTGCCTGTCTAAGGATTAATCCAGGAAATATTGGTAACCAGCAACGAGTACATGACGTCATCAAAGCTGCTCGTGATAATGGTTGCTCTATGAGAATTGGTGTAAATGCTGGTAGTTTGGAAAAATCAATTCTAGAGAAATATGGAGAGCCTTGTCCTGAAGCTATGGTGGAAAGTGCTCTTGCACATTCTAAACTACTAGAAGATCAAGACTTCTTAGATTTCAAAATAAGCGTCAAAGCGTCTGACATTTTTCTTGCTGTTGCAGCTTACCAACAGCTATCAGAATTAACGGACTGCCCGTTACATGTAGGAATAACCGAAGCAGGAGGATTTAGAGCAGGAACGGTCAAATCGTCTATAGGGATGGGGATGCTCCTCTGGAGTGGTATTGGCGACACGATTAGAGTTTCTCTGTCAGATGACCCCGTAAAAGAGGTAAAAGTTGGATTTGATATTCTCAAATCTTTAGGCCTCCGACACCGAGGAGTTAATGTCATTTCGTGTCCCTCCTGCGCCAGGCAACAATTTGATGTTATCAAAACAGTTAAGTTATTGGAAGAACGGCTTGCGCACATAGAAACGCCGATGACCCTATCGATAATTGGCTGTGTGGTTAATGGACCAGGAGAGGCGCGTGAAACGGATATAGGTTTGACTGGTGGAGGGAAAGGGACACATCAAGTGTATTTAGCCGGCCTTCCTAGTCATAGACTAAAAGATGAGAACATAGTGCAACATATTGTCAATTTGGTGGAACAGAAAGCGGAAGAAATACAGGCTGAGAATGATTTGGAAAACTATAAAGAAGTAAGGACCTTGTCCTCTCTAACATGATTAAAGAAGAAGCAATAAATAGTTTGAAGTCTTTCCACGTTATAGGACTTAAATATGGCGTGTGCCCCAACTCTGTTAGGGACGCTATCTTCCTCGATGACACCCAAACAACAAAGTTTCTCGACACCATATTTAAATCAGTCCCATGTGAAGTTCTAGCCGTCTCTACCTGTGACAGATTAGAGTTCTATTTTTTTGAAGACACGTTAAAAAGTATAGCTGATACGATCTTTGAAAAACTCGCTCTACAGAGTGGTATCCTTCTTAGAAAAATTATAACCTTATTTTATCGACATTCCAAAGAGCCAGCCTTGAGGCACTTATTTAGAGTTACCGCTGCTCTTGATAGCCATATAATAGGCGAGCCACAAATTTTAGGCCAAATAAAAACTAGCCATCGGATCGCTAGAGAGATAGGAACGATTAGCTCTAACCTGGACACAATTCTCCAACATGCTTATCATACTGCTAAGAGGGTTCGGACAGAGACCCAAATAGGAGAAGGGCCCGTAACGCTAGCCGCTGCGGCGATCCGTATTGCAAGGGATATAGATGGAGATTTATCTCAATGCAAAGTGGCCGTCTTTGGTATTGATGAGGCTACACTTTTCCTAGCTGAGCAATTCAAGACCGCTGGTTTAGAACAATTGACACTAATTGACCAAAGTTTAAAAGGATGTATACCATTGCCATTGGGTTTTGGCGATGTCGTTGGGAGTTATGACGAAAGACTTGAAATATTAATTAATGTCGACATAGCTATCATCAGCGCTAATAATCTTGGTTATACGGTTTCCCACGATATGATGGAATTGATTATAAAAAAGAGGCAATACAAGCCAGTATTTATCATTGACGTCGGAGTTCCAAGTGCAATAGACCCTGCCATTGAACAAATCGACGAAGTCTTTTTATACAGTTTAGACGACCTTGAGTGTCTGGCCATGGAAGGCAAAAAGAGACGCAACTCGGCAATAACTGCCGCGGAACAAATAATAGAAGAAGAGCTAACGTGTTTCACTGAGAATATTAACAAAACACACGTCGAGCCGCTTCTGCGTGAATTAATAAAATCCATGAACGAGGAGAGATTGAAAATTCTGCGACAAAAACCGGAACTTAATTCTTCACAAATAACCCAACTACTCGTTAACCGACTGCTTCATAACCCTATAAGTACTATCAGAGAATTATCAGCAAAAAATGAATTTAATCAAACTACCGAACTTTTAGTTCGCAAACTTCTTATATCAAGAAATAAAGCAGAGGGAGATGCAGGTGAGCTTTGAGGCAAATTTAGAACGAGTAGAATCCAGACATAGAGAACTTGAAGCGATTCTTTCCTCTGCTAAAGGGCTAACAGCCGAAGAGATTACTAAAATTTCTAAAGAATTATTTGAACTCAGTCCTGTCGCAGAAAAAGTTTTGGAATTGAGATCATTAGAAAACGAACTTTCTGAGGCCAATGAACTATTTGACAATGATTCTGATGAAGAGTTCATTACACTTGTAAAGTCTGAAATTGATGACTTAACATCGAAATTACCCTTACTAACTTCTGAACTACAACGGTTACTATTACCAAAGGATGAAACCGATGAGAAAAATGCCATTTTAGAGGTACGAGCGGGCACTGGAGGGGATGAAGCGGCTTTATTTGCTGGCAGCCTATTTTCTATGTATCAAAAATACGCGGTTATTAATGGTTGGCGTTTCGAAGTTTTGGAAGTTTCTGAAACGGCGATAGGCGGATATAAAGAAGCGATAGCATCTATAACGGGACGATCCGTTTTTGCAAAATTAAAGTATGAGTCTGGGGTTCACAGAGTACAAAGAATACCAACAACCGAATCTGGCGGCCGTATTCATACTTCGGCAGCGACTGTCGCTGTTCTGCCAGAAGCAGAAGATGTTGATATCATTATTGATGACAAGGATTTACGTGTTGATATATTTAGGGCAAGTGGCCCAGGTGGCCAATCCGTCAACACAACAGATAGTGCAGTTAGAATAACCCATCTACCTACCGGAATAGTAGTTTCCCAGCAAGATGAGAAGTCGCAGCATAAAAATAAGGCAAAAGGCATGAGAATTTTGCGGGCAAGGATTTTCGATTTAGAACGAAGCCGCATCCATGAAGAACGAGCAGCCGATCGCCGAGGTCAAATAGGAACAGGTGATCGTTCGGAGAGAATTAGGACATATAATTTTCCACAGGGCCGAGTTACCGACCACCGGATTAATCTGACCCTGTATAAAATAGACAAAATTATTCTTGGAGAGGGTCTCGATGAAATAATAAATGGGCTAACTGCCGAGGATGAAGCCGCCCGTTTAGCTATAATGTCTTGAAGAGAAATTCTATGGTTGAAGATCTGTTAGGATACCAAAACTCAATAAAAGTGGTATTAAATTGGGCGAAAAATCAACTCTCTATTTCTGGGATAAGGACACCGATTATAGATGCCCGACTACTCCTTGGCTTTGCTCTAGGTAGCCCTCAAGAACGTTTTTATGGATTAGAAGATAAAATTCTGAATACATCCGAAATAGACACTTATCAAAACATAGTTAAAAGACGTTGCTCCAGAGAACCAGTCTCTAGAATTGTAGGAGAACGCGATTTCTGGAGCCTCACTCTCCAATTAAACCCATCTTCTCTTGATCCAAGAGCAGATAGTGAGACATTAATAGAGGGACTGAAACGTTATCTGCCTGATAAGGGTGTGCAGGTAAATATAATTGATCTAGGAACAGGAACAGGATGCTTACTTCTAGCCGCTCTAAAGGAGTTTCCAAACTCCTATGGCGTCGGTGTTGACATCTCAGAAGAATGCGTAAAATTAGCGCAAGAGAATGCTGTTAAAAATGAGCTGCAAAATAGAACCGCATTTGTACAAAGTGACTGGGGTCAGAAGGTTTATGAGAAATTCGATATTATATTATCTAATCCACCTTACATCGAGGAGGATGAAATTCAAATACTCGAACCAGAGGTGCGGAATTTTGATCCTAAAATTGCTCTAAACGGGGGTAAAGATGGTTTATCCTGTTACCAAACGCTAGGGGCCGAGTTTGGTTCTCTATTGAAAGAAGAAGGCCTCATTTTTTTAGAAATTGGCCATAAACAAAGAGAACAAGTAGGTAATATCATGGCAATGAATGGCCTCAAGTGCCTTAGCGTAGAGCAAGATCTTGGGAAAAGAGACCGGTGTTTAGTTTTAACAAATGACCATTCTTAAAGTAATTAGTAATTTACACTTGGATTGGATGAAGAACCCTATTAGTATAGATTACGTCTAGCGAAAGGTTAGTATTTTTTTTAATACTGTCGATAGACTTTAATTCAGGTATAAAAGAGAAGTGGCCGCACAGTTAGGGTCAATTTTTTATTTTATTTATATGTAAAGGCATAGCGCTAAGCTCAGCCGATCACCACCACAGGAAATGGTAAATAATGAGACAAGGTCCACATTCGAAACGTGGTAGAGGTAGAGGTGGTAATCGCCGCTCAGGACCTCCCACTCGCAATCATACTTTTGATAGTAATGGCCCCGATATAAGAATAAGAGGCAATGCCCATCAAGTTCATGAAAAATATATGAACTTGGCGCGTGAAGCATCTACAAATGGTGAAGTTGTTCTAGCTGAAGGTTATTTTCAACATGCAGAGCATTATTATAGAATACTTAGCACTTTCACCGACGATAACAATTCAGATCCAAACAGGAATAGAAATCAAAACAATACAAACAACCAACCGAATAGTTCACTTCCCCCCCAACAAACTGAAAAGTCTTCTGGGGAAACAACAGAACAAATAAGCACAGCCGGTGCGCCGCACGATACAGATAAAACCACCAAAGTAAGCGATGCCGAAGGGGTAGACATTGAAAAAAACGAAGATACGATAAGTTCTAATAACAAGCCTGCACTTGCGCTGCGAAGCCGCCAAAGAGTTGAACCTAATCACGAGACGACCACATCGGATGAAAAAGATACCAACGTAACTAGTGACCCTAGTGTAGCATCCCCAAAGAATCCCAAGGCCACACGAGTGGGCAAAAGACCAAAAACAATAATCGATGAGGAAAACCAAGCATCTCTAGTGACAGACAATGAAGTTAACTCACCCCCCAGTGTAGAACAGTAAAATGAGATCATAATAACCAAATAATTGTATTGATCATCCCTTTCTTACTATACCAAGAACGATTTTAGATAAATTTATCACTATATTGAGCCTGTAACGTATCAGAGCCGACAACCAATCTTCTGTTACCGAAAACTTGTAAAATATATGTCTATCACCACATGCGATAGTGCCAGGAGTATCTTTGTAACGGTCCCGTATATTATGAACGTTTTGGATGTTTGGTAACCGTTATCTAGAAATATTATAACCATAAAGCATTTAAAACTGATTCTGAAGTGGATGCAGCACCACAGAACCTAAACAACATGACCCCGTAAGAAAAGTGCAAGTCAAACAAAGTATCTAAATTCTAAATCAAAAGACGGAGTAAATAGATAGATATTCCTAGCCTAAATTGAAAGAATAATTAAGGACAAAATCTATGACCGCTAAAAACAATAATAGTTTGAATAAAACAGAGCAATCTGGTGGTGCCCTCAAAAAGTATACGCGTGATCTTACAGATATGGCAAGAAATGGGAAACTGGATCCTGTTATAGGTCGCGATGAAGAGATACGAAGGACAATGCAAGTGATTGCGCGTCGAACAAAGAATAATCCTATTCTAATTGGCGAACCTGGCGTTGGGAAAACTGCGATAGCAGAGGGTCTAGCATTACGAATTGTTAATGGCGATGTACCCGAAACTCTTAAACACAAAAGATTACTGAGTTTAGATCTTGGGTCAGTTATTGCGGGAGCAAAGTTTAGAGGCGAATTTGAAGAAAGATTAAAAGCATTACTAAATGAAATAAATGAAGCAGCAGGAGAAGTATTACTCTTTATCGATGAATTACACACATTAGTTGGCACTGGAGCAGCAGAGGGCTCGTTGGATGCATCTAATATGATGAAACCTGCACTTTCAAGAGGAACTCTGCATTGCGCTGGTGCCACAACGCTTGACGAATATCGAAAGCATATTGAAACAGACGCAGCATTAGCTCGCAGATTTCAACCTATATTTGTAAAAGAGCCCGGGATCTCTGATACAATCAATATACTTCGTGGTTTGAAAGAAAAGTATGAACTTCATCATGGCGTTCAGATAATGGATAAAGCTATCATCTCAGCTGTAAAATTATCAGCTCGTTACATAAGCGATCGTTTCCTGCCAGATAAAGCTATTGATCTTATAGATGAGGCCGCGTCTAGCCGACGAATGGAGATAGACTCAAAACCTGAGGAGATTGATACCCTTGATAGGAAGATCATGGAATTGAAGATCGAGCAGGAGGCAATAAAAAAAGAGTCTGAAAGCATCGGTGATGATCGCGTATTTCAATTAGAAGATGACCTTGTGCTCCTTGAGAAAAATTCTGCTTTGTTAACCAAAAATTGGAATAATGAAAAAGCTACTGTGAGTCGTATACAGAAGTTACAGGAAACTCTTGATTCTACCCGTCATAGACTTCATGTAGCACAGAGGACTAGTGAATACGAAGAAGCAGGAAAATTACTCTATGGCATTATCCCCGAACTAGAAAATAAAATCCAAAGCTTAAAAGATAAATCATCCAAAACAAATATAAGAGAACAAGTGAACTCAAATGACATAGCGTCAATTGTATCCCGCTGGACAGGTATTCCATTGACTAGGATGTTGGCAGAAGAGCGAGAAAAATTGCTCTCGATGGAAAAACGAATTAATGATAGAGTAATTGGACAAGAATACGCTATTCAAGAAGTAGCAAATGCCGTACGAAGGGCTCGAGCTGGCCTTCAGGATCCGTCTAAACCAGTCGGTTCTTTTCTATTTCTGGGACCGACCGGAGTTGGCAAAACTGAATTGAGTAAAGCTCTTGCAGAGTTCTTATTCGATGACGAAAACTCTATGACTAGGATCGATATGTCAGAGTTTATGGAAAAGCACGCCGTTGCCCGGATGATAGGAGCACCTCCCGGATATATTGGTTATGAAGAAGGAGGTTTGCTAACCGAGTCGGTTCGTAGACGGCCATACCAAGTTCTGCTTTTTGATGAAATAGAAAAAGCCCACTTGGAGGTGCTAAACGTATTGTTGCAAGTTTTAGACGATGGGCGGTTAACAGACGGTCAAGGCAGGACTGTTGATTTTCGCAATACTATAATAATTATGACTTCTAATATTGGCGCTATTCATCTGTCAAACTCGTCCGAAGATGAATTATCCGACTCAATACGAGAACGAATTATGAATGACGTTCGCGCAAGACTACGACCGGAATTTCTCAACCGATTGGATGATGTTGTTTTATTTTCAAAACTAACAATCCTAGATATGGAAAAAATCGTAGCTATTCAAGTAAAATATCTAGAACAACTTCTTAATAACAAAGGTATTAATATTGAAATGGAATTGCCGGTGAAGAAATGGCTTGCGACTGCGGGTTATGATCCACGATATGGTGCAAGGCCATTAAAAAGAGTTATCCAGAAACATATTCAGAATTCCCTAGCTTTAAGCGTTTTAGATGGTAGTGTTAGTGAAGGGAGTAAAGTTAGCGTGATCTTAGAGGGGAACACCCTGTCTATCGTTCCATCTAATTAACCTATAACAATTATTTATATATTAATCACTCTTGGACATTCGAGTACGATAATCCCAGGTCATTAATCGCTCAGGCTTTATGGAAACAATCACCTCGCTATTGCTATTTTCTAAAAGCCAACGTCGAAACGGTGTATTTTTTTCTCCCAAGAAACGATCATGTAATCGTTCAAGAACTGTGAAATTGTCATCTTCTCGCAAAAAGGCAATACCCTGCCCCCTAACGCCTGAATATGGTGGAGTTTCTCCAGAGATCTCAAAAGCACATCGCGGATTATTTTCCAGACATTTAATTATTTTTGATTGTCGCTTACTAGCACATAAAATTTCATTTTTTTCAAAAACAAACCATAACGAAACTATAATAGGCCATCCCTTAGGCGAGATCACTGAAAGTCGAAGAGGTATGGGTGTCTCATTTAAATAATCCTTAATCTGAAGCGCTGACCAGGGTCCACTCAATTTAGGCTGCAACATATTCTAAAATCCACTAATTTTAAGGATCGATATATTCATTTTAAGTAATCAAAAAAAGTCTTATGCTAAATAATATCTGAATATTAACTCTAGATAAGAAGCTTCATAATGCAACCATCTAATATCAGAACAATATCTGACGCCAAACAGTTTATTCAAAAAAAAGCATTACCTCACTCCAAGATTGCAGTAACCGACGTCGACGGGGTCCTTCGTGGAAAATATATTTCTCAGGAAAAGTTACTTGAATCCTTTGAAACAGGCTTTGGTTTTTGTGACGTAATTCTCGGTTGGGATATCGATGATAACCTATACAATAACGCTAACTTTACCGGCTGGCATACAGGATTTCCAGATGCCATAGTAAAACCTATCCCCGATACATGTCGCGAAATACCATGGGAAAATGGAATACTATTTTTTCTTGCAGAATTTGCAGGGTCTGCCCAGGAGATTTGTCCTAGAAATGTACTAAAACGAGTGATTTCTAAGGCTGATTCTATGGGTTTTCTTGTTAAAGCAGCAGCAGAATATGAATTCTTTTTATTCAATGAAACTCCTGAAACAGCAAGGGAGAAAAAGTTTCAAAACTTAACCCCTTACACACCTGGAAATTTCGGTTATTCATTAATTAGAAACTCTGTTAATTCAAACTTTCATAGTGACTTGTTAAGGATGTGTGAGGAAATGCATTTCCCTATTGAGGGATACCATACCGAAACTGGCCCAGGCGTCATGGAAGCAGCAATAAAAGTGGATAACATATTAGCCGCGGCAGATAAGGCAATTTTATTCAAAACATTCACAAAAATCTTTGCGCAAAAGCATGATTTAATGGCAACATTTATGGCTAAATGGTCAATGGAGCACCCAGGACAATCTGGGCATATTCATCTATCGCTAACTGACAAGCAAGGAGCACCAGTTTTCAACGACCCGGCAAAGAATGATTCAATCAGTGACACAATGCGATGGTTTATTGGTGGCCAACAAAATCTTTTATTAGATTTTACCGCGTTAGTTGCACCAACAATAAATTCATATACTAGACTTGTTCCAGGGCTTTGGGCGCCTACAACTAATAGTTGGGGCATAGATAATAGAACTTGTGCGATTAGAGCTCTTCTCGGCTCCCCTAAAAGTCAACGCGTAGAATATAGACTTGGGTCCGCTGATGCTAACCCTTATCTAAGTATGGCCGCTGCTTTGGCATCTGGTCTATGGGGGATCCAAAACAAGATTTCTCCCAGCTCTCCAGTCCATGGAAATGGTTACAGCGAGCAGCCTAAGACTATTAATGATTTGCCCAAAACCTTGCAAGAGTCAGCCAAATTATTAAATAAATCTGCTCCAGCCCGGTCTTACTTTGGCGACAAATTCGTAGATCATTACGTAGCTACACGTGAATGGGAAGTCCAAGAGTATCAACGGCAAGTTACAGATTGGCAAATGAAGCGGTATTTTGAAATAATTTAAATACCTTTATTAGAGTAAATTTCACGCCCCCAAGATATTGCGGACAACACCTCCAGCTTTTGATAGATCTATTTGCCCCGGGTACCTCTCCTTCAAAAGTCCCATAATTATTCCCATATCTTTAAGTCCTTGCAGGTCGACCTCTTTTATAATTTCCCTAACAAGCGATTCGACCTCTAAATCCGCTAGTTGCCTAGGAGTGAACCGTCGGATAATTTGTATTTCTTTTTTTTCTTGTTCAGCCAAATCACTCCGCCCACCATCTTCATACAGTCTTGCAGACTCATTTCTTTGCTTTACCATTGTTTGTAGCAATGCAAGTATCTGTGAGTCAGATACACCGTCCAAATTTCCATCGCCGCGCGCAGCAATATCCTGATCTTTTATTGAGGCAAGGACTAAACGAATGGTCCCTATAGAAGACTTGTCCTGTGATTTCATTGCCAGTTTGAGCGCATTATTCAATTCTTCACGCAACACGATTATTCCCCTTAGAACAAAATTCTAATAACATTCAAGAAAATATGGCGGTACTAATTGAGTAATCATACTTAAAACGCAAGCTTTTTATTAACTGTGATTAGAATATGCTATTAATCAAAATATAAAGGTTGACCAAAATGCCAACATCGCGTATCCAACACCGCGAATTTTATCCAAGGAAAAATTGCTGATGGCGATCGCTACTGCGACCCAATCTCATTTAAGACGATCAAATGAGCAACCAACTACTGCAACTTGCGCTTTGGTGCTCGCAGATGGGTCAATATTTTGGGGTAGTGGTCTCGGAATAGAGGGCACTACAGCCGGTGAGTTTTGCTTTAATACCTCAATGACTGGGTATCAAGAAATAATCACAGACCCTTCCTACGCTGATCAAATCATTACTTTCACTTTCCCTCACATTGGCAATATTGGTATAAATGAGAACGATTTAGAGCATCAACACACTTTTGCAAAAGGTATTGTTCTTAGAGTAGATACGACAGACCCATCGAATTATAGAGCAACTGAGACTTTTGATAATTGGCTTAATTCAATTGGCTTAATTGGCATTTGTGGAGTTGATACAAGAGAAATCGCCAAGAAAATTCGCATTTTTGGAGCGATAAATGGTGTAATTTGCCACTGCAAAAAAGGGTCATTCAATATTAATCAGCTGACTAAAATGGCTGAAGATTATATAGGTTTAGAAGGTAGAGACCTAGCGAAATCTGTTTCTTGCGATCGAATTTATACTTGGCATGATAGTACATGGCAATTTGGGGATGCAAGCAGTCCTGATGCGTTTAGGACATCGGAAACAGAGGACTATCACATCGTAGCTATAGACTATGGTGCAAAAAAGAATATCCTACGGAATCTGTCAAAAGTTGGATGTAAAGTCACAGTAGTACCGGCAACAACCTCTGCTGACACAATTTTGGATCTTAAACCAGATGGAATTTTTTTATCAAATGGCCCAGGAGACCCTGCTGCAACTGCAGGCTATGCAGTGCCAACGATAAGGACGTTGTTGGAGAGTAAGAGACCAATCTTTGGCATTTGCTTAGGTCATCAACTTCTTGCGCTAGCTTTAGGGGCTAATACACAAAAAATGAAGGTAGGGCATCGAGGAGCAAATCACCCTGTAAAAAATTTAATCACAGGAAAGATAGAGATAACAAGTCAAAATCACGGCTTTATTGTCTCAGAAGATAATTTTCCAACAAATTTACAGATCACCCATCGATCCTTATTTGATGGTTCTATAGAAGGACTTAGGTTAGAACACGAAGCTGTTTTTTCCGTACAATATCACCCTGAAGCTTCCCCAGGGCCCACGGATAGCGAATATTTGTTCGAAAACTTTATCCAACTCATTCGCGAGGTCAACGCATCGAACCATGCCTAAACGCACCGATATATCTAGTATTTTAATTATAGGGGCTGGGCCAATTGTGATTGGTCAAGCTTGCGAATTCGATTATTCGGGAACGCAGGCGTGCAAGGCTTTAAAAGAAGAAGGGTATCGCATAGTGTTGGTTAATTCAAACCCGGCAACAATTATGACCGACCCTGATCTCGCAGATGCCACCTATATAGAACCGATAACACCCAATACAGTCGCACGTATTATTGAGAAAGAAAAACCTAATGCATTGCTACCTACGATGGGAGGACAAACGGCCCTTAATACAGCGCTAGCACTTGCAAAAGATGGGACACTCGATCGTCTAAATGTCGAACTAATCGGGGCGAACCTTAATGCCATTGAGAAGGCAGAGGATAGACTATTATTCAGAAAGGCTATGGATAAAATAGGTTTAGAATCGCCTCGTTCATGTCTGGTAGAAAAAGAGGAAGACGGACGAAACGCAGTGGAGCAAGTTGGTCTGCCGGCAATCCTACGCCCCTCCTTCACATTAGCTGGTACTGGAGGAGGAATTGCTTATAACCTAGAAGAATTTGATGATATTTTGCGAACAGGTCTTAGGCTTTCACCGGTTGATTCAGTCTTAGTAGAAGAATCAGTCTTAGGCTGGAAAGAATTTGAAATGGAAGTTGTCCGAGATCAAGCAGACAACTGTATAATCATTTGCTCCATAGAAAACATCGATCCAATGGGGATACACACTGGGGACTCAGTTACTGTGGCACCAGCCCTAACGCTATCCGATAAAGAATACCAAAGAATGCGTGACGCTTCAATTGCAGTTCTCCGGGAAATTGGAGTTGATACAGGTGGTTCAAATGTCCAATTTGCTGTTGACCCGGGGAATGGTCGGTTAGTTGTAATTGAGATGAACCCAAGGGTCTCAAGGTCATCTGCGCTAGCGTCGAAAGCGACAGGCTTTCCAATAGCCAAAATAGCAGCCAAATTAGCTGTAGGTTTTACTTTAGACGAACTGACCAATGATATCACGGGAGCCACTCCAGCTAGTTTTGAACCGACCATAGATTACGTAGTCACTAAAATCCCTCGATTTACTTTTGAAAAATTTTCTGGATCAGAGGCAACTTTGGGCACCTCTATGAAATCTGTTGGGGAGTCTATGGCAATTGGCAGGAAATTTTCAGAGTCCCTGCAAAAAGCTATCTGTTCGATGGAAACTGGCCTGACAGGGCTTGACGAGATTGAACTACCTGGAGCGTCAATACAAAACCTAGATAAAAGTGCTATTGTTGCGGCACTATCAGAACCTGTGCCTGATAGATTGTTGCGGGTAGCACAAGCGTTTAGAGCGGGTTTGTCAACAGATGAGATCTATAATGCCTGCTCTATAGATGTATGGTTTCTTGATCAAATAAAAGTATTAGTTGAAAAAGAAAATAATTTAGAGCGTTGCGGACTTCCAACGGACCAGGCGACCTTATTTAAATTGAAACAAGATGGATTTTCCGATGCTCGAATAGCAAAATTAACAAAAGTAACGGAACATGATGTAGCGCGTCTCAGAGAACAACTAAAAGTCTCGCCCGTTTTTAAGCGTATTGACACCTGTGCCGCAGAATTTGAGGCAAAAACACCCTATATGTATTCCACTTATGAGGGAGATGGCCTAAACATCGCAGAATGTGAATCTGAGCCCACAGACCGGGAAAAAATAATAATTCTTGGCGGTGGGCCAAATAGAATTGGGCAAGGAATAGAGTTTGACTATTGTTGCGTTCATGCGGCATACGCACTCTCAGATGCGGGCTTTGAAACCATCATGGTTAACTGTAACCCAGAGACAGTTTCTACAGATTATGATACTTCGGATAGATTATACTTCGAACCCCTCACAGCTGAAAATGTTATTGAACTAATCCGAGCAGAACAGAGGAATGGCTCCGTCAAAGGAGTTATTGTTCAGCTTGGAGGTCAAACCCCTCTTAAGTTGTGTCCCGCATTAGAGGCAGCTAATATTAATATTTTAGGTACCCCAGCAGACTCCATCGATTTAGCCGAAGATAGAGAACGTTTTAAGGAACTTTTAGAGCAGTTAAAATTAAGGCAACCTGCTAATGGAATCGTGTTTTCAACAGAAGAGGCAGAGGCTGTAGCAACAAAGATAGGGTTCCCTGTAGTAATAAGACCATCCTATGTCCTAGGGGGGAGGGCGATGGAGATAGTCCATGACACAACCTCTTTGAGGCGTTACATGCAGCAAGCGATAATCACATCGGATATAAATCCGATTTTGATCGACCGGTTTTTATCCAGTGCCATTGAAGTAGACGTTGACTGCTTGTCGGATAATCAATCTACATATATAGCTGGTGTAATGGAACACATCGAAGAGGCTGGCATTCATTCCGGTGATAGCGCCTGTTCGTTGCCGCCACAATCTTTACCATCATCAATCATTAATGAGATAAAAAGGCAAACGCGACAATTAGCATTCGGACTTAATGTTCGAGGCTTAATGAATATACAGTTTGCAGTAAAAGATAATGAGGTTTTTATACTTGAAGTTAACCCTAGAGCTAGCCGCACAGTTCCGTTTGTAGCCAAATCTACCGGTATACCTATTGCAAAGATTGCCGCTCTAATTATGTCTGGGGTTAAATTAGCATCTTTTGGTTTACGGGAAACAGCACCAAAACATGTAGCAGTCAAAGAAGCAGTATTTCCTTTTGCTCGCTTTCCGGGAGTTGATAGTATTCTTGGGCCTGAGATGAAATCTACGGGGGAAGTCATGGGAATAGATGTTAATTTTGCATCTGCTTTTGCGAAGAGCCAAATAGCTGCAGGAACCTTTTTGCCAGAATCTGGTGCTGTTTTCATATCAGTACGCGATGATCATAAAGAATCTATACTAGAACTTGCAAATACGTTATGCCAGCACGGTTTTTCCTTATTAGCCACCTCAGGCACGGCGGAAATATTGAGAAAATCCGGTTTGCCGGCCAAGACAATTAAAAAGGTGTTGGAAGGACGGCCTCATGTCGTTGACAATATGATTTCCGGGCATATAGATTTAGTTATAAACACTACGGGTGGGACCCAAGCAATTCAGGATAGTTTTAGCTTAAGACGAACCGCATTAACACACAGTATCCCATACTATACCACGGTTGAGGGTGCTAAAGCAGCGGTGCAGGCTATAACAGCGATCAAAAACGGTCCCCTTGAAGTTGCAACGTTACAGTCCTATTTGTAGTGGAGGTAATGTGAGTATTTGAATTATGGGGAAGTTTGGATAGTAAAAAATGCAGAAGATTCCAATCAAACGCGACGGGCTGGAGCGTTTGCAAGAAGAGTTAAAACAGCTTAAGTCGGTTGAGCGTCCAGATGTGATACGCGCTATATCTGAGGCCAGGGAGCACGGTGATCTGTCCGAAAATGCAGAATATCACGCTGCAAGGGACCGTCAAAGTTTTATAGAGGGTCGTGTTGGAGAACTAGAAGATGTAATCAGCCGGGCTGAGGTTATTGACCCATCAATGATCGATGGTAACACCGTCACTTTTGGTACCACCATTGTAGTCGCTGACGAAGATACTGATGACGAGAGCACCTACACAGTAGTTGGTCCTTATGAAGCTGATATTTCTAAAGGTTTAATTTCCACATCGTCACCTATAGCTAAAGCTCTGATAGGAAAGAAAGTGGGAGATACTGCAGAGGTTAATACGCCACGAGGGTCTAAGAGTTACGAAATCCTAAATATCGTAATATCATAACCATCTATTCTTAATGGTTTTTTTAAACAATGAATGGTTAGCACTTAGGAGAGAGAAAAGGCTAATCATCATTGACGCCATCTATCACCGTATCATCTATCGGAACACCAGGTTTTTGTTTTTTAGTTCTGAAGGCTAGGGCTGTTTTTACGTTAGACACATTGGGTGCAGGGGTTAGTTTTCCAGTCAAAAATTTTTGAAATTCATCCCAATCACGAGTAACTATCTTTAATAAAAAATCAGTTTCGCCTGATAGCATATGGCACTCTCTAACTTCCTCCCAATCTTCTATCATTTTTTCAAATGCCAGTAAGTCAGTTTCAGATTGACTAGAAAGACCAACAAAGGCAAAAATTATCACCGAAAAACCTAATTTTTCAGGGCTTACATCAGCGTGATACCCAAGAATAAAACCAGAGCGCTCTAGCGCCCTAACTCTCCTTAAACACGGCGGCGCCGAAATTCCAACGCGTTCAGCAAGTTCCACGTTTGTCATTCTACCATCTTCTTGAAGATCTCGCAGAATTCTCTTATCTATTCGGTCGAGCTTTACACGTTGCATGGGCTCTTGCCTCCTTTTACATACCACTTAGAACAATACTTTGGGATTCTGCTTCTGTTTACTATAATATGACCACAAAAATGTTTGGGCGCAAGATTCTTGCGCATGGTTTTCCACACCCAAAGTGTAATACCAATCAAATAAGATGCATCAGGAGTTTACGTAATTGTGGAAAGCCTTATTGAAAAAAAAAGAATACCTAGTTGCTGGATACTTTCTGATGGAACTATTGGCATGGAAATACAATCAATCGCTCTAGCTGAAGCATTAGATTTAAATTATAAAAAAAAATTGATCAAACCATATTGGCTCAACAGAATTTTTCCTAGTTTAGCCAATTTTCGAGGAATACCACCAGCCGCTGAATTTGGAGAAATATTATCTTTACCCGCACCAAATATATTGATTACTTGTGGTAAGCGGCACGCAGGAGCATCGATTGCTCTCAAAAAACGAGCCAAAAACTTAATTTATACAATTCATATTCAAGACCCCAGAATTAGTTCAAAGTATTTTGATTTATTAATAATACCTGAACACGATCCATCTAGAGGCTCTAATATTATTACCACAAAAGGTTCTCTTAACCGGATAACACCATCCTTGCTGGAAAATGAGGCCCGCCTTTTTGTAAAGGAGACGCAAAAACTTAAAGGAAAAAAAGTTGCAGTAAATATAGGAGGAAATACAAAGAACCATACAATCGACCACATTATGATCAAAAAATTGGTAATAAGTTTAAATCGGTTTTCTATAGATAATAATTGTAGCTTAATGATAACTTCATCAAAACGATCGAGCAAATTACTGGAAAAAGAATTATGCTCTCTAACAAGAAACCCTAATATTATTGTATGGACATCTGGTGAGCCGAACCCCTATCTGGGTTTTCTAGGGATAGCGGATTCGGTAATAGTTACCTCCGACTCTATTAATATGATTTCGGAAGCCTGTTCTACAGGTAAGCCTGTCTATATAATCCCTTTTGGAAAAGATTCTAAGAGACGGAATAAATTTATCGAGTCCATGGAGACAGCCGGAATAGCCAGATATTTCAATGGAAAAAATGAAAACTGGAACTATGAGCCCTTAAATGAAACTAAAAGAATAGCAACGATGATAAAAAATCGATTGAAAACAGAGAACATTATGTAGAGCTTTTGCGATACATCACCATGTCTGTATCCTTAATGTGGACCATTTTGATAGTTTTAGACAATTCATTAAGATAATGAAAAACATCTGGTGCATCTAACTTATAATCATGCCAAATTATGATCCCTTGCGAGCTCAACATCCTAAGGGCCTTATTGGTGTCGCTTTCTACATATGATTTGGTGTGCGCACCATCTATGAATATTAAATCTATCTGTCCTATTAACTCTGTTTCATCATAATCTTTGCTATCCGAAAAAATTTGAGTTATTTTTTTCTCTGTTGAGTGACCCTCATAATAAAAATTATCGAATTTTGCTTCAAACTCAGCCATATCTTTGTGATGTCGGTCATCAGTGTCTAAAAAGGTTAATTCGCTCAACTTCTCAGGATGTATTGTTAAAGTATATAATCGAGCATCATCATCAGTATTTAACGCCATAACATGAGTTGTCTTTCCACTACATGTTCCAAATTCAAATATAGTCTTAGCTGACTTGGCCAATCCGGCTAACACCCAAGTCTCTCTATCAGAAAGCGAGGCAACCACTTCTTCACCGCCGATAAAAAAAACCATCGAATCTGCGCCAACTCCATACTCGTTAAGACCAAAACAGGGCGCTACGGAACTTAGTTGCATTTGTGGAATTGGGTAAGACTTGAAATTGAACGAACGTTTTTTTTGCCGCCTTAATTTAAGCATTCTAGCCGTTACTGCGTAAAGGATAATCATCATAATAATATTTGTTACAATGAGAACGAGTAACAATTGTTCTAACATTTATTTTCCAATTCTACTTCCTTTAACAGAGGGCATTTCACGACCACAATCAATTATTATTACTCATAGTAGTAACGTACTACCAAGATAAACTTATGTAAAAAACTTATCTTTAACGCAGATATTTATGTTTTTATGATTTTTTATTTATGGTTTTTAGTATAGATACCTAATCTCTGAACCAGAATGTTATACTTCATTATGATCAACAACGCAGGATAGGAAACTTGTAAGGATGCTAGCAAGTACGGAAAAAGTCATAATTATAGGTTCGGGCGCTGCGGGGCTGACGGCGGCTATCTATACCGCGCGTGCAAATATGAACCCACTACTTATAGCGGGCATTCAACCAGGGGGACAGATGACAATTACTACTGATGTTGAGAACTACCCTGGTTTCGCTGATGTTATTCAAGGTCCATGGTTGATGGAACAAATGGAAGCGCAAGCAAAGCACGTTGGCACGCGCATTATTCAAGATATAATTACTTCTATTGATACTGATACAAAGCCATTTGTAATGACTGGAGATACGGGAGAAATATATACGGCGGATTCAGTCATTATAGCGACAGGAGCACAAGCACGCTGGCTTGGGTTAGATAGCGAATTAGCTTTTAATGGTAGAGGAGTTTCGGCCTGTGCCACGTGTGATGGTTTTTTCTTCAAAAACCAGGAAGTTATAGTCGTAGGTGGTGGAAATACTGCAGTAGAAGAAGCTTTATATCTTGCAAATCTAGCATCAAAAGTAACTCTAATTCACAGGAGAGATACCTTACGCGCTGAACGAATTCTTCAAGACCGGCTTTTCAAAAGCAAAAACATCCATGTCATTTGGGACAGTGAAGTTGTTGAAATTTGTGGAGACTCTGTGCCTAATTGCGGTGTGGAAAGCGTACGAGTTCGTAATATAAGAACCAATTTGATTTCAGAACTCCAAACTCAAGGATGCTTTATAGCTATAGGGCATACGCCAGCCACAGAAATCTTCACCGATAAAATTAAGATGGATGAGGAAGGCTACATCGTAGTCACTCCCGGCACCACAAAAACAAATAAATCTGGGATTTTTGCCGCAGGCGATTGCGTTGACAAGACATTTAGACAAGCAGTTACTGCCGCTGGTCTTGGATGTATGTCAGCGCTAGAAACAGAAAAATATTTAGCCAGTATCGAGGATTAAGGTCTACTTTAAACATTAAAAGAAAACCAGTGCGCACATGTGCTTTAATCTATACTATCAAGTTTTAAAACAAATTAAGAAGATAGAAAATGGATTGGGATAAGCTCCGCGTATTTCATGCCGCCGCTGAAGCTGGAAGTTTTACCCATGCTGGTGAACGGTTAAATCTTAGCCAATCTGCTGTAAGTAGGCAAATAAGCAATCTAGAGCAGAGCTTAAATATTGCACTTTTTCATAGACATGCTCGAGGCCTTATACTTACAGAACAAGGCGAAGTATTATTTGTTACAGTACGAGATATTTTTTCTAAACTTGCTACTACCGAAGCACTGATTAGTGAAGGAAGGGAACGACCAAAAGGTAATCTGCGTATTACAAGTACAGTAGCATTTGGATCAACCTGGCTTGCTTCGCGTATTGGGCGGTTTATCGAAGTTTATCCAGAAGTTAATGTGACACTTTTTATAAATGACTTTGAGTTAGACCTCTCTATGCGACAAGCAGACGTAGCTGTGCGCCTAACCCCTCCCAAACAACCTGATTTAATCCAACGTCATCTAAAGACTATACGATTCCATCTGTATGCGTCGCCAAGATATGTGGAAACAAATGGAATTCCAAAATCCATACAAGACTTATCAGATCATAGAATAGTTATTTACGGAGAAAGTATTAGTTTACCATATATTGAAGCTAATTGGTTACTCAGTTTGCTATCGGGTTCAGATAAAATGAAGCAACAAAAAATTGTACGTGTTAATAATGTTTATGGAATATTTCGCGCAGTGCAAGGGGGTGTTGGAATAGCAGCTTTACCTGATTACCTGGCCGCGGAGGATCCAAACCTTTTGAGGATTTTACCAGAAATAGATGGTCCAGCAGTACCAGCATTTTTTGTCTACCCAGAGGAATTGAAACGATCCAAACGTATAGCAGTACTAAGAGATTTTCTCATACAGGAGGTTGCAAAAACTTCCTTCTAGCCATGCAGATTCTGCATGGCCGATCTGACAAATTATCATTGGATCTGATCCGCTGTTTTATAATATATAATATAAGTCCTCGTATTGTTCGCGGTTCAAATATTTAAGGGCCTTCGGGTCCCTCGTCTCCCAGACGAAAAACCTCCCTGTCTAAACTTGCCCAGGCTATTACTAGCCTGGGCTCTTTTTTAAGCCTAGTCTAGAATTACGTGTGGTAAAAATCGAGATGTATCCCTGGTGATTGCGGTATCATCCTCTCTTATTCCAATACCACATGCATTACTCGCAACAAGCCAAGAACCAATTACGGTATGATTACCATCAAAAACTGGTAACGGATGTAAAGCCTGTATAATTGACCCTTGGTCACCATATGGACCATCCGCTTTAATAATATTTCCATCCACCTCAGTTATTTCAACATTTCCTCCTTCCCTGGAAAATAATGGCTTTTTGACAACCCCTCCCTCTATTTCACTTACCCGAGGGTCATTGGGGAAAAAAGCAGGTAGCAAATTTGGATGTCCTGAAAACATCTCCCAAAGCAGAGGAAGCATTCCTTTATTAGATAGTATTATTCGCCAAGCCGGTTCAATTATCTTCAATTCATTTTTGGGCAATGAAAGACCAAATTCATCTTTCATGATCCATTCCCATGGGTAAAGTTTGAACAACGTCTCTATTCTTTTGTCATCAAGATCAGTAAAATACCCATTTTTATCAATGCCTATATCCTCCAAAAAAATGAAATTTGTTTCAAGCCCAGCTTGGACCGCACACTCTTCGATATAACGCACAGTCCCCTCGTCTTCCTCACTTCCTCTGCAAGCAGTGAGATGCAATTGGTCTTCGATACCGAATTGTTCAAGAGCTTTCACCATACTTTCATGGATCGAATTGAATTGATCACAACCCGCAGGAATAATCGACTTTTCCATTGCCTGCTCCAACCATACCCATTGGAAAGCTGAACTTTCATAGAGTGAAGTAGGTGTATCTGCATTGTACTCTAGCAATTTTGCTGGCGAAGAACCGTCATACGAAAGGTCTAAGCGCCCATACAAATTTTTTTCTTGTTTTAACCAACTAGAGCGGACGTAATCCCAAAATGCTTCCGGTATAGCGAGCTTATGCAGCATCTCTTCATCTTGGATTGCTCGAGCAACTAGCTCAAAGCACATTTGCTCTATTTCGTTTGTTGGGTCTTCTATATCATTTTCTATTTGGTTTATTGAGAATCGATAGCAAGCCGACTCGTCCCAGTAGGCAGCGCCATACATAGTGTGGAAGTTAAACCCCAAGGATTCCGCTTGAGTCTTCCAGTCTGCGCGTTCTTCAACCTTAATACGTTGCATCTGAACAGGCGACTAACCGCCAAAACCGCGGAAACTACGAAAGCGCCCAGTGGATGCTCTCGCAGAAGAACCAAACCCGCCTCGACGGATTGTTCTTGTTTTAGTGGACGCAGCTCGTGCAGTTTGCCCTGCTACTTTTGTTACCCCTGTCTTTCCTGACACTTTTTGATTATCTCCCGTTCTAAAATTACGAGAATCGTCCCGCGATCGGTAAAGCGGTTGAGCAGAAAAGCGCGAATTACCACCTAACATATTGCCCATCATATATCCCATCATCATAGGCATAAAAACTGATCCCCCCGATGTAGTTCGCTGCGGTGCTGTTTCACATTTTTCAGATCCGAAATCTGTCTCACAATCCGATATAGACGTATATTTAGGCGCTACCCTGAGATGTTCAGATTGTGCCTTTTTCTGATTTGCTTCACAAATGTCACGCGAAAACCCCGCTTGGTCAATGCATTGGTCGAGCGTCTCAAAGACCCCAACCTCTTGACTATTATCGCAAGCCACCAAGGTCAGTGCGCTAGCCCCCATTAGAGATAGTTTCAGTGCTTTAGATCTTTTCATTCTCATTTCCTACAAACTTAAGCCTTACTTTATTGATACATTAAGCTTTATTTATCAGAATTCGTATTCCTTTAATAGTAAGAAACCACAACTATAGTTCCTATTAGCTGAGTCAAAAGGTCTCCATAAAACTTTTTTTATTTTGAACTGCTTCTAACTTAAACCCAGCTATTTTTTTATACTGCTCGGACAAAGCTTCAAGTTCTTCAACGGACACCACGTCAGTTATCTTTTTAAATGGCTTACCCCCAGTCCTCTCGTACACCTCTCGCAATATTGCGTCTGGAGGATTAGACCTATTTGCATGGACGATAGCAGTAGTTTTTGGTCGTCTATCAGTCTCATACTTCTTAAAAGCAGTTACCGCATCAAATTCGGAGGCCAAATTATCTGCCAGGCATCTGGCGTCAATGATCGACTGACCTGCTCCATTAGATCCTCTAGGGTACATCGGGTGAGCCGCATCACCAAGTAATGTCACTCGACCAAAGCTCCATTGTTTTATAGGTTCCTTATCGACCATAGGGTATTCAAGAATAAACTCCGCTGCCGCTATCATCTCTGGAATATTAAGCCAAGAGAATTTCATCTCCTTACACGACCAAATAAAATCCTCTATACGCCCCTTTTGCCCCCAATCACCTTTTGGATTTCTGGGAGGACAGTAAAATTCACAAAGCCAATTTACAATATGCATTCCATCATCAGTTTTGCTTATCGGATAGGCAATTACCTTCCCAGTCTCTAGCCAACCAGCATAGACCATTGACGATCCTGACAAAAAGGGAGGCCATTTTGTTATACCACGCCACATGGTAATTCCAGAATAAATCAACGGGTCGTTCTTCTCATAAAAAGAAGAACGAACGACTGATTTTATACCATCACAACCCACTATGGCGCTTCCTCTGTATGCCTTCACACCTGAGCAAGACCCCTCCTCATTATCAAAGTAGGCAACCACACCCTCGTTAGATTGTTCTAGCTCTCTAAAACGATGCCCCGTCATAATTGCATCAGGACCCAACCGATCGCACACGGCCTTCAAGAGAACATCATGTAAACTAGCTCGATGAATTGAATATTGTGGCCATTCATAACCAGCAAATCGGCCTCTAGCCTCAGTGAATATATGCTGGCCAAATTTATTATAAAAAGACACATCCTGTGTTTCAATAGCATCATTTGCGATATTAGATTCTAACCCAAGGAGAGATAATTCACGCATAGCATGAGGTAAAATGTTTAACCCCACACCTAGAGGTTTAATTTTTTTAGCAGACTCAAAAATCTGGCAAGGAATACCCACTCGATGCAGATTGAGGGCTAAAGTTAAACCGCCTATCCCTCCTCCAATAATTAAGATCAATACTTCTACCTCCCAAAACCTTACCCAATCATTGTAAATATATTTTTAAGCTAATCATTCAATCAGCTATGATTGTTCTTAAGTAATAATCTATACCATAGTTTAGATCCCATTGACGCCTATATCCCAAAGACACTTCCTCAAATCTACAATCGTCGATAAAATCTGTCCGTCTAGTATGTAAATGGCCACTTATAACCACATTAGCTCGAAATTTATTATGCCAATCGTGTGTCAAATGGGTGCCACACCAAGGCGTAAAGCGCGGAACCCTAGGTAAATTTATAAGATCTAGTCGAAGTGGCCAATGGTTTATTAGAATTGTTTTGCACGTTTCAGGAATATTAGACAACTTTTCAGTGCTCATATCGCATCGCTCCCAACACCATTCTTCGCGGCTTTTATATGGCTTTGGGTCGAGGAGAATTTCGTCACTACACTCAGCGTGAACCTCACGCACCCAGTTTTTAACATTGTTTCTATCTACACTTTTGGGACGAAACGAATAATCATATAGTAAAAATAGTGGAGCTATAAAAAGCGATTCTGCATCATTACCACTCTTTACTGGCCATTCTAGAAATGGATCTTCTGGTGTTATTACACCAAACGATCTAGCTATTTCCACCAACATGTTATATTT
>CAXYEO010000031.1:0-34031 GCA_964276085.1 uncultured Thalassobaculaceae bacterium | reverse complement strand
GGGATTTATCCGCCGAAATTATAACCTGCCTATTTTGATCTACCAACGCGTTGAAAGTATGAAAAAACTCTTCCTGAGTAGAATCCTTGCCGCCAATAAATTGAACATCGTCAATCATTAATACGTCAACGGATCTAAATTGATCCTTGAATGCCATTGTATCCTTAAACCGCAAAGCTCGAATAAATTGGTACATAAATTTTTCTGCCGATAAATAAATAACCTTTCGCGACGGATCTCGTCGACGAATATCCCAGGCAATTGAGTGCATTAAATGTGTTTTTCCTAGCCCAACTGCCCCATAAAGGAAAAGTGGGTTGAAAAGAACTTCATCACTGCCTGACACCCTTTGAGCAGCGGCATAAGCTAATTCATTTGGCTTTCCAACAACAAAATTATCAAAAGTAAATCTTGTATCTAAAGACCCGCCTAAAAGGTTTTCATCCTTAGACTTTGGAGTAACTGTTTTTATGTTTACTATCTGTTCGTAAGGTATTTGTAGATCCTCACTAGGAGAGGCCTCTAACGATTCTGTCAACGACTGAACTATTATAAGGCAATCTGTGATTACTTTTTCACTCTCAACCGCCCAAGCCATCGAAATCCTATCTCCATAGTGAGATATGATTCTATCGCGCATAAACAAATTTGGGGCTATAATTATCGCTTGTTGACCCACAACTTTTTCTAAAATTAGAGACTTAAGCCAACTCCTATATGTTGACTCCCCAAATTCCTGTCGCAAACGACCACGGACTCTAGCCCAGATTTTATCCAGTGGGATTCGGCGTTCATCAGACATCTTTCTCACCTCCCACACGCTAGCGCCAATAGTTGACTTTCCATTGGTACATTTTCGACTTTTTGGATAATCCCCAACTTGGCCAGAGCGCCAAATTGGAACTTAAATCAACCAAAAAACTATATTTTGACGTTCTGATCAGCAAGAGAACTACACCTAGTGAAACAGAAGATTAAGAGTGTAACGTAAGCTAAAAAGTGGCGTTGTGGCAACCACTGACCAACCAAAAGTATCTATAAAACTAATCTTTTTTCTGGTTATTAATTGTTATTTATAAGAATCAATAACTTGCCCTCATCTCTCAATATTTAGGGCAAGCTATTGTGGGTTCCGGGTTTGATTTCCATTATAATTCTCTGGGGCATGACAATAAAAGCTAGGAGTGGAATTCTCACTTTAAAGATACGGGTGGGCCTAAAAAAACCGCGCTTAATTGCGCGGTTCAGAAATCAATACTAAATTAACAGTATAATAGTCTTATGCAGAGAGTGCCTTTATACCTTTTGATAACCTAGATAGCTTCCTAGCAACGGTATTTTTCAACAAGACCCCACGAGTAACTCCCCTATGCAGCTCTGGTTGTGCCTGCTTAAAAGCTTCACTTGCGAGCTCTTTGTTACCTGAAGTTATTGCTACTTCCACCTTTTTCACAAAAGTACGTATCCGTGATATTCGTGCATGATTTATAACCCGACGCTTCTCATTTCGGAGTATACGTTTTTTTGCAGACTTGTGTTGAGCCATAGCTAAACCCCAGCGTTCTTTCTAATTATCAGAAAAACCTTATAGACAGACATCTCGCTTCCGTCAACGGTCATAATGATCTAATTCCTAACGGTTTTTAAAACTCGCTTTACGCTTTTCGGCAAAAGCAGCCATCCCTTCCTTTTGATCTTCTGTTGCAAACGTGGAATGAAATAATCTTCTTTCGAACTTTATTCCCTCTGAAAGGCTCATCTCATAAGCTTTATTAACTGATTCTTTTGCCATCATAACGGAAGGCCTTGATAGATTCGCAATTTGCCGTGCGGTCTTAAGGCACTCGTTCATCAGTTGATCAAGCGGCACTACTCGACTTACCAGCCCAGACCTTTCTGCTTCTTCGGCATCCATCATTCGGCCGGTCAAACACATTTCCATAGCTTTTGATTTTCCAACAAAGCGTGTCAAACGTTGCGTCCCGCCAGCTCCAGGTATCGTTCCAATAGTAATTTCAGGTTGTCCAAATTTTGCGTTATCAGCTGCGATTATAAAATCACACATCATTGCAATTTCGCATCCACCGCCCAAAGCATACCCCGAGACTGCGGCTATGATTGGCTTACGTATTTTTGAGATATGTTCCCACGCTACGGTAATAAAGTCGTCTAAATAAGCATCCATATAAGATTTAGACTGCATCTCTTTTATGTCTGCTCCAGCGGCAAATGCCTTTTCGGAACCAGTGATAATCATACAACCAATTGCGCTGTCACCATCAAGTTCAATTAAGGCAACTTCTAACTCCCTAGTTAAAGTCGCCGAGAGTGCGTTAAGCGCCTTTGGACGATTTAACGTTATAACTGCCACAGCGTCTTTACGTTCGACTATTATATTTTCATAGCTCATTCTCAGTTTCCTCTTTCACTTAATAATCTGGGCATACCATTTTGGACACAGTTCACTTCTTACTCAGGCTCTATAGAAAATCTCACAATCACCGAGTCCCCATCTTTTATGAAGTCAAAAGTCAAGATTTCTGCCTCTCTCAAAAACGTTCTACTCGTTTTACTTCTCCAACCCAAATGAGGTAGTACATTTTCATAAAATGACAAAACCTTTTGAACACTATTAGTACTCTCAGCAAATGCTATAAGAATTCTACCTGAGGTTGTATCGAACGAAATGTTCGCATCAGGGAGTTCTCGCATGCCCGGCATAACAGGAAGGTCAGTAAAACCACTTATAAATTTATCTTCAGCGGAAGCAATCCCTGCGAAAATCACATTTATATACAGTAATAATAAAATGAAGATACGTTGTGGGCTGAAAAAAGTTTCTTGCATAATCATCTTTTTCTAACCTATCGCTGACATTTTGCGCAATAAAAAGTTGACCGTCCCGATTGAATGATCCTTTTTATTTCTCCAACACACCCACTTTTTTTACACGCTTCCCCCTCTCGCCCATAAACCATAAAATTATGTTGAAAATAACCAAGATCACCATTTGTTTGCACATGATCCCTCAATGTAGATCCACCAGCAATAATAGCCTCATTCAAGATGTCTTTTATGTTTACGAATAGCTCCCCTAATCGCCGTCCTTTCACATTCATCGCGAGGCGCCGAGGAGAGATATTAGACCTGTACAGAGATTCGCAAACATATATGTTACCGAGTCCGGCTACCACAGATTGATCAAGAAGCGCATTTTTAATGGGTTGCTGTTTTCCCTCTAACATTGCTCCAAGCCCAATGCTACTGAAGTCATTTCCAAGGGGCTCAGGTCCAAGTGATTTTAAGAGCCTATGTTGAAAAATTTGGTCTGATGGCACTAGATCCACCATTCCAAACCGCCTTGCGTCGTTAAACCTAATCACGGTTCCATCTTCTATCGTAAAAATCAAATGATCATGCTTCTCAAGAACCGCAGGGCGATGCGAGGTAATTGATATCCGGCCAGACATACCTAAATGTAAAATCATGGCTGTTTCATTATCAAAATACCAAATGATATATTTTGCTCTCCGAGCAATACCAGTAACACGGCGCCCTTTCAATCGAATTACTAAATTGTAAGGAATGCGCCAGCGCAATTTGGCACAACGTTGTTCAACGTTTATTAGCTTCATTCCCTCAAGCGCCGGTTGAATCCCACGCATAACGGTTTCAACCTCAGGAAGCTCTGGCATTACTTGGGTCCTATATAAACTATGATTAAATATTTCAATTTGATAGGAGCAACTTGGAAGATAGGACAGATTACGTTACTTACTAATATAGATAAAAATTTACTATGTATAGATCGCTTAAGTATTAAGGGAAAAGACATGAGATTGCCTTCTTTAGACCATCAAACTACAAATTTTGGTTTCCAAAAAGTACCTATGGAGAGCAAAAGTGGGTTGGTACGGGACGTTTTTAATTCCGTATCGCCCAAATATGATTTGATGAACGATCTAATGAGTTTTGGAATACATCGTTTATGGAAAACGGCACTGCTTGATTGGCTAACACCACATCCGAAGAAAATATTACTAGATGTGGCAGGGGGAACCGGTGATATCGCAAATCGTTACGTGACACGCGGCGGGGGTCCAGTGTTTGTTTGCGACATCAATCAAACTATGCTGAATGTAGGGAAAAAAAAGCTTGAGCAGAACTCCAATAATGACAAAATCCAATGGATCTGCGGTGATGCTGAAGCTCTCCCGATACCAGAGAGATCTATAGATGTATACACAATTGCCTTTGGTCTACGGAATGTAACATCGATAACTAACGCTTTAAGTGAGGCGCAACGAGTATTACGTCCTGGCGGACGTTTTATGTGTCTTGAATTTAGCAAACCCGCTGTGAGTCTGCTAAATCCTTTGTACGATGCATACTCTTTCAAAATATTACCCGAAATTGGTCACTTAGTAGCAAATGACCGAAATGCATATAAATATTTGGCAGAGAGTATTCGGCAATTTCCCAATCAGTCCAAATTAATGGGTCAAATAGAAAATGCCGGTTTAGAGAAAGCCAGTTACAGGAACCTTTCTGGCGGGATCGCATGTATCCACTCGGCGTGGCGGATTTAAAGCAATGTTTCGTAATTTAATAAATTTTACTAGGCTGCTGCGGATTTTATGGCAGCTGTTACGATACGATGTTTTATATCCCATAGTCTGGACAAAAAATTTAGCTTGTATTCGTTGGTTTCTTAAAATAGCCCGAATCTTTCGAAATAGAGCCCATGACAACGACCGATCTGGACAGCGTATAGCATCTTGTCTAATAAAACTTGGGCCTAGTTTTATAAAATTTGGCCAAACTTTAGCGACTAGGTCCGATTTAATCGGAGAAGAGATAGCAAACGATTTATCCCTGCTACAAGATCGCCTCGAACCATTTTCTTTTGGTGAAGCAAAAGCCACAATAGAAACTGAGACTGGAAACCAAATACACGAACTATTCTCCTCCTTTAACGAAGAACCAGTTGCAGCCGCCTCAATAGCCCAAGTACATTATGCGATCACTATGCGTGGAGAAGAAGTGGCCGTTAAAATTCTACGACCTCGAATAGAAGTCTCATTTGCTTATGATTTGGCTTTATTTATTTGGATCGCAGAATTTCTTGAAAGTTACTTCTCCTGGACCAGACGTCTTCGTCCTATAGAGGTGATCAAAGTATTCTCTGAAACGATCAGTTTTGAAATGGACTTGCGAATGGAAGCGGCAGCGGCAGCCGAACTGGCAGAGAACTTTCAAGATGATCCAGATTTCAAAGTGCCAACGGTATTTTGGGCAACTACTACAAAAAGAATTTTCACATTGGAAAGACTTGAGGGCTGTCGTCCAAATGATTTAGCATCTTTAGAAAAAGCCGGCCTTAATCCTACAGAAATCCTTCAGAAATCTGCTTGTATCTTCTTCAATCAAGTATTTAGGGACGGTTTTTTTCATGCAGATATGCATCCTGGGAATGTTTTTATAACGAAAGATGGGAGGATAGCTCCAGTTGATTTTGGCATAATGGGTAGGCTTGATTTGGAAACTCGGTTTTTTCTTGCCGATATGCTGACTGGTTTTTTGACACGAGATTACCGTAGAGTGGCAGAGGTCCATTTCAACGCTGGCTATGTTCCATCTGATCAATCACTAGATATTTTTGCTCAAGCTTGTCGCTCTATTGGGGAGCCTATATTAGGGTTACCACTTGCTGAGATTTCATTGGCCAAACTTCTTTCTCAGCTGTTTAATATTACTGAGAAATTTGAGATGGAAACTCAACCACAACTGCTATTACTTCAAAAGACTATGCTAGTTGCCGAGGGAGTTGGACGACAAATAAATGATCAGGTGAATATTTGGGAATTAGCTCGTCCGCTAATAGAGGAATGGATGATAGAAAACCGCTCTCCACCAGCACGTTTAAAAAAAATGACAAGAGATATAATAACTTTAACTGAAAGAATGCCACAGATATTAGACAAAGCAGAATTAACTATAAATCAATTATCAGCAGGACAATTAAAATTACACTCAAACACCATTCACCAATTCACAGAATTACAAAGAAAAAATAAATCTCGATTTCTTTGGCCTATTATTCTCATATTTGCAGCTTCAATTATGTTTGTAAGGCTTTTGATTTGAAAACAATTCTGTGATGGAGCCGTGGCTCAAATACGCTTTTGGCGCGCAAGCAGGGTTACTAATTGGCATGGGTCTTGGTCGATTTAGTTATACTCCGATGGTACCTATATTAATTCAATTAAATATTTTAACCGAACCTGAAGCAGGATATATAGGAGCATTAAATTTAAGTGGTTATGTCATAGGAGCCATAGTCACCCCATGGCTCAGTCGACGTTTCCACGAAGCCTGGTTATTAAGGGCTTCTCTTTTAACCTCATTGGTTTGTCTAATTGCTAGTGTTTTTCCATTTGGGTTTCTGTGGTTAGGGTTTTGGCGCTTAACCATCGGTATAATCGTTTCAGTTATAATGATATTAAGCATCGCTTATGTTACCAAGTTTGCCCCTAAAAACCGGGTTGCGTTGGCTACTTCGATCGGGACTATGGGGGTTGGCATCGGTATTTTCTTCTCTTCTGTAATTCTACCAACTCTTTTAACTCATGGTGTTTTTTGGGGTTGGGTTGGCAGCGCTATTATAGGCGCTATTGCCACTAGCATTGGATTTTGGGCATGGCACAATGCCCCCGTCCTCGAAGTTAAAACAATCCAAAATATAAAAAAAAATATCAATCTGTCTTCTGATGGGAGGAAACTTATTGCAATCCAAGCATTATTCTCAATAGGATTGATACCCCATTCTATTTATTGGGTAGACTACATCGTCCGAGAAGAAGGGTTCTCTATCGAACAAGGAGCATTTCAGTGGATGTTAGTTGGTGTTGGAGGTATCCTCGGAACAATTATGTGGGGCCGACTAGCTGATAAGATAGGCCTTAATATTTCACTCATCATAGTCTTTGCTGCATTAGCAAGTTCCGCAATATTACCCGTTTATGACCCAAGTTGGGGTATGATAGTTTTTTCTTCATTTATATTTGGCTCACAGCCCGGATCCGCCGCTATTGTTGCGGCAAGAGCGCAGCAGACCATGGGAGGAACATCAATGGTTAGCTTATGGCGATATATGGTAATCTCTGTCGGAATAGCTCAAATTTTTGGTGGCGTTTTCTTGGTAGAGTTATTTAATAGGACGAACAGTTATTTCATTGTTTTCTTTATTGGTGGAACGTCAATGGCACTTGCTTCTCTGATTTGTGCAACACTCACTAGGCCCTCCATTAACCCCCAAAAATA
The DNA here is from genome assembly GCA_964276085.1 of uncultured Thalassobaculaceae bacterium. Lineage (GTDB taxonomy): Bacteria > Pseudomonadota > Alphaproteobacteria > Thalassobaculales > Thalassobaculaceae > UBA7326. Next base: position 26,708 of record CAXYEO010000031.1, on the reverse strand, counting down.
GGTACTGATAATGGTTGCATTACGAATTTTCTCTTACCTGCCTAACCCAAGAATAATGAAAGCAACTATTGCGGCGCGCCTTTGTGACATTGAGATTGAAATAAGAGGGGATAAACCGAAGGAACTTGCCAATTGGTTGTGGGACTTTGAGGCACATCAACTAACTGATAACGATCGGGTGCGACTGGATGTGATCGCAAAGCAATCACACACAGGGTTTGATGGCACCTTGCACAAAACAGAGGCATTTTTAGCATCTCATCCTTTTGGAACCGTTCCAGCGGCTTTTAGTCCATCGGGCGAAACTGGAATATTTGAATCGAATAGTATACTTAGAGCCGTTGCCAGAGTAGGGATCGATAAATACAATTTATACGGCAAAGATCCATATGAATCTTCGCGTATAGATAGCTTCCTTGATGTGTCACTGGTATTTGCGCGGCAAAGTCAAATTTACTTGATCGCTTTATCTCAGAATAAGTGTGATCAAACAATACACGCTGAAACAGCTAATGCCTTAGATAATTTCCTAACAGGTATGGACTATGCGCTCTCCATCAATGCTAACGGCCTCGTCAACAATCGACTTAGTATTGCTGATATATGTTTTGTGTGCGAGATGTGCCAATTATCTCGTGAGCGTGCTCATATAAAAATATTAAATCAGTTAGATTTTAATTTGATCTACAACCGAAAGACTTTGAACAAAAAATATAAACAAGCCATGCAGCATTTTGATAACCTATGCAATCACAGTGCTTTTTCCCCTGACATAGAGCCTTTGATGAAAAAATTATCAGAGATAGAAAATGCTGTTTAAGAACTTTCACTCAAATATTATTTATTTTTCTCCCTACTAGCGCTAAGCAGCACTCAGATCTCCCTTGATAACATATTTGAGAATAGCGACTATTTGTTCGGGCGTTTCGGCCACTGCCAACGCAGCTGCGTCTACTTCCTTAAGCGGGTGGATCAGCGATGCATCATGCATTATGATTAATGGCTTCCCTAGTGCGGACGCGAAACCCGCATCAAAGGCCGCATTCCATTGCTTGTACTTATCGCCAAACCTTACAATGACAACATTCGATTGCTCTATTAATGTCTTTGTTCTAATAGCATTAAGCTTTGCCCCCTTATGGTCTTTCCAAAAGGATTTATCTTCATCGCCCAGAATAGTTATACCGCAGTCATCACTATTATCGTGGTTGGTAACTGGGGCATTAAATTTAATCGATAAACCAGCTGCAAGCGCTCCATCAGAAATTTTTTCTCGCCAATCAGTATGAATTTCACCTGATAAATAAACCGATAAGTCTGCCATTTTCGATCCTTTCAGGCAATTTAGCTAAAATAAAATAGATCTTTTATACATAACCTCTGGAAGAACTATCTCAAAACACTTTAGTTACAAAAACTCAGTATTCCTGAGTGATGAAGTATCTTGTTTAAATCTAATAGAACGGCCAAAGTTCTTTTCATGCAATATTTTAGAAACATACGGTTTTCAAGTCGCCAGGGGGCAATCAGCTTAGTAATAACAGCATTCCTTATTTTACCAGCCATAGATGCAATAGCAAAGTTAATGTCATCGGATATCTCGGCCGGCCAAATTAGTTGGACCCGGTTTTTAATTCAAACGCTAATTATGGCACCATTTTTTTTAGGCGCCATACGAATAACTAAAATTAGATATTTTTTTTCACATGCCATGCGTGGTGTTTTGATAGCGACCACCACCGTGCTGATATTTTCGGCTGTGAAATTAATGCCGCTTGCCGAAGTTATTGCTATTTTCTTTATTGAACCTCTCATCGTCACACTTTTATCTGCATTATTTTTAGGTGAAAGGATCGGTTGGCGTAGATGTTCTGCTACGCTTATTGGCTTCTCTGGCGCATTGATAGTAGTACAACCAAGTTACGAAATATATGGATTGTCAGCAATTCTACCCTTTGGTGCCGCCATATGTTTCGCTTTTTATATTATTCTCACTCGAAAGTTATCTCGCACAGAAAACCCATCGATCATGCAATTTAATTCTGGCTTTTCTGGTTTCTTATTCATGAGTACATCATTAATCGCAGGAAATCTGGCAGGAATTCAAACTTTTGAAATAGCAGCTCCAAATTATGAGCAGTTTCTACTGTTAATTTTACTGGGTGTAATTGCTACAATTGGTCATTTTATGATCGCCTTCGCTATAAAGTATCTCGAGGCAAGTACATTAGCCCCATTCCAATATCTTGAAATAGTAGCTGCTACATTCTACGGGCTTTGGCTTTTTGGAGATTTTCCCAATGCATTAGCCTGGTTTGGGACCACCATTATTGTGGGTTCAGGCATTTACACATTTAGTCGTGAAAGACTCAAAGATAACAGTACTTTCTAGAGTAGTACATATCCTCCATCAGAAACAACCGTTTCTCCAACCACGTAACTCAATACATCAGATGATAGAAGTAACGCCAAACGCGCCATTTCATGGGCTTCCGCGATACGCCCCGCTGGGATAGCATCAATCGCGGTCCGTTGCTTTTCTGGAGAGTTTAAAAGGTTTGCGTTTATATTTGTCAACGTACGGCCAGGGGCAATAGCAACTACTCTAATCCCCTTAGGAGCCCACTCTGCTGCGATTGATTTAGTAAATTGAACTATCCCTGCTTTTGTACTTGCATAAATTGCACGTTCAGCTGATCCATGAAATGCTAATTGTGAAGATGTATTTACTATTATACCTGAGCCTCTTTTCAGCATTTTTTTTCCCAATGCTTGCACTATATGGACTGGCCCTAACAAATTTACATTTATTATTTTGGTAATTTCATCCGAGGACATTTCCTCGAATGGACCTGCCCATAAGATCCCAGCATTATTTAAAAGAATATCTGGGACCTCCATATTAACACACATCTCTTCTATCGAATTCAGATCATTTTGATTAAACATAACAGTTTGACTGCCAGAGGTTTCCTTTGACACCCTCTCAAGGCCAAGAGGGTCTATATCAGCTAGAATGATCGTTGCATTATGAGCGAAAAAAGTCTTTGCCATTGCAGCACCAATCCCACTGGCGGCACCTGTAATTAAAACTCGTTTGCCATTTAAATCAAGGTCACTTTCCTGGATCTTCATACGGCACCTCCGCCATGTACGCATTAGTTGGAAGTTTAAAAACTTTTAATTGACCATAATCAGCACTTTTTAAATTACGATAGCTAATAATTCACATTTTAGAAAAATACTCTGTCACTATTATTTGAAAAGGATTGAATGCAATATTCTAGCATTTCTTGAATTCAAAAAACTTTTAGTGTACAAAACTTTGTTGGGCTGCAAGTTATTTTTACTTCACATCTAGCTATCAGACGTGAAAAAAATTTATATATAATTTTGATCCACAGCTTGCTTCAGAGAAAATAGCACGCGGTTATGTTTTTTTTGTGTCTCTATTACTGATAGTGCTAACTTCAATAATTATTTTTTTCCGCCCCCCCTAGAAGCGCCCATGAAAAGGTTTTAATTCGAAACAAAAAAAGAAAAGCCGGTCTAAAGTAGTCTATCGATTGATATTATTCTAATAATCGAGAAAGCTTCTTAACTTCCTCGACCGAGATGGATGTTTCAATTTACGAAGAGCCTTTGCTTCTATCTGCCTAATACGCTCCCGAGTAACGGAGAATTGCTGACCTACTTCCTCGAGAGTATGGTCAGTATTCATTCCTATACCAAACCTCATTCGGAGCACTCGTTCTTCACGGGCAGTCAAACTCGCTAGAACCCTAGTTGTAGTTTCTCTTAAATTTGCTTGAATAGCGGCATCCAGTGGTTGCACCGCATTCTTATCCTCAATAAAATCACCTAGGTGACTATCCTCTTCATCACCAATCGGTGTCTCCAAACTGATTGGTTCCTTAGCAATTTTCAACACCTTTCGAACTTTATCTAAAGGCATCACTAACTTTTCTGCTAGTTCCTCTGGCGTAGGCTCACGGCCTATTTCATGCAACATCTGGCGTGAGGTTCTAACAAGTTTATTGATAGTTTCAATCATGTGCACCGGTATACGGATAGTCCTAGCTTGGTCAGCTATTGATCGGGTTATAGCTTGCCTTATCCACCAAGTCGCATACGTTGAAAATTTATATCCACGGCGATATTCAAATTTATCAACGGCCTTCATAAGACCAATGTTCCCCTCCTGTATTAGATCTAAGAACTGCAGCCCTCTATTGGTATATTTCTTAGCTATTGAAATAACGAGCCTAAGATTAGCCTCGACCATCTCTTTTTTTGCTCGCCCAGCTTCTCGTTCACCTTTCTGAACAGTCTTAACAATACGGCGAAATTCGGTGATAGGTAATCCTGCATCCTCAGACACAGCCACTAACCCTTCACGAGTTGTAATTATCTCATCTGCTCGGGATTCTGCAAACCTTTTCCAATTTGCACCACCAAGCCCCGACACTGTATCTAACCAATTTGGCTCGAGTTCTTTACCAAAGTGTTGGGTCATAAATTCTTTTCTTTTGACTTTATATTTTTCTGCTGACTTCATCAAACGCATATCTAAACCTACTAAATGCTTATTCAGCTTATATAGCTGTTCAATTAGCGCTTCTAACCTATTATTATTTAGCCGAACTCCATCCATTAACTCGACCAACTCATCTTTAAGTTTTGCGTAGCGTTGTTCACTCTGGGCAGTAAGTGCTTCACCTTTAATCATCCTAGACATTCGCTTGTCCTGAACCTTTGTGAGTTTACCAGACACTACTTTTATTGCGTCCAGATTCTCCATAACCTGCGGCATCAACGATGCCTCCATTGCTGCTAACGACAAACTATTTTCTTCTAATTCATCCTCTTCTTCGTTATTTTCATCGCTAGCCTCATCCTTTTCCTCACCCTCAACGGCAGCAACGGCAGCGGCGGGCGGCGGCGGCGGCGGCGGCGGCTGACTTTGCTGCTATCGCCTGAGCTTCCGGGGTGGCCGCGTAGGTTGAGTCTAGATCAATAACATCTCTCAGTAACACTTCACCCTCTTTGAGCGCATCCCGCCATTGAACAACAGCCTTAATTGTTAGGGGACTTTCTGCAATCCCTCCGATCATCAGCTCACGCCCAGCTTCTATGCGTTTAGCTATCGCTATCTCCCCCTCACGCGACAATAACTCAACGCCTCCCATCTCCCGGAGATACATTCGAACAGGATCATCAGTTCTTCCCACGTCATCCTCGGCTACATTCCCTGGAGCAGCCCCTTCCTGATCTCCTTTCTGAACTGTGGTGGATTCTTCAGGTTCTTCATTTTCAATAACATTTACACCCATCTCACTTAGAGATGATAAAACATCTTCCATTTGTTCAGATGTAAATTGTGCTGGAGGCAATGCGGCATTAACTTCTCCATAGGTTAAAAATCCACGTTCTTTACCCTTTTTAATAAGGTTTTTAACAGCCAAATTAGTGTTGTCCATCAAAGGGCCGTGTGTATTGCCCTCATCTGCATCGCTATTATCTTGGTCAGTGGTTGCCAGCGCTGTTTTAGCCATACTTCCCATCCATCTAATTCAATCTGTTTCTTCTTACTAGCTTTTCGAAGGAATATCAAAAACCATCTTCCAAGATAGAACCGTTATTCACAGCAACTAGCGCTGCCCGCAGAGACGTTAGTCTATTCCAATTTACTTCACTAAACTCTTCCATTACAACCCTTTGCGCTGCAGAAAACTGCTCCTCGAGTTGATATTTACCTATCCTGGCCAGTAGTTCCCTAACCCCAGATTTAGCAAAAGTTACAGGAGCGTCTTGCCGGGCAAACGCAGCATGCCCTAATACACTCGAGTTAGTAACTCCCCCAAAATCATCATTGTATCCTCGACCTAATAGATGGTCTTGTAAACCGTTTCCGTCAAGACCATCCATTGTAGAAGTGATGTCTAAGATGTCCAGACGAAGCTTGTCAAGAAAGGGATCGCCAAAATCTAAATAACCCAGCGCCTCGCCAAACTCTTCAATAAGTTCAGGGTGATTTATAAAAGTTGCTAAGATTGATTGTTTCTGCCTCACAGCCATAGCATTTGGGGTATTTATTTTTGAGAAGTCAATGCCCGAAAAACTTGAACTATCCCACTTACTCGCTCCGAATTTACTTTGGCCTCTGTATCTATTTTTTTGTTTTGTATAGCTATGAGAATAATCCCTCAATTCTCTTATTTTCTGCTCTATGTTATCTCTATATGCCTCATAAACTCCTCTATCCGCTATCTCTTTAATTTTATTCCTAATCCTTTTGAAAAAATCTGCCTGGCGTTCTGGCGTGTTATTCTGACCCGTTCTTAACTCCTGACCCCAAATAAAATCTGCAAGTCCTATTGATTGAGCTAAAACATCCTTAAACGCTCGGACCCCTGATCGCTTTATCAGGTCATCTGGATCTTCTCCCAAAGTCAGCATTGAAAACTGCAAAGAATATCCAGGCCGCAAGATAGGTAAAGCCCTATCTGCCGCACGAACAGCAGCTTGTATCCCCGCTTTATCTCCATCGAAACAAATAAAGGGCTCTTTACCTAATCTCCACAACTCATTTATCTGATCCTCGGTAAGGGCTGTACCAAGAGGGGCAACGACATTAGCAATCCCCGAATTCGCGAGCGCAATTACGTCCATGTAGCCCTCTGTCACAATGATTTCTCCATCTTTTGATGAGCTTTCTCGCGCTTGAGCTGATCCATATAAAATCCTTCCCTTATGAAACAAGGGAGTTTCAGGCGAGTTAAGATACTTTGGCTGACTATCTCCAATTGTTCTCGCTCCAAAGCCTATCACTTGGCCACGTCTATCGCTTATGGGAAACATTACGCGATTACGAAAATAGTCATATGGCTTCTTATTCTGTTCGGAAACACGAACTAAACCAGCTTCGATTAATAATTCAAGAGCAAACCCTCGACGATCCATAGCCTCCAATAAACCGTTGTTATCTCTTAAGCTAAAACCCAAACGGTATTTTCTCATGACTGTGTCCGAGAGCCCTCGATCTCGCAGATAATCTAAACCTTCTTTTCCTTTTGTACTTTGAAGGGTCTGCTCATAGAATTTACAAGCTTCCTCATTTACATCCTTTAATGTTTTTCGGCGATTTTCCCTTACACGCATTTCAGGGCTTTGAACGGGTACTTCCAAATTAGCGATGTCAGCAAGTTTTTCAATTGTTTCTGGAAAAGTTAATCCCTCTATTTCCATGGTAAATTTGATAATATCGCCATGTGCTCCACACGCAAAACAGTGATAAAAATTTTTATCATCCACTACTGCTAGAGAAGGTTTTGTATCATTGTGAAACGGACAAATTCCCAAAAATTCTCGGCCTCGCTTGACCAACTTCAGTCGCTTACCAACAATCTCAGAAACACGAATTCGTGACCTTATTTCATCTAAAAATTCATGTGAAAAATTCATCGAAAAAGCAACCACCAAACGATCCTAATTAAACTGAATACTCCATTAAACAATCGAACTGTATCCGAGCATTAACTATGGCTGAATTGAATCTAAAATGCGAGTCAACTATTCAGTTGAGTAATCATAATTGTCTAGATTGATAAACCATGCGACCGCCGACTAGCGTGGCCATCAAACTTGCCTGTGTAGGTGCCATCGGGTCCAGTAAGACCAGATCAGCCCGTTTACCAACAGTTATTTCTCCGCGATCGGCCAAATTAGCCGCATGAGCGGCGTTTTTAGATATCATATTCCAAGCTTTGGGAAAGTCGATGATCTCTTTTCTAGCTAGCTCTGATGGCGCATTTATCAGAGCAGGGTAGTAGTAGTCGGAGCAAAGTATGTTTCCCCACCCTTGATCAATATTATCAGCTGCAGATAGACCATCGACCCCCATATGACTTCCTCCTCGGATAACATTTGGTGCTCCTAAAACAATATTATTATCGAGTTTAGCTGCCTCCTTTATAGCCTCCTTAGTTTCTGGAAATTCTGCAATTTTACATCCAATATTATTAAAAAAAAGCCTTGTGGCAGCTGTCTCATCATCGTGGCTCGCAGTAGGGATGCCATTCTCATTTGCTTTTTTAGCTAACAACTCTATTCCATTAGTCACCTCACCCTGCCGATCTCTTAATTTATTTACCAGTGTGATGAATTCCCGTTCTACTAATCCTGTTCTCTCCACAAAACGCGCAAGCGATTGTCCTGTTTCAATCTTTTTTATGATTGATGGCATGTGGTCATTAAAAGCCAAAAAATCCACTCTTTCGGATTCCAACCACTTTTCTACTTCATTAATGGCATCGAGATTATATGTTTCGAAGCGTAGGTGAAATTTTGTTGAGCAACCAAAATCACTTCGTAAACGCTCCAAGCATTCTATAAGTTCAGCACCAACATCTCGGCTTCTTAGCCCAGGTTCCCAGGAATAAGTTATCCCATGAAAAGCTGTAGTGATCCCATTACTGACAAGCTGCCGATCCGTCTCAAATAGAGCCATATCCATTGGGAATGATACACCCGCCCGTGGCATAATTTGACGTTCAAAAGCATCTCCGTGAAGATCTATAGCGCCGGGAAGTACATTGAAACCAGAGGCATCTAAAACGTTAGATTTACCCACCATGTCAATACCAATAGCATCTATTAAACCGTCACTAATCCTAAGATCTGTTTTAGTTATAGTGCCATCTGACAGTAAAACATTGCCTCCCTTGATAATAAAAGTATTAGCTTTGTGAAGCATTCTATGCTTTCCCTAAAAATTAATATTAATATCTATAATAACCGTAATCGGCACAAAACGGAGTTCTTATTACAAAACATGAACAATACACAAAAACCTATTCATGCCACATCGCGATTTGCTATATACTTTGCGCCTGAAATTAATTCAAAGTTGCATTTGCTTGGGAGCCAATGGCTAGGAAGAGATGTGAATTCTGGGAACTTAATTAAGCAGCCTGAAATACAAAATATAACGTCAGAATATTTTTATAAAATAACAAAAAACCCAAGTTTATATGGATTTCATGCCACTTTAAAAGCTCCTTTTCACCTAAACATAAAATACACATTAAATGATCTCCAGAACCATATTAAAAGGTTATGCGCCTCAATGCAGCCTTTCAATATGTACCTAACAGTAAAACAAGTTGGGCAATTTTTAGCGTTAGTAATGGACCCAAAAGAAAAAAAAATGGTCAAGTTAGCCTCAGATCTAGTTAAGCAGGCCGATCATTTTCGAGCCCCACTCCAACAATCAACGATCGATAAACGCCGATTATCAGTTTTAACCAGAAGCCAGGATAGTAATTTACTGAAGTGGGGTTATCCTTATGTTTTATCTGACTTTCGGTTTCATATGACATTAACAGAAAAAATAACTTTGCCATCCGCAAGGCAACAACTAGAAAATGCCGCATCCCTGCATTTTGCTCCCAGTTTAAATGATATTATAAAAGTTAATAATATCTCTTTATTTTACCAAAAAACTATAGGTGCAGACTTTTATCAAATCCAACGATTTCAGCTAGGAAAATGAATATCGCACTGCGCCATGGAAATAACTCTGATAATAATACCTGCAGCAAAATCATGGGGTTAGCTTTAGCATCTTCCGAAACTGGAGATATCGACAGACGACTACTCACAAAACCCCAAACAACATTTCATTTCCCAACGTCTGGTAGTTTGAGGCTTTTAGCAAGTGTGGACAATAAAGAGGTTGCATTCGTCGATTACTTAATCTCAAAAAGGCATATCAAGTATCTCTTTGTCGATCCAGAATACCAAAACGAAGGCATAGGGACTAAATTATTAAATTCTGCTCAAGAGAGAATGAAAGGAGGCGTTAGTGTAACTGTTCTATGCAGTAATGAGTCAGCTATCCTATGGTATCTAAAACGAGGGTTCAATGTACTGCATTGCTGGGCAGAAAACTTTGATGGAAATCAAACAGCATGGCTTAAACTTTCACGGAGAGAGATCACGTAGCAATACCGCTTTTAATCGATCTATAGTTCGCTTTTTATTGGCGCGTTATAAAAAAAACTGCGAAATTTTAAAAAAATATCATTAACGGCAAACCTGCAGGAACAGATGATGCGGAGTCAGACCAAGGAACAAAACATGCATATTGCTATTTTGGAAGCTGGCCGAACCAATCCGAATATGCCAGCCGAATTTCAAGATTACCCTGATATGTTTGAAACACTATTTACCGGGCAGACTAGTAACTCCATGTTTCAGTTTTCAAATGTATCAGTAATTGATGGAGTGTTTCCAGAATCAGTCGATCATTATGACGGTTATCTGATTACCGGCTCAGCCTATGGGGTTTATGATGACGCACCTTTTATCGCAACATTGATGGAATTTATCCGCACAGTTTTTACAGCTGGAAAACCGCTCATCGGCATTTGTTTTGGCCATCAAGTTATTGCCCACGCGCTTGGAGGATATGCTGCCAAATTTGATGGTGGTTGGGGTATCGGCACAATGCAGGTCAAGGTGGTTGGTGCAGCTGACTGGATGCCATCTAACACATCTCATCTCGATCTTATCCATGTGCATCAGGATCAGGTCATCAGTTTACCACCACACGCTGTCAGGCTAGCCGAGTCAGATTTTTGTAAAAATGCTGCCTTTGCCATTGGCAAGCAGGTATTTTCCGTTCAGGGGCACCCAGAATTTACGCCCGCATACACCAATGCTCTGATTAATATTCGCGAGGATAGAATCGGCAAATATCGCGCCGCCACCGCCCGTACCTCACTCAAAAATCCGCATGATGGCCGTAAGGTCGGTGGCTGGATTCTTGATTTTTTTTCAGCGCATGACGCTGCATCATAATCGCTTAATTGACAATGCATTCATGCCCGTTAGCGGAGATGAGTAAAAGAGCAGAAACAGATGGGCCCATGGGCGCACTATATACCAGTTTTATTGTGGCCTCGCGCGCGCACGGCGTACCCAACTAGTCTTCTAGCATCAATGTTGATTAGCCTGCTTAGCCATGTAGCAGAAATAAGTTAACCACCCCACCTAATGACACACCCCATACAACACAGGGAGATATACGCTAAAGGTGGCGTTTATTTTGGTATAGCATCTACTAGTGACTGTTCGATATGCATATTGGTACCTGTGGCAAAGGGCAGGGTGCTGCAACTCAATGATACAGCCTCCCTTTGCCCACAGCCCATCTAGTTAAATGGATGTTGGATCTTGTCTCTTTTGTTCTCTGGAGGAAGTATATCGACATATTCCATACAGCCATCTGCAAGCACCATCAGCATCGTATCCAATACTTAGAATAAACCGATGGCGCATTTGGGATCATCTTCCCAGACGGTCTTTAGTAAATTATGAGTTCAGTTTAAACACTTCCGAGGTGAACACAGTTGATGTGCTCCATTTCCGAGTAAATGCAGGCTGACATCCTGTGATTACCATCAACAATTTTTTTATCTGCTATCGTTATAGTGACTTTTGCTAAATCAACAAATTTTATTAACCAAGCCACTCTTGCGGCATGACTCTGAGCACTCATGTAAAGATTGGGATCGCGAGTATCATTAGGCGCTAAATAAAAATTTGTTCGTAAAGCCCAATGAATATCACTAGATATCATTGGGCGGTCAGTTTTTAACCAAAGCGGATAGTGGAATAATCCACAATCAGCGATTAATTCTTTTATCGGGCGTCGGAGTATTTTAATAGACATACAATTTCTTTTGAGCACCTAACGTACTATTTACATCGCCTGGGCTATATTTACGCTAGGCAACTGATTTTATGAGGTAATTTCTATTTTTTGATTTGTAATTATGCACAAAACAGCCGCGTTTATGATATACGTATGAGAGAGTCACAAACGCATAAAACGCTTATCTGTATTGCGAAAAACGCATATCTTTTACATCGTTAATTTAGCAGGCTTAGGGTGCTGAAAGTGCTGTATAAAATGTTTATTTAATCGAGTTTTCTATGATAATTTTGCTTGACCGTATCGTTTGCTTTGATTGCAGTGATTGCACAAATAATTTGTATATCTACAAAAGCTTGGACTAAACTCGGTTAAGCGAGATTATCCAGTCAAAGCACTAATACTTTTTCGCTGAGGGAAGCTGTGAAAACTTATATTTTAGAACTAAGTTTAACAATCGGGGAATTTAATCTTGAAAAACTTTATTTGTGTCCACAAATTCAAATCTGAATCTCTTCAGGAAAAGTATTTTGAAGCTATAAAATATTTTGAAGATCGATCAGTAAGCTCGATTAAAGATGGAAAAGCCCACTTTATAATGAATTTTAATAATGGCACAGAATCCATGAGAATGTTCTGTTGGTGGGAAGCTGCAGATGCCGACGCCATTATAGAAAAGCTTGGTGAGATGAATGTATTCTTTGAAACCGAATGTATAGAAATGAATAATGTTTTCGATACTCGCATAAACCAGAGTTAATTTAGTTTTGAATTAGGTGATTTAATCAAGCCACAAAGGAGAAACAAACTTGTCCGACTACCCTCGTGATCTTATCGGGTATGCAGATACACCTCCTGACCCAAAATGGCCAAATGGTGCTAAGTTAGCAGTTAATTTTGTTATCAACTATGAAGAAGGGTCGGAGTACTCTGTGCCAGATGGGGATGGGTTTTCTGAGGCAAGCCTAACTGAGTCACCATCATCTACTATTCCACACGGCACCCGAGATCTTGCCGCCGAAACCTTATTTGAATATGGATCCCGCGTTGGTTTTTGGCGATTATTACGACTGTTTCAAGAGAGGGATTTACCAGTTACGCTCTTCGCCTGTGCCCTCGCTCTTGAGCGTAATCCAAAGGTGGTAGAAGCCGTCAAAGCTTCCAATTTAGATATCTGTTGCCATGGCTGGAGATGGATAGAACATTATAAATTAACAGAAGAGGAAGAACGGGAACATATTCGCCTTGCAATTGCATCCTTAACAAAAATGTTTGGCGAGCGTCCCCTTGGGTGGTATTGTCGCACAGGTCCTAGCGTAAACACACGAAGACTGCTGGTTGAGGAAGGCGGCTTTCTCTACGATTCTGACGCCTATAACGATGAACTACCATATTGGCTAACGGTAGAGGGCAAACCCCACTTAGTGCTCCCCTATTCTCTTACGACTAACGACTCGAAGTTTGGGCGTGGTTGGTTCAGCACAGGGGACGACTTTTTTCAATTCACAAAAGATGCCTTCGACATGCTGTATGAAGAAGGAGCAAGCACACCAAAAATGATGTCTATAGGATTACATCAAAGACTTATTGGTCACCCAGCTCGGGCTATGGGTCTGAAAAGACTTCTTGATTATATCCAGGGCTTTGATGATATCTGGGTATGCAATAGGGTCGATATAGCGAAACATTGGGTAAAAACGCATCCTTTTAAATCAGTGATCTCAGCTTGAATAATTTTTAAACAAATTAAATTATTCGTCCGTATTTAGATGGGACTCTAAATCAATTATTTCCGCTTCAGAGGGACTATCCTCCGAAGGTAATCTATACGAACCATCAACCCAATTACCTAAGTCTATCAACTTACATCTCGAAGAACAAAAAGGACGGTGCTTTTTATTTGCGGGTTTATTACAAACCGGACATAGAGAACCATTATTACTTTTCATTTTTTTTTCTTTTTCTGGCATGAATATAAAATTCTTCATGGCTCAAGTTTGGATCCACTTGAAAATCTACGTTAACGCCAAGCTTTCCGTTCACTTCATCAAGTGCCTGTCGCAAGGGCCCCATGAAAGCCGTTTTCAACTCTCGGGCACAAACCAACTGAGGCTCAGCAATTCCAAAACTATTTGTCATTAATTTTCTTAGTGCCTCTAGCGCGCTTATCTCAACTAAGAGTTTTTGTGATGAGTCTTTTTTAATAAATATTTCTCGAAGTGATGGGCCTGATCTTTTTTTTGTTACCTCTAGCAAACCAGTGCGGGTCCAACCATGAATAGTTATGTTACTTTCATCCCTTGATGCTACTTTTTTTAATTCCTCGAAAAAATGGTCTCGCTCCCTTAAACTTTTTGCTCTTGGGTAATCGATCAAAATAACGCCAGACAATTTACGTAAACGTATTTGCCAAAAGATCTCTTTAGCCAAAGTTTCTGCTAATTCACGAGGGTGCGACTGTGCCGTTTTAAAGCTAGCTAAATCAATATCAATTGCGGTGAGGGCTTCCATTTCTTCAAAAATTAAAACAATACCACCTTTAATCTTTATTGTAGGTTCTAGCGCATTGCTTATTTGAGCATCGATATTAAACTTATCGAATAATAATCCATTCTTACCTTTTTCAATAATAGTATTTTCGTCATAACCACCCATTAACTTTGCAAGTTTGGGGGGAGGCTGTATTATTTTAGGTTGACCTCCAAGTTTTATCTCGGACTGAATTCTTTCCCAGCTACTTAATGATTCTTTAAGCTCTTCTTCTAATCCTTGTATATCCGAATTAATTGCAGTTGACTTAACAAAAGCCCCAATATCCTTTGGTACTAAATTGCACAATAGCTCCCTTATCGCAGCTCTCTTCCCTTTAGACTTTATAGCACGAGATATGGCATACCCAGATTTGTTAGGATTAATATCAACCAGAATTCCAGCAACCATAAATTTATCGGTGACGCGAGCTCCTTTGTTTCCTCGAGGCTCCGATAGGACCTCTACTAATAAAGCCCCACCTTCTGCAGGCAATGATTCTGGTATGCCCTCCAAATATCCAACCACATGACCAAGATCCAAAAAAACCGCATTCAATTCTTTTTTTACTGCTTGAACTTTCCCAAGTATCAAAGCGCCTCTTAATGAAGATTGGTGTTCTCGTTCTAAGTAGATGTTAGATAGCCTTCCTAACTCTAACACGGCCGCCCGTATCTCACCTGGCGATTGGTCAATTATTATGTGTTGAGGAGGTTTATCGTTCATTAGTAAAGTTATATTATTTTGTGATTAAAACCCATACCCTTTAATAATTGGTAAGTCTCATGAAGGGGTAGACCGACCACATTACTATATGACCCATTTAAAGCTCGAATGTAAGTTGCAGCTAGACCTTGTATGGCATACCCCCCAGCTTTTCCTTCCCATTCATCTGTGCCCAGATAGGTATTTAATTCTTCCTTATCTAACTTTTTAAAAGTAACAACACTAGTGACTGTCCGAAATATTTGGTTTCCATTTGGGGAATTTATTACCACTGCACTCAATACTTTATGACGACGGCCAGACAATAAATTCAAATAATCGGAAGCATCTGATCTGGTTGCCGCCTTATGCAATATTCTGCGCCCACAAGTAACAATTGTATCTGCAGCAATCACAAAACATTGCTGATTGTTATTACTTACAACTTCTGCCTTCTGTTTTGCTATTCTTAAAACGTATTTATTTGGCAGTTCTTTTGAAAATTCCCTTTCATCAATATCGGCTGGTTCGATTTTAAAATTATTGATACCTATTTGTCTCAGTAGGTCTTTACGACGTGGCGATGCCGATGCCAAGACTATCCCTCGTCCTTCGGGAGGACAAAAACCAAATTTTTCTTTCAACACAACAATAGCTATAACCCCAATTACTTAAATCGAAAAGTAATACGACCCTTGGTAAGGTCATAAGGTGTCATTTCGACATTCACACGATCACCGGCCAATACTCGAATACGATTCTTACGCATTTTTCCACTAGTATGAGCCAAAACCTCATGCTCATTATCTAGTTTTACTCTGAACATCGCATTGGGTAGTAATTCAGAAATTATACCTGCTACTTCTAATACATCCTCTTTTGCCATTATGACTCCTTTGGCTCTTTAAAAGATACGCAACAATTGCGCTTTATTATACTTCGAGCTTAGTTACATTATTAAAAAAACGGAGTTAGAACTACTTCCAGCTAAAATAATATAAAAAACAACATTATAATACCTGTAGGTCCTTTGATAGTATCATTTGTTTTGTTTAATACGGATAGCAATTGATTTAGCATGCGCATCCAAGCCTTCAGCGTTGGCTAAGGTTATTGCGGCAGGCCCAATGAGTTCCAAACTTTTCTTATTGCAATCGACTATCGTTGTTCGTTTTAGAAAATCGAAAACTGATAAACCTGATGAAAAGCGCGCAGACCTATTTGTTGGCAAAACATGATTTGGCCCCGCGACATAATCCCCCACGGCTTCCGGAGTATACCTGCCTAAGAAAATCGCTCCTGCATGAGAAATACGGTCAACTAATTTCGCAGGATCATCAATCGCAAGCTCCAAGTGTTCTGGTGCTAAAATGTCTATTAAACTAGGAGCATCATCTAAAGAATCTAATATTATTATGGCACCATATTTATCCCAACTTCTTCTAGCAATATCAGCGCGAGGTAAACTATTCAATATAGAGTCAACAGCAAGGATTACCTGATCAGAAAAAGCTTTATCGTCAGTTATTAATATTGATTGGGCCGCGGCATCATGTTCCGCCTGGGCTAATAGATCATATGCTATCCATTCTGGGTTATTTTCTTTATCAGCTACTATAACGATTTCTGAGGGACCAGCTATAGAATCTATTCCAACTTGTCCGTAAACTATTTTTTTCGCTGTGGCTACATACGCATTGCCAGGCCCAACTATTTTATCCACAGGAGCTATAGAGCCTGTTCCATATGCTAAAGCAGCCACGGCTTGAGCTCCTCCTATCCGGTAGATCTCTGTGACACCCGCCAGATCAGCCGCAGCTAACACTAATGGATTTATGGAACCGTGCAACGATGGAACAGTCATCACACGTCGCTTAACTCCAGCAACTTTAGCGGGAATCGCGTTCATCAAAACTGAACTGGGATAGGAGGCTGTCCCTCCAGGAACGTACAAACCTACTGAGGTTAATGCATTCCAGCGCAAACCTAACCCCACTCCTTGTTCATCAACATAACTTATATCTTGTGGCTTTTGATTCGCATGAAATGATTCAATACGACCGGCAGCTAATTTTAATGCAGCATATTCCCCCTCAGATACTTCGCTTTTGGCATTATTTATTTCATTTTGTGTCACCTGAAAGCCAGTTTCCATCAAATCAACTGAGTCAAATTTTTTTGTTAACACTACCAAAGCTTCATCACCGTTCAAGCGAACATCATTTATAATTTTTATAACTGTTTCAGTTACATCGTGTTCTTGTGAGCGTGCTTTATTAAGAATTAGCGCCAGTTTTTCAGCATAGTTATCATCAGAAAAAAATAATTTAAGCGGCACGGGACGCCTCCCTGAAACGATCTAACCAATTACTGATGGCTTTGGGACGCGTTTTTAAAGATGCTCTATTAACAGCTAACCGAGAAGTTATGTCTGCAATTTGCTCTATTTCAACCAGGCCGTTAGCCTTTAACGTTGCACCAGAAGATACTAGATCAACAATTCTTCTACAAAGTCCTAAACGAGGAGCTAACTCCATTGCTCCATTAAGTTTTATACATTCGGCTTGCACACCTCGAGCAGCGAAATGACGCTTAGTAACATTTGGGTATTTGGTAGCTATCCGAAGATGACTCCACTGCATCGGATCCTCTTTCTCCGCTAATTCTTTAGGTTCAGCAACCGAAAGACGACAGGTGCCTACTTTTAAATCAACCGGCGAATATATTTCTGGATGCTCAAACTCCATCAAAACATCACTGCCACAGATAGCTATATGGGCGGCACCAAAAGCTAAAAAAGTTGCCGTATCGAAACTTCTTACGCGTATAATTTCTAGATCGGGATCACGTGTACGAAACTTCAAACGCCTACACCTCTCGTCATAAAAATCTTCCTCAGGTTCAACACCCGCACGAGTCATTATTAAACTTACATCATTCAATATCCTACCTTTGGGTACAGCTAGGATTAACGGTTCATTGACGGTCATATTCGAGATCCAGCTGTGTGAGACTTATGCAAGTTTGCCTTGTCCGCGATAAAATTTAGAAAAATTGATAATTAGGTAATAAACATTCTTATAGTTTTATTTCTCAGAAATAAAAGGTCTAAGTCTTCTTAATTGATTTAAAAACACAGAGAAATAGGCATTTGTTATCGATCTGCAGAAACCCAACTTTTTTCAACACCCATTATCCGCATAACCCTCTCCGGATACGTCTCATTTAAACTTCCAGCACAACACCAGCCCTATCAGGATGTCGCAGCAGCTTGACATAAAAGCAAAAATTCCATTCAAATTTAAAATCTAGACTCTGCTCACGTTACTTATTCTTGAGTTTTCTTATCATATAAATATTTTTACCTCAGATACGTTTTATATGCGCCCCACAACCAACCAATTTTCCCACAAGATCTTCGTAACCTCTATCTAAATGGTAAACTCTACTTATTCTAGTAACTCCATCGGCAACCAAACCCGCCAGAACAAGTGAAACAGAGGCCCTTAGATCAGTGGCCATGACTGGCGCTCCCTTAAGATTTGAAACTCCCCTCACTAAAGCTGTTGAGTTATGAACAGTAATATCCGCTCCCATCCTACTCAGCTCAGGTACGTGCATAAACCGGTTTTCAAATATCGTCTCAGTAATCATTGAAGCTCCGCTAACTCTTGTCATATAAGCCATCATTTGTGCTTGAAGGTCGGTAGGGAAACCTGGATACGGATCAGTCATTATATCAATAGCTTTTGGTTTACCCTTTGGCCCAATGATACGAAGCCCCCAATCATTTTCTTCTATTTCCGCACCAGAGGCTCTTAAAACATCGAATACGGCCCTTAAAAAAATCCCATCGGCGTCTAATAAATCGATCTGCCCGCCAGTAATGCAAGCAGCTATTGCGTAAGTACCAATTTCAATACGATCTGATATAACTCGATGTTCAGCGCCGTTTAAAGATTCGACACCACTTACAACTATAGTGTCTGTTCCATGACCATGAATGTTGGCACCCATTGAGATCAAGCAGTTTGCTAGATCTATTATTTCTGGTTCGCGAGCAGCATTAATTAATTCGGTTTCCCCCTGAGCCAGCGTAGCCGCCATCAAAAGATTTTCCGTAGCTCCCACGGATACCATAGGAAAAGCTATCCGTGCTCCTTTGAGCCTTCTGTTACCAGCAATAGTCGCGTCGATATAGCCTTCCTTTAGATCTATATTAGCCCCCATCTGTTCTAGTCCAGATAGATGAATATCCACAGGACGGTTTCCAATCGCGCAACCGCCGGGAAGAGAAACTCGTGCGTGTCCACAACGAGCCAATAGTGGACCTAAGACCAGGACTGAAGCTCTCATCTTACGCACCAACTCATACGGTGCCTCAGTATCTGTGATGCTATTAGTATTAAGTGTTAATTTAGCCCCACCCTTTTTAAGATCACCCAAAATTTCTGAGCCTAACCCTTGGAGCAGGTCTCTCATCGATATGATATCATCGAGTGCCGGAACGTTGCGCAAAATAATATTCTCTTTGGTCAATAAAGTTGCCGCCATCAATGGTAAAGCTGAATTTTTTGCCCCACTTATTGGGATTTCCCCAGATAAACTCTCACCACCACGAATTATTATATTTTCCATCAAGTTTCCCAGGAACTACGTTTACTACTTGTATTACTTAAAGGTTTTAGTCGTCACAAGCCTAAACAGAGATTTTTCTTTGGTTTTTTAACGTTCAGGCCCCCGGTTACAGCAGGTTCACTTCTCCTTTTTTTCTGCCCGGTTTCGATTTTGTACTTTCCTGCGCTTTAAGTTGCTGCGAAGGGCTGCGGCACGCTTCTCCTCTTTTGCTTTCTGTCTCGATAATACTGAAAAGTTTTTATCACGCTCTTCTGACATCTGAGTTCCAATAATTAATTGTAGTAGGAGGAAATAATTATTCCAATTAAGGTTAATTCTTTTGACCGATGACATCAAACCCTCTTGATTAGACGCTCCTGCTTATGGCATGTTCTTTTCTTATGAGTGACCGACATACTCGCAATTAAAACAACTATGCTGCCGTAGCTCAGGGGTAGAGCACTCCATTGGTAATGGCGAGGTCGACAGTTCAAATCTGTCCGGCAGCACCACAGAATAATGACAGAGCTACTCACGCGCATCTGGGTCAACACGTCCGACTATAGACATGCTTAATTTTTTTGTGATGAGTGCGTACTTATCTGTCAACTATCATCACTTTAGCTCTTTTATTTAAGACAAATAGCCAGTTAACATAACACCAACTCGACTAATTTTTTAGTAGATTATTTTTTCTTTTAGATGGTAGTTTAATCTTCCATTTTTTCAATTTTAGCTACGTTTTTAAAATGAAGTATCGGTTAAACCAAGCTCAAAACAGCGACGTAATATTTACTATGTGAAAAGACACACTTCGAAAACTTGAATTTGGCTTAGATTTGATATGCAATTAGATGGCTAAACTGATAATCGACTTTAAAAACCTGCTAAAACTGTTTATTGGGTGCGCCTTGGTATTTAGTGCCAGTTGTTCACCAATTAAACTAGCAGACCTCTTATCCCCTTATGATGGGTATGATTTAACCTCTGATATCTCCTACGGATCAGAAACAAGGCAGAAACTAGATATATACAAACCGATTGGTAAGGATATTAAAGAAACCATTCTGATATTTATTTATGGAGGCTCATGGCGCTCAGGTTCACGTTCTGATTACCGTTTCATAGCACAGTCTTTTGCATCAGAAGGATACACAATAATCGTTCCTGATTATCGTCTTTATCCAGAAGTTAAATTCCCGGCGTTCGTAAAAGATATTGGTAAAGCTATTCTATGGGTGCACCAAAAATACAAAAAGAAAAACAGCAAACCTAAAATTATTCTCGTTGGTCATTCCGCTGGAGCACATATAGCTGCTCTTTTAGCACTAGACGACCGCTACTTAAGAGAGGAAGGGGCTTCGGTATCAAAAATTATAAAAGGCTGGGTAGCGTTGGCAGGCCCACATGCGTTCAATCCTTTGCAGACTGAATCCACTAGGCCAATTTTTAGAGCTTTCAAAAATAAAATTAAACAAACGCAGCCAAAAAACTTTGCGCGACACAAGGCCCCACCTGGCTTATTACTGCACGGCAACAAAGATAAAGTCGTCTATGAAACGAACTCTATTATTATGGCGGCTGCTATTAAGAAGAAAAACGGCAAAGTAAAATTCAAGTCACTAGACGGTGTTGGTCATATAGGGATATTGCTATCAATGACCGGCTCATCTCTTTTTGATTCCAGTGCCAAGAAAGCAATAGTCAATTTTATTGAGGCCCTTCCGTAATAGACACATCACAAATCATCGCTCACACCACAGCAAACCTTAACTAGAGTTGCAATTATTCAGGCTCGTTAAATGACTCTGCAAAAGCATTCAAAATAGGGTAGGTGAAATAGGAAATCAGCGCCCGTTGTCCTACCATTATATCAGCAGAGGCAAGCATTCCTTGAGACAAAACGAAATCTTTTGGCATCTCAGACTCTTTAAAATTCTGAACTTTAACTCTTCCTCTGTAGAAAACTCCCTTGTCACCCGATAAAGACTCGTTAAACGTATCATTGGACATATATATTAGTTGACCATCCAGACCACCAAATTCCTGAAAAGGCATCGCATCCAATTTTATAGATACGTTCATACCAAGCTTCATATCTGTTATTTTTTTAGGATCTATATCAACTTCAAGGAATAAGGGCTGGTTAGACTGCACTAAGGTAACAATGGGTTCGCCCTCACTTACGTTACCACCAGTGGCAACAGCTGGTATATCAAGAACGATACCCTCTGCAGGTGACCTTACAATTACATTGTTAACGAGCCTGACAAGTTTTATTTTTTCTTGCTCCAGCTGCATCATTTTCTCATTCTTTTCAGTAATCTCTTTTGTTAATCCTGAGGCCCAGCCTGCTATGAATGCCTGCTTATCAGCTTTTTGAGTCTCTATCTGAGAGACTAAGTTTGTAATAGTACTTTGCGCGTTGAATTGCGTTTTCTCAGCATTCAAAAGTGCATCCTGTGCCGATAAATATTTTAACAGCGATCCAATCTTTCTATCATAAAGACCCTTCTGGACTTCAGCCAAGCGTTCCTTAATTTTGGTCTGAGATTTTGAAATCTTAAGAAGTTCAATGGATGAATTATATTCGCTCGAAGTTTTATTTGATTTTGAATCAAATGATTTTATTTTTTGTATATACTCGGATAATTTTTTCTCTAGAGCTTTCTTATACAGAAGCACTAGCGGGTCGTCACTTGCTTCTTTTAGTTCCTCTGGGAATGAACTGATATTCAGCTTTTTAACTATCTCTTTATAAAGTTCATTAAACTTTTCATCATAATTAATTTTTTGAATTAACGTTTTCGGATCGTCAACTAGGTCCTCCTCCATCATCAATCTTATTAATGAAACATAGACACTATTCAAACTCTCTTCATTCTGTTTTAGATTGGCTTTCACAACAGTGTCATCCAGGTAAGCTATGATCTGCCCCTTAACAACCTTGTCACCACGCTCTACTTCCACACTTTTAACAACTGAGCTCGCACTAGCCTCGACGACCACATTTGGCGTTGCAGTCAAAAACTCTCCACGAGCGGATACAGTTGTATCAACCTGGCTAATCGATGCGAATACAATGCTTCCAATAAAAAAGGTCAGTAAGCTAAGCGCGGTAAGTAAAAGTGGCTTTGAAGGACCTTGTTCATATATTGCATCGGTATCGTCTATTTCAAAGTCTTGAGCTGTTTTTTCTGCAACAAATTGGACGGAGTCAGAAGTATCTTCATCGGCACCAGCCTTTTCATATTTTGCAACTAATTGGTTAGATGTTCTAAGATTTTCAGAAATATTCTTCATTATTCTGACTGCAGCCTCTGGGTTTTGGCGCAAATAAGCTAAAAATGCTTCCTCTGTTACCTCCGTCACTACGGTATCAACCTTGGCTTTTGCACCAGCGCTTCTTGGGTTTCCATCAATTAGAGCCATTTCCCCAAAAATGGTGGGTGGGGCTAGTTCTGCTAAAACCTGCTCTCCAGATGCCCCATGTTTTGTAATTTCTACAGTCCCAGATTTGACGATATATGCATAAATCGCACTTTCGCCCTCTCGGAAAATGTATTCACCACCAGTATATGATTGGTCACCAGGCATGCCGTCTCTCTTCTTCAGTCAACGAGTTAAATTCCCGATAGTTTTTGATCCATAGTCCAAAGGTCTTTATACAATGGACAGGACACTAAAAGCGCATCGTGAGTGCCTTGTCCTACAACACTTCCTTTATCAAGCACAATTATTTGCTCAAATTCCGCCGTTAAACGCATATCATGTGTTGCCATTAAAACAGTTTTTAATTCAGATATTTTTGGAAAGTTTTCAAAAAACGCAATCTGCGTTGATTTATCAAAATTTGCGAGTGCTTCATCAAGTAAAAGAATCCGAGGCCTTGCCATTAATCCCCGGGCTAAGGCTAGAGTTACCCGGTTTCCCTGAGATAAGGGCATACCAAACTGATTTATCTCCGTTGAAATTCCTTCAGGTAAATCATCCAACACCTTTTGCAAACCAGAAATTTCAAGTATTTCCTGGAACTCTCGTTCACTAATATTTGGCTGCACCTTTCTTAAATTCTCTTCTATCGTTGCACCAAAAAACACAGGCTTTGCATCTATCAGGGTATTTTGACTACGGTAGTTGTCTAAACTCAAATATCTTATATTTTGCCCATCAATTTCCATTGAACCTGTATTAGGCCTCAAGAACCCCTGGCACAGGCGTAAAAATGTAGTCTTTCCCGATCCCGAAGGACCTACCACCGCTACTCTTGATCTAGCCGGTACATTTAATGTCAAACCATCAAGCGCATTATTATTTTCGAATTTAACAACAACATCTTTACATACGATTTCACCCTTTATAACAATTTCGTTACCTGCGCCCACTCTTTCTGTTGGCCCGTTCCAACTCGAACCAACTGAGTCGATTGTCGACTTAAAACCATTTAGGTCAGCAAAAAATGTGAATAGAGCTGTTACAGGTGATACCAATTTTCCACCCAGCATATTACATGAAATGATTGCTCCGGCAGATAATCCACTGCCTAGAACTAAAAGAACACCGGTCGTTACTAAGGCAACTGTCATAAGTTGGGTCAGCGTTGCATTCACATTTGTTATAATCATGTTTGAAATTTGGCCTTGTATACTCTGTCGAATACTGCTGGAGGATACTTTTCTCCATTCTCGTCGTTGGGACGCCTCAAGAGAAAAAGCCTTTATTGTCTCAATCCCGGCAACACTAGCCTGAACTGCTCTACGTTTTGACGCCTCTATTGGACCTGTTATTTTACTAGCCTCTTTTTGACGCCACCTTCCAAACAGAGAAATAGCACCAATAATGAGAGAAAAAATAGTTACTATTAATGCAAGAAATGGGCTGTAACCAAAAAGCACTGGGAGAAAAACTAAAATTCCAGTGGCATCGAAAACTGTTGTCAAAACCTGTCTCGATATAAAGTTTTTTATCGTTCCCGACGACTGAAGAATTCCCTCATACTCTGAAGGTGATCCCGTTTGAAAATTTGATGCAGGCAAAGCCATCACCTTATCAAAAATATCACCAGATAAACGAGCTTCTATCGATGTCGAAATAAAATTTATCACATAGTCGCGCACAAAACCCAATATTCCATTAAAAATTAAAGCTGCAGTAACACCCATAACTAAGATTGTTAAAGTCGACACGGCTCCATAATTCAAAACCTTGTCTAGTGATATCTGAATAAAGACGATAGGAGCTAAACCCAACATATGAGTCAGTACAGCAGCTATAAATGTAAGCCCCAGCAACCCTTTAAACCGGTATATTTCTGGAACGAACCAAGTCCAGTCAAATATACGATCCTGTGACGCAACACCTGTTTCTCTAGAGACGAGGTAGACAGATCCGTTCCAAGTCTTTCTAAACTCGTCTCCTGTTTCGACAACCACCTTATTCGTAGGATCTAACGGGTCTATAGATTGGAATTGGACCACGCCTTCCGAATTTGAGGAGGTATTAATCAATATTTTAGACGTTCCGTCTCGCAGAATTGCAACGCACGGAAAGTAATAAGAACGGCTCACCAGGGTTTTTACGTTAGGCTTCAAAAGCTGAAGTTTTATACCCTGTTCATTAAAAGTGTTTGACAGCTCCCTCATAGAAGCAACTTGACCCCGAGAGATTTTTTCTTCCAACTGCTCGGCTGTTATCCTTACTCCAAATTGCCTGGCTAAGGCTATAGTGCTTAGTGATAAAGATCGAAGTGATTTTGTATCCATCGGTTTAAAACCCTTTGGTCTACTGTCATATAAAAATACCTTAAACTGTTTAAAGGCAATCTGCTGATAAGTCTAGTTCACTAATAGGTTAACTACACAATGCAGAACTATTTTAACATTAAACTAATTAGGTGAACGAGCGTGTCAGTTTAGATCGCTTCAAATCTTTTTTCTAAACTTTATCTCTAAAAATAAAAGATCATCACATTCATTTGTTTATTAACTTTTATAAATGGCATTTAACTGCGAGAGGAAAAAGAAAAAGGCAGCAATTTGATAGATCGCTGCCTGTTCCACATTTAAAAAATAATTAAATGCTAAATAATTGGATCCACGTCTGGCGCAGGTGGTGCGTCCTCAACCACCTGTTCTTGAGCATCAGCTATACCTGCATCAGCTGGGGCCCCAGCATCTGGTACGGCCGCTTCAGCAACCGATCCACCACCGACTTCATTTGCATCCATTGCTGCCCCCAGGGCACCGTCCATCGCATCCATTCCAGGAGGAGGGTTGGTTCCCATTGGGTCAGGGGTAGCCATATTAGCCATAGGATCATCCATCCATTCCAGGAGGAGGATTGGTTCCCGTTGGGTCTGGTGCAGCCATAGTTTCCACACCTTGTGCACCAAAAGCAGCACCCAACGCATCCATGCCACCATCCATTCTGGGTTTGCGGCCGGTTCGCCAATTGTTGGCGCAACAAAGTTCGGATCATTAGCCGCCGCTTCAGTCAGACCAGGTCCGCCTGCCTCTGTCTGGAAGCCCATCGCATCAGCTGGCGCCGCATCCATTACTCCTGGAGGAGCTGCCGCCATCATGTCAGCGCTCATACCACCCATCGCGTCAGCGGGCATCGCAGACATCATATCGGCACTCATACCGCCCATCGCATCAGCTGGCATCGCAGCCATCATATCGGCACTCATACCGCCCATCGCATCAGCTGGCATCGCAGCCATCATGTCGGCACTCATACCGCCCATCGCGTCAGCTGGCATCGCAGCCATCATATCGGGCGTCATACTCGCCATACAATCAGCCGGCATCGCCGCCATCATGTCTGCACTCATACCAGCCATTGCATCAGCTGGCATCGCAGCCATCATATCGGGCGTCATACTCGCCATACAATCAGCCGGCATCGCCGCCATCATGTCCGGGCTCATATTTGCCATCGCATCAGCGGGCATCGCTGCCATCATATCGGCACTCATACCAGCCATCGCATCAGCTGGCATCGCTGCCATCATGTCCGGGCTCATACTTGCCATCGCATCAGCGGGCATCGCAGACATCATATCGGCACTCATACCACCCATCGCATCAGCGGGCATCGCTGCCATCATGTCCGGGCTCATATTTGCCATCGCATCAGC
>CAXYEO010000030.1:0-36058 GCA_964276085.1 uncultured Thalassobaculaceae bacterium | reverse complement strand
GGTTGGCCTAAATCAAACGCCGCACGCATAGCGAGTAGACCAGAACGCTCGTTACCATTGTGAACAATTTCAATCCCACGTGTACATTGCTCACACAAACATAAGATCTGATCATCAGGTAGCGCTGTATGGCCACCATTTATATGACCTATAATATCTGCATCAGCTTCCAACACGACATCTTTATCTATGAGACCAGAGCCAGGAATCGAAGGTCCTCCAGTATGAATAGTACTTTGGATCCCATATTTTCGGGCCCACGCGACCATTTGTTTAGCCGTGTCTCCAGCCTTGACCGACCCAAGTCCTACTTCACCGAGAAGCGTAACACCAGCCGCCGCCAATTCTTTGAAATCTTCCTCCTCCATACCTTCTTCAATGACAGGTGCCCCAGCAATCACCTTTACCCCAGAAGGGCGAAAATTCTCGTACCACCGCTGAGAAGCTATCGCCAACGCCTTTAACCCAATAATGTCTTTTGGGCGGCCCGGCAAATGAACTTCTCCCGCAGATATCATACAAGTAACACCCCCATGCAGGCACGAATCTATCCAACTCAACTGCTGTTGACGAGGTGTGTAATCACCTATTACCGGATGTACATGACTATCAATTAGGCCTGGTGAGAGAGCCGTTCCTTTTGCATCAATTGTTTGACTTGCCTCACTGACATCCAAGTCCTTTTCGTATCCTATTGCTGTTATCTTACCATCTAAAGTGACTATACAATCCGCATCTAAAATCGGTTGTTCCAGCTTACCGGAAAGCATTAAACCTACATTTCGTACGACTAATTTATTTCCAGCCTCCATAGCCCTAGCCTCCCCTTTGCTTATTGTTACCACAGTATACTAACCACACGATTAAGAGATCCAGCTTTGATTTAAATATTAAATTGGATAAACAAATTAAAAAAGGGAGACAAAAAATTGGGTTAAAATCTCACCCAGATGACATACCTAAACAAGCTATCATAGCTAGGAAACCTTCTAATTCCGGAGCCTAGGGTGAAAATAAAGGCAATAACAGCATAACGATCTGTCCACAATACTTGCAAAACAAACATTGCTCATATAATTAACCGAAATTATCAGATGAAGATTAAACGTTAATCTTCACCAAGCACTTTTTGCAAAACACGACCAGCATTTACCGCCGTTGGCCAGCCAGAATAAAAAGCAACATGCGTGATCATACCGCATAGTTCTTCTTTTGTTACACCATTATCTAGTGCACGCTGCAGATGTCCCTCTAATTCCGGAGTTCTGTAAAGCGCTGCTAATACGGTACAAGTAACAAGACTTCTATCTCGTTTCGAGAGCTCTGGTTGTTCCCAAACATCGCCAAATAACACTTCATCACGTAACTTTCCTAATTGCGGGATCATTTCATAAACTGTTTGCTTAGCCATTATGTCTTTCCAATACCTTATTATTGATTCAATCCGATGGTTCTTCGTGAAGTACTGCAACTATACCGTCAAGATCTCTTGATAATGAAGGATAACGTTTTAAAACATCAGGATCATGCCCTGGTACGATACGCCTCACATCACCCCCAAGTTTTACCAAGGACCTGTAGGACTCTAACATCTCAAAGATATTTTCATGGGTTATAAAAACATGCTCAGCAGCTAAACTTTCATAATAGTGAGCTGTATCTGACGCCAGAACAATCCAGCCACGTTTAGTGTTCACTCTAACCGCCATTAATCCACGGTCGTGTCCTGGGAAGTGATGTAATGTAATACCTGGCACCAGATCATCATCACCATCATGGAAGACAGCTCTATCTTGATATACCATGGCCACCATTTCCTGAACTTCTGAAAGCACAAACGAGTGCCGTAAGACAGGATGAGTCATCGCCCGACCGGTTACATAAGCCATTTCTGTATCCTGCACATGGAACCTAGCATTTGGAAATATAGACAAGTTTCCTACGTGATCATAATGCATATGCGTTATAATCACATCTTTCACTTCTGCTGGGTCTATTCCTATTAGACCCAATCCTTCTGTAGGGGACCGGAGATAGGTTCTTCCTCTATTTTCACCTTCTTTTTTACCAAATCCACAATCAACAACTATCGTTTTCTCGTCATTTCTAATTACCCAAATATAGTAGTCCATTGCCATCGGTGAATCGTGGGGGTCACCCTTCATAAAAATGCTACCTCGTGTCCCAAGGCGCTCTCCATATTTTATTGCAAATACTTCAAACTCTGGAACCATAATTCCCACCCTCATTTCTTTATAAATATGCTCTAACTGCTCACGTAAATAATCGGTCGCTGGCTATTCTTGCACCATCTTTCAACGCAGATAATTTTGACCAGACCACGTCAGATGTAAGACGCCCCATACCAGCAGAAGTATCAAATCCACAATCAGTCCCGGCCATCACCTGAGTTGCACTTCCTAATGATTCTGCTGCAAGCTCAAGGCGATCTGCTATAACTTCGGGATGTTCCACAAAAACAGATAATGTATCAATAGCCCCAACAATTAGATATTGATCCTTATTCAATTTATGATCTTTAAATAACTTAATTTCATGCTGGTGACGCGAATTAGCAAAAGGAAACAAAAAACCCCCAACGTTAGCCTCCAATAAGCTTGGTAATATATATTCCAGAGGCACATCCTTATCATGTGGTGATTCGTAGTTACCATAACAGACATGCAGTCGAACCCTATTTCGGGGGAGTCCCTCTAACATTTTATTAATTCTAACGATAACCTTATCTATAAACTGGATAAAATCGTCGAGCGGCTTGTCATGAAAAAGGGTATGACGCTCCAAACCTAAATCGGGTGCATCAATCTGAAGAATGAATCCCGCATCAATTGCCGCTTTATATTCAGTTCTGATAGCATTTGCTAACGCATCAAGATATTCATCGTCATTCAAGTAATAATTATTTTTTATAGCGGTTGCTATTATGCCGGGAGATGGTGCCGTAATAAACGTATCTGTAAATACATTTTGATGGGGTTTTAAGGCAGTTTTAAAAAGGTTAATTTCCTTGGCATTCTCTGTGGAACCCGTATAAACGATCGGGGCGTTTGCCATAGGTGGTTCAAAATTACTAACTGCATTCATACCCTGTATTGCTACTTTCCGGGCTGCTGAAAACTCAGGGTAATTATTCAACTCACTTCCTGACGGACGAGACCATCGTCCCCCAAACCCGCTCATTCTATGCTGCACATAAAGAAAAAAGGCCTCACGGGATTGCTCACCATTACTGGGTATATCGATACCAACCTTAGCTTGTTGATTAAGCACCCAATGCGTTGCCACATCACTCTCTTTAACAAGAACTTCCGTATCTATAACCTCACCTCTTGCACGCTTTGCATAGAGGTCCACTAATGATAAAGGGCGAGGCAAACTTCCCGCATGGGTGGTTAATATCCGTTTTTCATTCCCTATCATAATTTTCTTTCTTAATTTATAAGTCTATTTAATTTAGCTTTTCACTTCCCCCATCGTAGTGCGATCAAATCTAAGTCTTTTGCCAATTTAATGAGCTTATTTCGAGCTAATTCTGGCAGTGGTTCCAACGGATGGCGAACAGCGTCCGATTTAATCACCCCCCCCTGTTTCATTATCACCTTACATGCTCTCAACCCACATTGGCGGTTTTCCAGATTAATTAATGGTAAAAGCCGCTGATATTGACGTTCAGCATCGTCTAGACGTCCATCCAGATAATCTATTACGATTGGACGAATTTGTTCACAAGCAAGTGCGCTTGTCATCGTCCCTGTTGCACCAGCCTCTAGATCAGCCAACAAGGTGATACCTTCCTCACCGTCAAATGGGCCATCGATATGGTCTCCTGCAGTCTGTAGCAGTATTTTTAGTTTCTCTGCTGTTCCAGGTGTTTCAATTTTAAAATATGACACGTTAGAAAAATCTTTCGCTAGTCTAGCCAACAATGGCACTGGTAATGTTACACCGCTCAGAGGCGCATCCTGTATCATAATAGGAATATCTATGGCTTGCGAAAGGGCCTCAAAATGCTGATAAACACCCTCATCGTTTGCCTTTAGTAATGCACCATGATATGGCGCCATCATCATCACCATTGCAGCTCCTTGACTTTCTGCGTTTTGACAACGTTCTACTGCAATACGAGTGCTAAAATGACTACAGGTGGCGATTATAGGCACTCTCGCGTTAGTGTGCTCAAGACATAAAGTTTGAAGTATCTCTCGCTCTGAGTCAGATAATAAAAATTGTTCTGAATAATTTGCTAAAATGCACAGTCCGTCTACTCCTTGATCAATCATACAATCTATAACACGTCGCTGACCATCCAAGTCCAACGAACCGTCATCATTAAACGGAGTTGGGACTATAGGAAAAATACCTTGATAAGTATCTTGCATTCGCTTGCCCTTCTTTCAATTTATCATGTGCATTGATAATACCTTTTTAGAAAAAAAAATCGAGCGGCTCTCCATCACTATCTTCAAAATTAAAAATAAATAAATGTGCTCCACTTAAATAAATTTAATCATTTCTAATTAAGAAAATTTGCTCAATCAATCGTAGATTGACACGAATATAGGTATGAAGAAAGGTAGACAGTGTACAGAACAAGATAAGGACTTGACACTCAATATTTATGGAATAGCGTCATCTGTATTCTTTAATATATTATTTTTAAAATATTCAAATTTTATAACTTAATACTAGAATTAGTCGGAACCTTTGGAGGGTAGATTAATGAATATTGGTTTCGTCGGGTTAGGAATAATGGGGGCTCCCATGGCCAGTCATTTGATAGATGGCGGACATCAAATAACAACCTGCATCCATAATACGCCTGCCCCAAGCATGCTTGTGAATAAAGGGCTTACAATTGTTGATAGCCTCGAGGAAGTAGCAAGGAATACTGACATAATCATTATAATGGTTCCGGATACACCACAGGTCCAAGAAGTTTTATTTGGCCAAAACGGTATCACCAATGGCTTAAGTAATGGAAAGCTGGTCATAGATATGAGCTCCATTTCCCCCATAGAAACAAAACAATTTTCCAAAACTATAAAAGCTAAGGGTTGTGGTTACCTTGATGCACCGGTTTCAGGTGGCGAACTGGGAGCGAAAGCCGCTTCATTAACAATAATGGTTGGTGGGTCTGAAGCAGATTTTTCCAGAGCGCTACCCATTTTTGAACTTATGGGAAGCAATATTACCCTTGTTGGAGAAAATGGTATTGGACAAACCACAAAAGTTGCCAATCAAATAGTTGTCGCGCTAACGATTGAAGCTGTTGGAGAAGCACTAATATTTGCCTCAAAAGCAGGTGCGGATCCCTCAAAAGTTCGACAAGCTTTAATGGGAGGGCTGGCTCAGTCAAGGATCCTTGAAGTGCACGGAGAACGTATGATTAAAAGAACGTTCGACCCAGGGTTTAGTATAGAATTACATCAAAAAGATCTCAATTTGGCACTCCAAGGCGCTAAGTCACTTGGCGTTAGTTTACCAAATACCGCTATAACACAGGAGTTATTCAACTCCTGTACAGCAAACGGGGATGGAGCGCTTGATCACTCTGGCATAATCACAGCTCTTGAAAGAATGTCTAACAGCAAGGTTAACTGAGAGTTATTTTCTCTCAATAGAAATTATCTTTTCTAATAGCTTGTTTTCTATTTTTGACGAACGACACCCATCGGCATTTCTGAAATACGCCGCATTTCTATTGTTTGAAATAATTCTGGATCATTTACATAGCTTAGCATCATATCAGTCGCATCAGCACCCCAGAACACCTGGCCATCAATTAAGAAAGTAGGAACACCGAATACACCTGCTTGGATTGCTGCCTCAGTATTAATGCGCAGAGTACTTTTTACTTCTTCAGTAGACATTGCAGTCTCTGCATCGTCGATCCCTAAAGCCTTAGCAATAGCTATAACACCTTCAGGGTCATCGGGTTGAATGCCTTCTCCATAAATAACGTGGAATATTGAACGAATATGGTTAAGTTGGCTACCAGCAGCTATACATAAACGCAGTGCAGACAGGGGATTATATGGATGTCGGGGAGGCATCTTGAAAGGAATGTTGTTCTGATCAGCTTGCCATTTGAAGAACCTGTATACGAATTTTCGTTTAGGCGCTATTTCCGCTGGTCCCAATTGCCCCCAATGTTTTAACAATCCCCCAAATAAAACCGGCACTGGGTTAATTTGTAAATCGTGCTGAAAAGTTTCAAAACGCGAGAGTTGCAAATACGCAAATGGTGAGATGAAATCAAAATACCAATCAGCTTTTGTCAATTAAATCATCCTTCTCTATTCTATTTATATTAATTAGATGGCGACAACCTATCCAAGAACAATAGTCACGAAATCAAATTTTGGAGTCAATATTAATGATTGATCTTTACACAGCACCCACCCCCAATGGCTGGAAAGTAGCCATGGCTCTAGAGGAAATGAACCTGGACTATAAAGTAAAATATGTCGACCTTGCTAATGAGGGACAACATACAGAAAAGTTTCTGGGATTGAACCCCAATGGACGTATCCCTGTTATTGTCGACAATGATGCAAATGGACTAACCATCTTTGATTCTAACGCCATACTTTTTTATCTTTCTGAGAAGACAGGCGCCCTGTTGCCGCATAGAGGTGCTGAACGTCATAAGGTGATGCAATGGTTGATGTTTCAGGCGAGTGGCATAGGTCCAATGCAGGGACAAGCAGTCACATTTGAAAGATACTTTCCCGAAGACGTGCCAGCAGCCCGTGCACGCTATCATAATGAAACACGCCGTCTCTATGAAGTGATGAATACACATCTAAAAGAGCAAAAATGGCTCGCAGAGAATTTTTCAATTGCAGATATCGCCAACTGGTCTTGGATAAGAAGCCATCGTTGGGCGCGGGTCCCGATAGAAGGATTAAACCACCTTGAAAGATGGATGGAACAATTACGGCACCGTCCCGCTTGTGAACGTGGGTTAAATATCCCACCATCTCCAGGAAAAGCTGACGCTGTAAAGTCATTTGGAAGTGCGATGACGACACAATGAATAATGAGAACCCAATCATAGATATAAATGGACTTGCCCACGTGATTTTAACGGTGAGCAATTTCGAAAAAGCTCACGAATTTTATAGCAAACTTTTACCAAAGTTTGGAATGTCTCTCATCCATGATGGACCAGATTTTTGCTATCACGTTGGAGGTAGAACAGCGATTGGAATTAGAAGGTGCGACCCAGAATATGCGAACGAACGTTTTCAACAATATCGCGTGGGTTTACATCACCTTTGCTTCCGCGCAAGAACCATGAAAGACGTGGATGAAACCGCCAGATTAGCCTCAAAAATTGGCGCTAAGATCGTGCGCGGCCCTGAAGAACGCGACTGGGCACCCGGTTATTACTATGTTTTATTTGAGGATCCGGACGGAATTCGTTTAGAGATAAATTTTATACCGGGTAAAGGGCTATTAACAAAAGGAGAGTCTTTTGGTTCGGAAAATGATTACATACGCATTGGCGGTGAAGATCAGATTAATACTGATTAGCAGTCCATCTCTATCTGAGAGGCTTTCCAAACAATGTAATTTGCTAAAGCGTAGAAAAATAAAAAGATCAAAGTTAATATGCCGAATAACTTTGTTGCCTCCATTTCGCCAGAAAATGCTGCGCAGATTGCCGCAACAAAACATACCAGTAACCCAATAACCATTCGGTGCGGCTGCCTAACAAATTTTCTCTCTTTCCAACGTGCGCACGTTTTTGCAGATGGGAGCATATTCACCTTCAATAAAATAAAGAGCGACAAAAATTACCATAATTCAGTATATTCAATTAATCTATTCAAACCAACAGAAACCAGTAAATCAAAATATAAAGGAAGAAGAAATGGATTTAGAAAATAAAACCTCTTTCATTAGCGGTGGAGGTAAGAATATAGGTCGCTCTATCGCACTTAATCTTGCTGGTTCTGGTTCAAATATTGTCTTGAATGGGGCGACAGATCTTGAGGCCTGCAACCAGACCGCGGCTGACGCAGAAAAACTCGGTGTGAAGACAATGGTACTTATGGGCAATGTAGGATCTTCCGACGAAGTCCAGTCTATGTCTAAAAAATCACTATCTCAATTCGGTACGATTGATATTCTAATTAATAATGCCGCAATACGGCCATCCAAACCCTTTCTGGAAATGACAGATGCTGATTGGCATAATGTTTTAGACATAGATTTGAATTCGGCTTTTTATACATGTCGCGCATTCGCTGGAGGAATGTTAGAAAATGGCTGGGGACGGATTGTAAATATTACAGGCATGAATGCAATTCACGGTTACAAAGGTCGCGCACCAGTTTCGGCGGCAAAACATGGGCTCTGGGGTTTAACGAAATCTCTGGGAAAAGAGTTTGGGTCTGGAGGTATAACAGCCAACGCAATTTCACCAGGCCCCATTGATACTGATGGAGATCATGCTCAAAGGGAACATATTTTATCGATGGTACCAAGAGTGCCCATTGGAAGACTAGGGAAGCCCGAAGAAATAGCTGCGCTGACGGGATTTCTTTGTTCAAATGGAGGCGCATTTGTAAACGGCCAAATGATTAACTGCAATGGAGGAACCGAAACCTAAATAAAGGAACACACAATGAATTATGATATTGTTATTATCGGAGGAGGCATCATCGGTTCATCTATAGCGTACCATTTGGCGCGCGATGGGCGAGCTGGCACCATAGCCGTCATAGAGCGAGATAGTACGTATGCCAAAGCAGCCACGCCACGGGGCTCAGGCGGCATAAGACAACTTTTTAGTTTGCCCGAAAATATTGAAATGGCTCGCTATGGATTAGATTTTTATAAGAACTTTGATCAAACAATGACATCAAGCGATAACCAAATTTCTGTTGCTTTTCGACGTCAGGGGTATCTATTTCTGTCTGATGGAGGCAGTGAAAAAGTGATGGAACAAAACTTTCATAACCAGCAGAAACTGGGCGTGAAGGCAGAATTATTAGATAAAACACAATTACTCCAATTGTTTCCCTCCATTTATAATGACGATATAAAACTCGCTGTTTACTCGCCAGATGATGCGTGGATCGATGCCTACTGCGCGTTAACTGGTTTTAAATCCAAAGCACGAGCATTGGGAGTAACCTACATCGGTGAGGAGATAAAATCTGCAGTTATAAAAGATAAAAAAATTAAATCCTTAACATGCGCAAACGGTTCCACGATTGCGGGAGATTTGTTCATTCTGGCAGCAGGTGCTTGGTCCGGTGAACTGGCAAAGTATTTCGATGTTAATATCCCCATCGAACCCATGAGCAGAGAGAGTTATTACTTCCGATGTGATAAAGAAATGGAACCTCTTCCATTTATAAAGACCGAAACTGATCTGGCTTTTAGACCGGAGGGAGAAGGCTTTACAGGCGGAATGCCCGACTGGAGTGTAAAAGCGGGCTGGAACTGGGAGTTAAGTCCAAGTCGATTTGAGGATACGGTATGGCCTGCGCTTGCTCAGAGAATACCTTCTATGGAAACTATCAGGTTAGAGCGTTCTTGGCGCGGTCACTATGCTAGAAACAAACTTGATTATAATGCGATCATTGGGCCTTGGGTGGCTGATCCACATAATTTATTTATTGCAACAGGGTTCTCTGGTCATGGTATCATGCACGCCCCTGCGGCAGGGTTAGCTATCAGTGAACTGCTCTTAGAAGGGCAATATAAAACTATTGATCTTACGAGATTTGGAGCTGAACGAATAGTTACAGAAAAGCCTTATCGAGAGTTGGGGATAGTCTAACTCAATAGACCAGCATTAAAAGTCACCAAGTTTCAGAAATAACACCATCAACCAAAAGTGTTTCAATAGTAGCATTATCAACACCAAGACCTAAGAGAATTTCTCGGCTATGTTGTCCTAATGTTGGGGCAGAACACATCGATTCTGGTCCGTCCTCAGAATTCAAAAAAGGCGCTCCAACAAGCTTATATCCTTGTTCCATTCCCGGAGCAGCCGGCACCTCAGTTAAAATGTTACGATGTTCCAATTGTTCTAGAGCCGAAGTCTCAGCAACAGAATTAACTTTCGAGATAGGGACTCCTCTTGGGGCGAGGCGTTTTTCCCAATTTTCCGCAGTATCATTCTTAAAGGCGTTCAACATAGACTCCCGAACAAGGTCTTTATTTTTGATCCGCGCTTCCCTAGTGGCAAATCTTGGATCCTCTAGGAGGTCACCTATACCGAGCTCGTCAAAAAATGCCTCGACATGTTTTGGCATTAACGCCGCAGACAACATTGCCCCCTGCTTCGTCGAAAAACTGCTTGCTGTCGGGGCCCCCGTGATAGATTGATTTCCTATCAGCATATCCGGAACATCATCAACAACATGACGGGCAAAATTAGCAGCTTGAAGTACTATCGCACAGTCTAGCATGGCCACATCCACCATCTGCCCTTTACCAGTTCGTTGTTTCCGCAGTAGCGCTGCAGAGGTTGCATAAGCAGCACTCATACCGGTCATCAGATCTACGCCCATGTACCCTGTTCTTAACGGACCACTCTCCTCCGTACCATTATTTGCCATCATTCCAGATGCTGCCTGGATCGCTCCGTCATACGCCGGATCAGCTGCTTTAGGCCCCTTAGAGCCAAATCCTGAAATCACGGTATAAACAATGCTTGGATTTACTTTTTTTACACTGTCGTAATCAAGCCCCAAGCGATCTACCACTCCAGCCCGAAAATTATGCAGAATAGCATCGGATTCTTTAATAAGGTCAAATAAGATCGACTTCCCTTGCTCTGTTTTTATGTCTAGGGCCAAACTCCGTTTGTTGATATTCATCGTTAAAAACCCAGCAGCCATCCCAATCGGGCTAAATTGGCTTTCCAAGACCCGGTCACGCATCTGATCTCCGCCTACTGGCGGCTCGATTTTGATAACGTCAGCGCCTAAAAGTGCTAACTGCATCCCACAGGAAGGACCCGCCAGCACCTGACTAAGGTCCAGAATTTTTATACCCGCAAATGCTTTTGACATAGTTTATTCCTCTGTTAAAATTGCTAGTCGCATAGTAACTGCCCCATATCCGTCAGAGCACATTCTCTGTGAGAAACCACAAATCTATCACAATTCCTGCAACGATCTCCACCCATCATAAGAGAAAATCTTTGCATAATCGACGATTCATGAACTACTACCATTATACTACTTAAGTTTCTTATCTTGCTTCTAATTAAACATTTAATAAGCTTAGGATAACGTATTAAGACAAACTGGAGTTCCTTATGTCTGGACCCTTAGCTGGTTTTAAAGTCATAGATATGACAAGTGTAATATCTGGACCACTATCAACCATGATTCTAGCGGATCAAGGCGCCGAGGTGATAAAGGTAGAAAACCCAGACGGTGGTGATTTCACCCGAGCTCTGTCAAACCGACGGGGTGGTTTTTCCGCCTCATTCTTAAATAATAACCGCAGCAAGCGCTCTATTGCTGTTGATACAAAAAAGTCGGAAGGTATGGAGATCGTAAAAAAACTGCTTAGTACGGCAGATGTTTTTATTCAAAACATGAGACCAGGTGTTGTGGAACGCATAGGTTTGGGGGAAGAGGAGGTTCGTAAAATTGCCCCAGAAATAATTTTTGTCTCTATAAGCGGTTTCGGTCACGAAGGTCCATACTCTCAAAGACCAGTTTATGACCCTTTAGTACAAGCTTTGTCTGGCCTAACCACCATTCAAGGGGGGTCTGATGAGGCCAGACCAAAACTGGTTAGAACGATTGTCCCAGATAAACTAACTGGAGTGATGGCAGCGCAAGCTATTACGGCTGCTTTACTGTCTCGAGAAAGAACAGGCAAAGGCCAACACATTAAACTTTCTATGTTAGATGCTGTGGTTTCATTTTTATGGCACTCAGATATGGGTAGTCAAACCTTTGTTGGAGGTGAGTTTCCTCAACAAGAAGCACAAAGTTTCATCGATCTTATTTATGAGACCTCTGACGGATATATAACGGTAGCGGTTAATACAGACAAACAATGGACTAACCTTACAACCGCATTGAACCGACCGGAATGGTTGGAGGATGATCGATTTCTTACTCCAGCACTGCGACATAAAAATATAAATGATCGGTTAAGCATGACTCAGGAGGTCCTTCTCTCCAAACCAGCAAAAGAATGGCTAAACATTTTAGACGCAGCAGATGTACCGTGTGCTCCTGTTCTAAAAAGAAAAGACGTTATCCATCATCCACAAATAGAGGCGAATTCAACCATCGAAGAGTATGTGCATAAGCAGGCAGGTGTCTTGCGTCAGGCTGCCCCCGCCGCCAAATTCTCGGGGACCCCAGCAGTTATAACTAGAGGAGCCCCAATGTTGGGCGAATTCAGTAAAGAAGCACTAACAAGATTGGGATACGACAAACAGACTATCGATTCACTGATAAAAGATGGCATAATTATAACGGCAGAGCAGTTACCCGAGGAGACTTGAAACTATGATCGACTTTTATTATTGGCCAACGCCAAATGGATGGAAAGTCTCCATTTTACTCGAAGAGTTGAAGATTCCTTACAAAACACGTCCAATAAATATAGGCCAAGGAGATCAGTTTACTCCCGATTTTTTAAAAATTAGTCCAAATAATAGAATGCCAGCCATCGTTGATTATGACGTTAAGGGGGACCCTATATCTGTTTTCGAATCGGGCGCTATACTTTGGTATTTAGCCGAAAAAATGCAGCAGTTTATTCCAGAAAACGCTATGGGTAAAAAAGAGGTATTAGAATGGCTCTTTTGGCAAACTGGGAACCAGGGGCCAATGGGTGGCCAACTGAGTCATTTTGTAAACTATGCGCAGGGTGAGCATCCTTATGCGCATGGGCGTTATTTGAAAGAATATGACCGCTGTCTTGGTGTTCTGGATCGACGTCTTGAACATCAACCCTACATAGTTGGAGGTAGCTATTCCATTGCTGACATCATTAATTGGCCTTGGGTATTAATTGCTAAACCATTAGGTGCAACTCTAGATAAATACCCAAATTTAAGTGCATGGAGAACCAGAATTAAAGAACGGCCCGCGGTTATGAGAGGGGTTGATCTAGGTAAAGAGTTGCGAAGACAGAAACCACCAAGCGATGAAGAACGAAAAATACTTTTTAATCAAACCGGCCAAAATTTTCGCGAAGAGCACATTCTTAACACAAATTCTACGCCAAAAAATGTTTTTAAGAACCCATAACATATTGAAGATAAAGAGGCGAATATAGCCAGTGCACCGTAGACTAATGAATAAACTCCGCTATTTTGCGTGGTAACCTTTGGTTGTGGAGAAAAAAATGGTGATGCCTGATCCTTTTGTCAAAATTGATGTAAAAAATTCAGTAACAAACTGGCTGATTAATTTTGAAGAGGCCATCAATCAAAATAATGCAGATGCTGCATCGTTGTTATTCGTTGAGGATGGTCACTGGAGAGATTTACTTGCCTTTACTTGGCATATAAGGACGGTAAATGGGCCTTCCGAAATAAAAGACATGGTCAAAGAAACTGCTGTAAACTCAGGAGCAAAGAGCTTAAAGATTGCCCAACACAGAACTCCACCAAGGGTAGTGGATAGAGGTGATACTGTTTGTATTGAAGCTTTTATCGAGTTTAAAACAAAAACTGGCCCAGCCAGCGGTATACTAAGGCTCGTTCCCGACAGCGGTAGCCCAGACGGTGTCAAAGCCTGGGTTTTACTGACATCTTTGGAAGAAATCAGTGATCACGAAGAAGCAATCGGAGAACATCGTCCAAGTGGTGAGAATTACTCAAGAACCTTCGGGGATGATAATTGGTTAGACCTGCGCAACAAATCAAAAGCATATTCTGATCATGAACCCGCAGTTTTAGTGATTGGAGCAGGCCAGTCCGGCTTGACTATCGCAGCACGTTTAGGAGTACTCGGCGTCGATACCTTAGTGATAGATAAGCACGAACGGGTGGGAGATAATTGGCGAAAACGATACCACTCCTTAGTTCTGCATAATGAGGTTTATATAAATCATATGCCTTATATGCCGTTCCCGCCAAATTGGCCGGTCTTTATTCCAAAAGATAAATTAGCTAATTGGTTCGAAGCTTACGCCGAAACAATGGAATTAAATATTTGGATGGGCTCAGAATTAGAGGGCGGCTCGTATGATGAAACTACTGGACAATGGGAAATTAATATCAAAAAACAGGATGGAACTATCCGTACAGTTAGACCAAAGCACGTGGTTTTTGCTACCGGCGTAAGTAGTATTCCGGTTCGTCCTGATCTTCCCGGCCTTCAAGATTTTAAAGGGGAAATTCTGCACTCCGGCGCTTACACCGATGGACATAAGTGGGCAGGAAAAAAGGCATTAGTCTTAGGTACAGGTAATAGTGGTCATGATGTCACCCAAGATCTGCACTCCTGCGGAGTGAGAGCAAGCATCATTCAACGGAGTTCGACACATATCGTTAGCCTCAAGGAGGCACAGAAAGTTTACGCGCATTATTTCGAGGGCCCGCCTATCGAGGATAATGATCTGTTGGCCGTTTCGCTGCCATATCCAGTCCTCGTAAAAGCCTATCAAAAATCCACCCGGGGCATGATAAAAAATGATAGGGATTTGCTGGAAGGTTTAAAATCAAAAGGCTTCCGTCTTAATAATGGTGGAGATGATAATACCGGTTTTCAAATGAGCTATTTACGACGCGGTGGTGGGTACTGTTTTAATGTTGGCTGCTCTGATTTAATAATAAATGGGGAGGTAGGTCTCGTTCAATACTCTGATATAGATACTTTTGTAAGTAACGGTGTCAGAATGAAGGATGGATCGATTATTGAGGCAGATCTCTTAGTTATGGCGACCGGCTATAAGAACCAGCAAGATACCGTTCGTCATTTCCTGGGAAATGATATAGCAGAACGAATCGGTCAAGTTTGGGGATTTGATGAAGGTGGGGAGCTTCGGAATATGTGGCGTAGAACATCTCAGCCAGGGCTTTGGTTTACAGCTGGTGGTCTGGCACAAATAAGAATTTATTCAAAGTATTTGGCGATGCAAATAAAAGCTGTTGAGGAAGGTCTTATCGGGGCAAAAATGTCAAAACCCGATTTACAACCCATGGCCGACGCGGCTGATTGAAATATTACGATCCTAGTTTAGGGTTAGCTGGTGGGCCCGGAGGGACTCGAACCCCCGACAACGCCGTTATGAGCGGCGGGTTCTAACCAGCTGAACTACAGGCCCACAGTGTTCTTATGATCACCCTTTACGTCTTCGTCAACCGTCTAATGATAAATTTTTTTCTAAGTTTTTTTATTTAGTAAGAGCCAGCGCTTGGAGATTTAAAGTGAATACGTTAGCCTCCCAAGACACTGAATTAAGCATAACTCCGAGATTTTGCGGCTTTTCCGCTACTATCGAAGGACTTAATCTTTCGGCATCACTTAGTTCACAATCGATACAACAGATACAAAATTATTGGCTCGATTATCCTGTTTTAGTAATAACTAAACAGAACATAAGCGATTTAGACCAGGTAAAATTTGCTAAGAACTTTGGCGACTTGGAAATACACCCATCCGTCGCGCATCGATCAACGAAAACACCTGAGATTTATAGGGTCAGTAATGTTGATGAAAATAATCAAATCATGGAAGCAAAAAGTACTGCTTGGCAATACTTGGAACTAACATGGCTTTGGCATACAGATAGCTCATTCAGAGAAATTCCCTCACTAGGTTCAATTTTGCACGGTATAGAAATTCCGCCCACCGGCGGAGACACTTTGTTTGCTGACATGACAAAAGCCTTTGATGCGCTCCCAAAACCAGAGCAAGAAAGAATCTCGACATTAAATGTTTTTCACAGCCATGATTATATTGTGTCACAATCGAAAGCACTATCTAGCCGTGAAAACAAAGGTCAATATGAGTCACTGCCACGTGTTAAACATCCATTAGTTCGCAGGCACCCTGTAACAAAAAAACAGTCTCTTTTCCTGAGCCCTCATACGATGGAAAGCATAGTAGAATTAAAAGAACAAGAAGGACGAGTGTTATTAGATGATTTAATCCATCATGCGACGCAACATCAGTTCGTATATCGTCACAAATGGAAAGTAGATGACGTTCTAATGTGGGATAACCGTTGCACGATGCACGCTGTTCTGCCATATGATTCAATAAATCATCGTCGCGTAATGCATCGAACGACTGTGATTGGGGACTCCGTTCCTAAGGCATAATGTCCAAAACTATGGATCAAATAATGACAGATACTTGGCTAGACGTATTCACGACTAAATGTTCGACATGGCAAAATAACGCAACAGTATCCTCAGCAAAGAAACTTCTTCATCCTACAATTGAAGAAATTATGTCAGCTGATGAGGGATTGCGAGCAAAATCCGAAATTCAGAAGTGGGATGGCTACAAGGTTACACCACTTCATTATCTTGAGAAGATAGCAAAAGAGTTAAGAGTAGCCGATATTCACCTAAAAGATGAAAGCTCACGGTTTGGCCTCGGCTCGTTCAAGGCGCTAGGAGGCGCCTACGCAGTCTTCAGAGTGTTAAGTCAGTTAATAGAGAAACAAACAGGTGACAAAAACGTAAATAGCGCAGATATACGAAGTGGATCATACCAAACAATAACTAAAAATATTACTGTAGTCACAGCAACTGACGGAAATCATGGCAAATCTGTGGCATGGGGCGCAAGAGAATTTGGTTGCCAATGTAAAATTTATATACATCGCGACGTCAGCAAAGGACGGGAGCAAGCTATTGCCGAATTTGGCTGTGAGATGGTGCGAGTTTCAGGAAACTACGATCACTCTGTGCAACAGGCAGATATAGACTCGCAGAAAAATAATTGGCACGTCGTATCTGACACCTCTTATCCTGGTTATATGGATGTACCAAAATATGTAATGCAGGGGTATACTATTTTGGCTTCAGAAATCGGCGAACAAATAATAGATAAAATTCCAACACATGTTTTTTTACCTGGAGGTGTTGGGGGAATAGCCGCCGCGATCTCTGCTGAATTGTGGCGAATATGGGGTAAAAATAGACCAAAAGTCATAGTGGTTGAACCCGAAGCCGCTGATTGTCTCTACCAAAGTGCTCTATCAGCAAAACCAGCACAGTCAAGCGGTAACTTGGAAACTGTAATGGCATGTCTTTCAGCTGGTGAAGTGTCCCTTTTAGCATGGGATATTTTATCACGATCAGCTAATGCTTTTATGATATTAAATGATCAGACGATCGCCCCTTCCATGCGCCGATTGGCTAAGGAGGGAATTGTATCGGGAGAGTCTGGTGCCGCAACTTTAGCGGGGCTCGCTGCAGCTTGTCAAAATCCTAACTCCCGTATTTCACTGGGTATAGATGAAAATAGCCGAATATTACTATTATCTACTGAAGGAGCTACCGATCCCCATATTTATAAAAAATTAGTAGGTATTGACGCCGATAAAGTTGTCACCACCCCCCTAATCTAAGCCAATCATCAACAACTTCTAATTTTTCAAGACCAAAAAATAGCTCGGTTCCAATTCTAATGGTTGGAGAACCAAAGACACCATTGGCAACGGACTCATCCACCTCATCTCGCAATGCCTTCGATGCAGCACCATTGTCCAACGCATCCAGCACTGATTTTTGATCAATATTGTGGTTATTTAAGAGAGAACTCACAATTTCTATTTTCGAAATATCCTGATCTAAACCCCAATGGGCGCGATAAAGGTCTTTAGCAAGTCTATGTGCCAAGGAGGGGGTCGTGAGTTTTAACCAACAAATAATACGAGCAGGTAGTAGCGGGTTTATCTGCGGGGAGCCAAGGGCCCGACCCAACACGATATTATGCCGGCGCATATATCGTGCTGCATCATTACGTATATAGGGGCCTTTAAGAGGTAGTTCGGCAATTGGCGGTAAACCCATAATTTTTAGAACCGTGACGCCTAATAACATGGGGTGCCACTCACACTCTCTTTGATATTTGTCAGCTAAT
Organism: uncultured Thalassobaculaceae bacterium; assembly: GCA_964276085.1. Classification (GTDB taxonomy): domain Bacteria; phylum Pseudomonadota; class Alphaproteobacteria; order Thalassobaculales; family Thalassobaculaceae; genus UBA7326. The sequence continues at coordinate 17,990 of CAXYEO010000030.1, read as the reverse complement.
TCATCAATCCTCAAACTGGCTAAATAGCCGAAAGGAGAGAGAAAGTCGAAATGGAAATGTAATATTTTGTCATCATTCATTTTGAAGTAGTACTCCTATAATTAAAATTTGAGATAGAGTTTTTGAATTGAAATAACTTGCCTTCTCCTACTAGCAATACTAGCTTGCGACCGGTGAACGAAAAGGGATAACACTATGGCAAATAATGCTGATATTTCTGAAGAAATTCTCAGTAACGCTCGTGCGTGGCCGTTTGAAGAGGCACGGAAAATAACTAAACGATTGGAGAATTCCTCGTCCCAAAAGAATCATATCATTCTAGAGACAGGATATGGGCCCTCAGGGCTGCCGCATATCGGAACTTTTGGTGAGGTCTTTCGCACAACGATGGTTCGGAATGCACTCAAGAGAATCTGTGACGTGCCAAGCAAATTAATCGCCTTTTCTGATGATATGGATGGACTTCGTAAAGTTCCCGATAATATTCCTAATTCAGATAGCTTAATTGAACATTTAAATAAACCATTAACCCAAATACCAGATCCTTTTGGGACTCATAAAAGCTTTGGCGATCATAACAACGCGATGCTCAAAGGATTCTTGGACTCATTTGGATTTGAATATGAGTTTATGAGCGCTACCGAATGCTACACCAGCGGAAAATTTGACGGTGTTTTGCGAGATGTTCTGGAGAATTACGATAAAGTGATGGATATCATGCTACCTACTCTAAGAGAAGAGCGCCGCCAGACCTATAGCCCTTTCTTGCCTCTATGCCCCCAAACAGGCCATGTACTCCAAGTACCTACGTTAGAACACAATAGTGAAGCCGGCACCATAGTTTATGAAGATCCCATTACGTTGAAAAAAATGGAAGTTCCTGTCACAGGTGGGCATTGCAAATTACAATGGAAGGTAGATTGGGCGATGCGTTGGAAAGCATTAGGCGTTGACTACGAGATGTGCGGTAAAGACCTTATAGACAGCGTGAAGGCTTCATCAAAAATTTGCAGAGTTTTAAACGCTTCTCCCCCTGAGAACCTAATTTATGAATTATTTCTTGATGATAAAGGACAAAAGATTTCAAAATCGAAAGGCAATGGAATAGCTGTAGAGGAATGGTTAAAATATGCTCCACCTGAGAGCTTGTCTCTGTTTATGTTTCAGCAACCCAAGCGTGCAAAAAGACTATATTTCGACATTATTCCAAAGAATACAGACGAGTATGTTACTTTTAGGACAAAACTTAACAACGAAGAGCCTGAAAAGAAAATTGAGAATCCATCATGGCATATACATAACTCCAGTGTACCTAATGATACAGTCCCCCTTAGCTTCGGCTTGCTACTTAATTTAGCTAGTGTCTGCCATGCTGAAGACGCGAGTGTAATATGGGGTTATATTGGTCGTTATGCACCTGATGCATCGCCAGAAAAAAATCCATTTTTGGATAATCTGGCCAACCTTGCTGTTAATTACTATCGCGAGTTTGTTCGGCCCTCAAAAACTTACCGAAAACCGAGTGATTTGGAGCGACAAGCCTTCGAAGAACTCGTCTCTCAATTCGCACAATTATCCACGACTAGTCAGTCTGAAGATATCCAGACAGTTATCTATGATGTAGGAAAAAAATATAAATTTGAAAATTTGCGCGACTGGTTTCAGTCGTTATATCAAGTACTCTTAGGTCAAGACCAGGGACCCCGATTTGGCTCCTTCGTAGCGCTATACGGTTTACAAGAGACTATCCAACTTATAAATCGTGCACTGTCTGAGGAAGATCTAGCAGTATAGTCTCTGATTAGTTTGAAAAGTATCTTCGCTGTTCAATCTAGTTTCGATATCCACACAGCCGTATCATGAAAAACAGCCCCACCATTTGGAGCTCCAGGCTCGGCGCTTATCAGTGCATTTATACCAATGCCCTCTTCAAATGCAGCGTTAGGCCATACGCTTTCAACGACGATCACATCTCTCTGCACACCATCAAAAAGTGTTGCATGCAAAACTACGCTCCCCTGTTCATTTCCAAGTCGAACACGGTCCCCTGATACGACACCCAATTTAGTAGCAGCCTTTGGATGGATCAAAACTTCTGGCCTACCCTCGCGTTTTTTGCTGGTTGGTGTTTCAGTGAAACTAGAGTTCAAAAAATTCCGGGCGGGAGAAGTAATCATTCGAAAAGGCTTATTCTTAGTCGCAAGGTCAATATTTGGGCAATAGTCTGGTAACGATGGTAATTTGTACCCTAGCGGCCCCAATGCTGACCAATCTGCACTAAATTTGAATTTACCATTCGGCGTCGGAAATCCCTCAAGGAAATGTGCTTTATCAAAACTAGGCTGAACATCTAGCCATTTTCTTTCTAATAGCTCTTCCGCTCCTGGCCACCCCGAATCTTTGAGCGTGCGGTCCACAAGTTCCCACTCTGTCATATCAAAACCTTCGTGCACGGCTCCAAGACGCTCAGCTAGTTGAGACAAAACCCAATGATTCGAGCGAGTTTCTCCCGGAGGATCAATAATTGCTCGGTGGACCTGAACATGCATTTGCCCTGCAGCCTGATAGAGATCGTCATGTTCAAGGAAAGTCGTTGCCGGTAATACGATATCCGCCATTTTTGCAGTCTCTGTCATGAACTGTTCATGAACACACAGAAACAAATCTTCACGCCTTAATCCTCTTAGCACCCGGTGAGTGTCTGGGGCAACAGCTGCAGGATTTGTATTTTGGATTAACATGGCAGTCACAGGTGGACCTTGCCGAACTATTTCATCTTCATATGTTAAAATCGGTCCTATTCGCGACATATCAAGTATTCGGGTTGAGCTATCTAAAGCGTCATTTCCTTCAACAATGTTCTTATTCCAATTAAAGATAATTCTATTTGACCAGAACGCTCCACCTCCTAAGTATTTGAATTTCCCACCTACAGCAGCTATTGATGCAACCGCATGAACCTGACTTGCCCCGTTCCTCGATCGAGCAAAACCATATCCAATTCTGATATAAGTTTTATCAGTTTTACCAATCTGAGAGGCAAGTAACTCTATTTGTTCCGCTGGAACACCACTTATTTCTTCTGCCCATTTTGGCGTTTTATTTATCAAATGTTTTCTGAGTGACTTCCAGTCATCGGTATGCTTTTTCATATACTCAATATCTGCAAACCCATCGCGAAAAAGCACATGCATTATAGCTGTAGCAACAGCGCCATCGGTTCCAGGTTTCACAAGAACAAGCTCATCGGCGGCTTCCGCTGTTGAGCTCCTGTAGGCGTCCACTACAACAAGACGAGCGCCTCTTTCTTTTCTTGCTTTTGTAATATGAGTCATCACATTTACTTGAGTTGATACCGGGTTTCCACCCCAGACAATAATTAAATCTGACTCTGCCATTTCCCTAGGATCAGGTCCCATGGGGCCACCAGCACCACCTATCCAACCATTTTGAACAAGTTCCGTGCATATATTAGCCGCTTGACGGGAATAGCCCATCACATGTCGAAGTCGTTGTATGCCATCACGTTGAATAATACCCATAGTGCCTGCGAAAAAGTATGGCCATACTGTTTCTTTTCCATGCTTATTTGCTTTATTGATGAACGATTGAGCGACATGGTCTAGTGCCTCACTCCAAGAAATTTGAGCAAATTTTCCATCCCCTTTTTCACCAACACGGATAAGAGGGTGCATCAACCTTTCCGGATGATGCACTCTTTCGGCGTAACGTGCTACCTTTGCGCATATGACCCCCGCCGTATAATTATTATCTGGTGCCCCTCGGACTCTCCCAATTGTCCGGTTATCAATCCTCTCAACCTCCAATGCACATGTGCTAGGACAATCGTGGGGACATACAGAATGACGAAGATCAAGGTTCATGTATTTAATCCTGAAAAATTTTCCCTACCCTTTTCCAGCATATAATAAGATGAACTAAATACAAAGTTTCCTAAAGGCTAGAATTTTTAATGGCCTACTATTAAATTGCTTTCCGTAAAATAAGCCCAATTGGCAGCATTCTGCTAATTGTTGATATTCTAAAGTTATCAATTGCTATCATCGCCTTTGCTGCCGTTAATGGCTCTGCTCCCCAAACCACGGAGTCAGCAATGCTAGCTCCTTGGTCCATTGCCAGGTTATGAGTGAGGTTTGTCATAGATTTAAGCTGCCCACTTGCATTCAAAGAAACAAGGGTGTTCCACGCCAGGCAAAGGAAATTCGGCCAGTACGCGAGATGTCGATATAAACTAGGAATGATGTTACTATCTTCGGCTGCACCAATTTCGCTCAATAACAGGACCAAAGACTTAGTTTGGGCTGACATACTATCAAGGCTTACCAACTCGGGTATATTAATATCTTCTGCAAAGTTTTGATTGGCTGTAACGTTCTTTTTTCGATCTGCAGGTGATGCGGTCAAAGCACTAAGTGCAAGAAGATTAAATGCATTACCTTTATTGTAACTATCGAGAATATTCTGGATTATGTGCCTGTCCTGGTTAGATATGTTTAGTACTCCGAGCACCGCTTCCGGAAATGCATTAACCTCAGGCAGAATGATACTTTCACACAACAAGCTAGCTTCTGTTTTTAAAACATCTGAGACATAAAGTGGTTTCACTGCTTGCCAAACCCATGGTAATGCGCCATCTATGGTAGCAAGATGCCTCCAAATTAAATTTACAACCCCATTACCGAGAGCCGTTCTAATATCGTTATAAATTTCTGCTATTTCTCCCGTTGCGTCATTCTCTGATATCGCAGATATCGGTTTATTTTGCATTTTTTTTCACCACTAAACAAGTTTGCATAAAACGTTACTTGTTAGTAATTTATAGTTATTTAAATTTTGAGTAAATGTGAAAACTATAAAGAGGTTTTTCCATGAAGACTTCTCTTTTATACAAAAGGAGTTAAAGTTGGTTGAGAATGTTGATTGTGTCGTTATAGGCGCAGGAGTAGTTGGGCTAGCATGTGCACGCGCGCTTGCTATGCAAGGGCGCGAGGTAATCATCCTAGAACAAGCGGACGCCATTGGAACAGAAACCAGCTCACGACATTCTGAAGTAATTCACGCAGGTATTTATTATGAACCCGGTAGTTTGAAAGCACGGTTCTGCGTCGAAGGAAAAATCAAAATGTATCGCTTTATGGAAGAGAGAGGCATACCGTTCCAAAGGCTTGGTAAGTTGATCGTGGCGACTTCAGAAGACCAAGTTACAGCCCTAAGCCAAATAAAAAAAAGAGCCGAACAAAACGGAGTAATGGATTTAGAGTTATTGTCACACAATGAAGTTACTGCACGGGAGCCTGAACTCCGCTGTATCACCGCACTTTGGTCTCCCTCAACAGGGGTCGCGGATAGTCATGCTTATATGCTTGGACTTCAAGGTGATGCGGAGGCACATGGCGCAATGCTGGCCCTTTTCTCTCCTGTAGAGAGTGCTGAATTAAAAGATAATGGTATTTTTCTCAATATTGGAGGTGCCGAGCCCATGCAATTGAAAGCAAAAACCATTATAAATGCTGCGGGATTACATACTCAAAAATTGATGCATAAATTTAACGGGTTTCCAAAAGAAAAGATTCCAGCCTGGCATTATTGTAAAGGCAATTATTACTCTCTTTCTGGCTGCAAAGCACCGTTTACTAGCCTTATCTACCCAGCACCAGAAGAGGCTGGTCTTGGCGTGCACCTCACTCTAGACTTAGCTCGACAAGCCCGTTTTGGACCTGATGTCGAATGGATAGATGAAATAAATTATGATGTAGACCCCAAACGCTCAGATAGCTTTTATGCTGCAGTGAGGAAATACTGGCCAGGACTTCCTGATAACTCGCTCCAACCTGGTTACTCGGGGATAAGACCAAAGATTCAGGCCCCTGGAGAGCCAGCAACAGATTATGTGATTCAAGGGCCTGATGACCACGGAGTAGATGGGTTGATTAATCTCTACGCTATAGAATCCCCAGGCATGACAAGTTCGTTAGCTATTGGTGATTACGTAGCAGAAATGCTGGCACAATAATCTCTATTTTTTCTGGATATTTAAAAAATGAAAACTATTGACTACTTTATGTCTACTTCTAGTCCATGGACCTATCTTGGTAGCAAATTAATTACAGAAATTGCAAATAATTCTGGTTCCACAATTAATGTATATCCGGTGAACTTTGGACAAATCTTTCCAATCTCAGGGGGACTTCCACTGCCCAAAAGAGCACCACAGCGGCAATCATACAGGTTAATGGAGCTCCAACGTTGGAAAAAGAGAAGAGGATCATCAATGTATATCGAGCCCTCTAATTTTCCTTCAACAAGTTCAATTTCTTCTCTATGTATAATCGCAGCTAGGGAAATTGGCAGTGAACCGCTAGCCCTCTCGAACGCCATTCTTGCCGCATTATGGGAAGATGATAGAAATATTGACGATCCAGAGGTTGTGAAAAGCATCTGTCTTGAAAATAAACTTAATGGTATGGCTATCCTAGAAGCAGCTGAAACACAGAAAATAAAAGATCTATTTGAATTGGATACCAATCAAGCTATAAAAAAGGGTGTATTCGGGGCTCCAACATATTTAATCGACGGTGAAATATTTTGGGGACAAGACCGATTAGATTTTGTGTGTGAAAAACTTGGAATATAAAATTATTGTATATTCATTTTTTTTAATATAAATCTAAACCTTCACCTTACTGGACAAACGTCTCAAGTCATTACCACCAATCTCAAAATCGACAGACTTATATTGCCTTCCACCTATTGATTTATAATATTCGAGAGCGTCTTTATTATTTGGATGACATTGCCATGTTATCCACCCTCCGTCTATTTCAAGACACAGATCAGCCATAGTTTGCATCAAGGATTTTGCTATTCCCTTTCTCCGAAACTTTTTCTCAACGTAAAGGTCCAGCATATTAAAACCTGGCGTCCCCAAACCAACATGAAATGAATTACAAAAAAGCACATACCCGCAAACAGACCGATTTTTCAATTCAGCAACAAGGACATTAAACATCTTTTGTTTACCAAACCCAAACTGTTCAAATTTCTCCTTATCGAAAAGAGGCATTGGCGCTTCCTCATGTAGAGATAATTCTGCGGCCATCGCAGCTATAATACATCCATCGGAAGGGGTCCCAGCTCTGATTTTTATATCAACCATCTAGGCTCCTATTAATTTTAGTTTTTTCATCTTAAACTGTACCAAAATAGTTAATAAGTACTAAGTTGTAGGGTAGAATATTCTTATTGGTCATTTTTGAGATTACATAGTTGAAAAGTTATGACAGAAAAAAACAGTAATATCCGTAATCATACCAGAAAAGATTCGCCTAATTCTTCACATTCGGAGATCGATACTTTTTTAAAAAAGAGCCAAGTTAGTTCTAAAAGCGAAGTAGAATCATTCTTAAATAAAGTAAATAGCCTAACTGACCCCTTTCCTCCAGAGAATAAAGGGAGATTAATCTTTGGAATGGACGCAACGGCTAGTAGAGAACGCAGTTGGGATAAAGCTTGCCATCTACAATCAGAGATGTTTACAGAAACTTTAGCGCTGGGTGGCTTGGAGGTTCAATTAGCATATTACAGAGGATTTGGGCAATTTCATGCCACTCGGTGGATATCTAAAACCGACCAGCTACTGCATGAAATGACCAACGTAAAATGTGCGGGAGGTCAAACACAAATAGAAAAGCTGTTAGGACAAGCTTTAAAAGAAACCAAAATACGACGAGTGCAAGCACTGGTACTTATAGGCGATGCCTTTGAGGAAGATATTGATTTAATCTGCCATTACGCCGGGAAACTCGGTGCTTTGGGTGTTCGAACATTCTGCTTCCAAGAAGGTAATGATCCAATCGCAAAAAGTGGTTTTCAGCAAATAGCTCGTCTGACCAATGGGGCATATAGCGCGTTTGACTCTGACAGCGTTAATCAATTGAAAGAATTACTAAAAGCAGTTGCTGTTTATGCCGCAGGAGGATTAAAAAAATTAGAAGCCTATTCTAAAATCAACACGGGTGCGGCACTAAAACTCACTAATCAAATTAAAAAGTGAGCCGGCAGCTATGCTACTCATCGCTGCTATTATAATAGGTTCTTTATCTGGGCTAGGGCTTCTATTATATTTTTTTATAAACACGCCGCCGGCTCAATTAAAGCGAATTGTATTTTGGAGTGCTGGTATAGTATCAGTCGGCATTTTTATATTTTTACTGTACCGATTGAGTGGTTCATTTCTATGGAGTTGGATTGTTTTTCTGATACCACTAATAGTAAGGTGGAGAGGATTGATTCAACAGATCCGCAGAGCGGCTAAGACAGCCTCTGGGCCCGCTAAAGGTCAAGTCTCGTCGGTGAACACAGAATTTTTAGAGATGAACCTGAATCACGATACCGGAGAAATGTCCGGGTTAGTCAAAAAAGGTGAAAAAAAAGGATACCGCATTGAAACCCTTAACCTTAATCAACTCTTGGAACTTATAGAAGAGAGTAAATCAGATGCAGCCTCAATCCAATTACTCGAAAGATTTTTAGATAAATATTTTGATGAAAATTGGAGAGAAACATACCAAAGCAGTAGTGATCGATATGAAAATAATAATGACTACAGCTCGGACTCAATCAGTAGGGCTCAAGCTTTAAAGATCCTAGATTTGGTTGAACCCGTTACTGACGAGCAAATCAAAGAAGCCCATCGACGTCTGATTCTCGCCAACCATCCGGATAGAGGCGGATCAACTTTTCTTGCTACTCAAATAAACAAAGCAAAAGATGTACTCTTGGAAAACGTTAAATAACTATATTGGCTAAAGCTAATGGATGTGGCATTACCAGGTAATAGAAAAATATAAAAATTTTTCATATTGCATTTTGTGTATTTTGTTCAAAGATTATTTTTAGGATGATGGAGGTAGAATGCCTGTAAATATACGCAAGGCTATCTTCCCAGTGGGTGGACTGGGAACTCGGTTTCTTCCCGCTACTAAATCAATGCCAAAGGAAATGCTTCCTATCGTCGATAAGCCGCTTATACAATACGCCGTCGAGGAAGCTATCGAAGCGGGTATAGAAGAATTTATTTTTGTGACAGGCAGAGGTAAAAGCGCCATAGAGGATCATTTTGACCATGCATACGAATTACAGGAGATGTTAGAAAAACGGAATGAAACCTTTGCATTAAAGGTTGTTAAGGATTCAATACCTAAACCGGGCCAAATAGCATATACAAGGCAACTTGAACCGTTAGGATTAGGGCATGCGATATGGTGTGCACGAAATTTTGTCGGGTCAGAACCCGTCGCTGTTTTATTAGCTGACGACCTGATACTTTCAGAGAAAGGCTGTCTTAAACAAATGGTAGAGGCCTATGATGAAATTGGGGGGAATATGTTAGCTGTAATGGAAGTTAAAAACGAGCAAACTTCCTCATATGGCATTATAACCCCCGGTGCTGTTGAAAACTCTCTAATAGAAGTACTTGGTTTAATTGAAAAGCCAGAGCCCTCGAAAGCACCATCAAACCTAGCTATCATCGGACGATACATTTTACAGCCTAGTATTTTCGACGATCTAGGGCGGTTCGAATTTGGTGCGGGCGGAGAAATTCAACTTACTGACTCAATTGCACAGCAGGTGGGGTTGGAAACAATAAACGGATTTAAATTCAATGGTCGGCGATTTGATTGTGGGAACAAGGTAGGCTTTCTAGAAGCTAATATTGCTTATGCATTAAATCGTGAGGACCTTAGAGATCCTATACAACAATTTATCAAAACACTAAGTTAGGTCCCAAAGGTTATGCAAATTGCAATGATAGGAGCAGGATATGTAGGGTTAGTTACCGGGGCTTGCTTTTCCGAATTTGGGGCTAACGTGACCTGTGTAGATCAAGACATTGATAAAATTTTGGTTCTCAATAAGGGGCAAATACCTATCTTTGAGCCTGGCCTCGAAGACCTGGTGCGAACTAATGTCCAAGCAAAAAGATTAACTTTTACTTCTGATCTTAAAACAGCCGTAGAAAAAGCAGATGCTGTATTTATTGCTGTCGGAACTCCAAGTAGGAGAGGCGATGGGCATGCTGATTTAAGCTTTGTCTTTGCTGCTGCCAAGGAAATTGCTAGCTCCCTGAACGGTTACACCCTAATCGTTACAAAATCTACAGTCCCAGTCGGCACTGGTCGCCAGGTCGTAGAGATAATTCGGGAAATACGTCCCACGGCCGATTTTGATGTCTGTTCTAATCCAGAGTTTTTAAGAGAAGGGGCCGCTATAAATGACTTTATGCGACCAGATAGAGTCGTTATAGGAGCTGATAGCGATCGTGCACGAAAAATAATGCGTGAAATATATCGACCATTATTTCTAAGAGAAACACCAATAGTATTCACAGACTTGGAAACGAGTGAACTCATAAAATATGCAGCAAACTCGTTCCTCGCTACTAAAATAACCTTCATAAATGAAATCGCCGATCTTTGTGAAAAAGTAGGAGCAGATGTTCACGATGTAGCAAAGGGGATTGGTTTAGACGGGCGAATTGGATCTAAGTTTCTCCATCCAGGGCCTGGTTATGGTGGTTCATGCTTCCCAAAAGATACACTCGCACTAGTTCAAACCGCCGCGCAAGCCAAAGCGCCACTGCGCATAATAGAGACAGTTGTAGACATTAATCAGAAAAGAAAAAAATCTATGGCAAACAAAATAATAAATGCTTGTTCGGGGGACGTAAAGAATAAAACTATAGCCATTTTAGGAGTCACATTTAAACCAAATACGGATGACATGCGAGATGCTCCAAGTCTGGACATAATACCAAATCTTCAGGCCGAAGGAGCAATTATTAATGCCTATGATCCAGAAGGAATGAATGAAGCAAAAGTCCTATTGAATGATGTCTCGTGGTGTGACGACGCGTACAAAGCCATGGCTGGAGCAGATGCTGTAGCAATATTAACTGAATGGAACGAATTTAGAGGACTTGACTTATCACGAATCAAGGCGCTGTTAAAGTCTCCGATTGTTGTAGATTTACGAAATATCTATAACCCTGAAGAAATGGAAGACGCAGGTTTTGCCTACTTCTGTGTGGGAAGACGAGAAATAGGGTCACACGTTTAAATGGCCAATAACCACCACTTTCATAACTCATTATTGCGCGAATATGATATCCGCGGTATCGTTGGGGAAACACTATTTGAAAAAGATGCGGAAATAATAGGGCGAATATTTGGCACGCGAATTATTGCGAATAAAGGACAGTCTGTCGCAGTAGGCCGAGATGGCCGCCATAGTTCTCTCGAAATGGAACATGCGTTAACCCAAGGATTAGAATCCACCGGGCTCAATGTTTATACAATCGGACAATGCCCTACTCCACAATTGTACTTCGCCGTGCACGAACTCAAAACTGGTGGAGGTATCATGGTTACCGGATCACATAACCCACCTAATTATAATGGCTTCAAGATGATGTTAGAAACCAGTCCATTTTTTGGTTCTGATATCCAAAATATGTCTAAGCTGGCTGAGAGTGGCGATTATAAAACTGGCTCCGGTAAAGTTACTGAAGTAAATATTTTTCCAAATTATATCGACCGACTTCTTTTTAATGCCAATCTACAAAAACACTTATCTATCGTTTGGGACTGTGGGAATGGATCAGCAGGTCCCGCTGTGGAGGCATTATGTGCCCGCCTACCTGGCGAGCATAAGATATTATTTTCAGATGTAGATGGCGATTTCCCCAACCACCATCCTGACCCTACAGTTGAGAAAAATCTTGAAACTTTAATTATGACCATTCAAGAAGAGCGAGCCGACCTAGGTATCGCTTTCGATGGGGATGGAGATCGCATCGGTGTAGTTGATGGTGATGGAAAAATCGTTTGGGGCGACCAACTGCTAGCAATCTTAGCTGAAGATGTCTTAAGCGAAAGAAGTGGGGCAACAATTATTGGGGACGTTAAGGCTAGCAGAGTATTGTTTGATAGAATTTCACAACTTGGCGGAAAACCTTTAATGTGGAAGACTGGACACTCATTAATTAAAACGAAAATGAATGAAGTCAATGCTCCACTAGCTGGTGAGATGAGTGGGCATATTTTTTTTCGCGATAGATATTATGGGTTTGACGACGCCCTTTATGCTGCGATTAGACTTATTCAGTTGTTGGACAAGAGAAACGACAGTCTATCATCCATTAAGTCTAGGTTACCCGAAATGGTGAATACGCCTGAATTACGTTTTGACTGCTCTGAAGACGAGAAATTTCTAGTTATAGAAAAGGCAAAGAATTATCTCAAAACGAGAAGAAATATTTCAGTATCAACCATTGACGGCATTCGGGTTTCAAACGCTCGAGGGTGGTGGCTTTTGCGCGCCTCAAATACGCAAGCAGCGCTTGTTGCTCGATGCGAAGCCGACACCGTGGAAAATCTGCATCATATTAAACAAGAGCTCAAAGACCTTCTATTTAACATTGGTATTTCCGCACCAAAGTTCTAAAAAAACCTATTTAATTACTTTTTTGATGGTGCTTGAGCTAATTCAATATCTGCAGGCACAGGAACACAAGGCAAATGTTTGTTAATTAATATAGTGCATGCGTCTCTTGCTGCACTTTGCTCAAGCCCAATAACTCGAGCGCGGAATATTATGCCATGAGGCCTTTTTATTCGTTCTACTTTGCTCAGGGCTTGGTCCTTAGACAGACCTAAGTGTTGTTTCGCCAATTTGATGATTAAATGAGCTGGTTTGGAACTGGAATAAGCCCCAACCTGGATTCCCCAGTTTTCTTTTTTACTAAATTTTTTTTTCGTTTCATCCATAATAAACGCAGTATTGAATCTTGGATTAGCTTTGGGCTTAGGTGGAACAAATTTGGCCAGACGGCTCAGCTTTACAAAACTTTTATCTAGAAGCCTTACCATATGACGGTCACGACGCGTACCAGTTTTTCCTCCAAAAACAACCCCGATAAGACGACGACCATTCCTCCTTACTGAAGCAACTAAATTGTAACCAGACGCGTTTGTGTAGCCAGTTTTTATACCATCTGTCCCGGAATATCTGCCAAGCAACATATTGTGGTTACGAAAAGTTCTGCCGCGGTACCTGAATTTTTTTGTCTTGAAATAACGATAATACTCCGGATAATCACGCCTTATTTTTAACGCTAATCGAATCATGTCCCGGGCCGTACTAACCTGTCCTCTATTGGGTAGACCGGAAGCATTTCGAAATGTGGTCTGACGCATTCCAATCGCACGGGCCTTCATCGTCATATTTTTTGCAAACTGACTTTCAGTTCCAGACATATTTTCTGCTATAACTGTCGCTACATCATTTGCTGAGCGTGTAACAAGTGCTAAAATAGCATTATGCACAGATATCGTTTGCCCTAACTTTAAGCCTAAGCGTGTTTGAGGCTGGCGCGAAGCTCGACGTGAAACTTTTAACCTAGTCTTTAAGTTCCATTTTTTACGGTCCAAAGCATCGAAGACCATATACAAAGTCATAATTTTAGTCAGCGAGGCGGGGAAATTTTTTGTATCAGCATTTCGCGAATGTAATTCAACACCAGTTTCAGCATCAATAACGAGCGATGCGTATTTTGCTGTCGCCACGGTTGGAACGCTAACGATAGTAAAAATAAAAAATAGTATTATTACGCTTGTTTTAACCATTAAGTGTCGAGACCTAATAAATGTAAACTTTTTTCAAATAACTCACCAACCATATACCGAAGCCAGTTTATCAAAAGAGTTCTGATAATCTAAAACATTACATCAAACATTAGGTAATGTCTATAAGCTCTTGTAAAAATGTATTTTATTTTAATTCAAAAATGAAATCAGATTTTCTATTTTATTCCTTATTTTGTTATTAACCCAGTGAAGCATAGACCAAACCAACAATATTACCTTCTAACTTACTTATGATTTGTTGAATTGAATCATTTTTTGTTCTTATATACTCCTTAAGCCTTTTATAAATAAAAAAACATCTCATATAATAGGATATACTAGTTAATACAACTCGGCGAAAGAAGTCTATGAGCGACGAAAATAATAACGGTCACAACTCAAAAAATAGTACCGGTGTCATCGAAAAAACAAAGCAAAAAACAAAAAAACCGGCAATGTATAAAGTGATTATGCTTAACGATGATTATACTCCGATGGAGTTTGTCGTGCATGTTCTCGAACATTTTTTTTCAAAAACCCGAGATGAAGCTACAAATATTATGTTGCATGTCCATCAAAAAGGCGTCGGTATTTGTGGGGTCTTTAGTTTCGAAATTGCCGAAACTAAAGTTGTTCAGGTCATGGATTGCGCTCGAGAAAATCAACACCCACTTCAATGTACGATAGAAAAGGCATAAAAATGCTATCGAAAAACCTTGAAAATGCTTTACATCGTGCTTTGGATTACGCAAATGAACAAAAACATGAATTTGCTACTTTAGAACACTTGTTACTTGCACTTATCGATGACGAAGATGCGCGTAATTTATTATTGGCTTGCGATATAAAGATCGATTTACTAACTAATACATTGCATGCGTACATTAATGACGAACTCGCTTACCTAGCAACCGCTAATGGGGATGAAGCAAAGCCAACAGCTGGCTTCCAAAGAGTTATCCAGCGGTCAATTATACATGTTCAATCCTCTGGAAGAGCTGAAGTGAACGGAGCCAACATAATAGTTGCTCTCTTCTCCGAGCGAGAAAGCCACGCGGTTTTCTTTCTTAGAGACCAAGAAATGTCTCGTTTTGATGCGGTCAATTTTATTTCTCATGGAATAGAGAAACGGGTTTCTGATCAGAACACAGAGCCTAGCAATGATACCGAAAACGATGAAAATGGGAGTAAAGAAAATAAAAGCGGCGATGAGGCGCTAGATGCATATTGTGTAAATCTTAATAGTAAATCTAATTCTGGTAAAATAGATCCATTAATTGGCCGCAGTTTCGAAGTCGATAGAACAATTCAAATCCTTTGTCGTAGAACTAAAAATAATCCACTTTATGTTGGAGACCCTGGCGTTGGAAAAACAGCTATAGCAGAGGGTTTGGCAAAACGAATAACGGAGAAAAACGTCCCAGACGTGCTAGTAGATACAGTTATATATTCACTAGATATGGGGTCGCTTCTAGCTGGGACGCGTTACCGTGGTGACTTTGAAGAAAGATTAAAAGCAGTTATTAGTGAAATTGAAAAAAAACCAAATGCGGTCCTCTTTATCGATGAAATTCATACAATTATAGGGGCAGGTGCAACTTCAGGCGGAGCCATGGATGCATCTAATCTTCTAAAACCTGCGTTGCAAGGAGGCTTATTAAAATGCATAGGCTCTACAACTTATAAGGAATACCGGGGATATTTTGAGAAGGATAGAGCGTTGGTGAGGAGATTCCAAAAAATTGATGTTAATGAGCCATCACTAGAAGACAGCGTAAAAATCCTGCGTGGACTAAAGCCCTACTACGAAGATCACCATAAGGTTAGATATACTTTCGACGCTTTAAAATGTGCAGTCGAGTTATCTGCCCGCTATATAGGAGATAGAAAACTTCCAGATAAAGCTATTGATGTTATAGACGAGGTTGGCGCGGCACAAATGCTCTTGCCTATGTCTAAAAGAAAGAAAACGATAACAGTTAAAGATGTCGAGGAAGTTGTGGCAAAAATTGCACGAATACCTCCTAAAAGCGTGTCCACGGACGATAAAACTACCTTGTTAAACCTTGAAAAAGATCTGATGCGCGTAGTTTTTGGTCAAGACACGGCTATTCAAGCCCTTAGCAGCGCAATAAAATTATCTAGAGCCGGCCTCAGAGAACCAGAGAAGCCAATAGGGAATTATTTATTTTCAGGACCAACCGGGGTAGGAAAGACAGAAGTAGCGCGCCAATTATCAATTGCATTAGGCGTTGAACTTATTAGGTTTGATATGTCAGAGTACATGGAACGGCATAGTATTTCGCGTCTGATTGGAGCTCCGCCGGGCTATGTTGGATTCGATCAAGGTGGTCTACTTACTGATTCTATAGATCAACATCCCCACTGTGTTCTACTTTTAGACGAAATAGAAAAAGCACATCCTGATTTGTTTAACGTACTTCTCCAAGTTATGGATCACGGAAAGTTAACTGACCATAACGGGAAAAATGTTGATTTTCGTAATGTTATTTTAATCATGACTACTAATGCTGGGGCCGCAGACTTAGCAAAAGAAGCAATAGGTTTTGGTCGAAGTGAAAGAACAGGAGAAGATCAGGAAGCAATTAACAAAATGTTTTCCCCAGAATTTAGAAATCGACTAGATGCAACCATTGGCTTTTCTAGCCTGTCACCAATGGTTATCTCAAAGGTCGTTGAAAAGTTCATAATGCAACTGGAAGTGCAGTTAGAGGACCGTAATGTGACTATTGAGATAGATGAAGCTGCCCGTGTTTGGATTGGAAATAAAGGATACGATAAAAATTATGGCGCGCGTCCATTATCCAGAATCGTTCAAGAAAACATAAAAAAACCACTCGCTGAGGAACTCCTTTTTGGGAAATTAACTAGTGGAGGACTTGTCAGAATAACACTCAACGAAAATGAGCTACACTTTGATTACAAATCAACCAAAGTGCCCACAAAACAGAGTAACACACCTGAAACGATAAAAAAAACCAGGGGTAGTCGCAAGAGAGTAGCTACGCCATAAATAAATAGATAACTAGCGGAGAAAATAACACGGGTTTATATTATTAGCTTCACTGGCAACTAACTTTTTCCCACTTAAAGAAGAGATTACTGCTCTTGTCTAAACGGCGTAGTCTGGTCGAGATATGTCTTCTGTTCAACAATATAAGCGCTCTCGCGCCGTAAAAACTGGGCGACTGCATCCCTGAAGCCTAAATCATCAATGTAATGATTGCTGTACGTTAGGGTTGGTATATAACCTCGTTGAATTTTATGCTCGCCTTGAGCCCCAGCCTCAACTCTCGATAGGCCTTTTTCAATAGCAAAATCAATTGCTCGGTAGTAACAAGCCTCAAAATGAAGAAATTTAAAATCTGCTAAACAACCCCAGTTTCGACCAAAAAGTGTATCCTTACCTATAAAATTTAAGGCTCCACCAACCAACCTAGTATCATATTCAGCTATGATTAAAAGTACTTTATCGGCCATGCGTTCGCCGAGGAGAGTAAAGAAATCTCTATTCAAATATGCAGATCCCCATTTCCTATCTGTTGTGTCTACATAAAATTGAAAAAAAGCATCCCAATGTCTTTTTTCTATCTCGGCTCCTGTCAAAGATCTAATCTTCACACCACTTTCATTAGCAGCTTTGCGTTCTTTTCGAATAGCTTTCCGCTTTCTTGAAGTTAAGCTATTAAGAAAATCGTCAAATGAACTATAACCATTATTATTCCAGTGATATTGAATTCCTTGACGTTTTAAAAATTTTGCTTTCCCTAAAAACTCCCACTCACCTTGAGATGAAAAATTGATATGAAGTGAAGACACATTCAATTGTTCTAGTGCTGAAACTAATCCACTAGTTAAAATAGACCGCACCTCACTCTGATTTTCGCCTGGACGTACTAATAATTTAGGGCAAGTTACAGGTGTGAATGGAACTGCAGATAAAAGCTTAGGGAAGTATTTTTGCCCAGCTTTCTCAAAAGCATCTGCCCATCCCCAATCAAATACATATTCACCATACGAATGTCCCTTTAAATATAATGGAACAGCCCCAACAAGTTTTCCCGAAGAGTCTCTATAAACAAGGTGCTGCGGAAGCCAACCCGTTTTCGGGCTAACCGAACCCGAATCCTCCAAAGCAGACATAAAAGCGTGCAATAAGAATGGATACTCAGCACCTACGCAAATATCCCATTCCGCCTCTGGAATATCATTTATAGAATTGCACAACGTTACGGTAGCAACCACGTTATCTAAATTTTTGCT
>CAXYEO010000029.1:0-16832 GCA_964276085.1 uncultured Thalassobaculaceae bacterium | reverse complement strand
ACGTAATCCAGAGGCGATATGCGTAGCATTGCATCCAGGTACTGTTACCAGCAATCTATCTGAACCATTTTCCAAGGGTGGCCTGAGCGTTACGAGCCCTGAGACTTGCGCAGAAAATTTATCTACGGTAATAGACCAACTAACTGTAGATGATACCGGTGGTTTTTTCGACTATAGAAAGAGAAGGATTGTTTGGTGATTACGAAAGCGGATATGCCGATAGAAAATAATTTGACCGTATTTTTTGACGGTAGCTGCCCGATTTGTTCCAAAGAAATCGGTTTTTATAAGGAAAGAGTTGGTGCTGGCTCTTTAAACTGGGTAGATGTCAGTAACGCAGACTGCAGCCTGCCGACGGGGAACCGATCGCGTGAAGAATTAATGTCGAGATTTCACGTCATGCAAGTCGATGGCACTCTATTATCAGGTGGTGCAGCCTTTGCAGAACTTTGGGCATCGCTACCCGCTTTTGCTACACTTGGCAGGATCTTTAAATTGCCAGTTCTTCGTTCAATTATAAATATTGGGTACGATTTTTTTCTAATTATGCGCCCACGACTGCAAAAATTATTCTTTAAACTGTAAATATTTTTAATCTTTTAATAAAATTGATAAGAGCCTAGAAAAATACTTTTGGCAGTTTATCGCGCAGTTTTTTCTATCGTCATTGAGTTAGATTTATTGTCCAATAAGACAGCCCCACAGTTTTTTTCCGGTGGACTCTCGTAATTATTAAAGGACTGATATTCATCTGTGTTTTCAAAAATTGGCTGTTCAGAGCCATAACAATATGAATAACATATGGTTAACATTCATTGTTAATGGGCATTTATTAAAATGAGTTCTCAAACTTATGACTACATTATTGTTGGTGCAGGTTCTGCAGGCGCCGTTTTAGCCAACCGCTTATCTGCTGACCCTAATCACAGCGTTCTCTTATTAGAAGCGGGGCCGGAGAAAAACTTTTGGTCGCCCTTTCCAATAGGCTATGCGAAACTCATCAATAATCCTGCAGCAAATTGGTGTTTCTCCTCGGAACCAGAACCCAGTACCAACGGCAGGAGATTGCCTGTTCCAAGAGGTCGTTTGCTAGGCGGATCAAGCGCGATTAATGGCCTTGTTTTTGTCCGTGGTCAATCTAATGACTATAATACTTGGGCACAAATGGGCAATAGAGGCTGGAGTTACGATGATGTCTTACCTTATTTTAAGCGATTAGAAAACTACGATGGTGGTGAGGATGCATACAGGGGCCGTGAAGGCCCTCTTCGTGTCACCGACCCCGACGAGCCAGGACTATTATACGATACAATAATGGCAGCAGCCCAACAAGTTGGGATACCCAAAAACCCAGATTATAATGGAGCAACGCAAGAAGGTATAGCGATGAGCCAAGCTACCATATCGAACGGGCGAAGAATGAGCACTGCACACTGTTACCTTCGTCCAGTTAAAAATAGATCAAACCTTAAAATCTCACCTAACTCGCATACAACTAAACTAATTCTGGAAGGTAAGTGTTGCACAGGTGTTTTATATTTTACCAAGGGAAAATTAGTTAAGGCTAACGCACGTAAGGAGATTATATTAAGTGCAGGAACAATCAATTCGCCTCAACTTCTTGAACTCTCCGGCATTGGGAATCCGGAGATTCTTAAAAAATTAGGATTGGAAGTAAATCATATATCTCCAGGTGTGGGAGAAAATTTGCGAGATCATTACGCACCAAGGACAAGGTGGAAAATTTCTACTCCCGGATTAACGTATAACGATAAGGCGAGAGGTCTTGGAATGGTACATCAAGCCTTGCGTTATCTTATAACAAAAAAAGGTATGATGGGTATACCTGCAGCACCAATGCGCGCATTCATCAAGACCCGAGAAGGATTAGATGCACCAGATGGCCTGCTCGGTTGGCTACCATTATTGTATGATGCAAATTATAAACTGTCTAAAACATCTGGCGTTATTTGTTATGCGCATGCTATGCGCCCTGAAAGCACAGGGCATGTGCATATAGCCTCCCCAAACCCAGCAGATAGTCCGAAAATACAATACAATTTTTTATCAACTCAATTAGATATAGATACCACTATCAATGCAATCCGAACTGTTCGATCTATAATGACAGCACCCATAATGAAAAAATTAGAGGTTACAGAATTAAAACCAGGTAAGATGGAAACTTCCGATGAACAACTATTAGATTGGGTACGAGAGAACGGAGAAACTACTTATCATCCGGTAGGTACTTGTAAGATGGGAAACGATCCGAATGCGGTAGTCGATCAAGAGTTGAAGGTGCATGGTATAACCTCTCTTCGTGTAGCCGACGCCTCAATTATGCCCACGCTGATCTCAGGCAATACAAATGCCCCTTCTATTATGATTGGTGAGAAAGCGGCTGATATGATTATTAATTCTGCTAAAGCCTACTGAATCAGACAGATGAAATGCACCGAGTATTTGAAACTATTGTGACCCCCCTGTTTAACATCAAAATTAATTATATTGAGTATAGAAGAATTGGAACAAAAAACATTACTGGCGAGAGTGTATCGTCCCATTGGCACTGCCCCCCTCCCTGGAATTATAGAAGTTCGTGACGGAGCGTGGATAAGTAACAATCTAACAATGGCAACCCATACACAAAAAACTATCAAGAAGCGGCAAAGACAAAATAACCAAAACAAATCAAAGAAAAAATTTAAATTAAGTGAATTTTATTAAATTCCAAATTTTTTCGGGCGTAGCGGGTCCATCAACATGAGTTACACCAAACTTCTTTAAAGCATCCACGATAGCGTTTGCTACCGCAGATGGAGCCGCTATTGTGCCCGCTTCACCACACCCTTTTACGCCTAGCGGGTTTGTCGTACAGATGGTGCTATCAAATGCTGTTTTAAATAATGGGAAGTTATCAGCGCGAGGGACCGCATAATCCATAAAAGAACCCGTTAGCATCTGTGCGGATACGTCATCGTATACAACACCTTCTAAGAGCGCTTGGCCTACTCCTTGTGCGATCGCCCCATGCATTTGCCCCTCAACGATTTTTGGGTTGACTAAAACACCATAATCATCGACAGCTGTGTATCGTTTCAAATTTACTCTACCTGTTTCCGGGTCAACCACCACCTCTGCAACATGGGCACCATTAGGGAAAGTCATCGCTTCCCTTGTCCATTTTTGGTATGTATCTAGCGGACATTCTAACTCACGCGCCACTTTCGCCACTTTAAGTAGACTCAATGATCTATCCGTACCATCAACACAAAAGCAACCATCAACAAAGATTATGTCCTCAACCGCGGTTTCAAACTCATTAGCTGCAATTTTTATTCCCTTTGATATAATCTCTTTTGCAGCTTTATATATAGCCGTTCCACCCATGTAGGTTGATCTGGAGCTGCCATGCCCCCCTCCAAACGGAATTCGATCAGTGTCGCTGCTTTGTAGAAAGATACTCTCTTTATTTATACCTAGTTGATTTTCTAGTATCTGAGGAAATGTCGTTTCATGCCCTTGCCCAATAGACTGAGTTCCCATTATTAAAGAAATAGTCCATCGTCATTAAAACGGATATCCACATTCTCATCAGGGGCACCACCAGTACCTTTGATATGGTAAGCAAATCCAATCCCATGTAGCAACCCAAGTTTCGTCGACCTCTTCTTACGTGAATCAACTCCTGAGTAGTCCGCTTTTTCTAGTGCCGCATTTAACACTCCACAAAAATTTCCACTATCAACGAGTACCACCGAGTGCATTCGTGAACGGCATATCCGTAGTCTTGTACATATTCAAGCGTCGCAGCTCAGCCTTATCATAACCTAACTGTGAAGCAGCCTTATCAATTAACCGTTCCATAATTAAATTAGCCTCTGCATACCCAGGCCCTCGAAATACGCCAATAGGGGTTGTATTGGTTAAGACACCAAAAATTTCTAATCCAATACTTGGGATATTATAAACAGTACCAGGTAAGTTTGCGTATTGAACAACCTGGACTCCACCTGCCGATCCCACCATATAAGCACCAAGGTTTGCATAACTCTTCACATGCAGGGCTAAAATTTTTCCATCTTTTCTGAGTGCCAGACAAGATTCTGATTGATGGTCTCTTCCTTGATGATCAGACAAAAAACCCTCGCTTCGCGAAGCAATCCATTTTACTGGACGTTGAATTTTTTTTGATGCCCAGGCTATCAGTCCATATTCGGTATAGCAAAAATTCTTAGCACCAAAGCCACCACCTACATCCGGGGCAATAAAGCGGACCGATTCATTGGAAATCCCAAGCATATCGGAAATACTATTCCGCATGACGTGAATATTTTGGGTTGATCCATAAAGGGTATAAAAATCGTTACTCATATCCCATTCTGCTATTAAGCCTCTTGGCTCCATGGGGTTTGTAACAATGCGATGATTTTTAAGTGATAATTCGACAATATGGTCGGCTTCATCAAATATTTTTTTCATTTTATCTTGATTATACACATTCCATCTGACAAAAATATTCCTGTCTATTGCAGGAATCACGTTAACAGTATTTATAGCCAGGGCTTCTTTTGCGTCGGTGACATGCGGTAATGGGGTATAATCAATGTCTATATGTTCTGACGCATCCAAAGCTTGATTTAGTGTCTCAGCAACAACTAACACTACTGGTTCCCCCGGGTATCGCACAATTTCTTGAGCTAACAAGGGTTGGTCCACAAATGAGAATGCTTCACCGGTATTTGGATTTTCCTGCACGAATGGTTTTAAAAACTTTAGCCCTTCTTTCTGCACATCATCCGCTGTAATAATTGTTAATACACCCGGCATTTTTTTTGCTTTACTCGTACATAACGAGGATATCTGTGCATGCGCATGAGGAGATCGTAAAAATACAGCGTTACTGATATTGTGGAATTCTAGATCATCAAGGTATTTACCTTTACCTGTCAGGAACTTCTTATCTTCGACCCGTGTAGACGAACCACCAATGACAGACGTACCCATAATTTTGACAGACCTTAACTATATTATTGCATCACTTATTATTCTATCGAAGGGGAAATCCCATTGAATTTAATATCCCCATTAATTTTTCTCGTCCACTCATTCCTGAGAGCTTACCCATTCGACCCAAAACTTTATTAGTCCATGTATCAGCTACCATTTCATTACGTTCAGAAAACTTTGCCATTTCTTTATCGTAATTGGCACGAAGAGTTTGCTCTTCAGGATTCCCATAAACTTCATGAAACGCAATAGCCGCTTGAGGCAACCTGGGTTTCACTTCAGCTCTAACATCATGCGATGCATATCCAACACATAACCCAAATACACCAAAAACTTCGGAGGGTAATTCAAGTAGCTCAGCAACCCGTTTTGGATCATTCCGCATTGCTCCAATATACACTGTAGAAAGATCTAATGATTCAGCTGCAACAACTGCATTCTGCGCTGCCAATGCTGCATCAATTGCAGCGACTAAAAATGTTTCAACGAATGGCATAACTTCCATCTCAACAGCTTCTTCTTTCCCCATTCGCTGATTTCTAGATAAATCCGCCAACCAGACCAAAAAAAGTGGGCACTGTTCTATATGCTTTTGATTACCAGCAACCTTGGCTAATTCTGTTTTTTTGTCTGGATCCGTTATAGCAATTACTGACCACAACTGCAGATTAGAACTGGTAGCAGCGGACTGTGCCGCGGCTAATAGTGTCTCTAATGTATCCTCAGGCAAAGCATCCGGTTTATAAGAACGCACAGATTTATGAGATAGTAACAAACTAATCGCGTCATTCCATGGCCCCAATTTGGATGTCTCATCTTTTCCGTACCTTTTTACTAAGGCATCTTGCTGTTGCAAAGAATTCCCTTTTTCAATATTCATCTTTTATCCTAATTCTTGATTTTTTATCCAACTACTTACCCAAAAAACCCAGAACCTAAGGCTTTGAATTTTGTTCGAGGTCTGCTCTTCTAGTGATAGCCCAACGATATTGATCCGGCCATCCCTCTAGTGGATCCGCACTTTTCAAATGCTCTGCCGCGTGTAAAGCCCAAAATGGATTATACATTAACTCTCTGCCTATACCGATCAAATCAGCATCGTTATCACTTAGAATTTTTTCAGCTTGATGAGCTTCAATAATCCGCCCAACAGCCATCGTCGCAATATTTGATTCCTTACGGATCTGAGAAGCGTAAGGAACCTGAAAACCCAAAGGTCGATCACTTGACGTTTTAACTGGAGAACCATCATCCTTTGCTCTAAAAGCAGGCGCTCCCGTGATACCACCAGCCGAACAATCAATGACATCGACACCTCTTAGTTTAAGCTCATTAGACAAAACAACAGAGTCGTCTATGCTCCAACCATTATTATCTACCGCTGAAATACGAAAAAATAATGGTAAGTCGTCCGGCCAACTAGATCTAACTGCTTCAGCAACCTCCAGAGCAAATCGCATCCGTCCATGCAAATCGCCACCGTATGCATCATTACGTTGATTACTTACGGGCGATAAAAAGCTATGGATTAAATAACCATGGGCTCCATGCACTTCCAATACCTTGAACCCTGCCGTTACTGCTCGACGCGCGCTAGTCGAAAAATTATTAATTGTATTTGCTATATCGTCTTCACTCATTGCCTGAGGAGTTTGCCAACCATCTGCTAACGGTACCGCTGACGGCCCCATAACCTCCCAAGATGGATCCCCCCAAGTGGCATCTCCGATTGCTAAAGGTTTACCTCCATCCCATGGAGGACTTGCAGAAGCTTTTCTTCCTGCATGTGCTATCTGTATTCCAGGGATAGAACCCATCGAAGTTATAAAGCCTGTTGTTGACTTCAAGGCTTCTGCTTGCTCATCGGTCCATATCCCCAAGCATCGAGGAGTGATTCTACCCCGTGGCTCTACAGCAGTTGCTTCGGCAAAGACTAGACCGACCCCGCCCCTTGCAAACGTGCTTAGGTGAGCAAACTGCCAATCAGAGGCCACACCACTATTAGCTGAGTACATACATAGCGGAGACAAGACAACTCTATTAGGAAGTGTTACGCCCCTTAATTTTAACGGACTAAAAAGCTTTGCGTTAGTACTCATAGACTTTTCCTGTTCAATTTTTACAAATTCACCCTCTGAAGCTGCATACCAATTAGCTAATTTTGGACACAGTCTACCAATTGTTAAATTGATATTAAAAAGGCAATTAATTTTATGTCGTTAGTAAGTTAATAATACCCTCAGATCAAATCATTTACGTTTTAGAAATTCCCACCGCTAGCTAACCAAGACAGTGTAGTCTGCCCTGTTACCGGGGCTACCTTACAAATGGGATTTTAATCTCCAGCAGAGCGCATAAATTTAAATAAATTATTTATCAGATGACCTAATCTCGATACCAGCCCACTCTTCAACCAACTTGAACCATTCGCTTACGTCTCTCTGGTTCCAGCCTTTGTGGGCTGCGAGTAATAACATCTGCCTTGTCTGCTGACAGACAAACTGCGGAACCCCTTGTTTTTCACCTTCCTCAAGTGCCAAATTGACATCCTTTAATAAAATTTCTATTGAAGCCCCAAAATCAAAACTTCGCGGTAATACGCTTGTTGGGATTACTAAATCGGTAGCTGCATTTCGACCCGTTCCTGCTTGAATGGCTTCCAACATGACATTAGGATCTATCCCAGCTTTCACCCCCATTGCAAGGGCTTCAGATGTCACCGCTAGGGATGTTGCGAACAAAATATTATTTGCTAATTTCAAAACTTGAGCCAACCCAGGTTTTTCACCGCAATATACTAATTTTTTTCCATACGCTTTAAAGTACGGAATTAACTCCTCATAAGCATCCTGAGGCCCCGAAACCATTACAGATAATGTACCTGCCCGAGCACCTGGAGGCCCGCCACTGATTGGCGCCTCTAATGTAGCTATCCCCTTTTCTGCCAGAGCCTCTGTTATCTCCTCTGCAAATGTCGATCCGGTGGTACACGCGCTCACATAAATCCTTATCTTTTCGCCCTCAATCAAACCACCATTGCCAAGAACGGCTTCTCTTATCACCGAATTAGACGGAAGAGAACAAATTACTATTTCTGATTTATCAGCGAGGTCTCTTGGCGAACTTGCTTGAAGTGCTTGCCGTTCTGCAAGAGGCTTCATCGCTGTTTCGTCTATATCAAATACAGAAATATTATTCCCTGCATCCATCAATCTGCTAGCCATTGGCTGCCCCATATTCCCCAAACCTAAATACCCAATAACCGAATTCATAAATCACTTCCTTTTCCATATAACAAACAATACTCACTCTGAGCTTCATTTCAGCCGAGGTTTGATATAGCAGGCTAAATAACAATGGATAAGAATCAATATGGTCAGAACGTTTCATCACATAGATATGAAAGTATCTAACAAAAAACTGGAATGTATCTAAAATCTAATATTTACATATCGGGGGGGGCGTTTAACATACAACACCTTGTGCAGACAAAACCGATCAAATTTATGTTGATAATTAGATAAGCTTGAATAAAATTAACCACTTTAACGGCAATCACTTATCCCACGCTCAACCAATCACTAACTTTTAATCCTTATAGTTTTTGCAAAAAAGACTATAACACTTCTTTTTAAGTAGGTTCCTAACCTGGCCTTCTTTCATATGCCGGCAATCCATCTTCGATATGGTGATATTCCTGCTTATCCACTGTGAAGATCGCTAATTGCGATTTAAAAACGGACGGATCATCAAGCGTCCCTACTTTTATAATCATTGATCCAGGTCGAGCTGGGCTTTTTGTCCCAATTCCTGTACCACACTTATCACAGAAAAATCGGGTTACAGGTGTCTCTAAATCCGATCGCGCAAATTTTTTGGCCACACCTTTTGTAAATTTAAATCCATCCTCCGGAACAACCATTATCAGGTTTGGGCTACCACCGGTAATATACTGGCACTCTCTACAATGACATTGGAGAGATCCTTGCTGCTCTCCTTCCGATTCGTAGCGTATATCGCCACAGTAACAACCACCCTTAATTCCCATAAACCGTCTCCACATAAATTTTATTGTTAAAACCTTGCAGGATTTCGAATATTAAATAAAGGTTTTTTTATCTATTTTATTCTCTTCAAAAAAAAAGCGGCCTAAATTTTAAGGCCACTTCCAATTTAAAACCACCAAAAACTGCGATTACTTCGGCTTTTTACTACCATACTTTGATCGGCTCTGATTTCTATCTTTAACACCTTGCGTATCAAGCGTTCCTCTTATTATAGAATACCTTATACCAGGAAGATCGTTTGGCCCACCGCCACGCATAAGAACAACTGAGTGCTCTTGAAGATTATGTCCCTCACCAGGAATGTACGCACCAACCTCAAACCCATTCGTTAATCGAACCCGAGCCACTTTTCTCAGCGCAGAGTTTGGTTTACGCGGTGTTGTTGTGTATACGCGTGTGCAAACACCACGTTTTTGCGGATTGGCATCCAACGCAGGTCGCTTAGAGCGCTCCTGTTTTGTTTTCCTTGGTTTTCGTACAAGCTGATTAATAGTTGGCATATAACTCATTCCTGGAAACAGTGATAATGCGTCGGAATATGAGATCCACTAATGTTTAAGTCAAGACAAATAACAGCACCTCGCCCATTAAACCGGCTGTTTTTTACTTTTGGCCTTTAAAAACAGCTTTTCAAGCGTGACTTCAGGCACAAAACCAAGTCGTTCTCGAATTTTGGTGGTATCTAAGATAGATGCTGTAGGACACGATTCATAGACCTCAGGCCTTTTCACCAACGGCATATTTCCCCATCTTTTTGTGGCCAGATCAAGTGTTGGCCTTTTATTTAGTCCTTCTGTCGAGGCCACAGTATAGATATCAAACCCCCTATACTCGTTTGTTTGCGCCGCCAACTTAAACGCTTGTGCCGCATCCGCAGGATCCACCCATGCCCAAAAATGGTAATTTAGTAGGTCATCCCCTTTGGACGTTATCTCGCTATATCCCCTAGGGAAGATGATATGGCATGGGCGAATAACCAGAACCTCCATCTTTTTTCTAACGGCAAAACTCTCGGAAATACTTTCAGTTATTTTCTTTGATAATGAATAAACTTCTGTTGGGCGAATAGGATGGGTTTCATCTACAGGCAGAAATTGAGGTGACCAATCCGGTGGATTATATGACAGCCCAAAAACTGAGTCACTTGAGGCTACCACTACACGTTTGATGCCAGCATCTTCGGCCGCTTGCAGCACCGTCCACGCACCGTCCACATTATTTTTGAAAGTGGTTTGCGCATCAGCCTGACGCGGATTGGGTATAGCTGCTAAATGAATTACAACATCTTTACCCATGAAAGCGTTTTTGGCCGCTTCATAATCTGTGATAGATAACGTGATATGATTTTTCACCCCCCGGTGCTCTATTGACGGTTGCTTTATATCTACAGTGGTAATTTGTGCGGAATCAGATAACTTTTTCACTACGTGAGACCCAAGTAACCCGGCTCCGCCTGTCACAACTATTTTTTCATAAGTCACTAATCCACATCCCTCTTACATCTTTTAATTGAAATCCGCAAAAAACCTCAACTCAATTTCTATTCAAAAGTGTCATAGTTTTTTTTCATCCAATATTATAAACTCGCAAAGATACAAATCGTATAGTGAAAAATTTGAGATAGATATGAAATTATATGGAACTAAAACATCGCCCTATTCGCGTGTAATCCGGGTTGTTATATTTGAAAAAAAATTGGACACGCAAATAGAATTTATATGGATCAAAACCAGGGTGCCTAACGATCCGATGTTGAATATTAACTTATCTGGGAGAGTTCCATTTTTACTTCTTGATGACGGAACGGGTATTGAAGACACACCCGTCCTTGTGCAGTTTTTAGACACTTTGAAGACCCCTGCTATTTTTAACCATGGGATCGGGAGCTTTGATTTGAACTATCTTCGATTAGAAGCGATGACGAGATCCTTATTAGATGGAGTTTCAGTTTGGCTCAGAGAAATAAGGCGGCCTTCTAACGAGCAATCGCCCACAATACTTTTACATGAACAAGCTCGATCTACTCGGCTCGTATCATATTTTAATGAAATAGCAGCAGAGTTGCATTTGAATGACTCTTTAAACTTGGCACAACTATATCTGTTTGTTGCTCTCGATTTAGAAAGGCAAATACCCCTGTTCAAATGGAGAGCACAAAACTCCAATCTTGTTAAATGGTATGACAAGATCGAAACACAGCCATCTGTGAGGTCTTCATGGCAAGACATTCGAACTGGAAAATAATATATTATTATTTTGAACGTGTATATTTGGAGTGCTGAAAAATGAGTAAACGTTTAGATGGTAAAGTCGCTGTGATTATAGGTGCTGGTTGCGTTGGTCCAGGCTGGGGAAATGGCCGAGCAACCGCTTTCCGTTTCGTAGAAGAAGGCGCGAGCGTTCTTGCAGTGGACAATTCCGAAGAGGCATTGCTAGAGACGATTGAGCGGGTCGCGCCTCTCGACGGAGTAATGGAGACTTACATTGGCGATGCTACAAAGAGCCAATCCGTTGCCTCTATGATAGCAGCATGCATGAGCAGGTTTGGACGTCTCGATATATTAGTTAACAATGTTGGTGGATCAAAAAAAGGAGGCCCCGTAGATTTATCGGAAGAAGACTGGGACTCTCAAATTGATCAAAACCTCAAGAGCGTTTTTTTGGGATGCAAATATGCGATCCCTGAATTAGAAAAAGACGGTGGAGGTGCAATCGTTAATATAGCCTCCACCTCCGGAACACGATGGACAGGTTCTGCACAAGTTGCGTACGCTGCGACGAAAGCCGGCGTTATTCAATTATCCAAGGTCGTCGCGATGGAATATGCATCAAAAAAAATCCGGGTTAATGCCATTGCACCAGGGCAACTGCACACTCCCATGGTAGAGGCTCGGTTAGCAGGACAACGAACAGGAGGCGATGTGGAAACTTTATTGAAACAACGTCTTGCAAGGATTCCATTGGGCTTTATGGGTGATGGCAATGATACTGCTAATGCTGCAGTCTTCCTTGCTTCAGAAGAGGCACGTTTCATAACAGGGACTGAGCTTGTAGTTGATGGGGGTATGACAGCTAGGTGTGACTAACGGAGCCTTCAAACAACTGGAAAGGAAACAATATTAAATGGCTGGCTCTCTTGAAGGGATCAATGTGTTAGATTTAACGCACGCACTCTCGGGCCCTTTTTGTTCAATGTTATTGGCAGAACTAGGAGCAAATATAATTAAAATAGAACCACCATCGGGAGACCATTTTCGTCCGGCAAATAATGGAGTAACCTTTGCTGTAGTAAATAGAAATAAGCGAAGTATTTGCATTGATTTAAAAAACCCAGAAAGTGCAAAAGTGATGAACACCTTGATATCCCGATCGGATATCATGCTTGAAAACTTCACTCCTGGCACGGCTCGCCGACTCGGTTATGACTATGAAAAAGTTAAAAAAATAAAAACAGATATTATCTACGCCTCTATATCCGGATTCGGGCAATCTGGACCTTACAAAGATTTAAAAGGCTATGATGCTGTAGCACAAGCAATGTCTGGCATCATGGCATCAACCGGCGAACCAGATCGCGCGCCAGTTCGAGTAGGACCATCTCTTATCGATATGGGAACGGGTATGTATGTAGTTATTGGTATAATGGATGCGCTCAGGAAAAAGGATGTTGAAGGACAAGGCAGGTATTTAGAATTTAATCTATTGGAGTCTGCACTTTCGTGGATGTCCCAGAGTATTGCGAACTATTCGAAGACCGGAGTTGTTCCGCCAAGAACCGGTTCAGCACTGGGATCGTTTTCTCCTTACCAAGTTTTTAATGCCAAGGATGATCAAATTTTTATAGGAGCGTCCACAGAATTATTTTGGCAAAAATTATGTGACGCATTAAACATACAGGCATTACTCACAGATCAACGATTTATTGACATGAAGTCTCGCATTACGAATCGAAATGTTCTAACAAATATAATTGAAAATACAATAAGTCATTTGACCGTAGATGCTATCCTTCAAAAACTTCGAATAGCTGGGGTCCCTTGTGCGCCTGTTTTGACCGTTGAAGGGGTGGTTAATGATCCGCACGTGAGAAGTAGAAATAGTCTTACACCTTCAGAGGATTCCACTATAGGTCACATCCTGCAGACCAGGATGCCAATTGGCGATGGCACCCCTCCCCGATCCGCCCCAAAACTTGGAGAACACAACTGCGAAATTTTGGGCGAATATGGTTTTTCAAAACAAGAGATTCAACAGCTGAAAGATTCCAAAACCATTATAGGTTGAGTCTCAGAACCTCTATACAATAGGTTTTAAACACATTTACGGTATGCTCTCTAATCCTCCATCTACACTCAACGCTTGCCCAGTGATTGTGCTACCGATATCAGAACACAAGTAACCTATCATACTGGCAATGTGCTGCTGTGGAATGAAAGTATGAAGGGTTGTGCCAGACATCATTTCGTCTCTAGTTTGATTTTCTGACACGCCCTCCGCTTTAGCTTTAGCTTGAATTACCCTATTTATTCTATCCCCATCGACCGGTCCCGGTTGAATACAATTACACCGAATACCATATCTACCAACTTCTAGCGCTGTAGTGCGGGTTAGCCCTACAATTGCCCACTTTGCTGAAGAATACGGGCTCCTTAAAGGAAAACCAAATTTTCCTGCTGCTGAAGAAAGATTAATTATACTCCCTCCCTCATTATCGCTCTCTTTAATCCGAGGAATTGATTGTTGCGTTCCTATAAAAGCACTCGTTAAATTTATATTCACGCAGGCATTCCACTCTTCGAGAGAAATATCCTCTATTGGCGCTGTAGGACCGGCAGTGCCCGCATTATTGATCATAATATCGAGCCCCCCCAGATATTGATCAGCCTTCTTAAAAAACGATTGAAATTGATCAGCATCACTTACATCCACACGCATCCCTGATACGTTATCGTAACTGGATAGTGTACGTTCCAAAGCCTGTTCATCTATATCGCAAATAAATACCTTAGCGCCTGCTTCAACGAATAACTTCGTTATTTCTCTGCCAATGCCCCCCGCACCTGCGGTAATTATTACCCGCTTACCATCAAAAGCCATATAAACCTCCTGCACTTAATACGTTTATAGAAACGAGACCCATGGGATAACGCCGGTTCTCCCACACATAAATTTCAGACAGGTTTGTCTCCTGCAATTGTAACTCTATAACCATGCCTAACTTCCGGATAATAATCCCAAACCGAACGATGTTGCACGCATCGATTATCCCAAAACGCGACTGAGTTTTCTCTCCAACGAAATCTGCAATGAAACTCTGGAGTTGCGATATGGTCATATAACATTTTTAAGACGGCATCGCTTTCTGTTTTATGCAAGCCTTCTATCCGAGTAGTAAAATTTTCATTAACAAAAAGTGTTTTCTTTCTCGTTATCGGATGTGTGCGAACTATAGGGTGTAACGCCTCAGGATAAGAGTTTTCGCCATCACGCAGTGTTCCTTTATGGTTTAAGCGATCGCGATGTACACCAATTGATTCGTGCCATGCATAGAGACCCGAGATAAAAGATTTAATTGGGTCAGATAATTGCTCATAAGCACGATACATAGAGGCAAACATAGTATCACCACCAACTTTGGGAATTTGATGAAGATGCAAAATACTTCCCATGGGGGGTTCTAGATCGCAAGAAACGTCAGAGTGCCATTTCATCCCAGCAACAGCTGTAGAATTTTCATCAGCATGGATAGTCAGAATTTCTGGGTGCCCTTCAATTTTTCCAGCAGTTGGGTGAATATGCAACTTACCAAAGTTTCGTCCAAATGATTTATGGTTTTCCAGGTCCATCTGCTGATCGCGAAAAAAAATAACTTGGTGTAACAATAATGCGTCATTTACTTCTTCCAGGGTCTCTTTATCAAGTGGCTTGGAAATATCTACCCCTGATACTTCGGCCCCAATGATCGGGCTCAATGGCTCAACTTCAATCTTATGATAGACCATGTAATTACCTTTCAAGCAGAAAGAGAACTTTCATTTTAATGTCAAAGATTAGGTAAGAGGACGAATAAGTTCTTTAAATCCTACTCCAATTATATCTGCAAGCAAACTAGTCAAACTTAATATTTGAAAACGAAAACTATGATTGTTCTTATGCACCCATTTCTTCTGCCAAGGATTCGAATAAACACGCTACTGCCTCAGCTCCTGGGTCCATAGTGTTCGCCAGAACTCTCGCCGGCACATAAGCAGCTCGACCAGCTCGAGCCACCGGCATCTTTTTTGTACTATCTGCTCCCTCTCTAGCTGCTTTTGCAACATCAGAAAGATTACGTCCCATAGCTAAAGCATTCAACGCAGGCGCTAAGGCATCAATCATTGTCCTATCACCAACCGTCGCTCCGCCAACATCCATGATACGACCTAATCCAGCTTTTAAAGCTTCTGACCAATGCACATTACTCTTCATTTTCTGACCTGCCGCAGCAAAAAATATTGCCATTAATACCCCACTGGACCCACCCATAGCCTTGCTTAACAACTCAGCCATTGCTTCAAAAAATTCTCCCTCACTTGCTAGTGGCAATCTGTCTAACTCATCTCTGAGGGTTTTTGCTGCCGTGGCTAGAGTTGACCCTGTATCCCCATCCCCTATTTTAGCGTCTAGGTCATTAAGTGTTTGTTCCTTTTCTACCAATACCGAACAGCACTTTTGGATCACTGTTTTAAGTAAGGGATTTTCAGATGCCACCCAGTCTGTTCGAGATAGCTGACACGGTAAGGCTCTAACTATTGGCTTCTCAAATGAGACTGGCGTAGGCCATGCACGCGGCTCAACCTTAAAAGTCAACGCTTCAGTTATCTGCTCACTCAAAGGTAATATAGATATAGAAAAACCATGCATATCTAGAGAAGTCATGAGCATGTCAGGTCCAATAATCAGATCAAACTGGCACATCAAATCAGACTTCGTTATTTCTTCAGTCAAAACAGCCATCTCTAACGGCGTACATCCACCAAGATTATTCAAAAGTAGAACATATTTTTGGCCTATATTCATTTTGGCTCTTAGATGCGTTAACATTATATTCATCACTGAGTGCGCATCATCAAATGGAATTAATTCCACTCCTGGCTCACCATGGATCCCTAAGCCTAGCTCCGCCATACCTTCCTTAACTCTATCATCTTTTTCAGTACCAGGAACGGTGCAATTATCAATAGAAACTCCAATAGAAGAAATTAAAGGGATAAGAGGCTGCGTAAAATCGGTAATCTCAGTCAGTGTCTTACCCTGTTCTGCCAAGAATCCTGCAATTTTATGAATGAAAAGCGTTCCAGCGAGCCCTCTCGCCTGTATATCATTTGGCAGAGCAATATCGTCGTCAACGATGAGCATTTCCACTTTTAATCCATGGCCTCTTGCTTGTTCAGCAGCTAATCCAAAATTTAATCTATCTCCAGTATAATTTTTAACAACTAATAGGCACCCCTTGTCGCCCGTAACTGCCATAATCCCTGCCAAGACCGCGTCAACACTTGGAGACGCAAAAATCTCCCCACATACAGCTGCCGCAAGCATTCCCTTCCCAACGAAACCAGCATGAGCAGGTTCATGACCTGAGCCCCCACCAGAGATAATGGCCACTTTATCGAACTTCCAGTCGGCCCGAACAACCACTTTGATATGCGGAAACCCATCAAGACGCGCAACTTGTCCTTCTTGCCTTTGTAAAAATCCATTCATTGCCTC
>CAXYEO010000028.1:0-69611 GCA_964276085.1 uncultured Thalassobaculaceae bacterium | reverse complement strand
CGCCTCTGACGGGTGGTTTATTCGACGCCATGCAATATCCGTGACGTGCAACAGGCCGTCTACGCCGCCTAAATCAACAAAGGCTCCATAGTCTGTAATATTTTTGACTACACCTTGGAGAGTTTGACCTTCTTTAAGATTAGCAACTAGTTCTGTTCTTGCTTCGGCACGGCTTTCCTCTAAAACAGCTCTTCTCGATACGACAATATTTCCTCGCCTTCTATCCATTTTAAGGATTAGAAACGGCTGTGGGGTCCCTAACAGTGGAGCTATGTCTCTGACAGGACGGATATCCACTTGGCTGCCAGGAAGAAACGCTGTGGCGCCCGCAAGATCGACAGTGAAGCCACCCTTTACTCTGCCAAAAATAGTGCCATCAACTCGTTCTTGGCCCTCAAACGCTGTTTCTAGAACAACCCAAGCTTCCTCGCGTCTTGCTTTTTCCCGACTAAGCATAGCGTCGCCATTGCGATCCTCCATACGCTCAACATACACTTCAACTAAATCGCCTGGCTTCAGACCATGGTCTTGACCTGGGGACGTGAATTCTCTCAAGGGAACGCGCCCTTCAGATTTCAAACCAACGTCTATAAGAGCTGTATCGCCTTCTAAAGAAATGATGGTGCCTTTCACAACACTTCCCTCAATACTTACATCATCTCCAAATGATTCACCAAGTAGTGCCTCAAATTCGTCCAGCGCGGCATCTGCCGCTATTACTTCACTCATGGGAACTCCTAGGAAGACTATACGTTACAATAATTTTCTTTATTGTAACTCTGTCTGTTGGGTGATTTCTCTATTTCGAAAAATATATATCTTGTGTCTTATCTCCATGATTTGACACATCACCGTTTAGTTGCACATGCCAGCTAGCTTAAATACGCTGACGGTTAAAATTCTCCGACGCCATATAATTTTGCGCCTTTTCAAATGCTTGTTCCGCAGTGAGATGTGTCGTATCTATGGTAAACGCATCTTTTGATTGTTCTAACGGAGCACTCTCTCTTGTGGAGTCACGAACATCGCGAGCGTGCAGTTCCTCCAGCAAAGACGCATATATAGCGGGTTCATTGCGTTCAATCAACTCTTTCAAGCGTCTTTTTGCTCTTACCTCTATTTGAGCGGTAACAAAAAATTTATAATCAGCTTCTGGGCATACTATCGTGGCAATATCTCGGCCGTCTAGGATCGTTCCAGATTTACCGGCAGGAGGGTTTGTTGCGAATTTACGTTGAAAATTAAAAAGAGCTGCTCGAACATCCGGGAACAACGCTATCTTTGAAGCTGCAACTCCAATTTTTGCAGTTCTAAGATCGGGAGATTGTGTTAAACGAAAATCAAAATTGAGAGAGTGTTGTAAAGCTTTGTAATTATCTTGCAATTCGTCTCCAGATCTAATCATAGATAATGCAACAGCCCTATATAGTGATCCGGTATCAAGGGCCTCTAAGTTATAATATTCCGATAGATTTGCAGCTAATGTTCCTTTTCCACTCGCTGCTGGCCCGTCGATTGCTACAATCATTGGCTAGGAGTCTCTTGGTGTGAGGGAACTTTAGTTAATTTAGCGCCTATACCCGACATTAATTCAAAAAAATGAGGGAAACTAGTTTCAATAGTTGCTGCATCATCGATTTCAACTGGTTGCTCTGATGCTATGCCTAACACTAAAAACGCCATAGCAATACGGTGATCCATATTGGCTTCTATTAATGTCCCACCCATAACGGTGCCTCCCGTTCCATAAACTGTTAGACTATCAATTGTTTCCTCAACTTTGATCCCACATAAAGTCAACCCTTTAGCAATAGCGCTTAGGCGGTCACTCTCTTTTACACGGAGTTCCTTTAAACCATGCATTACGGTAGTTCCTTCTGCAAAGGCCGCGGCAACTGCCAATATAGGATATTCGTCAATCATGCGGGGTGCAATCTCTGAGTCTACTTCTATCCCTTTAAGCCTGCTAGATTCGATTGTTATGTCTGCTATTTTTTCAGGATTTTCTTGATCGTGATAAACTACATTTATTTTCGCTCCCATCTTTAAGAGTACTTCGAAAAGCCCAAAACGTAATGGGTTTGCACAGACATTTTTTATTTTAACGCTGGAATTGGGAATAATTAAAGCCGCTACAGCTGGAAATGCCACAGATGATGGATCAGAAGGTATATCGATGGTTTGCGCCAACAGCTCAGGTTGCCCGGTTATAGTTACCTCTCTTCCTGAGTGTTTGATAATGTTGGTCCTTATTTTGGCTCCAAATTGTTGTAACATCAATTCTGTATGATCTCTGGTCGGTTGGGGCTCTATAATGGTAGTTTCCCCGGGGGCACCCAGCGCAGCTATTAAAATTGCTGATTTAACTTGAGCTGATGCAACCGGTAATTCGTATTGGATTGGCAAAATATGGCGTGGGCCAATGCATACCAGTGGAAGGCACCCGTCGGCTCTACTAATAAAATCGGCACCCATCATTTTTAGTGGCGTGGATACCCTTTTCATCGGGCGTTTGGAAAGAGACTTGTCTCCAAAGAAAAAAGTATTGAAAGGATGACTAGCTGCTACTCCCATCAGTAGCCTCACGCCTGTCCCTGAATTTCCTAGATAAAGGGGGGATTCAGGTTCATCAAGACCAGACACACCTCTACCGTGAATATTCCATTTTTGTTCTCCTATTTTTTCTATAATAGCTCCAAACTTTCTCATGGCTTGTACCGTATGCAGAACATCTTCACTTTCTAATAACCCGTTCACACAAGTTTTGCCCACAGCTAGACTGCCCAAAATAATGGATCGGTGTGATATGGACTTATCTCCTGGTACCTTGATGCCTCCTTGGAGGGATAACGATTTATCTGCCCTAAGCTTGAACATAGATGTATCCTCGAATTTTTTAAAAACCAAAGTTTTAGGTTGATTTGTGAACCTCAGGAAACCTTATACATACTAGTTGTATCCGAAATTGTTTCTATCATAAACTTAAGAAAAAGTCCGTTGAAATCCTGATGATTAATGCTTTAAAATATGGTAAAGATCATTTAAACTTTGACATATCGCTGGTTAATAGATACTTCCCGCCGAAGGATGTGTTGGGAATAGGTCTTTCGGAGGATTTGATTTGGCCAAAATAGAGTGGGGAATAAAGCGGATTTGCCAAGGTTGTGGGGCGCTTTTTTATGACTTAAATAAAGATCCTATTACTTGTCCGAAATGTGATTCGGTTTTTGATCCCGAGGCTATATTGAAAAGTAGGAGGACGCGGGTTGCAGCACCTGATAAAACTAAAACCGATGATCCTAAGGACGAAGAAGTAGAAGAAGACGGTGATGTCGAAGGAGATGAGGTAACGATAGAAGAAGATGACGAAGGTGTTAATGCAATCCTCCCCGATGTTGAGGTTGATGACGTAGAAGATAGCGTAGCGTCGGATCCCGAGGATGTACTGGATGACGCTTCAACTTTGGATGGGGATGAAGATTTAGATGGGGATGAAGATTTAGATGGGGATGAAGATATAATAAAAATTGATTAATAATTCAAAATTGGGGCCATAGCTCAGCTGGGAGAGCGCTACAATGGCATTGTAGAGGTCAGCGGTTCGATCCCGCTTGGCTCCACCAAGACAGCCCCTCTCGAGTGGGGCTTTTTTTTCAGAAAGACTGTAAAATCCCCCCTAATATATTGACCGGATCTTTAATTCTATGATCATAAGCGAGGCTAGTTTTGATAATATTTTGCCAATGTGAAAATTGATCTAAAGAATGTTTGATTTTCGAAATATTATGTTAATTGCCAAACGGGAGTTGAACAGTTACGTGTCAACCCCGGTAGGATATATCTTTGCATCTATCTTTCTTGCTATGTCTGCAAGTTTGAACTTTTATTTCGGAAAATTTTTTGACCGTGGTATTGCTGATCTTGAGTCATTTTTTCAGTATCATCCATGGTTATATCTGCTTTTAATGCCTGCGATCGCAATGCGCTTATGGGCAGAAGAGAGAAAAATAGGCACGCTTGAGTTATTGATGACACTGCCGATAACTGTAGGTGAAGCTGTCGTAGGAAAATTTGTAGCAGCTTGGATTTTTTCTGGGGGGGTGTTGATACTTTCCTTCCCTCTTTGGATCAGTGTTAATTATCTTGGCAATCCGGATAATGGAATTATCATATGTAATTACTTTGCTAGTTGGTTGATGGCGGGTGGGTTCTTAGCTCTCAGCTCATGCGCATCTGCTTTGACAAACAATCAAGTGATATCATTCATCATAGCGGTAACAATTTGCTTTTTATTCATGATGACCGGTGTTGAGATTATTCAAACAAGTTTTGATGACTGGGCGCCCGTATGGGTTACAAAGACAATAGCTAAGCTCAGTATTGTGACAAATTTTAATGCAATATCTGAGGGAGCCATTGACGCTAGAAATATATTCTATTTCCTATCATTGATTGTCATTGGGCTTGCGATAAACTCAAAAATCATAGAGATCAAGAAGGCATAGATCCGCGAATGCGAAGTTTTTCCCTAATGAACCGCACCAGTCTATCTTGGATTAGTGTCGTACTATATCTCATTTGTTTTATTTGCTCTAATATTTTGGTTGATACAAACCTTACCAATGCCAGACTAGACCTCACTCAAGATAAAATCTACACAATATCTACGGCAACAAAGCAGGTTTTGGGAGAGATAAAAGAGCCTATCAAATTTAGATTCTATGCTAGTGCAAGCATAGAAGATATGGGGCCTGATTACACGAGCCTAAAGACTAGGATAGATGACTTATTAGGCGAATATATAAAAATTTCCAAAGGCTTGATTATTGTAGAAACGTTAAACCCAAAAAAATACTCAATAGAGGAGGATCTAGCTGTTTCCGATGGAGTGCGAAGTATCCCAAACGTAAATAAGTCCAGTCAGATCTTCTTGGGTTTATCTGGTAGAAATAGTACGAATGGTCGTTACGCTATATCGCATTTTGCCCCAGAACGCGCGGCTTTTCTTGAATATGATTTAACCAGGCTTATCTACGATTTATCAAATACCAAAAAAAGAATAGTTGGGATTTATGGGGATTTACCGCTCAACGGTGACAAGACACAACGGATACCTGCTTGGATGGTAGTTGACACTATTGAACGGTTTTATGAAACCCAAACTTTATTTGGAACTATTGAAAAGTTTAGTGATGAAATTGATGTATTATTATTAGCAGAGCCCGGAGAGCTGGACACGACAACTGTTTATGCGATCGACCAATTCGTAATGCGTGGGGGACGAATATTAGTTTTTGTTGACCCATTCTCAGAAATTTTAAATGCATCAACTGGTAATGGACCCCAGCCTCCCCGGAGGACGAGTTTAACAACTCTCAAGCCTCTCTTAAAATCTTGGGGAGTTGATATAACTGAACGTCAAATTATCGGTGACTTGGCAGGTGCGTTGAAAGTTCAAATGAAAAAGGGGGATCGGATTATTGCTACAGAATACCCTGCTTGGTTCGATGTGCAAAAAGAAAATTTCATGCAGAATGAGATTATTACAAGTAATCTCTCTATTTTAAGTTTTCGGACGGCAGGTCATCTGCAAAAGCGAGCAGGCACGACAGTCGATTGGCAACCAATTGTTTGGAGTAGTACCAAGGCTGGGATTATAGACGTATCTCAAGTAGAATACGCGCCTGACCCAACTGAAATCTTATCTAGTCTGAAAACTACCGAAGATAAATTTACTTTGGTTGCTCGGATACGAGGTTCCCTTGATACTGCATTTTCTGATGGCCCCCCTAGAGGATTAATTGATAAAAGTATAAGAGACCAGCATAGGGCTAAAACTGAAAAATCTGCAGCTATTATAATAGTCTCTGATACTGATTTTTTGAGTGATTCAACTTGGGCAGAAACAAAAAATTTGGGCGGGCAAGCGTTAAAAGTCCCATTTTCAAATAATGGTGATCTAGTCCTTAATGCTTTAGACCAATTAACAGGTTCTAGTGCAATGATGGGACTTCGTGGCAGGGGGGTGTCGAAAAGGCGGTTTGAAATTATAGATAATATGGAACGTGAGGCAGAACAAAAATATCGTTCCAAAGAAAAAATGCTCGTCTCTCGAATAAAAGAGAATGAAAATCTTATAAAAAATATTCAAAAAACTGAACTCAAAAAAGGGATAACTTTCACTAAGGAGCATCAGAAAAATATAGATAATGCCCGAGAAGAAATGTTGCAGTTGAGAATGGAGTTGAGGCAGGTGCAATTTTCATTAAGAGAGGACATTGAGGCACTTAAATGGTTTTTGTCAGTTCTGAATATATGGGGAATACCTTCTTTAATATGCTTAATTGTTTTATCTTCAATAAGTGTAAGGGCATACAGAGGGAAACATCTCATCGTGAATAAATTATGATTCCACGCTCGTTTATAATTTTATCGACTACAACGCTCTTTCTTTTGTTTTTAGCCTTTATTTCGGTATCAAGCGACAAAAGGTTCTCTGAATATGATAAAGAAGCAGTGATAGCATTCCCGTTATTAAATGCAGAACCGAGTGCGGTTTCCAGGATTATTTTTGTCAATTCGTCAGGTAGGTTTGCATTTTATAGGAATTCTGATGCTATATGGGTTTCGGCGGAGAAGGAAGATTATCCGGTCTTGCCTAAATTAATAGGCCGGATCACAACGCAGTTAGCCGATATGAAGCGCATTGAAAAGAAAACTCGTTTGGGGGAACGGTTTAAGAGCATAGGTCTAGAAGACCCAAGCGATCCAGGTTCAAACTCCGCTCTCGTGAGACTTGAATCTAGTAATGGTAAGGTTTTAGCAGAAGCTATTCTGGGAGCACAAACCTCCTATAAAACGACTTTGGCAAGTAAAGGCACGTTTATCAGGGGGGTGGATGACGATCAGGCCTGGTTAGCGAGTGGGACTGTTGATCTCCCCTATCACCCAGATGATTGGTTAGACAAGCGCTTGATTGATATTGAGCCTAATTCAATTCAAAAGCTGCAATTACTAGGGCCCAATGGGGAAGCTTATTTAATCGCTCGCCAAAAACCTGGCGATCAATTCTTAATTTTAACACCTAATGGGTTAATTAAGATTGATTCGGATTTACAAAAAACATTAACAACGGGTTTTTCAAAATTAACTTTTGATGATACTTTTCAAGCAGAGAAGCGTGGGAAAAAGACAAAGAAATTAAATTTATTAGTATCAACATTCAGTGGATTACAAATAAATTTAACGCTATGGCGGGATGGTGAAACATATATAATCGCTTTGGATGCTGTTGTATCATCAACCGACAAAACTATAGCCGCTCACAGCAAATCCGAGGAGTTGAATCAGAGGTTTCATACATGGAATTATATAATCGCGAAATGGAAAGCTGAAAAATTTCTTGGTCCATTGCGAACTTTAAAAGTTAGCTCAAAAAAAATGTAAAAAGTAAAAACGAAAAACAGAACTCGATGCAAAATAAAATGAACCATCCAATGCTCATTGCGCTTGAACAAGCAAAGTTAGCTTTTGATGAAGGCGAAGTCCCAGTTGGAGCAGTTATCACCGTATCAAAAACGGGAAAAGTTATAGCTAAAGCTCATAATCAAGTTAGACAACTAAATGATCCAACAGCACATGCAGAGATTTTAGCTATCCGTTCCGCCTCATATTCGATTGGTAATTCAAGATTAACTGGTTTAAATCTATTTGTAACGTTGGAGCCCTGCGCAATGTGCGCGTACGCTATTTCTTTGGCTAGATTAGAGAAATTAGTATTCGGTGCCTGCGATCTTAAAAATGGTGGGGTAGAGCATGGAAGTAGAGTGTTTTCAAACCTTGCATGTAATCATGTGCCTGAGATTATCGGTGGAGTAGACGAAACACTAGCTCGTAATCTCCTTAAAGATTTTTTTCACTC
Source organism: uncultured Thalassobaculaceae bacterium (assembly GCA_964276085.1). Classification (GTDB taxonomy): domain Bacteria; phylum Pseudomonadota; class Alphaproteobacteria; order Thalassobaculales; family Thalassobaculaceae; genus UBA7326. The sequence goes on along the minus strand of CAXYEO010000028.1, from coordinate 61,690 downwards.
AAAACGCAGATAACAAAATATTATTAAAAGTATGGAATATCTGTAACCATTAATTTACACGACGACGTCGTCTTCTTTGTTTAGAACCTATCATCCCTATCGATTTTGTTTGAGGTGGAAATGTAACGATTGTTCGCAGTCGTTCATATGAATTGGTTTTATGTGGAATAGCCATTGCATTTATAAAGTGTTCTTGAAACATAGGTTCAACTGCTGTCTCAATTTTCTCTATTTTGAGCACTGTATTCTCAATCTCTCTTCTAGAGTTCTCGTTGAGTAATGCGATCCTTGCTCCAGTACCTGCTGCATTTCCTACAGAAAATACTTTGGAAAGTTGGCAGTCTGGCAACATGCCAAGAACCATGGCGTATTTAGTATCGATATAACTTCCGAAAGCACCGGCCAAGACAATGTTATCAACACTATTAATACCAATTTTATCCATAAGTAACTGAAAACTAGCATGAAGCGCCGCCTTAGCTAACTGTATAGCTCTGATGTCATTCTGAGTAACAAAGATTTTATCAGTTAACCGATAAGAGTAGGTTCTACCGTCACGAAAAACCCTATCAGTCTTTTTTATTAATGATCCATCTATCACACCGTCCTCAGAGATAATGCCGGCCAAATACATTTCTGCTATAATTTCAATAATACCCGAGCCGCAAATTCCTGAAATCCCTATTGATTTAGTTTTCTCTTCAAAGGTATGGTTAGTGGACCATAGATCACAACCAATGATTTGAAACATTGGTTCTAGGGTTGTTCGGTCTATACGGACACGTTCGATTGCTCCAGGTGCTGCTCTTTGCCCACATGAAATTTGTGCTCCTTCAAACGCGGGGCCCGTAGGGCTAGAGCAAGCAATTGCTCTATGGTTATTGCCAAGAATGATTTCAGCATTGGTGCCAATGTCTATAATTAATGTCATTTCGTCTGCTAATGTGGGGTTATTTGATAAAATAACGGCTGCGGTGTCTGCTCCAACATGCCCAGCTATACACGGGAGAATATAAACAGTAGCAGATGGATGAAAATAAAAATCTAATTGATCTGCTGTCGTGTTTATTGCCATGCCTGTTGCTAAAGCGAATGGAGCGCCGCCTAATTCGGTTGGGTCAATCCCAAGTAAAAGGTGATGCATTATTGGATTTCCAACCAAAACAACATCCATAATTTGATCAGGATGACAGCCAGTTTCGTTTGTCGTCTCGGTTGCTAAATAGTTAATGGCCGTACGGACCTCGTTAGTCATTTTTATATGTTGACCTTGGTTCATCATTATATAGGAAATACGGCTCATGAGGTCCTCCCCAAACCGGATTTGTGGGTTCATAGTGCCTGCCGTTCCTACGATTTTGCCAGTTTTAAGATTACAGAGTTGAGCTGATAATGTTGTGGAACCTATATCTACGGCTAGACCAAACAAATCATCTTTCTCTCCCGGCCAAATACCAATAATTTTATTAGATGTATGAATAGCAACGGTTACGTGCCACAAACCTTTTCGGAGAGTTTTTTGAAGGTCGCGCAAGATTGATAAATCGCAGGTAATTAGGCTATTTTTAGTTAATTGATCGCTATAGTGCTCTTGTAGGCTTCTGGATAATCTCTCGAAGTCGCCAGAAGGCTCATACATATTAGGCTCTTCAACTTGGACATAAAAAAGTTTGACTGCTGGTTCTATTTCAATTTCATAAGGTTCTGCTTTTTTTCGAATAACCTGCCGATTAACTTGGCTTTCTTCTGGTATATCAATAAGCACATCACCAATGATTTGTGTGTTACAACCAAGGCGTCTTTCCGGTTTAATGCCTCTTTTTGTAATGTACCGAAGCTCAGCTTTACTTGGTTTACTCAAGTTATTTTGTGCGGAAATGATTTGGTGTTTGGAAAACTCACCAAAAGTTGGTTGAACTTGGCATTTTCCGCACATAGCTCTTCCGCCACAAACACTATCTATATCAACATCCAATTGGCGCGCAGCATCTAGAATAGATGTTCCATGTTGCACTATTCCGCGCTTGCCGGATGGCATGAAAATAACAGACGCAGTTTGGGGCATTAAATTTTTACGTGTTGTCTTTATATCCTCTTCTGTCATTTTAAGTTCTTATTCGACGTCTCAACCGTCTTCGTTGACCTATGTTTCCATCTTTGGCTATGGGTTCACGAAAACGACTGATCCATCTGCGACACTCTGGATCATATCCCATCATTACATTTGCGCCATAAACAGCTGTCATTTCCTCATGGTGTAAAGGATTCATAATAGCTGAAGTCATGCCGGCTCCTATACCCATTGCCAAAAATGATGCGTTCAAATTATGTCGATTAGGAAGGCCAAAAGAAATATTGGAAGCTCCACAAGTGGTATTTACGCCCAACTCTTCCCTAAGTCGTCTAATTAATCGAAAGGCTGTAATGCCAGCAAGGTTTATAGCTCCTATAGGCATTATGAGAGGATCAACTATTACGTCATTAGCTTTAATACCAAAGTCTAGAGCTCGTTCTACAATTTTTTTTGCGACTTTAAATCGTTCGTCGGGATCCTCAGAAATCCCTGTTTCGTCATTTGATATGGCAACAACGGCTGCATCATATTTTTTTATAAGAGGAAGAACTGTTTCAAGCCTGTCCTCCTCTCCTGTAACTGAGTTGACCAATGCCTTTCCTTTATAAGTATTTAGACCCGCCTCTAAAGCGGCTACGATTGAGCTATCGATTGAAAGTGGCAGATCTGTAAGACTTTGAATAATTTTAATAGCTTCTGCCAATATTTTTGGCTCATCAGCCAAGGGAATGCCTGCATTTACATCGAGCATTGTCGCACCAGCTTCAACTTGGGCAATTGTATCAGCTTCAACACTGCTAAAGTTTCCCTGAGCCATTTCATTAGCAAGTAACTTACGACCTGTTGGATTTATGCGCTCGCCAATCACACAAAAGGGTTGGTCAAAGCCAATAACTATTTCTTTTGAAGCCGAACTCAATCTAGTTTGCGTCATCGTAATAGCCTTTTTAGTAAAATAAATATTTATCTATTTATTTTTTTTAATTTTTGTTGTTTATGCTAAACCCTTTGTTAGATTTTAACGTTATTTCCCCTTTAATTACAGAGTTGACCCAAGAAGCAGTTTTCCCTAGTCCACCAAACGGGTAGAAATGAACTTGGTTGATGAGTGAATCTGGATTGCTGGTAACGTGCGAAGCCAGTTCAGATACAACAATATCTGGTTCTTGGGTCATTACTAACTTAGCCAGGTTTTTAGTTTGGCGGGTCAACACTCGCATGGAAGGCCCAATGCCCGACATTTGCGCAAATTTTAATAATGTTTTTAGGCTTGCTAAGCCAGGTAGCCCAATATGTATAGGTAAAGTATTTCCGCTTTTATTGATCCTGTTTTCCCAATTAATAATTTTGCTTGCATCAAAGCAAAACTGTGTCGCTATATATACTTTGACATCGGAATTACGTGCCCAAGAATTTTTATCTTGTAATGCTTGGGCTAGCTCTAGATCTGGGATATCTGGTGAACCCTCTGGGTGGCCCGCAACGCCAACCTTTTTGATGGAATATTTCTCTAATAGACCTGAGTCCAGAATTTGGAGTGTACTGTGATAAGGACCTAAAGCTGCATTTAATCCGCCTCCAATGACCAAAACCTCTTCTACGTTAGCTATGGTTGTTAACTGTTCGAGACATTGTTCAAGTGACTTTTGGTTCACAAAATTTCTAGCAGCTAGATGCGGTACAGGTTTAAAACCCTCTTGATGCAAGCGATACGATACGTTAACCGTATCGTCTATATTGGAACCGGGCAAAAAGGTAACGTTTATTGATGTATTAAGAGGTAAATGGTTTGCAAACGAATCGATATTTTGGGCAGAGGCTGGTGTAACCTCAATTGAAAAGCCAGATAACAGAGACGCTATGTCTTGCTTAGTGACTTTCATACTAGCCCGCCTAAACCATTTGGTTGATTACGCTATAGAACTAAGATTATATAATGTACGGAAAAAATTTGTTACAGATTTTGTTGTCTGCGTCAAAAGTAATCTCAAAAGCGACACTTTGATAATATTAGAGACTTTAAGAGAAAAGGGAATGCAAAATGGTGAAAGAAATAGTTATAGCTGGAGGGAAACGAACACCATTTGGAGATTTTGGGAAGTCTCTTAAAGATATACCTTTATCCTCTCTCGCTACCCATGCAGCTCAAGCGAGCATAGAAAACGCAGGAATAAAATCAGCAGATATTGACCATTTAGTTTGGGGAAATGTACTTCCAGTTGATCCAGATGGTTATTACATCGGCAGAGTTGCTGCACTTAATATAGGGATGCCAGAGAGCAGTTGTGCTCTGCAAGTTAATAGGGCCTGTGGATCAGGTACACAAGCCATTATAACTGCAGCCCAACAAATTCTGACAGGGCATGGGAAAATAGCTCTAGCTGGTGGAGGGGAGAACTTTTCTAGAGGTGGTTTTGTAAACCAGAAAATGCGTTGGGGTGTTATCCGCGGTTCTCAGGCATTTGAAGATAGTGTTGAGTGGGCTTATAATGACCCGTTTGGCAATGGGCTAATGGGGGTCACAGCTGAGAATCTTGCTGATGATTATCAATATCAACGGGATCAGATGGATGAATGGAGCCTAATGAGCCAACAAAGAGCTGGAGCGGCTATAGAATCTGGATTCTTGGCTAAACAGATATCACCAATTGAAGTCCCTGAGGGACGAAAAAATACTCGACTTATGGAACACGATGAATTTCCAAGACCTGATGTTTCAATTGAAAAGTTGGGAATGTTAAGACCTGTTTTTCGTAAAGATGGAAAAGTAACACCTGGTAATTCTAGTGGCGTTACAGATGGAGCGGCTTTTGTCGTTGTAGGTGATAGGGATTCTTTGGAGAAGAAAGGGTCTGAGCCATTAGCAAGATTAGTGGATTGGGCCATTGTCGGTGTTGCACCTCGAATAATGGGGTGTGGCCCTGTGCCAGCCATTCAGGCTCTCTGGGAAAAAAGAGGACTTAAAGCGTCTGATATAGATTATTATGAAATTAATGAAGCCTTTGCAGTAGTTAATTTACACGCGGAAAAGGAACTTGGAGTCAGCAGAGAGGTTACGAATAGCTATGGTGGCGGTATTTCTATAGGTCATCCCCCTGGAGCTACTGGTGTACGGATGACATTAACAGCGGTACATCACTTGATTGACACGAACCAGCGATATGCAGTGATTAGTATGTGTATGGGAGGCGGTCAAGGAATGGCAGTTTTAATTGAAAATTTAAAAAAATAAAATTGTTGGAGATTACCCGTGTCTAATCCTTATGATTTAAGTGGTAAGGTTGTTTTAGTTACTGGTGCATCGCAGGGCTTGGGAGAGCAGTTCGCTAGTACGCTATCAGCTCATGGTGCCGCTGTCGCGTTAGCAGCTCGGCAAATTGACAAAATTACTGCCTTGAAAGAGGAGCTTGAGTCTAAGGGCGGCAAAACCTGCGCTATCAAAATGGATGTGCTTAATCAAAAGAGCATTATGGAGGGGGTTGAGACTATTGAAAGGGAACTTGGTTCCATTGATATTTTGGTAAATAATGCAGGTTTAGCAATAAATAAACTTTTCCTTGATGTAACGGAAGAGGATTACGACGCTGTTCTTGGCACAAATTTAAAAGGATGCTTTTTTTGTGCGCAAACAGTGGCAAAAAAAATGGCAACACGGAACAGCGGTTCCATAATAAATATTTCGTCAGTTTTGGGAGCCCGACCTATTGGAACTTTAACTACCTATTGTGCTTCTAAAGGTGGCTTAAATCAATTAACTGCTACTATGGCACTAGAGCTTGCGAGAAATGGGATCCGGGTCAACGCAATCGCCCCAGGGTATATCGAAACACCAATGAATAAAGACTTTTTCAAAACTGTCCCTGGTGAGGCATTAGTAAAATCTGTTCCTCAAAGGCGACTAGGCCAATTAAAGGACTTAGACGGCACCTTATTATTACTTGCATCAGATGCATCAAAATTTATTACTGGAACAGTTATCACTGTAGATGGTGGTTTTAATGTTCGTTAAAATGCTGCAGTAGCCAACCTGCTGTATCTTTGGGCTTTTCCTCTATCACGTAATGCCCGCAATCGATCTCTCCACCAGTTAGCTTTCCAGAGACATACTTTTCCCATATTGGCAAAAGGTCTCCATATACTTTCCCTGTATGGCTGTCCTTTCCCCAGATTGTTAAAGTTGGGCATAGGATCTTTTTATTTGATACAAAATCATTTGTATCCATAGTCAAATCAGAGGTCGCACATGCTCTATAATCTTCACACGAACCCCGGATAGTTTTCCAATTAAAGCATCTAACATATTCTGCTAGTGCTTCTTTTGAAAAAGGACGAAGACCTTTTCCAGGCTTTGATATTTTTTTTTCTATATAATATTCAGCAGATACACCGGCCATCATCCTTTCTGGCATATCATAAGGTTGCATCATGAAGAGCCAATGCCAAGATGTATCTGCCCAGCTAGCGGAGGTGTTATTCCAAATGTAATGGCTGGGTAGAATATCAATGACGGCGAGTTTAATAATTTTTTTAGGGTGATCAAGTGCCATGCGGTGAGCTGCACGGGCTCCACGATCATGCCCGGCGACGTAAAACTGTTCGTGTCCTAGCTCTTTCATCACATCAATTAAATCTTGTGACATTGCTCGAAAAGAATAGTTTATGCTATCCACGCCCCCGTCTTCTGGGCCCTCTGAGTCGCCATACCCACGTAAATCCACACAAACTAATTTAAAATGTTTACGTAATAAAGGAGCTACCTTGTGCCATGAAACGTGTGTGAGGGGATTACCATGAATCAATAGTAACGGGGGACCTTCTCCACCGTACTTAAGATTTATAAGTGCTGGAGAAAACCCTCTATCGGGCGTTTCAATTCTCCTAGATTCGAATCCCTCGAACATAATCTTTTCCAATTAAACATCAACCATTGAGTAACTATTTTGGATTGCCGTACTACATGCTAACTTGATCTGCATTATCTCGTTGACGTTTCTTATAAATCAAATATAGGTTTCGGCTGTAGATAAAGATGCCTGTTCCCTGTCCTAACATTATGACGGGGTCTTTTTTTGAAAAGGCATAAATGAAGAGTGTTAATCCACCCAGTAGACTAAAATACCAAAATGGAAGTGGTATTACGCTTTCTTTTTTCTTTTCGCTCGCAACCCACTGAATTAAAAATCTAGCACTAAATAACCCTTGACCAATAAAACCAACTAGTAAGAGTATGGCTTCGTTGGTTTCAATTCCGCCTGGAAAGAACCAAGTTGAGATAAAGTCCATGCAATTTATTCCTTACTTTCTAGGCCATTAGGGGAACGTTTAATTAACCACATCACTCCTAATAAGTCGGGAATTCCGACAAACAGGCGATCGAGATTAGTATAATTAGACTTTCCGTGTGTCCGGTTTCGATGGTTAACGGAAACTACTTCTACCTTACAATTTTCTCGTTTAGCAAGCGCTGGTAAGAAACGATGCATATGATCGAAATAGGGGAGGCGCAGAAACAACTCACGCTCGTATAATTTAAGGGAACACCCTGTATCTGGGTTATCATCTTTTAAAAACCTGTGCCGGATATTATTGGCCATGCGCGATGCTTTTCGTTTGGCCCAAGTATCCTTTCGGTTAACTCTATGTCCTGTGATCATTAAAAATCCAGGAAAAGAACTATTCTGGTATTGTGTGAGTAATTTCGGGATATCTCCAGGATCATTTTGACCGTCACCGTCTAGAGTAACAATCAAAGTACCTTTTGCCGCAAGTATCCCAGTCCTTAGTCCAGCACTTTGGCCAGATCGCGCATTATGGGAAATAAATCTCAGAAATTTGTATTTGCCTATTAATTCAGTCAATACCAAAATGGTATCGTCTGTGCTTGCATCATTAACAAAAATAATTTCAAAATCACATGTCCCATCTAATGCTGCGATGATTTCGTTAACCAATGGTTTTATATTATCCTTTTCATTTAAAATAGGGATAATAACAGATAGCAAAGGGGAAATTCCCATTTATAGCGCCTTGTTAAACATGTTGTTGAATATTACAGGTTCAGCTCAAATATTTCTATAGCCCCGTCAAGCTTTAGTCTCCTATTAATGCAATCTGTCTATCGACCGTTTATCAAGATAATAACGCTTTAACAGTAGCGCTGTACTCAATCCTAGGTACGCGCCAAAAATGACATCGCTGGGGTAATGAGCTATTAAAATGATTCGACTAAATCCTACTAGAATGGCGGTTAACAAAAATATAATCCCAAAACGAGGGAACAAAATAGTAAGTCCCATACTAATAGCAAATATTGTTTGAGTATGACCGGACGGAAAAGAATTATGCGCTATGTTGAAATTTAATGGACTAAGACCGTACCACTCTTCGGAAAAAAGATATCGCGGTCTATAGCGCCCCAGTACTATTTTTACAGCATGGTGTATAAGTCCTGAAACTACGCATGATAGAATTATAAATTTGAATTTTATTGAATAGTTCTTAAGCCGGTCATGATATTGATGCAGATATTTACTGCGTGGGATGTAAATGCAAAATAAGAGGCAGAAAGCGGCGACCAAAAGCCATCCTGTTGCATCTCCAAGTTTAGTGATTATTTCAAAAGTACCGATATAAAAGTACTGAGGGTTGTCGTGAATAAAAATAATTACATCACGATCAATTTTTAATCCTAAAAGAACGCATGAGAGTATTACTAAGAATAGAATTATTCCAAGTGGTGGCCTTTTGAGTATGGCCCAAAGTGACCATATGTTGTCCGATATAGTTGTGTTCATTTAATCATTAGTTGCTATTTGTCTGTTATCTTCAATAAATCTAATGTCAACACTCTACCTTTGGAGTAGTTAAAGCTATCAAATGTTTTGATTACTTTTGTTTTTAGGCTCATTGATTTGGCTTCGGTTCTAAAATCTTGCAGTTGAGAACGGTCGATCAGTGCTAAGTTGTGAGACCTTTCTTTCAATTTTCTGACACCACCTTCGATATCTGTCAAATAAGTATCAGTGCCAGTTAGAAAAATCAAACTTGGTTCATGATAACCAATTGAAATTAAACCATTCTTAAGTTCATTAGATGATCTAAGAAAGCTTGCTACTTCAAGAGAGGGAAAAGCCCACGTCATTGCTGGGATTTTTGAATATGTCAGAGGGATAAAAAATAAACCTGCTAAACAGAGCGCAGAGATAACAGAACTTTTAAGTCGTCCATTCCATAAAAAAATACAACTGCCTAATACAAATATAACTGAGGTTAATGCAATAATCATCGTGTCGGTGTTTTGTTGCATATTACTTTTAATTTGTTCAACCAAGACTGTAACGCTAATCACATTAGTAAGTGATGTGACGAATTCTCTATTTAAATTTGTGAGCAAAATAGATGCTACTATGAATGCGCAACCAATAATAAACCATAGGGCAATAAAAAATTTTGATCCTAATGTTATCTGTACGGGTTTAAAATCATTCATCCACTTAGCGGTCATTATTGCAATTGCCGGGTATACTGGCAGGATATAATGAGGTAGTTTTGTGGGCACAATTTCAAATAATATCCATGTTGGAATAACCCAAGCGATAAGAAATTTACTACAAATTTCAGTTTTGGTTTTTATTATATTAACAAGGCTTGGCCAAATAAATAAAGACCCGGGCCAAAAGGTGATCATTACAATTAGGAGGTAATAACCGGGAGGCATGCCATGAGATTCCATTCCTCCCATTAACTTAGGTAATAAATCTCCACCGATTGATGTCCTTAAAAAGGAACCATCAGAGCGTATTTGCACAGCAATAATCCATGGAAGACTAATTGCAATGCTTATGAGAACCCCAGCCTTGAGACGTAATGCCTTCACCCATTTCATATTACGATCAAAATACCAAAGGCCAAGAATGGTGAGGGATATGATGAGAGGAACGATTGGCCCTTTGAGTAAAATTCCTATACCAATTCCTGACCAAAAATAAAGCCAATTTTGGTGAACAGTATCTCCTTTATAAATTCTAGCTAGACCATATTGCGAAATTAAAATGCTTACCAATAACAGCGCATCGGTTTTTGCCATATGAGCCTCTGCATTAAGCAGAAGGCTTGCAGCTAATAGGATGCCCGCAAATAGAGAACTGGTACTACTCAAAAATAAACAGGCGATTGCGTATGTCAAAAATACCGATGCTATAGCTGCTATTACTGAGGGAATGCGATAGGCCCAAATCAAAGTAGCATCGTTTGGTGAGAGTATTTGCACAGATGCAGCTTGTATCCAATAGGCGCCGGCTGGCTTTTTATATCGCGGTGTTTCTTGGAATCTAATATCTATATAGTCTCCAGTTTCTAGCATTTGCTTGCTAGCCTGAGCAAAACGAGCTTCGTCTCGATCAAGGGGAGGAAGTTTTTCAATGCCAGGTAAAAAGAGCACTAAGCTGAGAACTAAAAGAATAGAGATATTACGCAAGTGCACGATAAGCAAACCTGACCATTTCATTGAATAAGTTTAGTGGCCTATTTGATAGACCTTAAACGTTAGAGGAAAGCTTATAAACAAAATTACTCACATAAAAAGATGATTAATTATAAATGTTCAATTATTTTGTGCTTTCAGGGAGTTAAGACGTTTTTCTATTGACTTGCGCGCGGGTGCATTAGGGCCCATTATTTCCAATAACCGAGACCATAGTTCTTTAGCTAATTGCTCATTACCTTCTAAATTTGCTAAGATACCACGGTAGTACATCGCTTCTGGATGATTAGGTTGAAGTTGTAAAATATTTTCTATTACCGGTTTGAATGAAGAGGGGATTTGTGATTCAGGTGTCCCGTCCGGAAATAGAGAGCGAGCATATTGTATTTGTACATCAACTCGGCCTGGGGCGATATTAGCAGCACGGCCGTATGCTGATATAGCATCTTTTGGTTGTTTCAAGACAGTGTAAGACCGCCCTAGTCTGAGCCAACCTTCAATATCGTCAGGTGTTTCTGAAAGCCTATTCGCTAACCGTTGTACCATACTGCGTATCATCGTTTGGCGATCTTCAGCTGTCATATTTTGCGCTGCGTCAACTTGATTTTTACTTGGTCCGGGTAGATTTTTTTTCGCCTGTGCATTAACTCTTTCAGCAGGTGATTCATCATTTTTTCTGATGGATCTTTTAGTCATTGCGCCTAACTTGAGAGCAGAGACATCAATGTTGCTCTCTTTTTGAGCCTTTTGTATTCGTTTCTCTAGCATCGTTCTCCAAGGAGCATCAGCAGGAGTATCGACTTCTAAAGCTATCCAACGTTTTAACGCATTCGTGAGGTTATTTCGCTGATATTCTGCAAGCCCGAGGTAAAACTGTGCTCTCGGATCCCCGGGTGTGCCAAGTTCTACAAGTTTAAATTCGGATTCCGATTTCTCAGTCACAACCCCATTTGCTGCTAACGTGAGTGCTTCCCCAAACGCGGCGCGCATGCTTAAATTATTTGGTGTTAATTGCAGAGCTCTTTGAAGCGTTTCCGCCGCTTCCGAGTATTGTTTCTGCATAAGATATGTTTTTCCTAAAAGTTCCCAACTTTTGATATCCTCAGGGTCACTCTCTAATTTAGCTCGCAGGTTGGATATCATATCATTAATGCCTGCATGCTGGTCTTTAGTGTTTGGGGTGGTGGTCTGAGAGTTTGCCTGAGAAACACGACTTTTGAAAGGCTGGCTCGGTAGATTTGGCTTTCCCACTGATATATATGTTCCTAAAGCAAATGAGGGTATTAAAAATGCCAACAAAACAGCCATTAACATACGGGTAAAAGAACCTTTCCGTTCCCCATTTTCAGTATCTTTTTCTTCTATTTCTTTGGCGGAGATTAATATTCTGCGTTGTATCTCTAGGCGAGCCGAATCTTTATCTTGATTACCTATTCGCCCTTGTTGATAGTCTCTCTCTAACTCTTCAAGTTGATCTGAATAAACTTGTAAATTAAAAGAAGAACGATCTTCACTACCCGTTTTCTCTTTCAGTATCGGCCAGATAATTGATAATACGGCACCTAGGGTAAATATTCCCGCTATAACCCAAAATAGCATCGTCAGTCCTCAGCTCTATTTGTTATCAGTTTAGATAGCTGATCTAGTTCTTTTTGTGTGAGAGGTTCTTCAGGAGCCAGTTTTTTCCTACGAATTAAAAATAGAACTGACATTACGAGGCCAATTGAAAACAGGATAATTGGACCGTACCACAACATATAGGTTGATGGTTTAACAGGCGGTTTTAATAAAACGAAGTCACCATACCGTTCTATTAGGAAATCAAAAATCTCTTCGTCAGATGCACCGTTAACGAGTTGCTCTCGGACAACTTTTCTCAAATCCTTTGCTAAAGAGGCATTACTGTCATCGATCGACTGATTTTGGCAGACAAGACAACGTATGTTTTTGCTGAGCACGCGTGCGCGCGCTTCAAGCTGAGGGTTTTGCAATATCTCCGCTGGTTCAACTGCAAATGAACTAGACGGAAGATTAATAATGGCTAGAAAAAGTATTAATAAAAGACTCCTCTTAATCATTCTCTTGTTCCCGAAGCGCGGTTAGGACGGGCGCAAGTTTGTCGTCAAATACTCTCTGGGAGAGTGGTCCAACATGTCGATATTGAATGAAACCGTTTCTATCAATTATATAAGTCTCAGGGACACCATATACCCCCCAGTCGATAGCAGTTCTCCCATCTATATCCCTACCAATTTTTTCATAGGGGTCGCCTAAATCATTTAACCATTGTTGAGCCGCATTTTTTTTATCTTTATAGTTAATACCATATATTGGAACCAGTTTTGTTTCCTTTATCTTCATAAGGAACTCGTGTTCTGTGCGGCATGGACCGCACCAGGATGAAAAAAAATTAACTAACCGAACGTTACCCGTTAATGACTGATTATCTATGCCTGGCTTTGTTCTGACAAGCGGCGGCAGACTAAGGTTGGGAATTGGTTTCTCTATCATGGCAGACGGAAGAATTCTGGGGTCTTTTCCATCTAAGATGGGAGCAGCAAAATATATCGCTATTGTGACAAATAATATTAGGGGCCCTAAGTAAAGAATTTTACGCATTTTCTAGTCCAGAATGTTTGGACTTCTTAGGTTCTATCTTTTTAAATGGTGCTCCTACCCTGAGCCGACGATCTGATAATGATATTAATCCGCCAAAAACCATAATTAGGCAGCCAGCCCAAATCCAGGGAATTAAGGGATTGTACCATAATCGGAGTGTCCACCCCTGGTTTTTACCTCCTTCGCCTAACGAGACATAAATATCAGCCAAGAAGGTTGTATGTATAGCTGCCTCTGTTGTTGGCATTTGCTGGACTGGATAGAACCTACGTTCAGGGAATATTGTGGTGATGTACTCGCCATCTTTTTTTATAACTATCGTTGCTCTTTCTAGCTGGTAGTTAGGTCCCTGTTGGCGTTCCACTTTTTCTAATACTGCATCAAATCCGGCTATTGAGGCTTTGTCACTTTCCTTAGCATTTATGACTACCTCGGTTCTCCATGCACTATCTGCAACGGCCCCGCAGATGAAAATAGCCAGACCAAGATGAGCAAGTGTCATGCCGTAGGTTGACCTTGGTAATCTTCTGGCACGAGCCAAAGATTGGGATAGTTTCTCTCGAAATAGACCTACCCTATCCCCAAATTCTTTGAGTGTGCCAGCCGCCAACCAACCCGCTAGTGCGAACCCTATCGCAGGAGTAAATGGCTCATCACTATTAACCCAAAAAACCAAAACACCTAAGCCGAAGGAAACTAGTACAGCAAACCAAAGCCGGGACATTGCTGCAGGTAAGTCGCCTCTTTTCCAAGCTAACATTGGACCGATTGCCATTAGTAAAATTAATGGGATCATCACGGGTACAAATGTGGCGTTGAAAAATGGGGGGCCAACAGATACTTTTTGATCGGTAGTGGCGTCTAGAAAAAGTGGATAGAGTGTTCCTATGAACACTGTTGCCGTTGCGACGGAAAGCAAAAGATTATTCATAACCAATCCACCTTCACGACTTATCGGCTGAAAAAGTCCGCCTAATTTCATAGTTGGAGCTCTGAGTGCAAACATGATTAATGCACCACCAACAAACACAACAAGAATGCCTAAAATGTACAGACCTCGCTCAGGATCTACAGCAAAAGCATGCACGGAGGTTAGCACACCGGAGCGTACCAGGAAAGTTCCCATCAGGCTCAGCGCGAATGTTAAAATAGCGAGGAGTATAGTCCAGCTTTTTAATGCGTCTCGCTTCTCTACTACCACCGCTGAATGCAGCAACGCCGTTCCAGACAGCCATGGCATAAAACTGGCATTTTCGACAGGGTCCCAATACCACCAGCCTCCCCAGCCAAGCTCATAATAGGCCCACCAACTTCCTAGCGTTATGCCCGCTGTTAATGCGGTCCAAGCTGCCAAAGTCCATGGTCGAACCCAACGCGCCCATGCTGGATCAACCTTACCTTCTATTAATGCGGCAACCGCAAATGAAAATGCCATGGAAAACCCTACGTATCCGAGGTATAACATGGGTGGATGGAAAGCTAGCCCTGGATCTTGAAGTAATGGATTTAGGTCCCGTCCATCAATCGGGGCTGGGTCTAATCTAAGAAATGGATTAGACGTAAGGAGTATGAATCCTAGAAAAGCGGCTCCAATTGATCCTTGAACCGATAGTACTCGTGCTTTAAGCGAGGGTGGAAGATGAACACCGAATCTTGCAACCACAAACCCAAACAATGCTAGTATCAAGACCCACAAAATCATGGAGCCTTCGTGATTTCCCCACACACCGCTAATTTTGTATAACAGTGGTTTTAAGGAATGCGAGTTCTCAGCTACATTTATCACAGAAAAGTCCGAAGTGACGTACGAATAGGTGAGCGCTGCAAAAGCAAAGAGAATAGAGAAGAATTGAGCGGTGGCGGCTGGTTGTGCCACTCCCATGAGTGCAAAATCATTTTTTGCTGCTCCGAATAAGGGAATTGTGGTTTGGACCAGAGCTAAAAGTAAAGCCAAGACCAGTGCATAGTGGCCTAGTTCCGCTATCATTACTTAGTATTTCCCTTCCATTTTCCCGATTTTTTTAGCGAGTCTGCAACTTCCTTTGGCATGTAGTTCTCATCATGCTTGGCTAACACGTGATTTGCTTGAAAGGTACCGTTTATCAGATGCCCCTCTGCTACCACTCCTTGCCCTTCACGGAACAGGTCTGGAAGTGCTCCTTTGAATTTAACAGGCAGGATATTATCAAGATCAGTGATAATAAACGAAACAGTTAAACCGTCTTTAGATTTTTTAAGGCTATCTTCCTTCACTAAACCGCCCACTCTAATTTGTTTTCCGGGACTAGTTTCAGCCTTCATCAAATCGGAAGGACTGTAAAAAAATACTAGAGTGTCTTCGAACGCATTTAAAGCGAGGGTTGTAGCTGCCGCCACCATGAGTAAACCTAACCCAACCATAGTAAGTCTGCGGCGTTTTGGTGTCATTTCTTGAATGGCCTTTTTGTGGATCCATTGTCTTCAAGTTCTGATAATCGTCGCTGAGCCTGCTTAAACTGTATTATAGACCAGCCAAGCATTAGCAACATCGTCCCGGCTGTCACAGCATAGGAAGACCAAATGTATATTCCATAATCATCCATAATAACTTTACTGGACGTAGTCCAGAACCCCCTTTAAATTCCCCGGTCACTTATCCCATATGCTGTATAAATCAAAATGTACACAGATTAAAGAAGATCAAGTGGTTGTCTCAGAAAAGGCAGACCTACCCAGTTATTTAGTCAATTATTTGTATAGAACGTATACGTTTTTTTATGAGTTGCATTTTAATTCGTAAGATCAAAACGCTAATAAAGAAGAGTTTAAAACCTACGGCCATCAAAAGCAAAGGAAGTAGCATAGATGGGTCTATTGCAGGGGCTTCCAGTCTACTGATGCTAGCCGGTTGGTGCAGAGTATTCCACCAATCAACAGAAAATTTAATTATAGGCACGTTTACAAAACCTACAAGAGCTAGAATTGCCCCCATCTTCGAACCTCTCTCAGGATCATCGAAACCATTTACGAGAGCTATGTAGCCAAGGTACAGAAAGAAAAGTATTAGAACGGAAGTTAATCGTGCATCCCATACCCACCATGTCCCCCACATGGGTTGACCCCATAGTGATCCAGTGATGAGAGCGATAGCAGTAAAAGCTGCCCCTATCGGAGCAGCCGCTTGCGCAGATAAATCTGCTAATGGATGCTTCCAAATAAGAAAGGCTCCACTGGCTAGAGCGATGATCGTGTAGGTGAATAATGCCATCCAGGCAGCGGGAACATGGACATACATTATTCTGACGGTTTCACCCTGCTGATAATCTGCAGGAGAAGCAAAAATCCCAAAATATAATGCAAGCACTATTGATAAAACCGCACCAACAGAGATCCACGGTAAAACTGGTTCTGCCATTCGCATAAACCGGGCAGGGTTGGCAAATTTATGTATTATATTAGGCATTATGATACAACTTGTCTCAAACTAATGGCTGTTATCCATGGGCAAAGTGCCAACGATAGAAATAGGAGAGCTCCTAAAAACATCAAGGGAGAGGAGGCGCTATACCCCCCCGCGCCGGCTTGAATGGCGGCAACACCAAATAGAAGGATTGGTATTGTGAGCGGGATTATTAAGAGAGCTATTAGAACACCTGATCGTCTGGACCCTAAAACTAAAGCGGCTCCTAAAGCTCCTAAAAGACTTATAATAGGTGTGCCCAAGGCCATGCTGCTGATCAGGTTTGAATAGGCAGTGCTTTTCATATTTAGCATCAATGCTAATAGAGGTGACATTAACATAATGGGTAATCCTGTGGTGAGCCAATGAACCAAACATCTACATAAAACGACAAGTTCTAATGGATAGGGGGAGAGCACTAAAAGCTCCAGAGACCCGTCATCGTAATCCAATTGAAAAAGCCTATCAAGTGATAACATGGCAGCCAGTAAAGCCCCTATCCACACAATGCCACTCGCTAACCCTTGCAAAATCACGGGATCAGGACCCACTCCAAGTGGAAATAAAGTAACGGTCACAACAAAAAATATTAATATTACGAAGGCATCACTGCCTTGCCTAATTACTAGAGAAAAGTCTCGTCTGATTAGGGTTTTGATACCATTCATTATTTATTTTCCCTGATCATATTCGTCCATACTAACAATGGAGGTGATTGGTTTAAAACATGAAAGATCAAGTTTTTTATAACCATCACCTAATTCGATTTTTACATGGGAAGCCACAATTACGATGCCATCTTTTGCCCGATGGTCTTGTATGATTTTTTCAAGAGAGTAGATGCCTGATTGATCAAGACCAATAGTGGGTTCATCTAGCAACCAAATTCTCGAGGGTCGCACCAAGAGACGAGCGAGTGCTAATTTTCTTTTTTGCCCTGATGACAGAAATCTGATGGGTATATCCTTTTGTTTAAGAAGTGCAAAGTGATCTAACGCATAATCAATCACTTCTGAATCATAATCGTTATGCAACGTCATCCAGAAACTGAGATCTTCCTCAACATTCAAGACTAGTTTTACACCAGTAAGATGACCAACATAATTCAATCGTTCGAAGTGGGTTATGAGATCGTGTCTTATATTTTGTGAATTCCAAAATAAACCTCCTGAACTAGGTTGCCCCAACCCGGCCATCAAACGAAGCAAGGTAGATTTGCCAGAACCATTTTGCCCTGTCAGCAACAAACTATCTCCTGCTGAAAGGCTAAATCTTAAATCAGAAAATACTAATTTTCCCCCGCGTCTGGCAGCGAGGTCAACTCCGGACCATTCATCTAGAGAATTTTCGTTCATAATTAATGTAGTATCTGGCAACCAATAGCTCGTCCAGACCAAGCCATAATTTTTTTTATATAAAATGGCAACATGACTAGTAACATTTTATTTTTTCTATTAAATTTTTAATGTTTATTGATAATGTGAGACTATAAAGTTTTAAAAGTGTCTCTCTCATCTTTTATGTTGAGGATACTTCTAATATAGGTAGCTCTTTAGGAGACTTTAAGGAAGATTAGAAAAAATAACGAACTAGATTAACTATGGCAGTTAATTATAGATTTATAAAAATAGAAGGATAGATCATGGTTGCTAAACCAGCCTCTGACGCTTTGAAACGATTTACTGTATTGGATTTAACAAGAGTTCGAGCTGGACCAACGTGTGTCCGCCAATTAGCTGATTGGGGCGCCAATGTCATTAAAATTGAACTCCCAGAAGCGATGGATGCAGGTAACGCGTTGGGCGGTGCGCGGCATGGACCTGATTTTATGAATCTGCATCGTAACAAACGAGCCATGACTCTAAATTTAAAAAACGAAAAAGGTGTCAGTTTGTTGAAGCGTCTCGTCAAGACAGCAGATGTAATAGTTGAAAATTATCGTCCCGACGTAAAGCAACGCTTAGGAATTGATTATGAAACCTTGAGCATAGAGAACCCTCAGCTGGTGTATGCAAGCATATCTGGTTTTGGGCAAGACGGGCCTTATTCCAAACGACCGGGCTTTGATCAGATTGCTCAAGGTATGGGAGGCGTGATGTCAATAACCGGGTTGCCAGGTCAAGGTCCGGTAAGAGCAGGTATTCCCATTGCAGATCTATGCGCAGGATTATTTGCGGCACAGGGTATTATGATCGCTTTATTGGAGAGAGAGGACTCAGGAAAAGGTCAATGGATTGACACGTCTCTACTACAGGCACAGTTATTTATGTTAGACTTTCAAGCGGCGAGATGGTTGGTGGATGGAGACGTTCCTAAACAGGCAGGAAACAATCATCCGACTAGCATTCCAACTGGAGTTTTCAAAACTAAAGATGGTTATATCAACCTTGGCGTAGCTGGGCAGGTCATATGGAAGAGGTTTTGCGACCTGGTTGGGCGAACGGATCTTCGTGACCATCCCGACTATGCTGAAGCCGAAAGCCGTTCTTTAAATAGAGATGCACTGAACCTGGAGATCGAAAGTTTTATTAAGGAAGAGACTTCCGAGTACTGGGTGGAGTTATTAAATAAAAATGGTGTGCCGAGTGGCCCAATTTATAGCATCGATGAGGCTTTTGAAGACCCTCAAGTTAAACATCTAGAAATGGCTAAAACTGTCAGTGGTCATGCTCGTGGAGATATGGAACTAGTAGGGCAACCAATTCGCATGTCTCGCACTCCCAGTGGCATGGCTCTTCCTCCACCTGATTATGGCGAACATACAGAGGAAATACTTCAAGAAATTGGGTTGAGTGGAGAAGAGATCTCTAAGTTACGAGAAGAAGATATCATTTAAACTAGTTTGTTTTATTAATAAGGACTTAATCTATGACTATGCAAGAGGCTGCTGCTAGAGAAGAAAACATGTTATTGAGCGAAATTGTGGATAATATTGCTTGGATTACTTTCAACAACCCAAACCGAATGAACGCAATGTCGCAAGAGATGTGGGATAATTCGGCTACCCTGTTGGATCAGTATGGCAAAGATAACAATGTACGAGCCATTGTTTTAAAGGGGGGCGGTAACAGAGCCTTTGTAGCTGGCGCTGATATTTCAAAGTTCGGCAGTGAGAGAGCTTCTAAGGAGGCAATGGTATCCTACGACAATTCAGTAGCTGGCTTTCATTCATCACTGAATGCGGTTGCAAAACCAACGATCGCGCAAGTAAATGGCTATTGCATTGGTGGTGGGCTAGCTATTGCTATCGGCTGCGATATAAGGGTTTGTTCAGATAAATCAACTTTTGGTGTGCCTGCTGCAAAACTGGGGATAGGTTATAAAGCTAAAGGTATTAGAGAATTAGAACGCCTTGTCGGACCCGCATTTACAGCGGAAATTTTTTATACTGCTCGCCAGTTTAATGCCGAAGAAGCGCGGGTGATGGGGCTTGTTAACAGAGTTGTTAAGGAACACGAGTTGGAAGCGACGGTTAATGATATGATTACTCGGATTGCCCAAAACGCGCCATTGTCCATTAAAGCGGTAAAAGAATCATTAATCGAGTCTGGAAAACCCGAGTGTGACTGGGATCTATCTGCTCATGAGGCCACAGTAAGGCAATGTCAAACAAGTGCTGATTATACAGAGGGGCGCACAGCGTTTATGGAAAAAAGGGCTCCTAGGTTCACAGGGCAATAAATCTAGGGAAGAAGTTGTTTTTTTAGATGCTTAAAATCAATTACTGCTTTTGACTTTTGTCAAAGTATCCACCGTTGATTGAAGCTTTTTGATTGTCTCATCGCCAAGCCAAAATTCCCAACCGTTGGTCCTTTGCTCTATACTTGCGGCTTCTCTCCGTACTTTTTCTGTCGCATCACTACTGGTGTTTGTTCTGATAGAGGCCCACAGGTTACTGTTATTTATGTCGGCAGCTAATGAAAGATAAATAATTAGACCATCCGTCGTCTCCCACCGGGCGCCCCCTAAACTAGGGTCTGCCTTCAACTTAGCAGGCCTAACATCCTGAAGCAGGAGGTTTTCAGGTATAATTCCAACGTTCAAAAGTTGAAATTGGGATTTGATTTCCCGGTCTTCGGGGATATTTTTTATTTCGAATCTTTCAAAATCTTTATTGTATATTAGTTTCAGTTCATTTCCATCTGATGTAGTGATTAGAACATTTTTAATACGTTCTCGTTGGATTGAGGTTAAAATTACTGATAGCCAATCCAATGGGCCATTACGGATTTCGAGCTCTCCCTTAGTCAGCCAGCTTTGCGGATTACTTGTTTTTCGCATATATACAGAAGGTGTGCCCCCTGATAAATTTTGAAGTCTTTTCCCAAACAATGCGCTGATTAAAACTTTACCATCGCCATCTTCGAGTGTTACCCGTGTTGCTTCAGATTGTTTTTGATTTATGTCCCGGAGTTTCAACTTTGCGTGTCGGCTAGGGTCTTTCGTTTTAGCTTCCTGGTATGTCAATTGTGAGAGGCTTATCAACGTTTCGCGAATTAAGCTACTCCTCGTCTGATATCCTCCTTTTTCCTGAATGCCCCAAACATTCCCATAGGGTTGAATTATGAATGAACCTCTATCGTCTGATGAGGATCTTTCTATTTTGATTTTAGTTACCGATTCCAATCTATCGGCAAGTTGAGGAAAAACCAGCTCCTCATCAACACTGCGTATTGTGTCTGCCCAACGATTATACTGAACCAAACATGCAGCGATGGTTACTGCGGTAGTTAGGACGGTCAGACCGTATACAAAACGTTTCGTTACCATGTCGGTTTCTACCCAATTGCTGTTTCAAATGAGCGGTTCTTACGTTTAACGATCCGGGCGAGTGAAAGCCCAATTGAAAAAATAATTAAGAGAAGCGGAACCAAGGTAATGTTTAAGAACCAGAGTTGCATCTCTAATCTTTGATAATCTTGTGTTAATGAAAGCCGTACTTTTCGAAGCTCAGATCTAAAACCGAGTATTTCGCGTTGCATTTTTTCCATTTCCCGTCGATCACGTTCTGAGACAACTTTTGCCGAACTTTGAGGATTGCGTCGCCGCAATTGTTGTAGTTTTTTTTCCGTTTTAGATAATGTCTGTCTTAAGCCACGTTCTTTATCTTCAAATTTTTGCGACGCCCTTTTTTGTATATCCTGTAGTATTTTGAAAGGTCGACTTGCACTTCCTCTTCCTCGCAGTTCCATGAGTGTGCTTGAACCTGCAAGAGCTTCTATACAATTCAAAACAAAATCACCATTATTTGCTGTGGGAACCGGAACACGTTGTCCCGCGAAGTCCCTCATGATTACCCAAAATCTGTCGGCTAAAATATCAGCGTCTGCGACAACAATTATATCTAATGGAGCATTCGAACTAGCTAGGATAGGCCGGTCCCAGGAGGGTAATTTTACGAGCTTGCCGTCCTGGTCCTTGCCTGGGGAAGGAACTCCTTTAGGAAAAGCTGTCTTAACTGAACCGGTCATACGTCCGGCCAAGATAAATTGTTTTTGTTGTGGTTGAAATTCTCTAAGTAATTTTTTAGGATTTCTGAAGCCTTGGACTTTTTTAGCGTCAATGAGGCCTGCACCGGGTGAAGAGACCAAGAGTGGTGTCATTTTTAAAGGTGACTGATTGGCAAGACTTATATGGCCGGCACTAGCTAATGCTATTACATCTATTCCTGATGTAATAGGGGAAGAGCGATTTAAACTTGGGCCGCGAAGTTCTAACCACGGTAAGTATTCTATTGGTCTATTACCTGCCTCTGGAAGAACTTTTCTTGCGCTGAGGCGATCCCCTACTACTGTTTTTACGCTATACTCAAGACCCCAAGTTTTAAATATCTTTGTAAGAGAACTACCACCTATAGTAGCACCAAGCATTTGTCCCTGCATCCCTTCCGCTTCCGCAAAAGGATCGACAAAAATAATCGCTTTGCCTCCTGCCAATAGATATTGATCTACGGCAAACAGAGTGCGATCCGATTGATTTTTTGGATGAACAATCATTAAGACGTTTATATCGCTAGGTACTTTCTCTATTTCTTTACCCAAAAAACGTGTTTCAAACAATTCACCGATTTGATTTCGTACGACGTAAGGTGCTACTGGCTCCTGCCGCCCTGTTGCGGTGACCTTCATAGTTCCATCAGTTGGAAGAGTACTCAGGATCCCAACAACTGTTGGTTTCGACGTTATAAGAGCATAAAGCATTTTGGATAGATCATATTCGAGAAAAGCTTCTCTATCTATCTGGATGAATGGTATTTTTTCTATGTCATCGGTTGTATTCGTTCCAACCAGGCCAAAATACATGTTGTCGCCACCGCTTACAGCTGGAATACCCCTTAACCCTGCAGAAACAGCTCTATCTTCGATACTTGAAAATGGTGCTGGATCCAATATCTCAAGCTTCACTTTTCCGTTTGATATGTTTTGGTACTCTAAAAGCAGGTCCCTTACACGGTTTGCATAAACACCTAAATGCGGCACTGCCTGTGCCAAGCCTCCAGATAGATATAATCGAAATGTTATTGGTTCTTTAATATCTTTGAGTAGTTCGATAGTCGAGTCCGATAATGTATAAAGTTTATCTTTGGTTAGATCTAAGCGTGCCGACGTCAACCAACCGCTACTCAATACATTCACAGCAAGAAACAATATAAAAAGAAGTATTAGTCCAGCCGAGGCAAACCAGCTTCCTGTATCAGATCGGATCGTTTTAGGATTATCTGGATTAGCCATCTAGCTCGCCTTACGCCAGTCTATAATTATAGCGTTCGCAGTTAAGGCGATCACAATAATAGATCCAAAGAAAATAACATCTCTAAAGTCAATAACACCACGTTGAATTGATTGAAAATGTGGTAAAAACCCGAAATTACCAACAGCTTGAACAATATCTGCTGAAGCCCAAGCGGAGAAAAAATCTAAAATTATTGGCGAGCCTGCCAGTGTTAGGACAAAACATGTGGCTGTAGTTATGACAAAGGCGATCACTTGATTTTTGGTCGACGCAGATATCATTGAGCCAATAGCCAAATATGCGCCAGCCATTAATGCACTTCCGATATAGGATGCTAAAACAACGCCATTATCGGGGTTACCTAAATAGTTGACAGTTAGCCAGAAAGGAAATGTGAGCAAAAGTGCGGTTATGCTAAATGCCCAAGCGGCTAGAAATTTTCCAGTCACTGCCTGTGCCATCGAGATAGGTAGTGTAAGGAAAAGTTCTATTGTTCCTAATTTTCGTTCTTCAGCCCACAACCGCATCGACAGAGCGGGAACTAAAAATAAATATAGCCATGGATGGAATTCAAAAAAGGGTATTAGATCTGCTTGATCTCGTTCTAGGAAACTACCCATGAAAAAGGTTAGTAACCCCGCTAACATAAGAAAAATTACTATAAAGACATATGCTAATGGGGTAGCAAAATAAGCTGCAAATTCTCTTAAAAATATTAATTTAATATTACGCATTTAAGGTTACTTTTCTGAATACTTCTTCTAAATCTCCCGACCCTGATTGAGATTTTAATTCAGAAGGAGAACCGTCAGCGACCACTTTTCCCGATGCAATAATCATCGCTCTGCTACAAACAGCATCAACTTCTTCTAAAATATGTGTAGAAATCACAATGCATTTTGTGGAAGCCATCTCTTTTATTAAATCTCTTACAACTTGTTTTTGATTGGGATCAAGGCCATCTGTCGGTTCGTCTAAAATCAACACTTTTGGGTCATGAAGAAGTGCTTGAGCGAGGCCTACGCGTCGTTTGTAGCCCTTTGAGAGCGTCTCTATTGGTTGTTGAGCCACCTCTTCTATTCGTGTTACCCGCACTGCGTTTTGAACCCTGTCCTCTCTTTCTGAGCCGTTAAAACCTCTTATGCCAGAAATAAAGCGTAAAAACCCCAAAGGCGTCATATCTGGATATGCAGGTGCTCCTTCGGGGAGGTAACCAACTGATCTTTTAACTGCTATTGGGTTTTCTAAAACGTCAAACCCACACACTTTAGCTGTGCCGCTACTGGGAGATAAAAAACCGACGATCATCTTCATTGTTGTTGATTTACCGGCACCATTTGGACCTAAAAACCCCAAAACCTCGCCAATATTCGCAGAAAAGGTAACATTATCAACCACTACTCGTGGTCCGAATTGTTTTGTTAAACCTTTTATTGAAATAGCTGGATCCATGGTGTCTATTCTCTAAAACTTTTAATGAACTAGTGGTTTAACCTTTTTTTGAAGAAAATCAACCAATCGGCTCAGAGTATGGTTTAACTAATACCAGGGATGTCTGGAAGCAACCACTATTTCTTAAATGTAAATTAACTTTTAGGTCAACTCTAGTTTAAGAATGGAAATTGAAAAATGAATACACAGTTGCCTCTTACCGGTGTTCGTATTTTTGATCTCACACGTATCTTAGCAGGACCAACCTGTACGCAGCTTTTGGGAGATCTGGGGGCTGATGTTATAAAAGTTGAGAAACCAGGAGTAGGAGATGACACTCGAACGTGGGGCCCTCCTTACGTTAAAGATCCTGATGGGAAAGATACTAATGAATCTGCTTATTATTTATCAGCAAATAGAAATAAGCGGTCAGTAACAATAGATCTCCAAACGCCAAAAGGGATTGCTTTAGCTAAGAAGCTTATTGCAAAGAGTGATATTCTGATTGAGAATTTCAAAGTAGGTAGTTTGTCGAAATTAGGGCTCGGCTACGAGGACCTGAAAACAGAATTTCCCCGATTAGTATATTGTTCCGTGACCGGTTTTGGGCAAACTGGTCCTTATGCGTCCAGAGCAGGCTATGATTTTTTAGCTCAAGGGCTGGGTGGAATCATGTCTATAACGGGTGACCCGGATGGTGAACCTATGAAGGTAGGTGTTGGTATAGCAGATGTTATGACTGGGATGTATGCTTCCACTGCAATTCTAGCTGCCCTTCGTCATAGAGACGCTACAGGAGAGGGCCAGCATATTGATACTTGTTTGCTAGACACTCAGGTTTCATGGTTAATAAATGAGGGGACCAATTATCTTGTGTCTGGAAAAATTCCAGTTAAACTTGGTAATGAACATCCAAATATCGTGCCCTACAAGGTCTTTGCCACATCGAATGGCCACGTTATCTTAGCCGTCGGAAACAATAGGCAATTTGATGATTGGTGTACAGTAGCAAACGCCGATGATTTGAAAAGTGATCCCCGTTATGCCTCTAACCCTCTGAGGATAGCTAATAGAGAGACGTTATACGATATAATGCCTGTCTTTATGAAAAGAAAAACAACCGAAGAATGGCTTGTTGAGCTTGGAGAATTAAAAGTCCCCTGTAGCCCTGTGAATAACATTGAACAAGTTTTCGAAGATCCTCACGTAAAATATCGTGGCATGCGCATAGAAATGGATCATCCAACAGCAGGCTCGGGTAAGGTTCCATTGATAGGAAATCCCGTAAAAATGTCAAGCACTCCGCCACAATATCGTTTGGCTCCACCCACATTAGGACAGCATTCAGATGAGGTATTGAGAGAATTATTAGGTTTTGACGAAAAACAAATTCAAAAATTAAAAAATGAGAAAACTATATAGTATGCTTTTTATTGATTCATTATTGTAATAATTAAATGGCTAAACCTGATGTTTCGTTGCGGCGAGGTTGGACAACAGGGGCTTGTGCGACAGCGGCTGCGAAGGCAGCATTTACGGCATTGATTACGGGTGAATTTCCTGACCCTGTTGAAATAGTTTTGCCGAGGGGACAGAGAGTTTCCTTCGCAATCGCGAAGGAACATCTGACTAAAATGAGTGCGACGGCTGCCGTCATCAAAGATGCTGGTGATGATCCGGACGTTACACATGGAGCTCTTATTGAAGTTACCGTGTCACTTGATGACAGCGTTTCAGGGATAATTTTCCGCTCAGGTAGAGGGGTCGGAACAGTAACCAAAGCTGGTTTACCAATAGGCGTCGGTGAGCCGGCCATAAATCCGGTTCCTCGTGAGATGATAAAGCGTGCGATTATGGAGGTTTCTGAAGAAGCTAGTAATGTATCGGGCGTGGTTGTCGAAATTTCAATTCCTGGTGGAGAAGAAATCGCCTTGAAAACGTGGAACCCGCGCCTCGGAATAGTTGGTGGGCTTTCCATTTTAGGGACAACTGGTATCGTTGTGCCGTTCTCGTGCGCTGCATGGATCCATTCAATTCATCGCGGTATCGATGTAGCAAGGGCAAATAACGTTGTTCATGTTGGGGCATGCACTGGCTCAACATCAGAAGCTGCGGTTCGCTTAAAATACGAACTCCCAGAGAGTTCAATATTGGATATGGGGGATTTTGTTGGGGGGGCCTTGAAATATTTACGCAGATATCCAATCGAACGTATTACGATCGGAGGGGGGTTTGCTAAGCTTTCGAAACTTGGACAAGGTAACTTGGACCTCCATTCTGGCCGCAGTCAAATTGACTTAGACTGGCTCGCAAAGTTAGCGATCAGTCTTTCTGCAAGAGATAAAATTATAGAACAAATTTATAGTGCCAATACAGCAATGGAGGTACTCAGTATAGCTTTTGAAAATGAAATACCTTTGGCCGATTTAGTGGCCCGTGAGGCTAGAATGATTGCCCTGGGGGTATTGGATAAAGCACCTGTCGCTGTAGAGGTGCTGATTTTTGATAGGTCAGGTCAATTAGTGGGCGCCGCCAATGGCTGGTAATACGATATTACTTCTTGGTGGTACCAAAGAAGCATACGAGGTTGCTCACGATTTGCAAAAATTCAAAAGCGTATGTGTTATAACCTCGTTCGCGGGTGTAACTCGATCCCCACGAATTCCACCAGGAAAAGTACGTTATGGCGGATTTGGGGGCGTAGAAGGTCTGCTGGATTATCTAATGAGAGAAAAAATTTCTTTGGTGGTTGATGCCACTCACCCTTTCGCAATAACTATAACTCAAAACGTAGCCGAGGCTGCTCAAAAAGCAGGTATCCCTAATCTGCATTTTTCTCGAAGGTCATGGAAGAAACAAACCCAAGATGATTGGTATGAAGTAAAAAGTTCAAAAACAGCTGCAAAGATATTAACACATCCCGACCTGCAACATGCCAAAAACATTTTTCTAACCATTGGACGCAGCGAGCTTAGTTGTTTTTATCCAATAAAATCAAAAGAGTTTTACGTCAGAAGTATCGAACCCGTCAAAGAATTAGACTTTTTTGATAATATGCGGTGGATTGAAGGAAGAGGCCCTTTTTCTTACCATGACGAATATGCTTTTTTTGAGGAACACAACATACAATGTTTGGTAGCCAAGAACAGTGGCGGTTTTGCAAGTTTTCCAAAGATAAATGTTGCTCGAATTTTGGGTGTACCTGTAGTCCTAATAAAACAACCAAGTATTTCGAACCTGAAAAAAATACATGATAAAGAAGAACTTATTTCGTCTATATTAAAGACTTTATCTGTTGTTTGAATTAGCTGATTTATCGATTAGGTTAACCTTTTTTTGCTCGCAGTAGATGGGATTGATTCGCGTCATAAAGTGCGCTATCCGGATAATCTTCTTCTTCGAGAGCTGGGCCTATCAATATAAGCGCTGTCCTTGTCACCTTTTCAGCTCTGACTTTTTCAAAGATATTTGAGAGTGTGCCGTGGATTATTTTTTGATCGGGCCAAGTAACTCTATATACAACGGTTACTGGATAGTCTGGGCCATGAATTGGTTCAAGTTTTCTGCGAATATATCGCAAGTTGCGAATTGATAGATGTATAGCAACTGTAGCTTTAGAGCTTCCAAGGTTCTCTAGCTCTTCCCCAAGGGGCATTTTAGACGATTTCATTGATGTTCGTGTTAGAATTACGCTTTGACTCACTTCTGGAAGCGTTAATTCTTGTCCTAGTGCCGCCGCAGCTGCTGCGAAAGCAGGAACACCGGGTGTTATTTCAAAGGCGATATTAAGTGCTTTTAGTCTGCGAATTTGTTCGGCTATGGCTCCATATAAAGAAGGGTCTCCCGAATGGACGCGAGCAACATCTTCGTTTTTATCATCTGCCGTAACGATTATCTCAATGATTTCATCAAGATTTAACGAAGCTGTATCAACTATTACGGCATCTTTTGATGCAAACTCCACCACTTGTTTGGGTACCAATGACCCAGCATACAAGCAATAGTTGCATTTTTTGATTAGGTTTCTGCCCCGAATTGTTATTAAATCTGGGTCACCTGGCCCTGCTCCTATGAAGTGGACTGTCATTTACAACCCTTTTCGCTAGAATTATCACCTGTCAGATAACCGCGTGGTGTAAACACTCTATCGTTAGAAATTTGTGTTTGCGTACTGCCTATAATAACGATCGATAGCATGTTTACAGAACTTGCTTCAAATTTTTCAAGTGTTGTAATTTCTAATTCCTCTTCTGGTCTGCCAAGTGACCTACCTATCACGACTGGGGTTTCTGATTTCCGTCCTTGTCTCAGAATTTCTATTGTCCTAACCAGCTGATCGCGCCGTCTTCCTGATGCAGGATTGTAAAGTGCTACAACAAAGTCGCCCTCAGCCGCAGCTTTTATTCGTCGCTCTATTATACTCCATGGTGTGAGGAGATCTGACAGTGATATGGCGCAAAAGTCATGGCCGAGAGGTGCTCCAGCCTTGGCGGAACAAGCCTGAACGGCCGATATGCCGGGAGAAACTAATATGTCTAGTCTGTTCCAGGATGGTTTATCGAATTCCTTTAAACAATCAAACACTAAGCTAGCCATGGCATATATACCAGGATCACCAGATGAAATTAAGCTGACGGTTTTTCCTTCTGACGCAGTATCCAAGGCTTTTATAACCCGGTCTTTCTCTTCTCCAAGATTATACCGATGAAGTATTTTGCCCGAAGTAGCTTTTCCCAAAAGATCTAAATAAAGTGTATAGCCAACAAGATCACTGGAGCTATCTATCAAATCTGTTGCTTCAGGAGTCAACCAGTCCTGTTTTCCAGGACCGGTACCTACTATGAATAACTTTCCACGCTGAATTCCAATTTTATGAGGATTCAATATGTGAGCAGATTTTGCAACTGCACACGTGGCTCTGTCCGATTTTTCTTTTGGAACAATCAACTCGCCTTCGAGGCCTGTAGCTGCCAGAGCGGCTGCTTCCGCTACTCCATGACAACCTACTTCATTAAAAACGATCGTAGATGGGTTTAATAATCTTGGCGTCTCTAGTTCTAGTTTTGCAGCATTAAAAAATCGCAGTGGTTTTTTAAGCTCGATTGATAACTCATTGAGGGCCTCTTCATCCATTTTAAGGTCTATCGAAACGATAATCGCAATACTTTTTAAAGATAAAGTGTGCTTGGTTAGGGTTTTTTTTACTAAACCGATGACTTCATCCGTTGTTACATTCCTTTCGCAGCCAATGCCGATAGCAAGGCACTCGGGGGTATAAGTAAGCGATTCTGGATCTGCTTTCACGAGTTTTTCAGTTACATTTATAGACAATTCACCGTCTTTTGAAAATGGTAATGAGGTATTTTCAAGCCAAGGTAGATTGCAAGGTATCCTTATTGACGCGCCATTTAGGAGTTTAGCCATAAACTTTTTATATTGAGTTGGGTGTTGGAGGTGCCAGCCTTTTGGAGGGGTATCTAGCGGAAACTTGAAATGAAGATCGCTGGCGGTAGTAATAGCGACAGAACAATTTTTTATTTTTCCAATTTTAATAGCTAAATCGTTCGCTCCAGAGTGACCTCCTAAAACAGGAATGACCGAACTTCCATCCTCGGCCACAACTACTACTGGGGGGTCGTTTTCTTTTTTTGTTATTACAGGAGCGATAAGCCGTACGAGAATGCCCAAAGCTCCTATAAAAACTATAGGGCTTTGATTTTTAAACAATGTGCGTAGATGGTTTGCAACATTATCAATTATCACATCACAGTCTTCGAATTGGCCATGCAAGCTAGCATTTAAATGCTGTTTTATATCTTGGGCAGTTTGCATGCCCGATGCAGAAACTATAACGACGGCTGTCACAACCAGGCCTTTGCGCGAGAGTGAGCCAAAATCATAGAAAAATAAGGTGTGGATGTTGCATCAACCTTTTCTAATTCTATGATTTTTTCGGTTTCCATCGTAGCTCTCTCGATGTAAAGCGCATTCTGGATTAAGCCAGTTCGTTTCAAAAGCTCTTTTATACGATTAAAATGGCGACCAATTTTTATGATGACTATGGAGTCTGAGTTTTTCATCTTTTCTTCCAATTGATGGTCTTCGAGTGGTGCAGGGAGGACAGTTAAAATATCGTTACGAGATGCAAGAGGTGCTTCCAAGGATGCAGAGCATGCCATTAAGGAAGAGACGCCAGGAATAACTTCGATCAAATGTTCACTCTTCAATCTGCTAAATAAATACATAAATGAACCATAGAAAAAAGGGTCGCCCTCACACAAAATCACAACTTTTTTCCCTTTATTTGCTGCTGAGGATATTTGTTCACTTGCTCTGTCATACACCTCAAAAGCAGGGAATCTTTCTGTGAGCATCGGGGTCTTGATAACAAGTTCATCGCATTCTTTTGGGAAGTATTGTGCAACTATGGATCTTGCTAAACTTGGCCCATAATCGGGTGCGGGATAGGCTATTAGATCCGCTTGCTTGAGAATTTTAAGTGCCTTTAACGTTATTAGTTCTGGATCCCCAGGCCCCACCCCAATACCAAATATTTTCCCCCTCATCTAACGATGTCTCCTTACGCTTGGTATAGGTTTTTGAACTTTCCATTGAGTAACCGGTATAGAGGGACGCCAAGCTTGCTTAGTTCCTATATTATCTAAATTAGATATACTTATTCTAGTTAAGTCGCCACCAAGTTTTTTTTGATGTTTGGAAACTATGGCTTCACCTTCAATAGTCATAACATTTGCAACAAGACAGCCACCTGTTTTTAATGAGGCCCAACATTTTGTTAACATCCCTTTCGTAGTTATTCCCCCTCCAATAAAAATAGCGTCGGGGGGCGGTAGTTTCGAGAGCGCCGAGGGGGCTTTCCCATTTACAATTCTTAAATTTGGCACTCCCAGCTGTTTAACGTTGGTGGCAATATTAATTGCTCGTTCAGGGTTTTCCTCTATTGCGATTGCCTGGCATCGATGGTCAGTGCGCATCCATTCTATTCCAATAGAACCCGATCCAGCACCGATGTCCCATAAAAGAGCGCCAGGGAATGGTTCCAAAATAGATAATGTGGCAGCGCGAACCTCTCGTTTGGTTATTTGCCCATCATGGATGAACGCACTGTCTGGTAATCCTGGAACCCTTGTCTTAAGTGCCTTTATGTCAGTAATTTCGAGCTCTACAGCAATAGTATTGAAGGCTACCCCGGGCTCATGATTCCAGCTTGATGCTCCGCTACCAAAGCATTTTTCTTTAATGCCATTCATATGTTCAAAAACTGTGATGGTACTAGCGCCATAGCCTCTAGTTGTTAGAAACTCTGCTACAATAGATGGTGTTTCGCCATTATTTGATAAAATTATAAGTTTACCTTTTGGGCGTAAAAACGTTTCCAGAGTTGAGATAGGTCGTCCATGCAGGCTTATAAAATCTGCATCGTTATGCGTCCAACCTTTGCGGGCACAGATTAGGGTGGAAGCGGACAAGGATGGTATAATTTGCATTTCCGCTATAGAAAAAATCCGAGTAAGGGTGCTTCCTATACCAAAAGAAAGTGGGTCTCCGGTCGCGAGAACACATGTCGGTCTTCCTCTGAATTTTTCAAGTTTTTCCAGAAGACTACTTATTGGAGATGGCCAAGGAATCTTTTTCTGTGTTGAGTTTGGTATCATTGCGAGTTGGCGGTTCCCACCAATTACAAATTCCGCACCGCTTATTAGTTCGAGGGCAGGTGCAGATAGTTCGCTGAGACCTTCCTCTCCTATACCAATTACGCTCAACCACTGTTTTTCTTCGTGCACACCTGTCATTGGTCATGTCCAAGGGATATTCGCATTAAAGCATTTAAAGCTGCTGCTGCCATAGCGCTCCCACCGCGTCTTCCCAATAATGTTATGTGAGGTATCTTAAACTGAGCCTGTGTAAGCAATTCCTTTGATTCAGAAGCACCAACAAAGCCAACAGGGAAGCCAAGAACGACGGCAGGCATTGGGGCTCCTAATTCAATTTCTTCAATCAACCTGAATAACGCTGTAGGTGCATTGCCAATAACAATTACGGCACCGCCTTGATACTCCCGCCATATTTTAACCTGCGCAGCTGATCGTGTAGTTTGCTCGCTGTCAGCGATAGTTAAAACATCGGGATGATCTAGGAAACAATATACTTTATTATTGTCTTTATCGGGATTAGAAATGCCTGACTTAACCATATTACAATCGCAGATTATATTTGCTTTTTGGGATAATGCATTAATCGCTTCTTTAGCTGCCGTTAAAGAGAATTTCAAATCATTACATATTTCAGGCATTCCACATGCGTGAATTACTCGCATAGCTATTTTGGCCTCAGTACTATCAAAGAGGCTTAGATTGGCCTCTTTTTGAACTATTTCGAAGGACCGCTGATAAATCCTCTTCGGATTTTTTATATAATCTGTTTTCATCAAAGGTGTGACCTTGTTTTCACCTGCTGTGTGCTCCGCAGACTTAATATTTTTATACTCACATCCACTCCCTAACCGGTCACAACGGCCTTTGGGCTGCGGGCATTACCCTTTCCTTTGGCGTGCCGGGATTAATATCCAATTAGATTTATCAATCGCTGGCCATCTTACCGGTTGTCATGACTCGCATGTCCCAACTCAGACAACGTTTACGCCTTATGTTTGAGTTGGGCAATAGAGAGATAAAAAATGTCTGTCTTAATGACTTTAACGTGTCTAGTCTTTTAGGTCATAATTAGACTGAAAAAAACAAGAGGGGTAGAATGCGTAACTTTACAATCCCAAACACATCGCCCGGCCATTTATTCTGTTTTGGTCTTGGGTTCACCGCATCCCGTCTGGGACTTCGACTGCTTAAATTGGGGTGGAGAATTTCTGGTACAACACGATCGTTTGAGAAGATTGATAAGTGGTCGTCTATGGGTTTCCAAACATACTTTTTCGATGGAACAGCTCCAATAGTTTCTGAAAAACAGAATCTATTCTCTGATGTTACACATTTACTGGCATCTATACCGCCCACAGACGTTGGCGAATTGCCTCTTTTATTTCATCAAAAAGAACTCGTCGCGACAACAAAACTTAGATGGGTTGCTTACTTATCCACACCTGCCGTGTATGGAGATAGAGGTGGGGCGTTGGTGAGTGAGGATGATTTTCCCAAACCTGGGTCAAGACGGGGGCATCGAAGATTAGCAGCTGAAAATCTTTGGTTGCAAGCTCTAAAGAATAGCAGAGCCTCGATCCAAATAATGCGCCTTTCTGGGATTTATGGTCCAGGACGGAACGTTATAGATCAAGTGTTGGATGGTAAAGCGAGAATCATTGAAAAAGAAGGTCAGGTTTTCAATAGAATTCATGTAGACGATATAGGTACGATCTTGATGGCCTCGATGGATCGTCCAAACAAAGGGAGGGTCTACAATGTTGCAGATCAAGAAGCCTGTCCAAGTGGAGATGTGGTTCGCTATGCCTGCAGATTAGTAGGTATCGAGCCTCCGAATCCAATCTTATTTGAAGATGCGGAATTATCAGAGATGGCGAGGTCTTTTTATAGCGAATGCAAAAGGTTGGTGACCGATCGATTAAACAATGAACTTGGTGTCGTATTAAGATACCCTACTTATCGAGAGGGTCTAGATGCAATATTCAAGAAAGAATGATATTGTTTTTGAAGAACTAGTTTAAAGTTAAAACTCTATGCCTGCCTGAGCTTTGAAACCTGATCTGAATGGATGTTTAATCATTGTCATTTCCGTCACTAGATCTGCTGCTTCTATGAGCTGTTCTTTGGCATTCCGACCAGTAACTATCACGTGCAATTCTTTTCGCTTGTTGCTGAGGGTTCTTAATACCTCCTCTAGTTCTAGATAATCATATCTCAAAACAATATTTAGTTCATCCATTAATACCATCGAGTAGCTTGGATCATTCATCATTAATTTGGCTTGTTCCCATGCTGCTTGTGCGGCTGTAATGTCGCGATTTAAATCTTGAGTGTCCCAGGTGAAGCCTTCGCCCATAGTATGTATGGTAACTTGATCTGAAAACGCTTCGAGCACTTTCTTTTCTCCAGTTTCCCATTTGCCTTTTACAAATTGCACAACACCTACTCGCATCCCATGCCCAATGCCACGACAAATCATGCCAAAGGCTGCCGTCGATTTACCTTTTCCTTTACCAGTATGAACGACCAAAAGCCCTCCGGTTTTTGTTTTGGTTGCCATTATTTTATTTCGAGCAGCTTTTTTTTTCGCCATTTTTTCAGCATGGCGTTCGGCTATTCGTTCATCACTCTTAGCGGTACTTTGGTATTGTGGATCGGTCATAAAAGTCTCCAAAAGGTTTACTTGATGAAACAGGAATGGACCGCGATTATCAGATGAGCCGAATCACAAACCCCCCTAGGATTTTAAACAGAGCTTTATAATGAATTCAAACTCTATAGTATAGGCTTTGCTGTAACGAACTATATGTTTGTTTCTCTAGTGCTTCTTATTTGAGAATTCCTGCTTCTGTTTAGTCAATTTGTTTTATAGCTTCTTAGTTTTCAAAGCTTATAATGAGACCCGCAACGAACTTTTTTCACGTATTATTACACTTTTTTAGCATTTTGAATGGTTATAAAGCTAGTTCTTGGGTATGTAATGCTCGAATAAGAACAGTATTTTTGGCAATATAAGCCAATATCATATCGCTCTTTGGTTAAGATAGGGTGACAATTAAGAGGAATTTTATGCGTATATTGCGACATATTGCCGAAATAAGCGCGGAAGTCCAAGGAAGCGTGGCTGCTGTTGGAAATTTTGATGGGGTCCACCTAGGCCATCAGATGGTTATCAACGAGGCTTCGCGAATAGCTAATGGACTTAAGGTTCCTTTGGGGGTTTTGACTTTCGAACCGCACCCCAGAATGTTGTTTCAAACTGATGGTGCTCCATTTAGATTAACTTCCAACAGCTCCAAAGCAGATGCCCTAAAATCTATTGGGGTGGATTTATTGTTTGAGCTACCATTTGATCACGCCTTTTCGCAACTTTCCGCGGAAGAGTTCGTAACGGATGTTTTGGGAAAAAGTCTTCGATTAAAACATGTAATTTGCGGATATGATTTTATTTTTGGTCATAGGAGGCGGGGTACCCCCGAAATATTAGAGCACTTGTGTGGTGATATTGGAATTGGTGTGAGCCGAATGCCGGCCTTCTCAGAGACTGATGGAGCAGTTTATTCATCGACAAGAGTTCGTCAATGTTTGACTGAGGGCGATCCTCGGGGTGCCGCAGAACTGCTTGGACGTCCTTGGTCTTTTAGTGGTATTGTTGAGGCTGGAGATCAGCGAGGTCGTACAATTGGCTTTCCAACATGTAATCTGCGCATTGTTGATTTGATTCAACCGGCGCATGGTGTTTATGCTGTGCAAGTGGCAATTGAAAATGAAAAAGATTGGATCTCGGGCGTCGCAAATTTTGGTCGACGGCCAACCGTAAATGATCGTGGTACTTTATTTGAGGTAAACCTATTCGATATAGAGCGAGATCTATACGGTAAGAGTTTAACTGTAAGAATTATTGACTTTATTCGCCCAGAAATGAAATTTACTGGGATAGAGCACTTAAAGAACCAGATAACAGCGGATTCCAAGCGAGCCCATCAACTGTTGTCGGATGATTAAAATTGGCAGTTTAGGACGTTTGATTAATGACTATAGATTATAAAGATACAATTTTTCTACCTAAGACAGATTTTCCAATGCGTGCAGGGCTCCCAAAGAAGGAACCCGAAATATTGGCAGAATGGGAGCGCATAGGTCTAGAGAAAAAATTAAGGAATGATAGAGCAGGAAAAGAGAAGTTTATTCTCCATGATGGGCCCCCATATGCAAATGGGCATCTGCATATGGGCCATGCTTTGAATAAAATTTTAAAAGACGTTATTAATAGATCCCAGCAAATGCTGGGTAAAGATGCAAACTATGTTCCCGGGTGGGATTGCCATGGTCTTCCAATTGAGTGGAAAATCGAAGAGGGATATCGAGAAAAAGGCTTAGATAAGGATAGTGTCCCTATCATTGAATTTCGCAAGCAATGCCGGGATTTTGCAGCAGAATGGGTTAAAATCCAAACAGCTGAATTTAAAAGATTAGGCGTGACTGGAACTTGGGACGATCCCTACACGACAATGGCATATGGTGCCGAAGCTCAAATATCTCGAGAAATAGGCAAATTTTTGATGAATGGTGGTCTATACAAGGGGGCTAAACCAGTTCTTTGGTCGGTTGTCGAGAAAACTGCTCTAGCTGATGCGGAAGTAGAGTATCACGATCATAAATCAACCACTATTCATGTTCGCTTTCCAGTTGTCCAAACTGACCAACCCTTACTCGAGGGAGGAGCAATAGTCATTTGGACGACTACGCCGTGGACTATCCCTGGAAATCGTGCAGTTGCATATGGTAAAGATTTTGATTATGGGATTTATCAGATTGAAGGTGTGGAAGACGACAGTCCAGCGCTTGTTGGGGAAAAGATAATTGTTGGGATATCACTAGCGGACGCTGTTCAGAAAGCAGCAAAAATCACTGAAATGCGGCAAATTGGTTCAATTAAGGGGAGTGACTTTTCTGGAACTATCCTATCTCATCCGCTTAAAGAGGTGGGTTTCGATTTTAATGTTCCGATGTTACCGGCGGATTTTGTCACGTTAGAACAGGGCAGTGGTTTTGTTCATATAGCGCCCGGGGCTGGATCTGACGATTTCGAACTTGGCCTTGAGTATGGATTAGAGGTCGTCACGAATGTTGATGATTCTGGAAAATTTTACGATCATATTCCTCTCGTGGCGGGTATGGACGTTATTAAGGATAATTATGAAATAGCTATGATCGTCAAAGAGGCTGGTGCCCTGTTGGCAGTCGGTCGATTGACACACAGTTACCCCCATTCGTGGAGATCTAAGGCACCTTTAATTTTCCGGACTACCCCCCAATGGTTTATTTCAATGGAGACAAATGATCTCAGAGAAGCTGCTTTGAGAGCCATAGACGATACGCGGTTTATTCCGGAACGAGGACACAATAGGCTGAAAACTATGATACAACAGAGGCCGGATTGGTGCGTTTCCCGACAAAGAGCTTGGGGTGTCCCGATCACAGTTTTTGTAAATAAAATCACGGGAGAACCATTACGAGATCAAGCTGTTATTGATCGTATTGGCTCTATTTTTGAGGAAGAAGGATCTGACGCTTGGTACATAAGCAATCCGCAACGCTTTCTTGGAGAAGATTATGATGCTAAAGATTTTGATCAAATTCGGGATATAATAGAAGTTTGGTTTGATAGTGGTTCCTCTCACACTTTTGTTTTAGAAGCACGTCCTGAGCTTAAATGGCCTGCGTCACTTTATTTAGAAGGTTCAGACCAGCACAGAGGATGGTTCCATACCTCTCTTTTACAATCCAGTGGAACGCGCGGAAGAGCGCCATTTGAGGCGGTTTTGACCCATGGGTTTGTACTTGATGAGTCTGGGCGTAAAATGTCAAAATCGATGGGAAATGTGACCGCTCCACAGGATGTCATTGACAGAAGTGGGGCAGATATTCTCAGACTTTGGGTTGTTGGTTCTGATTATTCGGAGGATTTGCGTATTGGACAAGAAATCTTAAAACGGCAAGTGGATTTATATCGCCGTTTGAGAAACACTTTAAGATACGTCATTGGTAATCTAAACGATTTTCAAGAAAACGAGCGAGTTGACCCTAGCGATATGCCCGAACTTGAACGTTGGGTCCTTCATAGATTATCCGAACTAGATGTTGTGATAAGAAAGGGGGTGGACAGTTTTGACTTCCATGCTTTATTCCAACAATTACACAATTTTTGTTCAGTAGATTTATCAGCATTCTACTTCGATATCCGAAAAGATGTATTGTATTGTGATGCCCCGAACTCTTTCAGACGGCGAGCGACGCGAACAGTTTTAGATTTGTTGTTTAATAGTCTTACAACTTGGCTTGCTCCAATCTTGTGTTTCACGGCTGAGGAAGCTTGGCAAGCTAGAGTGAAAAATACAGAGGACTCCGTGCACCTAAAAACCTTTATGGAAATTCCAGAGGCATGGAATGATAAAGAACTGGCTAAAAAGTGGGATTTAATTCGAGATGTAAGAAAAGTTGTTACAGGGGCTCTGGAAATAGAAAGATCCGAAAAGCGTATAGGTTCGTCTCTTCAAGCAAAACCAACAGTATATTTGACATCCGATGCGCTCACCGCACTGGATGGCATGGATGCTTCTGATATTTTCATAACATCGGGGGTGACGCTTATAAACTTAGATCCACCATCTGATGCATTTATACTTGAGGACATCCGAGGTGTTGGGGTTGTCCAAGGATCTGCAGATGGCGAGAAATGTGAACGCTGTTGGAAAATCCTGCCAGAAGTCGCTACAAATGAGGAGCCTATTTGTAATCGTTGTGCTGATGCAATAACAAGAATCAGCGCCTGATTTCGATGGCTTTTCGTCCAAAAACCTTGACATTGATGGGGCTTTCGATAACATTTTTGATTATTAGCGCTGATCAAATCACGAAGATTTGGGCCTTAAATAGTTTCTTCTTTCCACCAAGGGAGATAGAGATATTTTTTTGGTTTAATTTAGCCCCAGTTTGGAACAGCGGAATTAGCTTTGGCATGTTAGCTGGCTATTCTGAGGCAATGCCAATGATAATTTCTGTGTTAACAATTTTAATCTCGATTGTCCTACTAATTTGGTTAATAACGGCGATATCTGTTTTTCTAAAATTAGCTTTAAGTTTTATTTTAGGCGGTGCAGTTGGAAATATAATAGATAGAATTCAATATGGTGCTGTTATTGATTTTATAGATATTCATTTTTTTGATTTTCATTGGCCAGCATTTAATGTTGCCGATGCTGCGATCACAATCGGTGTTTGTTTCTTTTTGTTAGATAGTTTTTGGAAAAAAAGTGTTACACATGATTAAATTCGCTATTCGGAGAAAATAAGTGAAGCATAAATTCATCTTTAGAACTGAAGCAAAGCTTCTTATAGTTAGTGTTTTTGCAAGTGTGGTTTTGTTAAATGGCTGCAGTAATGTTCGGGATGTTCTTGGGCAAAATAAAAAATCTCCAGATGAGTTTGCGGTTCTTGCGAGGGCTCCTTTGAGCGTTCCTCCTAATTTTACTTTGCGAGTTCCAAAGCCAGGAACTGAAAGACCGCAAGAACCTTCGTCGCAAAATGGTGGAAGAGCATTGATATTTGAGACGAATAAGAGCGTGAAGGATGTGGATAGTGGTGCATATGGAAACAAAATTAGAAACTTGTTAGGGACTGGGTCATCAATCCCAAATATTCGGGAGGTATTAAATAAAGAGACCAAGGACTTAATTTTTAAAGATAAACAATTTTTAGATAAACTATTATATTGGAAAAAACCCTCTAACGGTGACGTTCTTGTCGATGCAGCTGCCGAGAAAAAAAGATTGAAAGATAATGTTAGTCAAGGGAAACCGTTAACGGAAGGTAAAACTCCCGTAATAAACAGAAAGACAAAAGGTCTCCTAAACAAACTTTTTTAAAATAAGAACACAGGGGATTGCCATAGGCCACTGTAACTCCCATTTAAATCGGGAGATACGGGGGATACACATGTTTAATTTTACGAAAAAATTTACAGGGCAAATACTTGTTTTCGCCCCCTTATGGTTATACGTCCTGCCTAACTCAGCTATTTCAGAAGTTTTTTCCCCTAAATCGTTTGTTTTAAATAATGGTTTGACGGTCGTCGTTGTTGAGGACTACCGGGCCCCAGTGGTAACACATATGGTTTGGTATAAAGTTGGTTCGGCGGATGAGCCAACAGGTGCATCGGGGATAGCTCATTTTCTAGAACATTTAATGTTCAAGGGGACCAAGAGATTTAAGCCAGGCGAAGCGTCTAAGATTATTGCTAAAAATGGCGGAAACGAAAACGCATTCACGAGTTATGATTACACTGCGTTCTATCAGACAGTGAGTCCAGATAAACTCAGTGTTGTGATGGATATTGAATCTGACAGAATGCAAAATTTGCAGTTAAGTGATAACGATATACTGGCTGAGCGCGATGTTGTGTTAGAAGAACGTAGAACCAGAACAGACAACAGCGACGCGGCTTTGTTTCGAGAGCAAGTAAATGCTGCAATGTATTTAACCTATCCGTATAGGGTCCCGATTATAGGTTGGGCTAATGAGATAAAACGATTGAATAAGGAGATGGCTCTAACTTTTTATGATCGTTGGTATGCTCCAAACAATGCCATTCTGGTAGTTGCGGGCGCAGTTGCCGGTGAAGATGTAAAGGAATTGGCTGAAATATACTATGGTGTAATACCGAAGAAACAACTCGAACAGAGGCGGAGGGTTCAAGAACCACCTCAAATTGCAGCTCGGCGTTTAACAATGGATAGTGAGCAGGTCGGCCAAGCTAGCTGGAGTCGTCGCTATCGTGCGCCAAGCTATAAATATGGCAAGACCCACCATACCTACGCCTTGCAGGTTTTGAATAAAATTATAGGGGGGGGTACAACGTCGCGTTTATATCACTCCCTTGTGGTAGAAAATAATTTAGCAGTATCTGCAGGGTCTTGGTATCGAGCAGAAAATATTGGGCCATCCGTTTTTGGTTTTTACGCAAGTCCCCAGGACGGCATAAGTATAGAGAAACTAGAGAACGGCGTAGATAGTGTAATAAATTCTGTGGTCAATGGGGGCGTTAGCCAAGAGGAAGTCGATGATGCAAAAACCCAGTTGCAACGCTCCGCTGTGTTCGCAAAAGATAGTGTAACTGCTCCGGCGCGCACAATCGGTAGTGCGTTGGCGATGGGCCGCAGTATCCAGGATATAGAAAGTTGGCCAGATAAAGTTTCAGAGGTTACCCGAGATGATGTAATCGCGGCAGCTAAGTGGGTGCTCCAAATTAGACATTCATTAACTGCCGTCTTGCTACCTAAAATCAATATTCCAAAAAAGCCTGGAAAAGCATGATGTTTAAAATTCGTAAGTTAACCGCTTTAAGTATAATCGCGTTTCTTTCTTTAGTGTTGGTCAAGTACGCTGACGCTTTTGA
This sequence comes from uncultured Thalassobaculaceae bacterium, assembly GCA_964276085.1. GTDB lineage: Bacteria > Pseudomonadota > Alphaproteobacteria > Thalassobaculales > Thalassobaculaceae > UBA7326. Next base: position 19,780 of record CAXYEO010000028.1, on the reverse strand, counting down.
GATAAAGCAAGTCACGAGTAATAGTGGTATTACTGCATGGTTGGTTGAGGATCATAAAAACCCTCTTATTACGATGCAATTTATGGTAAGAAGTGGTTCAAGTATTGATCCAAAAACTAAAACTGGTCTCGCATATTTGGTGTCGGGATTGCTTGATGAAGGGGCGGGGGATTTAGATTCAAAATCTTTTCAAGCCACTTTAGAAAAGAATTCAATTGCGTTATCCTTTAATGCCAGAATGGACAGTTTTTCGGGTACTCTCTCCACCTTGACTGAAACTAAAGAGGAAGCCTTCCTATTATTGGCTTCAGCTATAAAAGAGCCACGGTTTGATCCAGAACCTACCTTGCGAGTTAAAAGCCAGATTGCAGCAAGCCTGCGAGCATCCAAGGAGAATCCAAATAATATTGCTGGAAAACTATGGTGGCAACTGGCCTTTCCAAGCCATGCATATGGTAGACCCAAAAAAGGGACCCCAGAGACGCTGGCCTCAATTACGCGAGAAGATATGAAAGATTATGTTAACAAAAATCTTATTAAAGATAATATTTCGATTAGTGTTGTCGGAGATATAACAACTGGGGAATTAAGTGCCGTATTAGATGATATTTTTGGTGATCTGCCTAGTTCATCGTCGAGAAATGAGTTGAGAAATACCAGAGTGAAAAATAGTGGGGAGACTGTCATAGTAGAACGAGATATCCCCCAATCGGTAGTAATATTTGGCCATGATGGGATTAAACGAGACGACGCTGACTGGTATGCTGCAACAATTCTTTTTGAGATTCTTGCGGGCGGGTTTGGATCGCGGTTAACGGAGGAAATTAGAGAAAAGCGAGGTTTAACCTATGGGGTGGCGGCTTATCCACTTCCCCTAGATAAAGCTGGCGTTATTGTTGGAAGCGTTTCGACGGTGAACGGTCGTGTAGCAGAATCGATACGCTTAATAAGAGACATATGGCGAAGATTTGGTGAAGAGGGCCCAACGATCGAAGAGATACAGAATGCAAAGGATTATATCAATGGTTCTTTTTCGCTACGTTTCACAAACTCAAAAACTATTGTAGGGGTTCTAAACGCATTGCAACGCTTTGACTTAGGAAAAAACTATATAGAGGAACGACCGAATCTTATTGAAAAGGTGACACCGGAGGATTTGAAGCGGGTTGCAAAAAGAATTTTTAAGGCGGAATCTCTGACCTTCGTTATTGTTGGTAACCCGGTTAATATAAAAGCTACGATGTCTTTGCCAATATCTGACTAACCGCTTAGATACCTTGCGAACTTAGTTATTTGCTATTTTTATCTGTCGGTATGATATACGCTCCTCCGCCAATGCAAATAAAGTTTGTTTATTAGACAGGAGAATGTGATGCCCTCTTCCAGGTTCTTATTTCTAAATGTGGGCCACAGTATAGATCACCTATTTATGTTAATGTTTCCAGCTGTAGCAGCCTTAGCCGCTGCCGACCTATCCGCTAGTTATGGAGAAGTTTTAAAGTTGGCGACAGGCAGTTTCATAGCATTTGGCGTTTTCTCATTACCAATGGGGTGGTTAGCAGACCGTTTAAGTCGGGAACTTATGATGACTGTCTTTTTTTTCGGTATTGGCGTTGCTATGATACTCACTGGGTTTTCCAAGGAAGAATGGCAAATCTTTGTTTCCTTGATATTAGTGGGAATGTTTGCTGCTATTTATCATCCTGTTGGTTTAGCAATGGTTAGTCACGGTGGGGGTGATGTTGGACGAAGGTTAGGTGTTAATGGCGTATGGGGGAATATGGGGGTGGCAGCCTCAGCTCTGTCAGTCGGCTTATTCGCCGACTTTGCAGGTTGGCGAGAAGCGTTCCTGCTAGTAGGAACTATATCGATTATTATAGGTTTGGGATGGATCCGAATTACTCGGAGAGCACTTGAGGGAGGCGGTGTAAGTAAAAAGAAACTGAATGAACCAGCTCTTAATTGGCGACGTGTTCTCTTGATTGTTGCGATTACAACAACAATCGGTGGATTCATATTTAATTCAATGACTGTTTCTCTGCCTAAGGTGCTGAATGATCGCCTGGCTGACTTTGCGATGAGTGCTACTGAGGTTGGAGCTATCGCATCTTTTGTTTATGCATCGGCAGCCTTTACACAAATACTTGTTGGTCGCGCTATTGATAAATACAGCATAAAACCTATTTTTTTGTTTCTTGTTGCGGGTCAAGCTGTAACTCTCTATTTCGCCATAATGGCAGACGGTTGGTCTATGGTGGCGATTGGTATTTTAGTGATGGTTATGGTTTTTGGACAAATACCAATTAACGATACGCTAATTGCACGTTATACGCCTGATGAATGGCGGGGACGGGTTTATTCTGTAAAATATGTTTTGTCTTTTACAGTTTCAGCAGCAGCGGTACCATCCATCGCGTGGTTATATGAGGATACCGGTGGATTTTCAACAATGTTTACGTTAGCAGCTATTGCGGCTTGTATAATCACGGTGACTGTAGCGTTTATGCCTGGAGGTAGGCCTTCCTCAAGTAAACTCCAAGCAACGGAGTGAAGATAATCGCAGGTTACTTGGCGAATTGTATCTATTGTGCATGTAGAAACAAGGTACACTGGCATATTCGGTACAAAATGTGCTTTTATCAACATAAATTAATACTATTTACGTGAAGGATCTCTAAAATTCCTTTAAGAATTTAATTTTACATCTTCTTAATCATCTTCGGAATATAAACCTATGACCGAAACATCGGAAAAACCATTTTCTCCTTTGGCCGACGGTTTTAAAGCTGTCACAAGAGCTGACTGGGTCGATATGGTTGAAAAGGGCCTTAAAGGACGCACGATTAGTGATATATCGAGTGAATTAACTTATGAAGGAGTTGCTTTAAAACCGATTTATAGCAGGGATGATGAAGACCTGTCTGCGGCTGGTAATAACTATACAGAGACTATGGCAAAGGTCCGTTGTGAACTAAACTCGTCCTCAAAACAGAATGGTTGGCAAATAAGGCAAGCATATTTTCAGTCGGATCCAGAAGCAATTAATTTAAATATAAAAAAGGATATCTCTGGTGGAGCAAACTCTCTCTTGCTTAAGGTTACCCATGAGCCAGATGGAATAAAAGCTGGGGCAGCACACATTAGGTCAATAATGGACCTAGAAAAGCTGTTGGATGGGATAGATTTCGAAAGTAATTCAATTTCGTTCATGCCAGATAACTCTGCTATAGTTTTAGCCAGTATGTTTAGTGCGTTAATGCAAAAACGGCGAATTAATTTCTCTAAAATTTTTGGTAACTTTGGTGGTGATCCTGTTGGGTCTCTAGCAAGCTCAGGTCGTCTAGAAGGCAATATAAATGAACACTTGAAAAGTGTGTCGGAATTAGCGGCTTGGAATATGAAAAATATGCCTGGGATGCGTGCTTTTAATATTGATACAACAGCATATCATGCGGCAGGCGTCACAGAGACAGAAGATTTAGCAATAGCTATGTCAACAGCCGTGACTTATTTGCGTTCAATGGTATCAAATGGTTTGAATGTTAAGCAGGCTTTTGAGCAGGTAAGCTTTACAATTTCGGTTGGAACAGACGTTTTCCAGGTGATTGCTAAATTGCGTGCTGCTCGATTTATCTGGTCCAGGATTGCCATGGCTTGTGGTGTCAAAAAGAATATGAAGCCGATGCAGTTAGACGCGATCACTGCGACCAGGATACTCAGTAGGAGGGATATAGCTGTAAATATGTTGCGTTCCACGAGTGCTTGCTTTGCTGCAGGGACAGGTGGGGCAACCAGTGTCACACTTTATCCACATACATACCTGTTGGGTATTGAGAATAGTAAAGCAAGACGGATTGTTCGTAATACTCAAAATATCTTGATAAATGAGTCTTCCCTTGGCCGAGTAACTGACCCTGGTGGAGGATCACATTATGTAGAGTATCTAACTAGAGAATTCGCTAAAAGTAGTTGGGGAATTTTTCAGGAAATTGAGGCTAAAGGAGGGGTCTTTTCTAATTTGATTTCTGGAGAAATCCAAAAGGTGGCAGAAAAATCTTGGGTTAGCCGTCAGATGAATCTGGCTAATAGGAATGAACCATTGACGGGTGTGTCTAGTTTCCCGGACTTAAGCGAGGTGCTAGAATTCATAGATGATATCAAACAACCTAATGCACAGTATCAGCCAGATACTAGCAATATAAATGATGTCGACCCAGTGTCGTATCGTTTTGATGATTTAATTAAAGCGGCAGCTCAATCAGCTTTGGCGAACAATTTACTTGGAGGCTTTAGTAAGACAATAACTTCATGTAATCCCCTGAAGTCTCATAGACTAGCGGAAGCATACGAACAGTTGAGAGATCATAGCGATAGATGGTTAGAATCAAAAGGTTCTCGACCTTTAGCATTGATAGTTTGTTTAGGTTTGCCATCAGACTACACCGAGCGTGCTGTCTTTGCGAAGAACTACCTTGCTGTAGCTGGTATTGAGAGTATTGAAGCAGAGGTCGGTCTTTCAACGCTAAGTGAGCGTTTACGTTCTTCTAAAACAGATTTAATCGTTATTTGTTCTTCTGAAAAAGTTTATTCAGAACAGCTGCAAAACACTCTAAAGGTTATAAAGTCTCATAGAGAGAGCGTAATAGTTTTAGCCGCTTCCCCTGTATCAAATAAAAATGAGTTGAAATCGTCAGGAGTAGATCTCTTTATTTATGCCAACGATAATATGCTCGAAACTCTATCGCAAATTGCAAGAAGGATTGGGATGTTGGCGTTATGAGTATAATTCCTGATTTTACAACCATAAACCTCGGAGATATTGGGGATGATTCCGGAATATCAGGTGTAACGCAATCTTCCTCCAAAAACTGGAAGACGCCAGAGGGCATAGATGTTAAAGATCTTTATTCTGAAGATGATCTAAAAAGTCTAGACTTTTTAGACGGTTGGCCAGGATTTGCACCCTATACTCGGGGGCCATATCCAACCATGTATGTCACTAAACCTTGGACTATTAGGCAATATGCCGGATTTTCAACGGCAGAGGAATCGAATGCTTTTTATCGGCGTAATCTTGCAGCAGGTCAAAAAGGGTTGTCTGTGGCGTTTGATTTGGCCACGCACCGTGGGTATGATTCTGACCATCCAAGGGTAACCGGTGATGTTGGAATGGCCGGGGTCGCAATCGACTCGATACTTGATATGCGACAGTTATTTGAAGGAATACCGTTAGATCAAATGAGCGTTTCAATGACAATGAATGGCGCAGTGCTTCCAATTCTTGCCCTTTTTGTGGTTGCTGCGGAGGAACAAGGCGTTAGTCAGGATAAACTTTCGGGCACGATACAAAACGATATTTTGAAAGAATTTATGGTAAGAAATACCTATATTTATCCACCTATTCCATCCATGCGCATAATTTCAGATATATTTTCCCATACATCAAAAAATATGCCGCGGTTTAATTCTATCAGTATTTCCGGTTACCACATGCAGGAAGCTGGTGCGACAGCAGACTTGGAATTAGCATACACCATAGCAGATGGAGTTGAGTATGTTCGGGCTGGTCTTGAATCTGGAATGGAAATTGATGATTTCGCTCCTCGGCTTTCATTTTTCTGGGCAATTGGTATGAATTTCTTTATGGAAGTAGCCAAAATGCGTGCTGCCCGTATTTTATGGGCAAAAATGATGGCCCGGCACTCGCCAAAAGATCCACGATCTTTGTCATTAAGAACACATTGCCAAACAAGTGGTTGGAGTCTTACGGCCCAAGATGTTTTTAATAATGTTACCCGAACGTGTGTTGAGGCACTTGCAGCAACGCATGGTCATACTCAGTCATTGCACACAAACGCTTTGGATGAAGCGTTAGCCCTGCCAACCGATTTTAGTGCACGAATAGCTCGTAACACTCAGTTATTTATCCAGCAGGAAACAGGGACTTGTAACGTTATAGACCCTTGGGGAGGGAGTTTTTATGTTGAAAAATTGACGCATGATCTGGCACGAAAGGCCCTTGAGCATATCGAAGAAATTGAAAGCCTAGGGGGTATGGCGAAAGCCATTGAGGCTGGCATTCCTAAGATGCGAATAGAGGAGGCTGCTGCCCGAACCCAGGCTCGTATTGACTCAGGACGGCAAGTAATTGTTGGCATTAATCGTCATAAATTAACAGAAGAAGATAATGTAGATGTTTTAAAGGTTGATAACGCTGCTGTTCGATCTCGGCAGTTAGAGAAACTGGAGCAGTTACGCGCTGAAAGAAACAGTAAAGAGGTTGAGTTAAAGCTTAATAGCCTCACCAATGCCGCTGAAAGTAATGAAGGTAATTTGTTGGCTCTAGCGATTGAGGCCGCTCGAGAAAAAGCAACAGTTGGAGAGATCTCCTACGCTTTAGAAAAAGTTTATGGCAGGCACGTGGCGGAAGTTAAAACAATATCGGGGATTTATAGCAACGAGGTTGGTATGGCAAATGAGGCAGTAGAAGGTGTGCTGGAGAGAGTAAAGGTCTTTCAGGCTGCTGAGGGCCGTAGACCACGTATTCTTGTGGCGAAGATGGGGCAGGATGGTCATGATCGTGGCCAGAAAGTAATAGCTAGTGCCTTTGCTGATCTTGGATTTGATGTGGATATAGGACCATTATTTCAAACTCCAGACGAGGTTGCGAAGCAAGCAGTGGAGAATGATGTGCATATTATCGGGGCAAGTTCACTCGCTGCAGGCCATCTCACGCTTGTTCCCGAGTTAAAGGCATCTCTGGTGGCGCTGGGGCGAGAAGATATTATGATTGTTGTCGGGGGTGTCGTGCCTGCTCAGGACTTTGAAACCCTATATGAAGCGGGCGCAACTGCTATTTTTCCTCCAGGGACAGTCATCTCGGAAGCAGCTGATAATTTAATAACGAAACTCAGCAACCAATTGGGGCACTCTAAGGGATTTGAATAAGGCATCTCGAGTGAATAATTAAAGGGGTGAGGATTAGTTCGAGTAATGGTTGGTTATAAACAGCTTAGAGAGATCGATTATGTGCAGGGGGTGATTTCTCAAGACAGATCGGTATTAGCTCGTGCAATAACTTTAGTTGAGAGTATTCATGCTGGTCATCGGGATTTGGCAGATTCTGTTTTAACCAGTCTTTTACCCTATGCAGGTAACGCTCGACGAGTCGGAATAACGGGTGTGCCGGGTGTTGGGAAGAGTACCTTTATTGAAGCGTTGGGGAAGCGATTAACATCGACAGGATACCGTGTTGCGGTTTTGGCGGTTGACCCTACTAGTTCAAGGACAGGTGGTTCTATTCTGGGTGATAAAACTCGAATGCAGGAGCTAGCTCGTGATCCCGCAGCATTCATTCGGCCTTCTCCAACTTCAGGGACATTAGGTGGGGTAGCACGAGCAACAAGGGAAAGTATGATTTTATGCGAGGCTGCGGGGTACGATATTATATTAGTTGAGACGGTAGGCGTAGGGCAATCAGAGATAACAGTTGCAGAAATGGTAGATTTTTTTCTAGCATTAATGCTCCCAGGCGCTGGTGATGAATTGCAGGGGATTAAAAAAGGCCTTATCGAAATAGCTGATATGATAGTCGTAAATAAAGCTGATGGAGATACGGAAAACGCTGCAAAGAGAGCTGCTTCTGAGTATATGAGGGCACTCCATATACTCAGACCAGTGAGCCCTAATTGGACCCCCCCCTCTCATACCTGTAGCGCCCTCAATGGAGATGGATTAGAAGATATTTGGAGTGGTATAGAGAAGCATAGATCCGTTTTTACAGCATCTGGAGAGTTCGAAGACAAACGTAGAGAGCAACGAGTTCGCTGGATGTGGTCGATGATCCAAGATAGGCTTCTTCATACTATTAAAAATAATCAATCGATAAAGAAAATAGCTCATGTATTAGAAAACGAGGTTATAGAAGATCGGATTACGCCTGGAATGGCGGTATCAAAAATACTTGCCGCTATTAACTTAGAATGATGGGAGTCTAGATTTGAATAGGTACAGACCTGCGGAAATAGGAATGGCTGTGGAGGATGTTGATACTCCGGCATTACTTTTAGATTTAGACGCGTTTGAGTATAATATTCAATTGATGTCGACTCTTGTCAAAAAATTTCAAATCAAGCACAGACCGCATGCTAAAACTCATAAATCTCCAGTCGTTGCGCGAAAACAAATTGCGGTTGGTGCGGTAGGACAGTGTTGTCAGAAAGTAGCTGAAGCAGAAATACTAGTGGCTGGTGGTGTCGACAGTGTTTTAGTTTCAAACCAAATCGTTGGGCATAGAAAACTAGAACGGTTAGCAGGTTTAGCTTGTAACGCAAACATAAGTGTATGTGTTGATGATTTTGATAATATAGATCAGATTAATGAAGCAGCTAAGCGTTTTAAATCGAGTATCGAAGTGCTTGTTGAGATAGATATTGGCGCTGGCCGGTGTGGGGTTGCTCCTGGATCGTCCGCTGTTGACTTAGCCAAAATTATAACAAAAAGTTCCAATCTAACTTTTGGAGGGCTCCAAGCCTATCATGGAAGAGCTCAACATATCCGAGGTTTTGGTGAAAGAAAGATAGCAATTGAAAAGGCAGGAAAGCTTGTTCAAGAAACAGTGAATTTATTACTGGATGTAAATCTTGACTGTCGATTAATAACAGGAGGGGGTACAGGGACGTTTCAGTTTGAGGCAAGTTCTGGGATTTGGAATGAATTACAGGCGGGCTCGTATTGTTTTATGGATGCTGATTATGCTTTAAATCTGGATGAGAGTGGAGAATTTATAGATACATTTCAGAATAGTCTTTTTATCTTGTCGACTATAATGAGCCATCCAGTAAAAGAGCGGGCGGTTGTAGATGCTGGACATAAAGCGGCTTCTGTAGATTCGGGTTTGCCACGCGTGGCCGATTTACATGACGTAACATATGTAGGTGCTTCAGATGAACATGGCTCTTTAACATTGGGGGCAAATGCATCTAAGGTCAAAATAGGGGAAAAGATTTGGCTCATACCTGGACATTGTGACCCGACTGTGAACTTACACGATTGGTATATAGGCATTCGTAATGGGATTGTAGAGTCAATCTGGTCTGTGGAAGCCCGTGGAGCCGCATTTTAATTATTGACAAAATTCATATGAATACCAGGTTAACAGTGTGGAAAACGGTAATTAATATTGAGAGGCGGCTATGGAGGAGAATGAACGATTAGTTCCTGAGACCACCATTTCAGAAGAACAGGAAAATATAATTGAAGAATTTAGTTTTTTTGAAGATTGGATGGATAGATATCAATATTTGATTGATATTGGTAGAAAACTACCACCAATGCCGGAAGAATACTTGCGCGATGAATTCAAACTAAAAGGTTGTCAAAGTCAAGTTTGGTTTGTAGGCGAAACTAACGAAGACAGATTAATTTTCCGAGCTTCCAGTGATGCGGCGATAGTGGCGGGGTTGGTAGCAATTCTGCTAAGAATGTACTCTAATAGAACGCCGGACGAAATACTTAGTGCGCCACAGAGTTTTATAAAGGATATTGGCCTAGAAGAACATTTGAGCCCGACTAGAAAAAATGGTCTTGGAGCCATGTTACAGTCGATTATGCAACGAGCAAAGCTTGGTTCTAGTAAAACGGTATAGGTATGACCTTTGATGAAAACACCAATCAGCAGCTTATATCAAGACAAACTGATAGATTTAGCTAACCAGGCTATTAAATTGAAACGCATAAAGTGTCCAGACAGAACGGCTACCGTCGTTTCCAAAGCCTGTGGTAGTTCAATCACTGTAGATCTACTATTGAGTGGGGATAAAATATCAACTGTTGGACAGAAGGTAGATGCATGCGCCCTAGGAAGTGCGTCATCTGTGATCGCCTCGTCTAATCTGGTTGGCAAGACATATAAAGAAATTTATGATACTCGAATTAAGTTAGTTAATATGTTGCGAAATAGTGGACCACCACCAGGGGAAGAATGGTCAGATTTAGCTTTATTTGAGCCGGCAAAAGAATTAAAAAATAGACATGAATCAATTCTATTAATATTTGATGCTGTGTTGCTTGCTTTAAAAGAATAATCTTTCATTATGATATTATAAGACCATGAACTTTCCTGGGTGATATCAGTAAGCTATTAAACAGCTGGTGGTATTTACTGGAGTGGTCGCGTTGAAGGGGGATACCGGTCATGGATGAAAGTGATAATAACGATCAACCACAGATCGAACCGGTAATTGATATACGAAATTTTAGACACCGTGCTGCAGTATTTAAGCGGATACGTCTAGATCATAGTTTAGAAATCACAGAGGATTATATAGAACTAATATCTGATCTGATTGAGACAACAGGAGAGGCGCGGGCAGTGGATTTAGCTTCTAACCTGGGTGTCAGCAAGCCGACTGTCAATGCAACTATCCAGAGATTACAAAAAGAGGGTTATGTAGACTCTAAGCCGTATAGGTCAATCTTTTTGACATCAAAAGGAAAAGACTTGGCCGAGTGGTCTCGAGCGCGCCATAAAATTGTTTTAGAGTTCTTACATTCGGCCGGCGTGCCGCCAGACGTAGCAGAAACTGATGCTGAAGGTATTGAGCATCATGTCAGTCAAGCGACACTTGATGCTTTTGAAAAAGCAACTCATGTTTTAAAAGAAGAAAAACTCTTTAACAAAAATTAATGATCGTTTCTAACTTTGGCCAGGAACAAGAATGGACAAATTGCAAAGGCGGTCATGCAAAACGCGTAAAAAGCGTTCAGATACCCGATCATTATAGCTTGTCTTTCAATTTCTCCGCTTAAAGTCACAAGCCTCTGAACTCCGTCAATAGACCAAGTTGCAAAAAGTGAGTCTTGAAAGGTAAATGCTTTGTTTAGGGGATTAATATTTTGAGACAAAGTTGAGTAATTCATATTGCCAGTGCGGATCATGATCGCAATAGTAATTGATATAAAGATACTACTACCAAAGTTTCTGACTAAATGAAAAATAGAGGCCCCTTCCGCCGTTTCGGTTTCATCTAATTGGCTAAAGGTTATAATTGTAAGAGGAACCCAAATCATCCCTACACCTAAACCTTGCAACCATGATGTCCACAAGACATCAAATATTGTTAGATTGATACTAAATTGTGCCATATACCATCCAGAAATTCCTTGAAGAAAGAACCCAACAAACATGGTGTAACGTGGATCAATCTTACTGCCACCAAGAAACATAAAAGTGAATCCCAGTAAAGTTCCAGTACCTCTTATACCCAATATTTCTCCAACAATAGAATCTGGGTATCCGTGTAAAGTTTGAAGTAGTGCTGGAAGTAATGTGATAGGTGTAAAATTCAACATCCCAAAAATAAACGCAAAAATCAAACCTAGTAGGTAATTTCGCTTTAGTAATAACTTTGGATTGAGAAATGGCTTTTCTGATGTCAGTGAATGGGTAACAAAAATATAGAACCCAATTACAGCTAATATGGCGCAACTCATTATGATCCAATTATCAAACCAATCCAGACGCTCTCCCCGATCGAGCATAAATTGAAATGCCGCCACTGCTAAAGCCAGGGATAAGAATCCTGTCCAATCAAGATATAGTTTCGAAAAGGATCCCTTTTGTCGTATAAAAAGTGATACTCCAATTAATGAAGCGACACCGCATGGGACCATCATAAAGAATACCCACCTCCAACTATATGTTTCGCTAAGATATCCTCCTATCGTTGGCGCAAGTATTGGACCGAGAACAACACCCATACCGAATATCGCATTTGCAGATCCAATTTTTTCTTTTGGGTAAGTGTCTACGATGATGGCTTGGGATAGAGGTGGCAATGGCGCGCCACACGCACCTTGCATTATTCTGTAAAGCACTAGCTCCTCTAGTGAAGAGGCCGTACCGCAAAGAAAGGAAGAAATAGTGAAGCCGAGGACTGACCATATTAGTACATTTCGGCGCCCAAACCGAGCTGTTAACCATCCTGTCATTGGCGTGCCAACTGCTGTCGCTATAATACTAAACGTTACTATAAGTGCGACTTCATCAGTTGTCGCAGAGAGAGCGCCTTTAATTTGAGGAAGTGATACATTGGCAATAGTAACGGACATTGCATATAGCATCGTTACTAATGTAAGGGTAATTAAAATTGCAGCCCTATCGAGGGCTGTATTTTTATAAGTTGTTAATGATTTCTCTAGTGATGACATTGTTCTGGGTTTTATCCAGCTTTTATGAAGTTTGAAACCTTTAATATTAAAAAGTATCATTTTATAGATTATAGGAATGGTCGGATATACCAGAGATTACTACAAAGTAGTTTACATTGGCTTCATTGATCCTAAGAAAAAGGCTATGAAGTGATTTATGTAAATATATGGCGGGGCATATACATTGGACATCAATTTTTTAAATAATGCTTTTAAGGGTGCCCTTCCTGAGCAAATATTAAATCAAAGACAGACTAGTCTGGAGTTTGAACCTGACAACCGACCGATTAGGAGAATGCATTTGAATGAATGTGCTTATCTCCCGTCTCCTAAAGTATTTGAAGCAATTAAAGAGCATGCTTCTAGAATTCATAGATACCCTGATTTGAATTGGAGTGAAATTACACAAGCATTATCCAATTATACAGGGATGGCTCAAAACAGAATTGTAATGGGTAATGGAAGTGACGAGGCCATTGTCGCCGCTGGACGTATCACTCTTGAGACAGGCTCGGAAATGCTGGTTTCAATGCCATCTTTTCCAAGCTATTACAAAAATGCAATTGTCAATGGCGCAACGTTGCTGACTACTGGAATTCAGGAAAATGGTGCGATCGATATTGACCTCATGTTATCTCGAATTACTAACAAGACAAAGCTAGTATTCGCTGCAACCCCGAATAACCCAACAGGAGGAGTATTAAGGAACGAGGATATAGAAAGATTAGTTGAAAAGGTTCCAGATACAGCTTTGTTGATTCTGGATGAAGCATATTATGAATTCACCAAATATAGTGGAGTTGAGAATCAGCTAAATATAATGAAAATGAGGAAGGGGCCATGGGCTGTTTTCCGAACTTTTTCGAAAGCTTACGGACTTGCTGGACTTCGAGTTGGTTATATTCTTTGCGGGTCTGAGGAAGTATATGCTGGTTTCCAGCTAGCACGTAGTACCTTCAATGTTAATATTTTGGCTCAAGTGGCAGCTTGTGCGGCATTAAAAGACGAAAGACATATGCAGGATATAGTGTCTAAAACTATCGTAGAACGGCAACGTATCTACGATGGTTTAATTAGCCTCGGTTGTAAACCTTATCCAAGTGCAGCAAATTTTATATCAGCTTTCACTCCATTAATGGCAAATCAAATAAAAGCCAATCTAGCTAAGAAGCGGATATTAATAAGTCAAGTGAATGCTGTAGGTTTTGAAAAATGTATACGGGTCACGGCAGGGACAAAAGCTGATACTGACGCTTTTTTATCTGAAATAACAAAAATTTTAGCACAGTAACATTATAACTAGAAACAAAACCCCTGGATTAAAAAGAACTTTGTTTCTTCTTGATTGGTCTCAGACTTAGGTTAATTATTGTTTTAAGCTTATCTTTTATTTTTGGAATTCTCATGACATCCGAAATTCGGCGATCTAAAAACTCCCATGTCTTGGTGTGATCTTCAGAGTTATCATCCAGCCAATAGAGGGTAGTTGAAGATAGAACAGCAGTGAGAAGCGCACGTTTTGAATAAAAATTAAAATCGACTGCTTTATCTCCAGCCTTCCGCCATATCAGATCAACAGTATTGTATAGATCTACTGGTGAGGACTTTAGCACAGATCGTCTCAACGCCTCTTTATGATCAGATAACACTTCTAATCTGACACGAACGGCTTTTGTTATACGATCTCGTATTTTCATTGTTTCGAAATTAAGTTCACTGAGATGGTCAATCATCTTACGATCAGCCCAGTTTGAGAAATGCTTTACCAACTCATTTTCAGGGTCAACAAATACCGAATAAATCAGTCCTTCTTTTATACCCAAATCAGTAGTTGCAGCTTGGAGTGCTTTGAGACTCCAGCCATCAAAAGTAACATGAGGAAGAGAGGCCTCTAGTAATTTATCTCTTAATATTTGTCGTTCTTTATTAAGACTATCCATTATCATTGCCATCTCTGGTGATATCGTTTTGTAAAGTGTGCTTTTCTTGAGCTCTGGCAAACTCATCTATGTAACCCAAACGCGTCAGATCCAACATTCTTTCAGGGTATAAAATTCCGTTGAGATGGTCTACCTCATGTTGAACAACGCGCGCATGAAAATTGGATGCATAGGACGTCACTGGGCTACCTTCAGCGTCGAGCCCAGTATAGTTTATCCGTGTATATCTGGGGACCTCTCCGCGTAATTCTGGTATAGACAGACAACCCTCCCACCCTAATTCTTTCTCCGAGGTTAAAGGGTTAATTTTTGGGTTAATTAAAACTTGAACTTCACAGGGTTGATCTCCCTTTACACTCGTCGCCCGACTACTTGGAATTTCAAAGATTATTACGCGAAGGCTAATGCCAATTTGAGGGGCTGCTAGCCCAACACCTCTAGCTTCGCGCATAGTTGTTATCATATCGGGTATAATCGAGGTTAATGAGTGAACGTCCTCAGGTCTTACAACCTCAGCATTCATTCTTAGGATCGGATTTCCCATCTTTATTATCGGTCTGATTCCCATACACCTGATATAAGCTTTGTTCATTAAATGGTAAAGTGGCGAAATAAGTAGCTTGGCTTTTGACCGTAATATGTGCTATTCAACGCGTTCGCGATTATCGGTGCGGGGTAATTGCTTGTAAATTGGATCTAAATAGTTAATGGAGGTGGTTTTCAGTGCAGGTTTCGGTAAGAGATAATAATGTAGATCAAGCTCTCAGAGCATTAAAGAAGAAGATGCAACGTGAGGGTATTTTTAGAGAGATGAAACTCCGCCGAAATTATGAAAAACCGTCAGAGCGGCGCGTGCGCGAAGAAGCTGAAGCGACACGACGTCATAGGAAGCTAATGCGTAAGCGATTGGAACGTGAAGGGTATTAGGCAAAGCCTCTGTTTTATCCAATAAATGTTTTAGAAGTTAGTAGCTTTTGGATATCGACTTACTTAGTTTGGATAAGTGTTATGCGTAATGTTTGAGATTATTAAAAACATCGCATAAGCTACAAGCTTGGTATTATTTCTTCAGCGAAACGTTCCATCTGCAGTTGTTGCGCTTTTGCACTATCCCCTCGGTAACGAACTATAATACTTGAGAACCCAGCACCTAGTATGCTTTTCAAATCATCTATTATTTGTTGTTCTGAGCCACTGCCTATTTCTCGTTCGCCAAACGGACCTTTCTTGGCTTCACCAGGGTTTATAAATATTTTGTAAACTAAATCGAGATCGTCAAAGACCCGTCCACTACTCTCACAGAGTTGTTTTAGTGTGCTAAGGCGTTCTTTCATTCGAATAGCGTCCAATGCAACAGCAAGCCATCCATCTCCGTACCTAACAACTCGTTTCAATGCAGGATTAGCGATACCACCAATAAGAATTGGTGGATGAGGCTTTTGAACTGATCCTGGTACAGAATAGATAGGGTCAAAGTGATACGTTTCACCTTTGTAGGATACTTCCTTTCCATTGCATAAGCTTTTAAAAATTTCCAAGTATTCATCTGTGACTTTGCCACGTAAAGAGAAATCGGCGGTATTAAGAACTTCAAATTCCTCTTTTAACCATCCAACACCTGCTCCAAGAGTAATACGCCCACCAGAGAACTGATCTATCGTGATTAACATGCGGGCTAGCAGTATCGGATTCCTGTAAGGAATTATTAAAACAGCGGTTCCAATGCGAATACTAGTCGTTGATCCCGCTAAAACGGCCATTGTTGCGATTGGTTCTAGTAAGGGGTCTTCGATCGGTGCTGGAAACCCGCCAGTAGCGCTATATGGGTATTTAGAGTCAAATTCCTTCGGGAATACTATATGGTCTGCAAGCCAAATAGTACTAAAGCCCGCTGACTCGGCAAAGGTGGCTAAGTCAATAACAATATCAGGTTTTGCTAATGATCCATATATTCCCAGGTCCAAACCAAATTGATTAGCTGTAGCCATGATTTATAACCCTATGATGCATACTTCCCAGTTAACTGCGGGGTTGGTGTTTCATGGCCTGCATTTTTCCTGTCAAGCCTAGTCTCTCGTGCCCAGGTACGTTTTAAATCATCTTGAACGAATATCGAGAGGCGGCCGAGACCTTCTACTTCCAATTCTACTTTGTCTCCATCCTGAAATGAACTTAGCCCTCGATGGTTCGTTCCTGTTGCTACTAAATCGCCTGGTTCAAGCGTGTGTATCGAACTTAGCCACGAAATCGCTTGTGGGATTTTATGGGCCATATCGCTTGTATTAAAATCTTGTTTAAGATCTCCATTTATCCACAGTTTAACGGATAGATTCTGGGGGTCTTGCACTTCATCTGCTGTAACTATGAACGGGCCAATGGGAGCAAAAGTTGCTCGTGATTTAACCTGAAAAAATACATTGCGCTCTGGTGGAAGTCCACGTGCAGATCCATCAATAAAATTTAAATAGCCAAAAATATAGTTCATAGCATTAGACTCAGTCACATTGCTGGCTTTTTTACCAATGATTAATCCCAGTTCGGCTTCACCTTCAAAAATAGTAGCAGGAACATCAGGTAAAACCATGGTGTCGTTATTACCAATTATTGCGGACGAAGATTTATGAAAGCCATTTATCTTAGGTTTTTCTTTTAATGTACCGTTTTCCATATAATTAACTGCCATACAATCGATATTGCCTGGTTTTGGTAATGGTGGCCTGATCCTTAAAGAACCAAATGGTATAGGGGTTCCCTCTGCTACTGCTGCCTCAAGCTTTGGTCGATACTTATCGAAGGCTTCTATTAGGCCAATCATTAGGTTTCCAGAATTAGTATGCGGGATATCATCTACAATGTTTGAAACATCAACAAGTCCATCACCCTTTACTATACCGAGCTTAAAATCATCAAAATACGCGAGTTTCATATCACTCTCCTTTTAGAGGTAATGTCTCTAGTTTATTCTATGGTAGTGTTTTCTAATAAGTACTCTACATTAGCATTTTGAGCTATTTCACGGATTAGGTTTCGTAGATTTCGATTGACAGGAATACCATTTTTTGTCCGATCTTTCCGGCTAATTTGTTCAGGTTCTCCAGGAACTAAAACAGGTTTTTCTGGATCACGGGGTTTTACCGCTCTAAGCGTCTCTATAACAACTTCAATATCGGAGTCGTATTCCTCCTTTGTTCTAAAGCTCTCAGGGTTGATCGCTTGAAAGTAATGCCCCAAATCGTCCGGTGTATCTGTATTACTATTCTTTACACGTATAGGGGAGAATGAGGCTCCCGACATTACTCCACTGAGGATATGCGAAAATATGGCAAGTCCATAACCTTTGTGGCCTCCTAATATTTCTCCAATCCCGCCAACTGGGTTTAAGCCACCCCAATTTTTGTTGTCAAAGATATTTATCGCTTCATTTGGGTCCAAGATGGCTTGTCCATCGCCATCATTAACCCAGCCTTCAGGTAATTCCAGTTCCCTAAGTTTTCGTACTTTAACTTTATTTACCGCTGCTACTGTAGTGGCAAAGTCTAGCACTAATGGATCGTATTTCCCGGCAGGTGCGGCAAAAGCAAATGGATTAGTTCCCAGAACAGGTTGCGTTCCTCGAGTGGGCACCATTGAAATTCCGCGAGTTGATGTTGTCACAATTCCAATAAGACCTCGTTGTGCAGCTAATTCGGCATAGTATCCAGCCGCTCCAAAATGATGCGAGTTTTTAACACATACGATCCCAATATCATGTCTTTCTGCTTTATTTATAGCCATTTCCATTGCCTCGACAGACACAGGATGGCCTAGTCCCCTGTCAGCATCTAGTAACGCCGTGGTTGCTCGATCACGAATAATTTTTGTTTGGGCTTTAATATTTAACGCACCACGTCTAAATGTCTCCTCATATTGGCGAAGCATATTAATTCCATGGGAATCTACACCGCGTAAGTCCGTATCTACCATAACATGAGAGGCAACCTGGGCCTGTTTCGAAGGCATGCCCCAAGCAGCTAATATAGATATGATTTGTTTGAGCAAAATTTGAGCTGCGTAACGCGGCGGGTTCAGGAGATCTTCATCGCTCATATCAAAGTTTCCGATCGCTCATATTTTCTCCAGGCACTCATTTGCAACGCGGAGGTGTGGCAATGAACCACTACCGGTTTGCCTTCTATGTTGAAAGCCTTTTCGATGTTTTCTGCAACCTCTGTTTCATCTCGTATTGTTATTCCTTCGGCCCCAAATGAACGAGCCCATGCAGCAAAATCAGGATTAGTTAGTTTAGTCCCCGCCATGAATGGTTTATCTGGGTATCTAACATAAGAATGCATTCCTATTGTTCCATACATTGAATTATCAGATATTATCATAATTGGATTAACGTTATATTGAACAGCAGTCGCTATTTCATTCCCCATCATCAACGCACCACCATCGCCTATAAAACAAACAATTTGTGTGCCCGGTCTCCGCAAGCCAGCTGCTACTGCCATAGGCATACCTGACCCCATAGCGCCAACAACGGATGATAAAAAAATTTGGTTTTGTCTAAAGTTAATATAACGATGGATGAAACTTCCGAAGTTTCCTGCATCAGAAGCGATTGTTGCGTCTTGTTTGAGATATTTATCGACTTCACACACAACGGCAGAAAAATTCACACCATCATTTGTTGTATCCCATTCTTTGGATAATAGTTTTCTATGTTTGCTATTTAATGCCTCTACCCAATTCTTTCGTTTATCTACGTTTTTAGGAACCTCCATGGAAAGTAGCCCTTTGATTACTTCATGAGGACTAGCAGGAATACCTATATCCGGATGCCATACTCTACCAATCTCATTGGCATCAGGCCATACGTGGATCATCGGGAACTGGGGCTTAGGCGCCTCAGGAAAGGTATACGATTGGCTGACAGTATCTGTCATACGCTCTCCTAGTACCAGTAATAAATCAGTTTCTTTCATTTGATTAATTAAAGGTGCTGGAACTCGAATACCCATATAACCGCCGTAATTGGGGTGTTTTGAATTAAAGAGTTGTGGTCGTCGGTGTGTTGGGCTTATTGGTAATACCCAGCGTTCGGATAATATATTGAGATCTGTAAGCACATTTTCATCTATTAACGACTCAGCCAGAAGGGCTCCACCAACCAATACTAGTGGGCGCTCGGCCTCAATTATCAACTTGGCCAGTTTTTCCAGATCCTCCCTTCGTGGAGAAGACGATAGTCTGGGAGCTGGACTAATTGCCGGGCTACTGGTTTCTTCATCAAAAAGGTCTTCCGGGATTACAACAGCTACGGGGCCCTGCGTACCACTTTCGGCAATGTGGAATGCCCTAGCAATTGCTTCTGATGCCATGTCTGGTTGGTTAACCTCTATAACAGATTTTGTGATGTCCGCTAAAAGTAAAGAGTAATTTTGTTCCTGAAGCGCTAATCGTCCAAAATCAGCTCTCTCTACCTGGCCTATAAGTACAACCAATGGTGTCGCGTCATGGTATGCCGAATGCACCGCCACTAACGCATTTGCTAACCCCGGGCCACGGCTAACCAGCACAACACCAGCCCTGTTTCTAAGCCTCCCATCTGCGGTGGCCATGAATGCAGCGCCAGCCTCATGTCGACA